>AAZW01000028.1 GCA_000169995.1 Vibrionales bacterium SWAT-3 | reverse complement strand
CAGTATTGGTGCTGACTTTTTCAAGAAAGCTCACCAAACCTCTGCGCGATATCCTAAAGAAGTATCCGAGTTCGAGTCGGTCGGCCTGACACCTTATTATGACGATGACTTCTCAGCACCATTTGTATTAGAAAGCGCTTTGAAAATTGGATTGGAATTGAAAGAACATATTCAGATAGAGAGCAATCACACCCAAATGCTGATTGGCGAAGTCGTCACGCTTCACGCCCCAAAAAATGCCTTAATGCCCGATGGCTATTTGGATTTGGAGGCTTTAGACACAGTCACAATATCAGGGCTAGACAGCTATCACGTGACACAAAGGCTACGCCGTCTAAGCTACGCCAAACCCGATGAACCATTGTTTCCGCTCACACGTGAAGGCGATCCCACCTCATGGTAGGTCCTTCAACCTAACCCAAAGTCATTTTATTCAGAAATTGGCTACGAAAAGTGGTAACTTCCTCGGCTTAGGTCTGTAAGGCACTAAGCCGTACCTGATAGTATTTACGTTATACACCCATTTCTGAGGACTCCTTTGAAGTTAACCCACTTTAAGTACAAAACCCGCAAAGGCCCTGACTACCGACACGGCGATCAGGTGTCTTTCATGGATATTAAACAGACCTTCGGTATGGGAAGTATTCGTGTGGGCGCTTGGGTAACCAAAGAAGAGAAAGACTTAGCTGCGAACTTGATATTCGATTCATTGGCAGACCTGGCTTATATTTTGGCTCTGCCACCTGAAGCGATAGGCCTTCGTGGCACACTTGGGTTGGCATTTGGTAGTGGTGGCAGGAAAGGGGTTCAAGCACATTACGCGCCCAACCAGCGAGAATTAGCACTCGCGAAAAACGCAGGTGCAGGTGCGCTGGCTCACGAGTTTTGGCACGCATTTGACCACTACATCGCTGAAAAGGCATTTGAGATTGGCGATACCTCAGGGCCTCGTAAACACATCTTGTTTGCCAGCGATTGTTGGTTACACGATAGAAAGGTGCGACCTCATCCATTAAACGAGAGTCTGATGTCTCTGTTCGACACCACACTACTCAGCGAGAACAATTTGGATAAGCACGATTACGTGGCGCGAAGTGTCATTGCCGACAAAGCAACCTCTGCCCGTTACTTCTCATTGCCAACGGAGATGATGGCTCGTGCTTTTGAATCCGCCATAGAATCTTGTTCAGATATCGAAAACGCTTACCTAGTCGATGGCACAACCAAGCCAGACATGTTCCCTCTCTATCCAGACCTCAAGCATCGCAAAGAGATTTATGAAGCGCTTCAAGGTTATTTTGCACCGTTAGGCCGCTCTTTGAGCAAGTAGCTCTTTAAGTAAACAGCATTTTGAATAGCTAGAACAATAGATGACCCAATCTTCAAAACTGTTTATAGTCGATACACTTCAACACACATGATTTAGAGGCAGTAATGATCCGTTGGCCATCTTTAGTAAAACTCGACGGCGATGATGAGCTTATTTACGTCGCATCCGAGAACGATTTTCAGGCAGAATGCTCAGACATGATCTTGGGCGAAGATGATTACCTCATCGATTCTGAAGGTGACAGCTACGCACTTCAATCGAGCTCAAATCAACTGTCTCTAGCGAAACGAACTGAGCAGTATTCGCTTGAAAGCGTGACTAAGCTGATACGAAATCATGAGTTCCAGAAAGCCGAAGTGTGCTTGATGAAGATCCACTTCCTAACTATTGAAGAAGCGATTCAATCCTTGGCTTTTGAGCCACGTTAATATCGCTTTAGATTCGGATTAGAACTTCCAAACAGTACATACAAAAACAGCGCCTATTTAGGCGCTGTTTTTCATTTCACTTCGTTAACAGATTAAGCAATAAAAATCTGAGCCAGTGCGTAGCCTAAGCAACATGCGCCGACGACACCGATTAAACCCACCGACATGAATGAGTGGTTGAAGTACCACTTACCAATCTTGGTAGTGCCGGAGACATCGAAGTTCACCGTTGCGATATCAGACGGGTAGTTCGGGATAAAGAAGTAGCCGTACACCGCTGGCATCAAGCCGATTAGCAAGGCAGGGTCCAAGCCTAAACCAAGGCCAACAGGCAACATCATACGTGCAGTAGCCGCTTGAGAGTTCACCACAACCGATACGATGAATAGCGCTAGTGCGAACGTCCATGGATAGTTGGTCACCATTTCCACGATGCCCGATTTGAACTGAGGCATTGCGTATTGGAAGTAAGTATCCACATCCAAGCGATACCGAAGATAGCAATTGCTGCCACCATACCGGATTTGAATACCACGCCATTTGGCACATCACGTGGGTCAGTTTTGGTTGCTAGCAAGATGATACCGCCGAAACAGAGCATCATCATTTGGATGATCACCGACATCTTGATTGGCTTGTCGCCGTCTACAATGGTTCTGATCTCTGGCACCATCGCCACAATTACGATCACGACAATAGAAAGTAGGAAAATCAAGACTGCATTACGAGCCGAGCTAGGTAGCACTTCATCTAGAGATGTTGCTGTGGTGCTCTCAATGCGCTTTTTCCACTCAGGATCTTTCAAACGTTCTTGGTACTCAGGATCGTCATTCAGTTCTTTACCGCGTTTCAAGCTGTACAGAGAAAGTAACAACGTACCGAACAAGGTTGCAGGTACCGTCACCAATAGAATCGAAAGCAAAGTAATGGAATGCTGAATATCTGAAAGTTGCGCTAGGTAGTACACCACTGCCGCCGAGATTGGCGATGCAGTAATCGCAAGTTGAGATGCAACAGAAGCCGCTGCCATTGGACGCTCAGGACGAATTCCATTCTTCAATGCCACATCACCAATGATAGGCATGATCGAATAAACCGCGTGGCCAGTACCCAACAGGAACGTCATAGAATAGGTAACAAATGGGGCTATCAGGGTGACGCGTTTCGGGTTCTTTCTTAGTACCCTTTCCGCCACTTGGAGCATGTATTTTAAGCCACCGGCCGCTTCGAGGATCGAAGCACAGGTTACCACCGCGAGAATGATCAGCATAACGGTGACAGGTGGCGATGTTGGCGGCATCTTGAAGATAAAGACCTCAATCACCAAACCAATACCAGAAACAACCCCTAAACCAATACCGCCATACCGAGAACCGATATAGAGAACGACAAGTAAAAATAGAAACTCAAAATACAACATAAGAAACCCTGCTAAAAATGTGGACTAGGGATATTTTGTCTGTATGTTCAATACTTTACTTATTGGTATGTCACACAATTATTGAGCGTTTTAATGGATTGTTTTTTATAAGATTAGGGTCACGATAACGGGCGATTAAGTATCGAAAATGTAATTTTTCACTCAAGTGAAACTCAAGGATTGTTATGCATTCTGATGTTCATTGTTTCTTTTAGAACGCCTGAATCTATAAAATTTAAATATCATAACTAAACGCTATCACCCATTCAGAAGCCCATAACCAATTGCGCCTGCTCCCTTAAAATTTTGTAATACAATTATCGCTGTTTTACTGAACTCTAACTCGCCTATCCCAAAGCACTGTGTCAAAATACCCGCCCTTACGATGACAACACATAAAGAACCACGGATATGAATTTTCAAGCTGCTATTTTTGATATGGATGGACTGCTGCTCGACACCGAGCGACTTTGTATGCAGGTTTTTGAAGAAGCATGTCACGCGCAAGGCGTTCCGTTTTTGCAAGATGTTTATCTAGGCATCATTGGTTGTAACGCAAAAACCATCGAACAGATCTTTCGAAATGGCTACGGTGAAAACCTAGACTACCCAGCACTGAACAATGAATGGCGAACCCGCTACAGTGCGATTGTTAAAAACCAAGCGATCCCCGTAAAAGATGGCGTGATTGAGCTGCTAGAGTGGCTAAAGTCGAATGACATTCCAATCGCGGTGGCAACCTCAACTCAGCTAGATATCGCCAAGAAGAAGCTTGAGCTAGCAGGCCTAGATTCTTACTTCACTTCACTAAGCACAGGCTGCGAAGTGACTCACGGCAAGCCTCACCCAGAGATTTACTTACTGGCGGCTGAGCGCCTAGGTGTTGCACCTGAAACTTGCTTGGCATTTGAAGATTCAAACAACGGCATTCGCGCTTCTATGGCAGCCAACATGATCAGCTTCCAGATCCCTGATTTAGTAGAGCCATGTGACGAAGTAAAAGCGCTTGGACACACCATCAGCCCTTCTCTACATGATGTGCTAGCACAGCTTCAACAAGCTGCAGCTTAAGCTCTGACTACCGTTGATAATGCTTTTATCTGTCTCGTCCTAAAATACGTATACAAGCCTCTCTAGTAAGCCGACTCACAGAGTCGGTTTTTTGTTGCCATTCCTTTTATAAAAGATAAAAACTCGCGCTTGAAACTGTTAAAGTCGATTTGAAATATATGCTATGTAATCAGCAAGATTGCTAACGTCTACCTATGGAGAAAGAGACGCGTGAAGGAAAAGTTTGAAGACCAACTGCTTAATTTTTCACAACGAGAAATGACACAAGATGCAGCGCACGACATTAGCCACATTAAACGCGTAGTTAAAACCGCTAAGGCTTTGTGTGCTCAAGAACAGGCTAAGCTTGAAGTCGTTTTACCCGCTGCTTACCTTCATGATTGCTTCACCTTTCCGAAGAATCACCCAGACAGAGCCAAAAGCTCACAAATGGCAGCAGACAAGGCGATCTCTTTCCTCAAATCTATCGACTACCCCGCGTCCTATCTTGACGAGATCCATCATGCGATTGTCACGCACAGCTACAGCGCCAACATCACACCGGAAACCCTAGAAGCGCAAATCGTCCAAGATGCGGATCGCCTTGATTCTCTCGGTGCAATTGGTATTGCTCGCTGCCTGTACGTAGGTCAAAGCTTTAACGCTGAACTTTACAACCACGAAGACCCATTCGCGACGGGGCGTGACTTAGATGACAAGCATTACAGCGTCGATCACTTCTACGTGAAGCTGTTTAAGCTCGCTGAAACCATGAATACCGAATCCGCCAAGTTAGAAGCTAACAAGCGCACCGACTACATGCGTGGCTTTCTTGATCAGTTAGGTGCGGAAGTTTAGCGGTTTAGGAAAACACCACTCGACAAGGAAAAAAGATATGGAAATAAACCGCTTTAAGGCATACGACGCCGACGAGATCGTCACTTGGTTCACGTCACTCGAAGACTACGTGCTTTGGGGAGGGCGAACCTTTGGTTGGCCATTAGAAGCCGAATCGATTATCAAACGCTCTCAAGAACCTCAAGTTGAGCTATATACCTTCTCTGAATCCAGTGCTCTCTCTGAATCCAGTGCTCTCTCTGAACCGAGTTCAAACAACAATCACACTGAACTGATCGGGTTTATGGAGTTTCAACGTATGTCAGACAGTGAACTTCGCTTCTGCCGAGTCGCCATTCATCCAAATCAGCGTGGTAAAGGATTTGGACAGTCCATGATAGAAAGTGCATTAAACGCTGCGAGACAAACCCCAGATGTCACCACCATCAGCTTAGCGGTCTTTCAGCAAAATATCGGAGCAAAACATTGCTACGACAAAGCGGGCTTTCAAGTGGTCGACAAAGAACCAAAATGTAAAGAATTCAATGGCAACACCTGGCCTCTGTATCAAATGGAATTAAAGCTCAGCTAGCGTGTTTTAGTCGGCTTGTTCGTTTTAATTAACAGACTTACTTTAGTTAACAGAATCGTTTTAATTGCCAGATTCGACCCTATATCTTAGAAAATCGTATTAATTTGGAACCTTCAATGACCCAAGAAAAATTCGACACCATTTACCAACGAGCTGCTCACCGTAAAGGCGGCGCAGCAGAGCTCGAAAAGATTGTTCGTGCGCCTCTTTCACAAGCCGAGTTATCACAAATCACCGACGACCGTTGGTTGGCAGCCTTTACAGAAAAGGTATTCCAGTGTGGTATTTCGTGGAACGTGGTGAGAAAGAAGTGGCCGCAATTTGAAGAAGTGTTCTTTGAGTTCGACATCGAGAAGATGCTGATGCTGCCGAATGAAATGTGGGAACAGAAAGCGCAAGATCCACGCATTATTCGCCACCTCACCAAGGTGATGACCATCCCTGCCAACGCAATGATGATCCACAATGCCAAGCGTGAGGCAGATTCCTTCTCACAAATGGTTGCCGACTGGCCATCAGAGCGAATTACAGAACTGTGGGATTACCTGAAGAAACACGGCAAGCGATTAGGTGGTAACACAGGTGCTTACACCTTGCGTCAGATGGGCAAAGACACGTTTATCTTATCTTCTGACGTGGAAGCGCACCTGCGCAGTACCGATGTAGTTGATAGCGGTCGTAACACCAAACGAGCACAAGTCGCAGCGAGTAAGGCTTTCAACGAGTGGCAGCAGCAATCAGGTCGTACCCTGAGCGAAATAAGCCAGATCGTCGCCTACAGCTGTGGCGATAATCGCGTCTAGTTTTAAGAAGAATGGCTTAAAGCTTTAGATTGCACACAGTTCTCTGCAAACTAAATGTTATAAGTCATTAACAAACAAGCGTACCTCGCACATTCATCCGGTGGCATTGTATAGATAAATGTATACAATATAGAGTAATACTCATGAATTACTCTCGACCAACTCGACTCGACTAAACAGGGGCCCTTATCTCTATGACAGCTCTCAAAAACTCTGTCTCCAAAGGTGTAAAAACAAAAGTAACAGGCCAGACTCAAGACGATGTTGTTTACTGCCATATCTTCGACGCGATATTAGAACAAAGGCTGCCACCAGCCACAAAATTAAGCGAAGAAGCTCTAGCGGAAATCTTCGGAGTTAGCCGAACAATTATCCGCCGCGCCTTGCTGCGTCTATCTCTCGAACAAGTTGTGGTGATCCGTCCAAACCGAGGTGCCATGATTGCTGCGCCAACGGTAGATGAAGCTAAGCAGATCTTTAAAGCGCGCGAAGTCATGGAGCTTGCTATCATAGAGCTTGCCGTTAAACACGCGACTAAAGCTCAGATCGATGAGTGCAGAAAGCTGGTTGCGAAAGAGAACTGCGCCTTTGAACAAGGCGACTATGGTTCTGGATTACGTTTGTCTGGTGAGTTCCACATCAAACTGGCAGAGATGGCAGAAAACGCACCACTGCTCGCTTTCCAACGCAGCTTAGTCTCACAAACGTCCCTGTTGATCGCTCAATACGAGACCGGTAACCACTCTAACTGCTCTCAAGACGAGCACGAACAGTTACTTGATGCTATTGAGTCCGGCGATGAAGAACAGGCGGTTGACTTAATGAAAGAACACCTAAGTCACATCCGATCTAAGCTCAACCTAGACAGCAGCACCGCATCAAGCGACTTGCACGTTGTGTTCTCTGATCTACTCAAAAGCAAATCGTAACAAGCGACCTTTCTAGCTAACCGCTGGCAATTGTTTGTTACCAACCTTCTTTTAGCATCTTTTTGTTGACAACTTTTTGTTAACAAGACGGGAGAGAAGTAAGCCTCTGTGTTTACTTCTCTTTTTTATACCTTCCCCAGTAGAATAAAGAAAAAGATCGGTTCATTTTCACCTCTAACTACCACCCATTCAGACCTAAATGACGAATTTGCTCTCGTTTACACAATTCCACAATCGCCACAAACCTTGCCTTTATTTTGTATACATAGCTAACAATTCATTCACAGCATAAAACTGAACACCTCTAGCAAAACCCCATATAAAACATAGCTCTAAAAATAAAATAAGATTGTATACAATCTCAATGCACGCCTTGTTGTTGCATTTTTGTAAATAAATAGTTGACCACAGGGTCAGGATGGATAATTATTGACCTAGAAGTCAAAAAGAATACACATGGAACAATGTCGATTTACAAGGAGGTCTCTTGATTACTTTTTTGCTCAATCAGGAAATAAGACGTGAAGACAATCTGTCGCCGAATATGACAGTGCTCAATTACCTTCGTACCAAGGTTAATAAAACCGGTACCAAAGAAGGTTGTGGGTCGGGTGACTGTGGCGCATGTACCGTCGTTTTAGGTGAAGTGGTGGATGGACAGCTGCAATACCGCTCGGTGAACTCTTGCCTTACGTTCGTTTCAGCGCTGCACGGAAAACAGCTAATCACAGTAGAAGATCTGCAAAACCGAGATAAGTCATTACACCCAGTACAGAAAGCGGTTGTCGATTTTCACGGCTCCCAATGTGGTTACTGCACACCGGGCTTCATCATGTCGATGTTTGCGCTTGGTAAAAATAAACCAGATGCGAGTAAAGAAGACGTCATGGAATCATTGGCTGGTAACCTATGTCGTTGTACTGGCTACCGCCCTATTGTTGATGCCGCAATGTCACTTTCAACAGACAAACCTTTGATTGACCAATTTGCTGAACTCGAGCGCAAAACCATCGAGAAACTAGAAAGCATTCAAAACACCGAAGCCAACTTACGTCTTGGCCACCTCACTGCTTTTTCCCCGAGAAGCACTGATGAGTTGGCCAAGCTTTTCCAAGCCCACCCGAACGCTAAGCTGGTTGCTGGCGGCACGGATTTAGCACTGGAAGTAACGCA
This sequence comes from Vibrionales bacterium SWAT-3, assembly GCA_000169995.1. Lineage (GTDB taxonomy): Bacteria > Pseudomonadota > Gammaproteobacteria > Enterobacterales > Vibrionaceae > Vibrio. Next base: position 53,240 of record AAZW01000028.1, on the reverse strand, counting down.
ATTCCATCGTGAGATTGAAACACTGATCAGCGTAAACCTTGTTGAAGACATGAAGGTATGTGAAGAGACAGACACCGACTTAATCATTGGTGCCAACCTTCCAATTAGTGACTCTTACTCACTTCTGAAAAAACACTACCCTGATTTTGGTGAACTGTTACACCGCTTTGCTTCGCTGCAAGTGCGTAACCAAGGCACCATCGGCGGCAATGTTGCCAATGCTTCGCCTATCGGTGATACGCCTCCCCTGCTGATTGCGCTTAACGCGAAAATCAAACTACGCTGTGGTGATGAGTCACGCATCATGCCGATCGAAGATTACTTCATCAGCTACAAGGTGACAGCTCAAAAAGAGAGTGAATTCATTGAGCAAATCATCATCCCTAAACCAGCCAATGACAGTTTCCGAGCTTACAAGCTATCTAAACGTTTAGACGATGACATCTCTGCAGTATGTGGCGCGTTCGATATTCAAGTCGAAGAAGGCAAGGTAACACACGCTCGTATTGCCTTTGGTGGTATGGCTGCAACGCCTAAGCGCGCAACCCGTTGTGAAAATACGTTATTAGGCAAACCATGGACAGACGCTAATATTAAGTTAGCGATGCAAGAACTGTATAACGACTTTGAGCCGCTATCTGATTTCCGTGCAAGCCAAGAATACCGTTCATTGTCGGCGGCTAACATGCTGCGTCGCTACTTCATTGAACAACGGAACAAAAACAACCGAATCGAAACAAGGGTAACGTCTTATGTCTAATTCAAACAAGCATGCGATGACCCACGAAGAGATGGTTGCCATTGCAAAACAAGACCTAAAAACTGGCGTGGGTAAGAGCGTTAAACACGACAGTGCTGCCAAACAAGTAACGGGCGAAGCGGTATACATTGATGACCGCCTAGAGTTCCCAAATCAACTGCACGTGTACGCACGCCTCAGCACTCAAGCACACGCGAAGATCACTAAGATCGACGTATCACCGTGTTACGAATTTGAAGGTGTGGCTATTGCTATCCAAGCCAAAGACGTACCGGGTGAACTGGATATCGGTGCAATCCTACCGGGTGACCCACTGCTTGCTGACGGCAAAGTAGAATATTACGGCCAACCCGTGATTGCCGTAGCAGCAAACGATCTAGAAACGGCACGTAAAGCCGCACATGCTGCGATTATTGAATACGAAGAGCTACCTGCCATTCTTGATGTCAAAGAAGCGCTAGAGAAAGAGCACTTCGTAACAGAAAGCCACACTCAACAGCGTGGTGACTCAAAAGCAGCACTGAAAAAAGCGAAACACGTGATCTCTGGTGACCTAGAGATCAGCGGCCAAGAGCACTTCTACCTAGAAACCCAAATCAGTAGCGTAATGCCAACCGAAGATGGCGGCATGATCGTCTACACATCAACTCAAAACCCGACCGAAGTTCAAAAGCTGGTTGCGGAAGTGATTGGCGTGCCGATGCACAAAGTCGTGATTGATATGCGTCGTATGGGGGGTGGTTTCGGTGGTAAAGAGACTCAAGCAGCCTCTCCTGCCTGTATGGCAGCGGTGATTGCCCACCTGACAGGTCGACCGACCAAAATGCGCCTGCTGCGTAACGAAGACATGCAACAAACCGGTAAACGACACCCGTTTTACAACCAATACACCGTCGGTTTTGACGACAATGGTGTGATTCAAGGTGCTGATATTACCGTTGCAGGTAACTGTGGTTACTCGCCAGACTTATCAAGCTCTATCGTCGACCGTGCAATGTTCCACTCAGACAACGCTTATTACCTAGGCGATGCAACTGTGGTTGGTCATCGATGCAAAACTAACACAGCATCGAACACTGCGTATCGTGGCTTTGGTGGCCCGCAAGGCATGATGACTATCGAACACATCATGGACGAGATTGCGCGTTACCTGAAAAAAGATCCTTTGGAAGTACGTAAGGCGAACTACTACGGCGAAGAAGGCCGTAACGTAACCCATTACTACCAAACCGTTGAAGACAACTTTTTACCTGAGATAACCGAACAGCTTGAACGCAGCAGTGACTATCACGCACGTCGTAAAGAAATCGCTGAGTTCAACAAGCAAAGCCCTATCTTGAAGAAAGGTCTAGCGATCACACCAGTGAAATTCGGCATCTCGTTTACTGCGACTTTCTTGAACCAAGCAGGTGCGCTCATCCATATCTACACCGATGGCAGTCTTCATTTGAATCACGGTGGTACGGAAATGGGGCAAGGCTTGAACATCAAAGTGGCACAAATCGTTGCACAGGAGTTCCAAGTCGATGTCGAACGTATCCAGATCACCGCTACAAACACAGACAAAGTTCCGAACACATCACCAACCGCAGCCTCATCGGGCGCCGACCTCAACGGTAAGGCCGCGCAAAACGCCGCAATAACCATTAAGCAGCGCCTGATCGACTTCGCTTCTTCGCACTTCAAAGTGTGGCCTGAAGAAGTGGTGTTTAAGAACGGTATGGTACAGATCCGCGATGAAATCATGACCTTCAACTCGTTTGTTGAACTGGCTTGGTTTAACCAAATTTCGCTATCGAGCACGGGCTTCTACCGCACTCCAAAGATCTATTACGATCACGAGAAAGCGCGCGGCCGCCCGTTCTACTACTACGCGTATGGTGCCTCTTGTTCAGAAGTCATCATCGATACTCTCACGGGCGAGAACAAGATTCTGCGAGTCGATATTCTGCATGACGTGGGCGCTTCACTGAACCCTGCGATTGATATCGGCCAAGTTGAAGGTGGCTTTGTGCAAGGTGTCGGCTGGTTGACGACAGAGGAGCTGGTATGGAACCAGCAAGGCCGCTTAATGACCAATGGCCCAGCGAGTTACAAAATCCCAGCGATTGCTGATATGCCGATTGATTTCAGAACGCACCTTTTGGAAAACCGCAGCAACCCAGAAGACACCGTCTTCAACTCGAAAGCCGTGGGTGAACCCCCTTTCATGTTGGGTATGTCGGTATGGAGCGCACTGAAAGATGCGATTAGCTATGTCGCTGTAGATGGTGCGATTCCTAAGCTCAACACTCCTGCAACGCCAGAACGCATTCTGATGGCGATTCAGGAAGTGACTGAAACGGCCCCGACTTCGGTCGATGCACAATCAGAAACGGCTTAGGGCTCATATCGCTCGTTTAGCGTAGGAAATACAGAAGGGATTTAGGAGGACATATGTTTAAGGATAATTGGATTCACGAACTGGCAAAACTGGAAGAGAACTACGAACCATGTGTGATGGTGACAGTGCTTGAAGACAGAGGCTCAGTGCCGCGTGATGCGGGTACCAAGATGCTTGTCACTCGTGACCGAATCATCGCTACGATTGGTGGTGGTCACCTTGAACATGTGGCCACTAAAATGGCTCGCGAAATGCTGATTGCTAGCGAAAAATCGCTCAAAGTGGAACGCTTCAACCTCGGTGCTCGTTTAGGCCAATGTTGTGGTGGTATGGCTACATTGAGCTTTGAACCAATAGGCACTCAACAGAATCACCTTGTGCTGTTTGGCGCTGGCCACGTTGCCAAAGCGCTGCTGCACATTGTCGCGACCCTACCCTTCCGTGTGACCTGGTTTGATGAACGTGAAGAAGTGTTCCCTGAAACGCTACCACACGGTGTGAAAAAGCTTGTCTCAGACGACCCTGTAGGTGAAGTGAAACACATGCCACCGAACAGCTATTACCTTGTGATGACGCACAACCACCAGCTCGATTTTGACCTAACCAAAGCCATTATTGACCGTGAAGACAGCCGTTACTTCGGCATGATCGGCTCGCTCACTAAGCGTAAAAAGTTCGACTTCCGCTTAGAGCAACGTGGCTACAGCCAAGAACAAATCGAAACCATGATTTGCCCGATTGGCATTAGCGCCGTGAATGGCAAACATCCCGCCGAAATTGCGGTATCGGTTGCGGGTGAACTGATCGCACACTATCAAGGCCAAGCGCTTGAACAAAAGCGCCCAACCAAACAATATCGAAATCAGGATTTGACCGATCAACACAGTCAACCAAGCGATGTAGGCGAACCACCATTGGAAGAGAAGATCGCCTAATAAAAGTCGCAAAGCTTCAGTGGCCATTAAGTCGCTGAAGTCATTAAAAGGAAGTAAACATGACAACGCAACGCAAAGCTTATCGCGCCAGCATTTTACACAGCGTAGCCGACCCAAAAGACGTCGGTATCGATGAGTCTTACGATTATTTTGAAGACGGTGTTTTAGTGGTTGAGAACGGCCACATCGTCGACTTAGGCCCTGCCGATGAGGTATTGGCTCGCCAACCTAAAACACTCGAAGTAAAAGAATACAAAGACAAGCTGATCACCTCTGGCTTTATTGATACGCACATCCACTACCCTCAAACGGGGATGATCGCGTCTTACGGTGAGCAGCTACTCGATTGGTTAGAGAACTACACCTTCCCAGAAGAAAAACGTTTCAAAAACCCAGTCTACGCACACAAGGTGGCGAAGCTATTTCTAGACGAACTGGCGAGCAACGGTACCACGACAGCACTCGTGTTCGGTACCGTACACAAAGAGTCGGTTAACGTTTTCTTTGAAGAAGCAGAGAAGCGCAACCTACGTATGATCGCAGGTAAGGTGCTAATGGATCGCAACGCGCCTGATTACCTCACCGACACTCCAGAATCTGGCTACGCTGACTCCAAAGAACTGATTGAGAAATGGCATAACCGCAGCCGTTTGCTTTACGCGGTGACGCCTCGTTTTGCCCCAACCAGCACACCAGAACAATTGGCTACCGTTGGTAAATTGCTAGAAGAGTACCCAGATGTGTACATGCACACGCACCTTTCTGAAAACGAGAAAGAGATTGAATGGGTAAAAGCACTGTTCCCAGAGCGTGACAGCTATTTAGATGTGTATGACCACTATGGCCTACTGCACAAACGTTCGGTATTCGCCCATGGTATTCACTTGTCTGGCTGCGAATGTAAGCGCCTAGCCGATACCGAATCTGCTATCGCTTTCTGTCCGACCTCAAACCTATTCTTAGGCTCAGGTCTGTTCAGACTACCAGAAATGGAAGAGCACGGCATTCGTGTTGGTATGGGTACCGATGTGGGCGCAGGTACTAGCTTCTCAATCCTGCAAACCATGAGTGAAGCCTACAAAATCATGCAGCTTCAACAAGAGAAACTTCACCCAGCTAAATCGCTATTCTTGGCAACTTTAGGTGGCGCACGTTCTCTGCATTTAGAAGATAAAATCGGTAACTTAGAAGTAGGCAAAGAAGCAGATTTCGTCGTGTTAGATCTGCACGCGACACAACTGATGCGCTTCAGAATGGAACAAGCGACCAAGCTTGAAGAAAAACTATTTGTACTGATGAGCTTAGGTGACGACAGAACCGTCAGCGAGACTTACATCTACGGCGAGAAAGCCTACGATGTGAACTTCAAAGACTACAAGAAGCTCGTTAGCTAGACTGAAAACCGAGTAACAATCGCTAGACAGCGGCAGCCGTCGTTAATTAAAAATCCGTCCAGATTTATCTAGCCTATAAAGACCAGTTGCTGATGCCACTGGTCTTTTTTGTGCTTCATTCAAAGAAATATAAATTAACCGTTCACAAACAACGATCTTCGGTGACGCCAAGTCATTATATTGATAGGTTAATGTTTATACATATCGACTTCATACTTCACTTTAGCGTCTCTCTAAAACATTCGTTTCTCAGCTAAATGGAAGCACTCAATCTAGAAAGGAATTCTATGTTCGAACAGGTCGTCAGCATTCTGTTTCCCGTTTTTGCTTTAGCCAGTGCTGGCTTTGCGGTCGGTCGTTGGCTCAAACCCGATTTCAAACCGATCAATCGCATCAACATGGATGTTTGTATTCCTGCTTTGGTGTTTGCATCGCTGACCACCATGCCTCTCGACACCGAACAGTTGCCACTCATCTCCGCCTCTTTGGTCGCGGTATTAGTGCCAGCATTGTTAATGATTCCAATCTGTAAGATCTTTAAGCTCAACTTCAAAGCTTGGGCTCCGCCACACATGTTCCGCAACAGTGGCAACCTGGCTATTCCCCTGTTTACTTATACCTTTGGTGAGAGCGCGTTAGCCCCTGCTGTACTGCTATTTGTGGTATCGGCGTGTGTGCACATTAGTGTCGGTTTGGCGTTATTAAGCGAAGGTAACCCGATCAAGCAGATCCTCAAGATGCCGATATTCTTAGCCGCCGCATTAGCGATGACGTTGAACCTATCTGGCATTGCGGTGTGGAATCCAATCTACGAAGCCACTTCACTGCTTGGGCAAGCAGCGGTGCCTATCATGCTGTTGTCGTTAGGTTCGCAAATGATCAACTTGAGGCTGAGTGGATTAAAAGTCGGCTTGTTGTGTACAGCTCAGTCACTGTTTACTGGAGCCATTGCCTTCACCATCATCTACTTCTTTATTCCGCTGCCAACGCTGCACCTACAAATGATGGTGCTGTTCACCATGTTGCCACCCGCGGTGATGAACTACTTGTTTGCAGAAAGGTTCAATGTCGAGCCACCTAAAGTTGCGTCTATGGTGTTGTTCGGCAACTTCTTAAGCGTGGTAACGCTACCGATATTACTGTCTTTTGCCCTGTCGATGTCCTAAAAAATCACTGCGAACCCGCTGTACGACAGGCACAAAAAATGGGCAGATAGACTGCCCATTTTTTCATCAGCATGGAGGTAAGAGGCTTACTTCCAGAACTGAATGCTATTGAAGTTGCTGTATTTCTTCACTGCACCGTCGTACTTCGCTTTCATTGCAGCGAAGTCGCTATCCATTAAATCAGATGCTGTTGAAGACTCTAGATCCACAGCTTCAAGTGTCTCAAGTGCGCTTGCTTTTAGGCTAGCTGCTGAGATTTTCTTGCTGCCATCATTAGTAAGCGTCGTAGACGTCACTTTCTCGCGTCCCGCAAGGTCGGCTGCAGTTGCAGTACAATTCTCGTCTCGGTTGAAACCTTTGTACCAAGTCAGCGTTTTCTCGCCATCAGCGATTTGTTTGATCGTACAAGCATCAGGGCTCAGGCCAACCAGTTTATTCGCATTATTAAAGTTATAAGCAATCAAGTCTGACGGAGACTGTTTTGAATACTTATCTTTTTGCGTGATCTTGTTGTCTGTTGAGCGAGCCATACGGCTAACGGTCGAAGCAAAATAGAAATCAGAGTTACCTTTAGAAGGATATACTGTATCTTTTATCGCCCAGAAATACGGTGTCTTAGTATTTTCTAAAATAACGTTAGAACCGTATAGGTACGCAAAAGAATTTACGATAGCCTCTTGGCCATCAGCAAAATTGTCAGCCCACTGGTACGCTCGGTAACCAATTTTCTGGCCATCTTCCGACCCGTAATCCATGTAATGCTCGATGGTGAACTCACCGGAAGGCGCTTTCTTCACTTTCGCAAGATCACCGACCAACTTACCTTTAAATTTAAATAAGAAGGTGTTTGATATTTCTTGCCCATTCAGGCTGATTTTATCGATAGAGTATTGGGTCTCGTCAGCAGATCCATAGCGAGTAAAGAAAACAAGACCACTTGTCGTCTTTGCCATTGCTTTGTCTACTTTATTCACGTCAAAAGCACAATTCGCTGCGCCGTCTTCAACTTCAAAAGCAATCGTAGCGCCATCTTTAGTGATCACACAAACTTGGTTATTTAAGTTGAACTCTTTTGACTTTGCTAAAAAGATATCACTGTGTGCTGATTTAGAATTAGCAATATCATCAATTGAGCTTAGAGTTCGAGGAGAAGAATTGGCAGTAAGAGAAGAAATTGCTTCATCTAGGTTCATGAATTCAACTTTATTTTGTTGAATTTTATCTACAGCGAATTTAATTGCCGCTTTAGATTTATAGTATCCTTGCAGATTATTATCTTCGTTAGCGTAGACCGATGTTGCTATTGATGAAACCCCAATAACTAAAGGTAATAGTATCTTTGACATAACTTAATATTCCTTCTAGTTTTTAGTTGGAGTTGCTTGGTGCTTCAAAGCCAGTAACGCTTCCAGACGAAAACTCTACAGTGCTCAATTTCTTTAACTGGCTGTCACTCAGCTTAAGGGCTGAACGCTCTGAAGACGTTTTAGAAGCCGCGCTGTTGTTGTTCGAAGTATTACCTCCGCCACCACCGCCACCGCCACATGCAGTAAGTGAAGCCAGTAATATTAAGCCAATGATTTTCTTCATGCATTTATTCCTAACATTAAACGTAGACTTAATGTCCACTTCCGAATAGACACACAAGATAAAAACATAAAGTTCCCACCCTACGAATAAATATCATTGTTGATTTTTACGTTAATGTTTAATAAACGCACAAAATAGAAATTCAATATAAAATAAGGTTTATATCATTCTTTCCCTTACCACCCCCTCCTGAACAAAAGCGCAAAAATGAACAACAAAATATTTTATTTATTTTGACTTTGCTCTCCTCAAACTTCATCTTCCTCAAGTTATCTAGTTAATAAAATACCATCCGATTTTCGCCCCGCTGGCATTACCTTTTAGGCTCTTCTCCGCTTAGATGAGTCTATAAACTAACAATAAAACCGCTAACACATTGATTTACAATCGCTTCCCACCTTATATATCAGTGTTGTAGTTTGTCGTTATTATCTTCCGCTCTATTTAACTTTAAAGGCCAATCCGTACAGTCTGTAACGCTTGAAGAAAGCTCTCATTCAGTACTCGTCAAGTGCAAGCGAGATAGACGCTGTAAAGTTGTTGATCCTGAGACTGGAGCTCCGCGCACCGTCGACCACTACGTTCACCGTCGCCTGTCGGATTTACCTGTCAGTGGTCGCCCTTGCGTTATAGAAATTGAATTGGCTCAGACAAGGGATAGGCTCGGCCGAAGGTTGATTGAAGAGGCTGATTTTGTTGATAAGGGGAGTCGTTATACAAAGAGGTTCTGTCACTTTATTAGTGGACTGTGCCGCTATATGAGCATCCACGCAGTGTCGAAGCATTTAGACATACGCTGGGAAACCGTGAAAAATATCGATAAAGCATTCCTTCTCTCTACCTTGCCTGCTTTAGAGCCTAAGAAGTTGACCAACCTTGTTCATATTGGCGTTGATGAAGTCGCCAGGGCTAAAGGCCATGATTATATGACCGTCGTTTATGATCTCGTTTCAGGACAACTTATTTGGGTTGACCATGGGCGGACTTCAAACGTACTCATCAACTTTTTTGAACAATTATCACCGCAAACGAGAGACGGCATCCAAGCGGTATCAATGGATATGGGGCAATCTTACCAATCAGCAGTGAGAAACGCTCTTCCGAATGCAGACATCGTTTTTGACCGGTTTCACGTTATGCAGAACTACTCTCTTCTGATAAGGAAAGAGCGTAATAAAGCGTTTAGGAAAGGAACACATGACGAGAAGAAAATGCTTAAAGGGACGCTATTTTTACTCCTCAAAAATGCGCCGAAATTAAGCGATAAGCAGTCAGATAGGCTAGATGATTTACTGGAAAGCAATAAAACTCTTTGTACGATTTATATGCTCAAAGAGCAGCTTCAAGCCTTATGGGATGAACGTAATTTTGACTTGATGATCGCAGCGCTTGATGCGTGGTGCCAGCTTGCTAAAAAGACGAGGATCTTATCTCTCATCAACTTTGCAGACGCGCTTTGGGAGAGAAGAGTTGGGATCTGCAACTATGCAAAATATAAGCTGACGAATGCCCGAGTGGAAGCAGGGAATGTATCGATAGGTCTTCTTAGACGGAGAGCCCGAGGAGTAAGGGATACTGATTACTTTAAATTGAAGATTAGACAAACCTCAATCCTAGAAACTCACTCTACCATTTATCCGGAAATCAAGCTCATCTAAGCGGAGAAGAGCCCCTTTAGTCATATGAAAATTAAAAATTTAATACCTCTACTGCTATGTACCTTATCTCACCAAGCATTATCTGCTGCAAATTTCACTACAGATTTTGTAGAGCTTGGGATTCAAACAAAGCCAAATGGTATTAGTTTGGAAGGGGGGAGAGATATCAATGACAGCCTTGCGCTTCTGGGTGGGGTAAGCTCAAATGCCGATCTCGATGAAGACAACTATGACGTCTATATCGGCCCTCAAGTTTACGGGCCTATCAACCAAGCCATCGATCTCAATACTCAACTATTACTTCACTACAACAAAGGATCTTACGCTCCGGGGAAAAGCAAAACCTTTATTGAATTCAACGCAGGGCTTCGTGCCTGGATTACGCAACGAGTAGAGGCAAATGTCATGGTGGGGGCAAATGGAGAGCATTCGATCTTTACGTTTGGCGCGAGATTCCATGCAACGGATAAAGCCGCGTTCTCGATATCTTCTAAGAATAACGGGATTTATGGGCCTCAACTACAACTTGGTGTGAGGTACAATTTTAACTAAGTGACTGTAAGTAAAGGCTCTTAAAAGCAAAGTAGCCATTTGGTGGCATATCTCGTAATCAACCTATTTATCACAGCAAAAACAATTGATGTTCGCGACGATGCCGTTGTGATAGACGGTACAGGCAAAACCTTAACTCCAGGCTTTATCGAAAACCATGCGCACTTGATGCTAATGGGCCCAAGCTTGCCAACGATGGAGTCGAACACCACATGGGAAGATTTCGCAATACACGGAACGCGTATGGCGGAAATGTATCTGATGCAAGGTTTCACCACAGTTCGTGACGCAGGCGGAGCCAACGGTGGCCTAAGAAGAGCCATCGATGCAGGGCAAATTATTGGGCCTCGTTATTACCCATCCGGTGCATTTTTGAGTACTCGTGGCGGACACGCTGACTTTGCCAACTACACCGCTCCTGTCGGTGAAGAAACCAACTTTAGCCGTTTGAATATGGCACAAGAAGTCGATAGCGTTGCCGAAGTGAAGAAGTACGCCCGTAACAATTTCCGCATGGGTGCAACTCAGCTGAAATACATGCAATCCGGTGGTGTAGTATCTGCCTTTGACCCGTGGCAATTACTAGCAGGTTCACCAGAAGAAGTCGGTGCAGCAGTTGAAGTAGCCGATACTTACGGCAGCTATGTAATGGCACACTCCTATCGTAAAGAGGCGATCATTGGCGCACTAAACGCAGGCGTTAAATCAATCGAGCACGGCTTTATGTTCGACTGTGAGATTTCAGAACTCATGGAAGAAAAAGGAGCGTACATCACCACTAACCTTACCGCGTTCGACCCTAACCTTCTTGAGATCCCTGCAGTTAAGAACGTTGCATCAAGTTTAGCTAAAGCAAAATCGGCTTCTGCAGCGTTTAAAGACTACATCCCGAATATGAAGAAGTGTCCAGCTCCTCGTGGCTTCCAGACGGACTGCGTAGGCTCTGTTGATGCTTGTAACATTCAAATCGCTTACGAGAAAAAGCTAAACAATGACTTCTTTGGACCTTACGAATCATTGAAAACTCTTACGTCTGTCGGTGGTGAAATTGCCACACTATCAGGTGACTTCATGAACCCATATCCAGATGCAAAACTGGGTGTGATTGAGAAAGGCGCATACGCAGATATCCTGCTGCTTGATGGTAACCCATTCGAAGACTTTTCTGTGGTAGGTACAGGTGACCAATGGTTTGGTGCCGATAAGCGACCAGACTCCCCAGAAAGCATTAAGCTGATTATGAAAGATGGCGTTGTCTACAAAAACACACTTTAAACATCAAGTTTCAAAGTCATAGCTCATAGATAGAGCTTGGTTCATCGGCTGTCACAAGCCGATGAACCACTTGAAACGACCTAACACCAACCAATAGCGAGCCAAACATTGAATAGATTTATCGCCCTGTTTGTATCCATAGTTTCGTTTGGTAGCCTAGCAAGTGAACCAACAGAACTCGATTGGAAAGACCTGAGACCGGTACATGTACAGAACCAAATCGTATTGCCAGAGATCAGCTATCAGCAAAAACTGACGCTTCAAAAAATATTCACCTTAAGCCAGTACAACGATCCAAAGAGTAATGATGAGTTAGCCACCCTCAAAGAAACATTGAAATCGGACGGGCTAGACGCCGATGAATTACTGAAGCTGCGTTCGGAATACATCGCGAACCAACAGCGAGCATCAGAAACAGTCACTCAAGACTTTGACGGTAAGAAGGTGCGTATACCTGGATTCCTGGTTCCAATTGCTTTCTCAGCGCCCCTCGTTGCTACCGAATTCTTGTTAGTTCCTACTGCTGGAGCATGTATACATATGCCACCACCACCAGCGAACCAAATTGTCAGAGTCTCTTATCCTGAAGGCTACAAAGTAGAAACCGTTCAGTACCCAGTTTGGGTAGAAGGCGTGATTTCGTCACAACTGACCACCGACAATGTGCATCTTGTCGATGGCGATACCGATCTGACCATGGGGTACGATATGAATGCTTCGTTGGTAGTGAATTACCACTAACTCAAACGGCGTAAATCACGAAGTGCTAATGCTAGCTTTGGTTTCACCGACAACTCATAACCTATAACAAAAAGAGCCTCATCGAGGCTCTTTTTAACATCCAATCAATTCCAAACTAGCTTGATGGTTCGAAGACCAACGTATTGTCATGCCCGATAATCGTCAGCTGTTCACCTGCATCGTCGTAAGCCACAGTAACGCTCTCTTCGAACGTATCCAAAATCAAATTCTCTTGAATCGCTTGAGGTCCACTACAGCCCATTCTAGTACTAGCTATCGGTGTGAACGCCAAATAGCCCTGTTCAAATGTCGTCACTTGGGTCACAAAGTGGTTACACCCCGTACGGCCATAAATGTTATCTCGTGCTATTTGTATTGATGCTTGGTGTGTCGGCTGCTCACCATTAACACGAATAAGATTCCAAGGCCCCATAACAGCCTGGTGCATTGGTGATAACTCATGAGATGTTTCTATTTCTTGCGCTTGAACGGCTGTTCCTAACACTCCAGAAAATAACAACACACTAAGCGATAAAATTACTTTTTTCATTATTCTTTCCCGTTACTCATGAATTACCAACGTGTGAATTTAATTGAGACTGCTTCACCCATTCCCAGCCCTAACCCGCCAGCTTTAAGGTCAAAAATCTCTCCAGCTTCTCGGTCCCAAATTTTCACCTCATGGTAAAACAAGCCGCTGAAGTAATGCCCCTTATTATCGAGTAATTCGATCTGTTTCCCCTTCTCAAGCTTATCGAAGAATCGCTCATCAATATAAGATGAGCCAGAGAAAACAGGGATTGTTGTAATACCAGCAAAGCGCATTACTAGCTCACCATAATCACCAACAGCACAGGCAATCACAATACCGGCACCACCACAGGTCGTGACACGATATTGCCAGCCAGAATCGGTAGTAAAGGCACGCTTGATCGTTCCTCGCCCTAATACACCATCTATTTGAATATGCACTTCTTCCGGCAATGTCGTACCTTTAATTTCAAACATATGAGGTTGAGAGTTACGGAAGTAAGGTATCGACATACCTTGACTAACGAATCGCTTAGTCGGTGTGATAACTTTGATTCTTAACCTATCACCATCAGTGTAACCAATGAGATTAGACAGGGAGCTCGGGTCATTCATATCAAGCTGTTCAATATCAATCCAAGCACCTTTGTTAATTGAATAAAAAGCTTTCATCTCCTCGCTGCCACTTTCTCCAGACATGTCCAAGCTATTTTTGATAAAGAGCGTCGAACTTAGCACCGAGTTAGAAAACAGCAAGGTTAATAATAGAAATGTAAATTTAATTTTCTCCAGCATATACTGACCTTAATATTTAATAAGTATTTTAGCTGGCAGAATGCTATGTATAAAAAACAAGCAAAACAACACATAATAAAATAATATATTAGAATCAAGTTGGGGCGCATAATTTTTTATGATTTATAATAATATAACTATCATACTTTAGAACTAGAAATATAAAATTTGACAAGATCAGTAAGAAAAATAAAAACAAATGAATAAAAAAGTCTATAAATTAGGGTACGGTAATATTAGCCACCAAATAATAAAATGACTAACACGGAAAAGAAAACGAAAGGCTTCCTCGCCAAAGAAAGCCATACCCACTGAAACTAAACTGTAGTTTACCCAAGCTTGTCTAGTTTAAGCTCCGCCGTCACCTTCGTAAGGCGCAGGGCTATCGCAAAGCAAACTAAATAAGGGCTTACATACCAAAAGAGACTTTCGAGTGGCTGCTTGACCTGAGCCTCTCTGGTCTTAATATACTGGTTTTTCTGTTTTTCATACTGGTTCAGCATCCCACTCACCCACACCGCATCACTTTCTACTAACGATACGCTAGGCGCAGGAACCGTAAAATCAGCCGCATTTGGCAACTGAGTGAAATCCACATCTTTAAACGTCATCGCGGTGTTCAAATACCACAAACACGATTCATGGTGCTGCCCATGATTGTCTAATGATGGTTGCCCATTGCAGACATCACTTCTTAACTTATCCAAAGAAAACTGCTGCACCGACTCCAAAATCGCCACCGCTCTGGTTTGTTCTGTCTCGACCCAATCACCTGCGACTTTGGCACGAATTTCAGACACAGCACCGAGCATCCCAATACCCGCCAGTAGCGGCCACAAATAGTCCATCCGTTTCCATTTTCGTCGGCTCAAGTTGAACCCACACCAAATAGGAAGATGTAAAAGGAGCGTTAGCCCCAGTGATAGCAAAACGAAATTCAAAGAGCTAGAGAGCATCAGTTCGCTATCGAAGAAGTTCTTCATAATGAGTTACTTGCTGTTAAACAAGGAGTGATTTGATACTAAGAGCGATATGAGAAAAGAGTGTAAGGGGAAAGTAAAAACAGCACCAAGAGTTGGAGTTAATGCTGTTTATTTGGGCACGTGCGGCATTAGCAGTTTCCCTGAGGAATCAAGCATTAGCCTTGAAGTAACCGTTTTTCCATCGGGACACAATCGAGGCTAATACCTCTCGGAGAATGATAAGTGGAAAGTTCATCACCAATAAAACCACACGAACGATAAAACGCTGCTGCATTCAGGGTTGATTCTAGTTTCATTAGAGGCAAGTTGTGTTGATTCGCTAGCCCCTCTAAGAAATGCAGCATCATTTTAGCTGCACCTTTACCGTAAAAATCAGGGTCTACGAAAATAGCATCGACCATACCCGTTTGGGTGTTGATCTTACCGCTACCAATTACTCGACCATCCACTTCAGAAACGTAAAAGGTTGCTCCCACGTCAGCAATAAATGCCTCAGACATCTCGCCCTGCGTCCATAATGAAAGCTGTTCTTCCGAGTAATAAGCGGGGCACTGGTCAAGAATGGCACGGCTGCGAATATCAAAAATATCCTTGGCATCAGATCTAGCTGCTTTCCTTATATTAATCATAATTAATCTCCAAAATTTAATAGATAGTGTTTGCTAACTGATAAAAAACTAGTCAATAGCTAATGCAGGCGAACGTTGCGCTTTAGCTGACATAAAATAGAAGCCAACCGCACTAGCAAGGGAAATTAAAACCACACTTAGCCAAGTAAAGGTGTAACCATAATCATCAATAAAATAGCCAATGACAACAAAGCTCGGCATAACAAAAAGCATTCTTAATGTAATCAACACTCCTTGAATACGTCCACGATGGCTCGACGGTGAGTTGTTTGCTAGGTATACCCCTTCTTTTGTTAAAAGAAGAACCTCGCCTGCAGAAAGAAATAACCAAGCAAAGAAATGAGCAGGTATGGTTGGATACAACATCACCAGCATGTAACCAAGTGCAAACATCAAACCAGCGTAAGCAAGGCTAACTGTCTCTAGTTTCTTTGAGGTTAACCTCATTAAAATGGGTGTGATCAGCACCACTAAAACACAAGCGTAAGTCATTAGCTGCCCAAAAATAACAGGACCTTGCTCTCCGAACACGTGGCTCAAGTACAGTGGGCTAGCCATTGTCATTTGATTCAATGAGTACCACAGTAATCCGCATAGAAAAGTGAATAGTAAAAGCCTTGGCCTTGATCGTAGAACGGACCAAACAGAGCCTGAGACCGGCTGTTCAAGCTCGCTATCGTTGGCCGATTCTAATCCAGGTTGCACTTTCACAAACGTAGCAACAATAACAACACAGCAAAGAGCTGCCAATCCGTTACCAAAGAATATCCACTCGGTATGATTCCAAAACAGGTAACCAGCCATGATAGGACCGAGAGCTGAACCAAAATTGTACGCTAAATAACTGAGCGAAATAACTGCATCACGATTTTTAGGTGTGGAAAGATCAGCAACTAAAGCATTGCTCGCGGGCAGAGCTAAACCACCAAAGAAATAGGCCGACAACAACAGCGTAGGTACGATGACAGGATCATCAGCGAAAAAACCACAAATAATCAACAAGACTGCAGACGTAAACTCACCAAAAACCATGATTCGTTTATGTCCCAACCTATCCGATAGCCTCCCACCTAAAAAGCTCCCGAAGAGGTATCCTCCCGTTCCCGCCATTGCTAAGGTGCCAGCTACCGTTGCGGAGTACCCCAACTTGTCAGTAAACAGTAAGACAAGAAAGGGAAGAATAAAGTTACCCATCCCTAAAATCATTCTAGCCACAGCTAAATAATAAATATTATTTGGTAAGTTCCTGTACATTGCAGTGGCAGAGAATAGCTGATTGATCATAATATCCTTAAAGTAACATCAAGTTTTTGGCAACTGTGTTTTATTCGATGGTGCTGAAATCGAGGTTTCTAGGCACGGCAACACTCACCACCTGAGTACCTGCAATTAAGTCATGCAAACAGCGTCTGTCTTTACGTAAAGCAAAAAGGTAATCAAGAGTCGATATATACTGACCAACAACAGGAATATAAACAAAGATACTCATCGGTAAGATTCGTTTGAGCACTATGTTGAATAAACCTAGTTGTTTGCCACCCATATCAACAATTGCAATTTCCATTACATTTTTACCGATCGTTTGTCCCTTATTTTGCAGTAAGTAGCCGTGACACAAGAGAAACATCACCCAGCCATAAACAAAGGGCGGGATCGAACTTTAACCATTGAAAATAATGGATTTATTTTACAGGGAACTTTTTTAGATAATCACGATCTGATCATGAAGTAAAAAAACATGAGAAATTCGCACATGATTATCATTGAGCAACTTAAAAAAGTGAAAGATACCCGTTCGCACATCAATCAAGTTTATCCTGTTATGGAAGTCGCTTTCGTGGTCATAACAGCCATGATTTGTGGTCAAAATAAATGGACAGAGATTAAGGATTTCGGTGAAGGAAATATCGAGTGGTTACGTGAGTATTTCCCCTACGAAAATGGTCTTCCCACTCGACATAATATAGCTGCGATCATGAGATCCGTTGTGCCAGAGACGCTATTGGAAGCTATGGTGGGCTGGGTCAATTTGCACAGAGAGAAGCATGCACAGCCTATAATCAGTGTTGATGGGAAGGTTCTAAAAGGGGCAAAAGCAAGCAAACAACAGCACCCCCTCTATATGGTTTCGGCATTTGATGTAGACGAGGGTTTGACTCTCACACACCAACCTTGTGACGGCAAAGGTATGGAGCTGCTAGCAATAAGAAACATGCTAGACGCTTTAGATATCAAAGGATGTTTATTAACTGCTGATGCCCTGCATTGTCAGGTTGAAACACTGAATAAAGTAGTTGATAAAGGTGGAGATATCCTAGTACAAGTTAAACTGAATCAACCAAGTTTATTAGCAGAAATTGATGTGCAATTCCAATACTATTGGGCTTTGCCTGAAGATAAACAGGAATCATACATCACGGAAGAGAAAGGGCATGGTAGAAAAGAGGTTCGTGAGGTTTACGTGCTTCCTGCAGCCTTCAGCGAAGCACTCAGACAGAAGTGGTGTCTCGTAAAAAGCATTGTTGCAGTGGTAAGAGATAGGAGTGTCAAAGGGAAAGGAAGTTATGAAACCTCGTACTATATTTGCACAGACCATTTATCTTTAGAGTTAGCCTCAAAGGCAACAAGAAAGCATTGGCATATTGAGAATCAGCAGCACTGGGCGTTGGACGTAATTTTCAAAGAAGACGAGCAGCGAATTTACGCTGGGGATTCAGCGTTGAATATGGCTTGTTGTCGTCGCTTTGTGCAGAACCTATTTAGAAAATCAGAGGGTAACTTGTCTGTACCAAGAAAGATGAACCAAGCCGCATGGAATAAAGATTACAGGGAAAAAGTTCTTTTTACATCAGATTAACAAAGTATATTCGCGCCCTTGCCATAAACAAACACCATGATTTGTTCGTGTAGATCTATAGTTCCGTTAGAAGCAGCTCGATCGAACAAGTCGGTATACAAAACAACTGGAATCATAGCAGCCGCGTAAATGAGGCCATCAATAATAAAGGCCCAAAAGCGAGACCATCGAGATGCGAGAATAACTGTGGGTGTATTTTCTATGACTTCAGACATGCCCTTTCCTAAGGTAGTGTTGATTATTAATGTAGAGAGTGCGATTTCTGATAACTAAAGCTTCATTTATTGATAAAAAACGTAGAAATAGGTGTGAAAAACACTTTTTTTTCAATAAATAAAGCCGCTTTATAAAATCAAATGAAACATATCATGCACAAATGTCACAATAGGTATCCAATGCAGTTTATGTGAGTTTCATTGCATAAAATAAAGATAGGGATGTAGTGATAAATTGGAAGGACGCTTACCAAGGTAAAACTTGGAAGTAAGAAGTGGAGACTTAACACGCTGTATAAATGCATTTTTCACTAAGTAGTGATACCAAAAATGAAGACTATCGCATCTACTCTAGCCCCAACACATACTCAATAAAAGCTGACTTCTTTTCACGATATTCGTCTTGTGGCCAACCTTCACAGAACATTTTGAGTGTATTGTATTTTTCGACTAAATCGGCGCTTCCCCTCAGCCGGTCTCGAAACGCTAAAAAGCACTCAAACTCAGAACCATTGGCGACCACTTGCAACGCCACATCATCAGAAGATATGGATTCCAACATACACAATTCGGGCGTTCTTAGCGTATCGAGCTTCTCTTTAAAGCCGAGGGTTGTAAGCCGCTCTACAGCCTCCTCAAGCTCGTTGAATTCAACGCCAACGAAGATATCTAAATCGCCCTTAGATACGGCCAACGGAATCGATGATGCACCGACGTGCTCAACTCTCGCGGTAGGGAGTCGCTTCTTGATATCACGCTCGTATCGTTCAAACATCTCATGGCAAGCAGCTTGGTATTGTTCTGCTGGGTAAAATTGCATGCGTCCTCACTATTCAAATTAACACTAGTGCACTACAGGCTATTAAATACGCCTATTGCTAAAAGAAACAGAACGATACTAATTACCCCTATATTAGATACTCGATCCCGCTCTTTTTCGTCAGGCGTAAACGAAGGAAAACGCCCTAAAGTGAACACCTTAGATACAACCCACCCCACGCTAAAGCAAATGATATCCATAATGAAGAACTGGAAAAGCATGCGAAAGAACGCGCCAACGAACCTAAAGAGTGTGAGTACTATGTCTTCCATTTTATATACTAATTAAAGTCACACTCAACCAAAGTGCCATAGCTTATGATTCATATCAAGATCATAGCTTTGAGACTCGTACATAATTGTGTTTCCTACGATATTTAACAGTATTTACTTACAAAAATATCTATTGAATTCGTTGTAATTATTGCTTGCAAGAGAACGTACCGAAATAGGTATGGTATGCCACTTCTAAAAGGTTTAAGGATCTTTCAATGCTAGTTTATGTGAACAATTTCGAGTTAAGTGGCAATAATGCTACTCAGCGAGCTCTACAATCTGTTTGTGGTTGGATTCAATTCAAGACAAAAGAAGGTTTTGATATTGAAATGCTAAAAAGTAGCAGCAACCACAAGTTTGGAAACATCACAGTACGCACTTTTTGCGCAGTTTCACTTGAACCACAAATGTATTCTATTCTCCTGACCCATCCGGACCATGAAATAAAAGGTCGCCATTGGGAAACAGAAATCGGTATAAAAGAAGAAGATGGAAAAACCAAATTTTCTATACTTCTGAAAGTCAATGACATAAGTACACAAGTCCGTGGTGCAGTTGTCACAACAAGACCTCTGGTTGTCAAATACTTAAATGATAGCCGTTTATTAAAACGAGATACCGTTGGATTAAAAGTCAACTTCCTAAACACACAAGACGATATTCGTGCATTAAATTGCGAAATTTTCCGACCGGCGCGAGACTACCCTCTTGTCCTTGTAAGCAAAAATAAACTTATTCATAACATAGGGCTTCAACAACAATTACTTGGTTTAGCTCAAGTTGTCGTTTTTCCCGAAAATACCGATGACGGATTCATGGAAAGTATCTTAACGAAACGTTATTCTGCCTGGGACGGCGCCGTGAATATTGTACAGCCTTTATTCGGGGGAGACGTGCCGCGCAATTCATTAGTATTAAGCGATCAGATTGCCTCTTGGAAACAAAACGACGTACATATCCTGCATGAATTATTATCTCTAGTTACCCACACAACCAACGGAAAATATCGCAAAGAACATTTTTCTCCCACAGATGTCAGAGCCAAACGCCAGAAAGATCAGCGAATAGCACTGATTAAAAAAGTTTCTTCACTCACCGAAGATTCTGATTACAAGCAACTTCTTGAGGAAGCAATGGAAGAGCTTGACCGACAACAAGAAGCTTCAAACGCAGAAATTGAGAAACTAACCACAAACCTTACAGATACTGAAAGCATGTACTTTGACGCGGAGTCTGACAAAGAGGAACTAGAAAACAATTTACTGATGTTACGCGCTAAAGTTGAGCACCTTGAAACTCGCTTCGATGGACAAGAACTTGGTGTCCCTGCACTGAACAAAGGCAAGGAAAGAGACTTGTATGAAGGAGAGATTCTAAGCATTTTACTTGATACATTGAAGCCTGCCTGTAACTCAGCGAAGCCATACTCGCGACGAAAAGATGTTCTTCTAGACTTGATTGAACACAATGAGACATCAGGAATAAAATTGCAGTTCTTCGAAGAACTGAAAAAAGAGCTAAAAGATTATCGTTCATTAACCCCAAAACTTCGTGAAATCTTTGCCCTAGCTAACATCGAAGTTATAACTGACGGTAGTCACAACAAAGCGAAATTCATTGGTGAAGAACGCTATAGTGTTACGTTTGCGAAAACAGCAAGTGATTCACACGCTGGAAAGTATAATGTTGCAACTATTCGAGACAACTTATTTTGATAGTCGTGGGAATGCCCAAAAACAAAAAGCCCCGGTTATAGGAACCGGGGAAACAGGGTGGGATGAGTTTGGCGCGTGCCCGTAAGACCAAACTCTCCCCAAGCCTCACCTAAGACTCATGCTCTTAGGTAAAGGATGCTGAGTACTGTTATTGAAAAGTACGGTTATTGAATCGTAGCGCCTTGTTCTACCCAAGTGCCGATGAGTGCTCGCTCTTCGTCGGTCATTTGAGTCATGTTACCAAGAGGCATCACCTGAGTTGTTACGGTTTGAGCAACGATCCTAGGTACATTAGCTTTGATCTCTTCTGGCGTATCAAGCATGACACCCGCTGGCGCAGCAGCAAAAGCGGCGTGGCTAGGCGTTGCAGAGTGACACACAGAACAGCGCTCTTGAATGACCTTGTTGATGGTTTCAAAGCTGACACCTGCACTCGCCGTTGACATGGCATGGTCAGCAGGCACTGCTTGAGAGTCAGCCGCCGTTGAAGCCGTGTTGCTCGAAGCGATCTCTTCAGTCGCCGATTCCGTCGTGCTCACAGGTGCTTCTTGTACCACTGGTGCTTGTACTACCGGAGTCATCTGTTTTTTCGCGTAAGGTGAGGTAACAAACGCGAGAGTAATCATACCCAGTGCCGCTACTGGCACTGTCCATGCGAACTTCTGACTGCCATGACGTGTATTGAAGTAGTGACGAACTAAGATACTGAAGATTGCTAGGCCAGCAAGAATCAACCAGTTGTATTCCGAACCATACGTGCTTGGGAAGTGGTTACTGATCATGATGAACAGCACTGGCAGTGTCATATAATTATTGTGACGGGAGCGCAGTAAACCTTTCGCTGGTAGTGCCGGATCCGGCTCGCGTTTCTCTTCAATCGCTTTCACCAAGTTACGCTGCGCAGGCATGATGACGCGGAATACGTTACCCACCATGATGGTACCGATAATGGCACCCACGTGGATATAAGCACCACGGCCACTGAACACTTGGGTTAGGCCATAGGTCGCAGCAACGAGCAGCACAAACAGCACAACGCCAAGCAACACCGGGGTTTTTCCTAATGGCGAGTCACACAGTAAGTCGTAGATAAACCAACCAGCAACGAATGAACCAATACCAATTGCGATTGCCGTTGTTGAA
The DNA here is from genome assembly GCA_000169995.1 of Vibrionales bacterium SWAT-3. Lineage (GTDB taxonomy): Bacteria > Pseudomonadota > Gammaproteobacteria > Enterobacterales > Vibrionaceae > Vibrio. The sequence goes on along the minus strand of AAZW01000028.1, from coordinate 30,823 downwards.
TCAAGGCCAGAGCCCGGTGCAATCAGGTAGATTTCTGCGTTAAGGTAATAAACGACACCCAGTAGACACACGCCTGTGACCCATGTGAAGTAAGCTTCCCACTTGAACCAGTGTAGGTGCTCTGGCATTTCTGGTGGCGCAAGTTTGTACTTCTCTAGGTGATAAATACCACCGCCGTGAATCGCCCATAAGTCACCTGAAAGGCCAGTTTTAGGGTTAACTCGGTTAAGGTTGTTCTCTAACCAAACAAAGTAAAATGATGCGCCTATCCACGCAACACCAACAATCATGTGAATCCAGCGAATCGCTAAATTCAACCACTCTGTAATATGCGGATCCATAATAAACTCCTGTATCACAACGCTTTAGCTAAGCGTTGCTCTTCCTTGTTGTCTTCCGTTGGCATATCTTCCAAATGCAATGCCACTAGGTCGTTCTCAAAATAAACTTCATCACAGTTATGTCCTTCTCCACCTCTATCGACGATCAAGAACTGGTCTTGATCCGTGAGTGCAAGAACCGGGTGATGCCACACCCCTTTGTGATAGTTCACTCCTTGACGGCCGTTGCTTAAGAAAGCTCGGCAATTGGCTAACGATGGGTTACCGCCTTTTGGGGCAACAACAATTAAATAGGGTTGACCAAGTAATGGAATGAATGCTTGAGAGCCAAGTGGATGACGCTCTAGCATTTTGATGGTCAGTGGGTAGCTCAACGGTGTGGCCTGGAAGATGCTGATGATCGCTTCTCCGTCTTGGTCTTGCACATCCGTTGTCGCTAGCTTGTGGTAGCGACGTGTTGATCCACTGTTGATCATGAAGAAATCACTATTATCGGACTCGATAACATCGCCAAACTCAGCAAAAGCCTGCTTGGTTAACGGTTCGATAGATAAACGACGTATTCCATTACTCATACTCATTTCCTTACCTATTTCGCTTTCGTACCAAATAGACGCAAACGGCTGATGCCACCATCTGGGAATATGTTTGCACGTACGTGGGTAATCGCACCAAGGTCGTTTACCTCAGAAATGAATTCGTGAATCTCGTGCGCTTGCAGTTTTTGAGCAGGCAAGAGCTCACGCCAGAATAGGCTTTGTGTTTCCACTTGGTCGTCGGTGCCACCTTTCACGTAAGCCGCTTGGATTGAGCAGCTGTCTGGGTAGTTGCCTTTGAAGTGGACAGTATCCACAACGATACGTTCGATGTTACCTGGGTGGCCTAATGCCACGATTACCCAGTCGTTACCCGGTGTACGACGACGAGCTGTTTCCCAGCCATCACCCATGTTTTCACCGCGGCCAGGGCCTAAGATGTTGGCTTTGTTGCCGTAGTGCTCATCGCTACATGCCAGTGCTCGGCCACCGTGTTCAACGGCTGCTAGATCCACCTGTTGATGTGAGTCTATTGCGTCCCAATCCACGCTTGGTCGGCCGTAAACACGCAGACGTGCGACACCGCCGTCTGGGTAGATGTTCAAACGTAGGTGCGTAAATACTTGGTCACTTTCGATGTCTTCAAGATGATGATGATCACCTTGTAGTGCCATTGAAGGTAGAATTTCTTGCCACTCTGTTGAATCTGTTGGCTCACCTTGTGGCGAATAACACGCGTCAATTGATGCCGAAGGTGGGAAGTTACCTGTGAAGAATGAGGTATCAATATCAACGCCAGCAATGGTGCCAGCTAGGCCAAGGCGAACGACACAGTAGTCGTAACCTTCGCCGCGTTTGCGTCTGCTTTCCCAGCCGTCCATCCACTTGCCGTTGTCGTCGTATAAGTCGTCTTTCCACTCTGGTGCTGCATGGCTGAGTAGACGGCTTTTATCTGCGAAAAAATCGTCGGTTGCAAAGATAGCTTCTGCGCCGAGTTTTTCGTCTGCAAGGTTTATGTACTGTTCAAATTTATGGGTCATGTCCGTGTAATCCTATGAAATTAATCAAGTAATAATAAAATGAGAACTTAGTGGCTTATGTTTTTACAAATCAAACCTTTAGACACTAAGACTGGGCTGAGATAGCTGTTAACTCCGTTAACTTACATATCCCAGAGACGAAACATCGCGATCTTATTGATCTCTTGAATCGCCGTAGCAAACTCAGTTTCACTATCATTTCCTAATCGCATCTCGAACGACTCAAGAATTTGGTAACGATTGGCTCCCTTCACCGCCATGATAAAAGGGAAATTGAAGCGACTTTTGTAGCTGTTGTTATAAGAAGTGAATTTTTCAAATTCTTCGGCGCTGCATTGGTCGATGCCCGCCCCCGCTTGTTCTTTGGTCGACGACTCGGTAAGTTCGCCGTTTACTGCTGCTCTGCCCGCTAAATCCGGGTGAGCGTTGATCAAAGCCAACTGTTTACCTTGATCGGCATTTAACAAGGTCGATGCCATTTTTAGATGAAGATTCTCAATATGATCATCTTCGGCATTCAAACCTTGGTCATACACCGCTTCAGCAACCCATGGGCTGTGTTCGTACACATCAGCAAAGTGCGCGACAAAGGTATCGCGGCTCATGGTTGTTGGTTGGCAAGATCGAAATTCAGTCACGTTAAGCCTCCTTGCTGTTCGTTCTAATTTTGTTGTTCGTTGTATGGGTGATGTTGGTGCCAGTGGTTCGCGATATCGATTCGACGACATAGCCACACGCTGTCATGTTGTTTTACGTAATCTAAGAAACGTCTTAATGCAGCAATACGACCGGGGCGACCAATAAGACGACAATGCAGCCCAACCGACATCATTTTCGGTGCGGTTTCGCCTTCCATATAAAGGGTGTCAAACGTGTCTTTTAGATATTGGAAGAACTGCTCACCCGAGTTGAAACCTTGCGCGGTTGAGAAGCGCATATCGTTTACATCAAGTGTGTAAGGGATCACCAGTTGTGGATGTCCGGTTTCGGTGTGCCAATAAGGCAGGTCATCGTCATAGGCATCTGAGTCGTAAAGGAAGCCACCTTCTTCTGCAACTAAACGACGCGTATTTGGACCCGTTCGACCGGTATACCAACCTTGTGGGCGTTGACCCGTCACTTGTTGGATGATCTCGATCGCTTTAGTCATGTGGTCGCGCTCTTCTGACTCATCAATGTATTGATAGTCAATCCAGCGATAACCGTGACTACAGATTTCGTGACCCGCTTCGACCATGGCTTTGGCGACGTCTGGGTGACGCTCAATGGCCATTGCTACAGCAAACACAGTCAGTGGGATTTCATATTCATCGAACAAGCGAAGAACACGCCACACACCCGCTCGGCTACCATATTCATAGATAGATTCCATGCTGATGTGACGTTCGCCTTTGATCGGCTGTGCTGACGGGATCTCTGAGAGAAAGGCTTCAGACTCGTCGTCTCCATGTAACAAACAACGCTCACCGCCCTCTTCATAGTTCAATACAAAAGAAACCGCGACGCGCGCATTACCTGGCCATTGAGGGTTTGGAGGGTTGGCTCCGTAACCGATCAAATTTCTTGAATAATCCTTATTCATCCAAGTACTCCTAACATAAGTGGTTGGCTTAGCCGCTGTTTAGCTAGTTCATCAATATGATTCTTCTATTGGTTATTTCAAACCGAGCAACCTTACCCCTGCACATTTATTGTATACAATTATTTATCTCAATGTAAAGATTTTGTTATTCAAGTTAAATTTAGTGCTTTTATTACTTAAAAACAACAGGTTAACAAATTACAACCTCACCAGAAAACGATAATCAAGATCTATAAAGTCAGAAAAAAAGACACAATAGTTAACATTTTTCCAACAATTCGCTTTACTAATTGTGTACAGTTCGTACATAGTTAGTGCTAACAAAGTGACCAATTGCTCTCTTTTGCAAGGTCGAAATGGATACATAAACCACGGAACAGAGGAGCGCCAAAAGCGCTATTAAAGGACTATGGGAAGATTAACAACACACGTTTTAGACACCACTCACGGCTTGCCTGGTGCAGAGATCAAGGTAGAGCTTTATAAGGTCAACGAAGATTCCACTGAGAAGCTGGCGACCGTGCTTACTAACTCAGATGGTCGTACCGATGCACCAATTCTGGCTGGGAATGAATTTCGACCGGGGAAATACCAATTGGTGTTCTACGTAGCTGATTACTACAAAAGCAAAGGTGTGGAACTCGATGGTGTGCCTTTCTTAGACGACGTAGTTATTCGCTTCGGCTTAGATGATCCTGATGCGCACTACCACGTTCCGCTTTTAGTCTCACCATACAGTTTCTCTACTTATCGGGGCAGTTAATCCCTGCGCCTAGATTGTCGATCTAAGCTCAATCACCAAACAATAAACAGATTCATGCGTGCATCTAAAAAGATGCATGCTCATTAAGCACGCTCATATAAAAATACTAACAACGTTAACAGTTAGAAAATGAGTCGCGAGAAACTCGTTAATAGAGGCTTAGCGCTAGGAAAAACCTTAAAACTTCATATTGAAATTTCGCTGTATTCAATAAATGGATCACAACATAAAAGGACTTGCAGACATGAGTGAGAGTAAAACAGAAATACTCAACCAAGATGCGAATAACGGAATTTTAGAGAAATTCTTTAAAATTAAGGCCCACGGAAGCAGTGTGAAAAATGAGTTAGTCGGCGGTGTCACTACCTTCGCGACGATGGCTTACATTATCTTCGTTAACCCCCAAATCATGGCCGCTTCAGGTATGGATGCTGGCGCAGTATTCGTTGCAACCTGTATCGGTGCCGCTATCGGTTGTTTGTTAATGGGCTTATTTGCGAACTGGCCTGTTGGCTTAGCACCGGGCATGGGTCTGAATGCGTTCTTCTCCTTTACGGTTGTGAGTGAGATGGGCTATAGCTGGGAAGTCGCACTGGGTGCGGTGTTTATCTCTGGTATCTTGTTTGTCGGGATGAGTTTCTACAAGGTCCGTCAATGGATCATCGAGAGTATTCCTGAAAGTTTACGCTACTCGATGACTGCCGGTGTGGGTCTTTTCTTAGGTCTAATTGGCTTAAAAACCGCAGGCATCGTCGTCGAAAACCCTGCGACTTTGGTTTCACTGGGTGATTTCACCAAACCAGAAGCCTTACTTGCAGCTATCGCATTCTTGATTATTGCGGTTCTGAGTGAGCGCAAAGTATTTGGTGCGGTACTTATCGGTATTTTAAGCGTCACGCTTATCGGCATGGGGCTAGGCCTAGTACAATACAATGGCTTCTTCGCTGCACCGCCGAGCTTAGCACCTACCTTTATGGCAATGGATATTGCAGGCGCTCTGAACGTATCCATGATCAGCGTTATCTTGGCATTCCTTTTTGTAAACATGTTCGATACTGCCGGTACGCTAATGGGCGTTGCTGAGCGTGCAAACCTCACTAACCCAGAAACTGGCAAGATTGAAGGCCTGAGCAAAGCGCTCAAAGCCGATAGTATCTCAAGCGTTGCAGGTGCATGTGTGGGTTGTCCGCCAGTAACCAGTTATGTAGAGAGTGCAGCCGGTGTTGCAGCAGGCGCACGTACAGGTCTTTCAGCAATAGTGGTTGGTGTATTGTTCTTAGCGGCCATTTTCCTATCACCGCTTGCCGGGATGATCCCCGCTTACGCAACGTCTGGTGCTCTTATTTACGTCGCATTCGTGATGATGAGCAGCATGCAGCACGTCGATTGGAAAGACTTTACCAACGGCGCACCTGCTGCAATCACAGCACTGATGATGCCACTGACCTTCTCTATCGCGAATGGTATCGCACTGGGTTTCATTACCTACACAGTGCTTAAACTGGCGACAGGTAAAACCAAAGATGTGTCTATCTCGATGCACTTCCTAGCGGCTATCTTCATCGCCAAGCTAGTGTTCATCGGTTAACTCTATAGCTCCTGAGCAGCCATTTCTTGATTGCTCACAACGTTGCTTGGCTGGTTCGCAAGCCAAGCAGCAACATGATTTTTAAGAAAGCTAATTGCATTGATGACGAGAGAGCAGAAACCCTATCGATTCAGTGCACCTTTTTTATGACCCTACGCAGTTTGTAGAAGTCATTATTTGACCGCCAATCGCCTGTAAACGGAAACGCAGGCAGAGGAATATCAAATGAAACTTCTGTACACCCTTAATGAAAGACCGCCTCACGGGCTAACCCTTCTACTCGCTTTACAGCACATGCTCGCCTCGATTGGTGGCATCGTCGCTGTCCCTCTTATTGTCGGTGCCTCCATCGGCCTACCCAACACCGAGATCGTCTCACTGATCAATGCTGCGCTATTGGCGTCAGGTATTGTGACCGTCGCGCAGTGTCTTGGTTTTGGTCCAGTGGGTATTCGACTGCCCGTGGTAATGGGCTCAAGCTTTGCCTTTTTAGGTGTGGCCATTTCCATCGGTAACGAAGGTGGTGTCGCAGCCATCATGGGCTCAGCGCTTATCGGCTCATTCATTGTGATTGGCGCCAGCTTTTACATGGACAAAGTCCGTAAACTGTTCCCAACCGTGGTAAGTGGTGTAGTGGTTACGCTCATTGGCTTAACCATTTTACCGGTTGCCATGAACTGGGTCGGAGACTCTCCTGCCAACACAGAACAATTCGCCACGCTACCTAAACTGTTTCTAGCACTGGTCTCTTTGGGGATAGTAATTGGCGTATCGGTTTACTGTAAAGGCGCGGTTGCAGCTTCCGCTATCGTGATTGGCCTAGCAGGCGGTTACATTGTGGCGCTGTCACTCGGCATGGTCGATCTTGAGCAGATCAGCTCTGCTGCTTGGGTCGGTGGTCCCGAACCTTTCAAATACGGCTTTACCTTTTCTGCCAGTGCCATCATTAGCATGAGCTTGGTGTACATCGTGGTTATCGCCGAAGCAACCGGTGACTTCATGGCGCTTGGTAACAACTGCCAAACCCAAGTCAGCGGTAAAGATCTAAAACGTGGATTACTGGGTGATGGCCTTGGTAGCACCTTATCTTCGATTTTAACAGCGATGCCACTAGCGTCATTCAGCCAAAACGTCGGCATTGTGGGTATCACAGGTGTAGCAAGTCGCTATGTAGTAGCTGCAACAGGTGGTTTGCTAATTTTAGGTGGTTTATTCCCGAAATTAGCCGCTATTGCCGTCACGATCCCGAAACCCGTTTTAGGCGGTGTCGGCTTTGTGATGTTCGGTATGATTGCTTACGCGGGAATCCGCATGTTGATCAAGGCCGCAGACACCAAGCGGAATGCCTTGGTAATCTGTGTAGGTTTAGACATAATGACCCCCACGAAAGGTGCTAGCCTCCAATATCGTGGGTTAGCTTTAAGCCAGAGCCATAATTAGTGCGTCAAACAACTAAATTTGGAGGCTAGCATGAGTAAAGATAGCATAATTTTCATTGGCTTAGATACGCATAAGTCATTTATTCAAGTCGCTGTTTTACAAGAACATCGAGGGGCAAACCCACAACACCTTGGCCGTATTAAATCTAACAAGTCCGCGCTTATTAAATTAGCCAGACAACTGCAATCCAAGTATCCAAAAGCCACTCTGCACTTTGTCTATGAAGCAGGACCGTGTGGTTACTGGACTTATCGCCTGATTACGAGCCTTGGACACTGCTGCTATGTCGTCGCTCCATCACTTATACCTAAGAAGCCAGGCGATAAAGTTAAAACTGACAAACGAGACGCAGCAAAGCTCGCCAAGCTGTTAAAAGCCGAAGAGCTTACACCCATCTATGTACCAGAAGCCGAAGATGAAGCTATTCGAGATCTCTCGCGTGCCAGAGAAACGGCAATGAAAGATCTCAAAGACGCAAAGTTCCAACTCAAAGGCTTTCTTCTTCGCAATAATATCCAAGCGACGGTCAATGATAACTGGTCTAAAAAGCATCTACGGTGGCTGACCGACCTCATTCTTCCTCACCATAGTCAACAAATCGTCTTGCAAGAGATGATCATTACAATCAATGAGCGGATACAGCGGCTGCAACGACTCGATAATGAACTGCTCCATCAGGTCAAAAACTGGCGATACTATCCTGTTGTGAAAGCCATTCAAGCTATGCGGGGTGTTAGGTTACTCGTAGCTCTTGGCACAATAGCTGAGCTGGGTGACTTACGGCGGTTCGACCATCCAAGAAAGCTTATGGCTTACCTTGGGCTTGTTCCAACAGAAAACTCCAGTGGAGGTAAAACTCGTCGTGGCAGCTTAACAAAGTGTGGCAACAGTCGAGCCAGACGGTTACTCGTTGAAGGCGCACACACCTATAAGCATAAAGCGAACATATCTGTAGAGCTGCAACTAAGGCAAGAAGGGCTGCCTAAAGAGATAGTTGATATCGCTTGGCAAGCCCAGCAAAGGTTATGTCGTCGTTACCAACGACTATTACAAAAAGGTAAACACCGAAATGTCGTTGTGGTCGCCATCGCAAGAGAGATGATCGCTTACATCTGGGCCATTGCGCGTGAAGTTGTCATTAGCGACGTAGATCCTAGAACTCGAATCGCTCGTTTACCGGCATGAAGACAGAATTAGTGTTATCGCATTGGATAAAGCATCGGGAGTGGCACAAACACCGACGGCGTTAGGACGGCAATATAGCTTCGGCTGTATTGAACCACGAGCATAGACTGAAGACAGGTGCTACGACGGAACAAGTAAGGTAGGCTCTACTCATCAAACGATGAGCAATCCACGTATATCAGCATGAGAACCGACGACATTACTTGCTTCATCTATGCGGTAACACTATCCCAAAATGAACAAAGGCTCTGAAATGAGGGAGCAGAAACTTCTACGTTTTTAATTGACAGTGGGGGTCATATCAGCGTCTGGTTTAGCCGTAACTTTCGAACCAAGATTGTTGCAACACTTGCCACATGATTTGGCAAACTTCCTGCATTCTGGCATTACGACTGGCACCATCATGACGGTTGTTCTTAACCTTGTATTGCCTAAATCTTCACGCGCAGAAGAGCAAGAAGCATTAGCCGAAAGCCAAGCGCAAGTTGAGCTAGAAATGAGAGAACAAGCTGAAGAAGAGCTACACTCAAACGAGCAATTAGAAATTCAACAAGCAACAACAGAAACTGACGTTCAAACGGCATCGGATAACCCTGAGCCAAAAACGAACTAGATGAATCGCTAATTAGCGTAAAACTGATTTCCGTAGAATCACGGGCGTAACGAAAACACTGAATATTTCATCGCCCTTGATTCGAATTTATCTTTCAACAACAAATACCAAATAAAGACCCTCTTCCCTGAAAAGGCTGAGATGGCTAAGGACTACTATGAATGGAAACCATCTGGATTAAGAATCCTCTCGCAATCTACACTGGCTCACAGGCTGATGCAGAAGGCGGCATTGTCATTAAAGGTAATAAAATCATTGAGCTGGTTGGCAAACACAAAGAGCCGACCTCCCCCATAGATTACAGCGTCGACGCCTCTCGTCATGTTGTGACTCCTGGGCTTATCAATGCGCACCACCACTTCTATCAAACCCTAACGCGTGCCTACCCCGGCGCACTGAATAAAGAGCTCTTCCATTGGCTACAAAGCCTCTACCCGGTTTGGGCCAACCTCGATTCTGAGATGATGAGCCTAGCAACCGAGCTCGCTCTGGTTGAGCTGATGATGTCGGGCTGTACCACCGCCTCTGATCACCATTACTTGCTACCTAATGGGCTTGAGCACGCTATTGATTTACAAGTTGAAGCAGCTCAGAAGCTTGGCGTAAGAGCGATATTTACGCGTGGTTCAATGAGCCTAGGGGAAGATGAAGGTGGGCTACCTCCAAGACACACCATTCAAACTGAACAAACCATCATTGATGACAGCCAACGCTTGATTCGTGATTACCACCAGCGTGATGAAGGGGCGATGATTCAAATCGCACTCGCACCTTGTTCGCCGTTCTCGGTCACTACTGACCTGATGAAAGAAACCGCCAAGATCAGTGAACGTGAGAACGTGATGATGCACACGCACCTATGCGAAACGCTCGATGAAGAAGACTTCTGTATCGAGAACTTTGGCCTACGCCCTGTCGACTACCTAGAAGATGTGGGCTGGCTGAATGAACGCACTTGGCTCGCTCATGGTATTCACTTCAACCCAGAAGAGATTAAGCGCTTGGGTAAGGCAGGCATTGGTATAAGTCACTGCCCAACTTCCAACATGATGCTGGCTTCCGGTATTTGTAAGAACAACGACCTTGAAGCTGCTGGCGTTAAGGTCGGACTGGGTGTTGATGGCTCAGCTTCAAACGACGGCTCCAATATGATTGCCGAAGTACGCATGGCGATGTATCTACAACGCCTGCAATATGGCTCGGCAAACGTATCTCACTTCGATGCACTACGCTGGGCGACATCAGGCTCTGCCGCCGCAATGGGCAGAACCGACATTGGCACTTTAGAAGTAGGCAAACAAGCCGACATCGCAATGTTCAAACTCGATGATATTCGTTTCTCTGGTAGCCACGATCCATTAGCAGCACTATTGCTCTGCGGCGCTCAACAAGCGGATAAAGTGATGGTTGCCGGAAAATGGCGAGTTAACGATGGTTCGGTGATCGGCGTAGACATGGAGCAGTTAATGCACCGTCACCATACCGCAGCGATGAAACTCGGGAAACTGGCAATGAATAATAACTAACGCCAATGCTTGTCCATCAAACAGTGTGTACCTCACTATGATGGGCAAGCTTCTTTACTACTAATAAAAATTCAATTCTGACTGTTAAATACGCCATCCTATTGGTTGTTCTTCCCTTAAATATTCGACCAAAATCCACTCTATAATTAATACTGCTAATTTAATCATCACTAATTTAAATGCAGCTAATTTAATTAAAGCTAAATATTAAACCTATTATTTATTTGGCACAGGTCAAATTTAAAACGCTCGTTCTAATTATATAAACATCAATTAAATCAACAGATTTAGTAATAATCACAACAATTATGATAATTACATTTTTATCATTTAACTCATTGGTGAATAGAATAAAAATCGCCGACGCCTTTCTAGATATAGCCTGAAGAAAGAATGGAAACTAATGATTTAAATATCACCAAATTCAATAGATCAACAATCAAACAATATGAATCCCAATATGTGATCTAGATAGAACTTTTCATTATAAATTTGCTATAGATTGACCAAATCTTATAAAAACAAAAAGCGCATTAATGGAGAGTGTATTTAAAACCCACAGCATAATTACAACAATAACAATATAAATAATTCAATAAACCCGCATAAATATATAGGAATACCATTTTCATGGTAGGGGATTTTATTGTCTCTAAAAAAGCTAATCACAAATCTAACAGGGATAAAACATGAAAAAAATCACACGAACGCTGGTATTATCTTCGATCTCGATTGGACTGCTTTCCTCTTTTGCTTTCACTTCTCAAGCAGCGCCAATTCAAGTTAATCAAGCGTCAGCCGAACAGAACATACCTCAGATCACCTACGATACGATCACCGGTGAAAATGGCGTTTTTATCGATCTAGAAACCGACAATTTCATTCTCAAACAGCAAGAGTGGTATCAGATTCAAGCGTATGTCGAGGGAGCACTGGCACTGCCCGTAACAGAAACCAGCATGAAATCGGCTTTTAGCATTCCTAACGACATCCCTTTTTCTAACTTCCAAGCTTTAGTTCAGCAATATTCCAATATCCATGACACCGCTTTCTACTGGAAAAAAGACCTGTACCCAAGCATCGTGGACCTCTCATTGAGCCTAGCGAACTATGTACAAATCAAAGACTACATGCTCAACCCTTTGAGCGACGCCCTTAATGAGATGTTGGCAAAGGCATTTTCACCGTTACCAGAAGATATCGAGGCTGTTGAGCGCAACCGAAAAATGGCGATTGCTTATCTGAAAAGCCTGCAAAACTTTTCATTGAGATACCAGCAAGAGGTGTCCGATGTGGGTGACAACCTGTTGGACTTTTCTGCGCAACTAGACACGCAAAAGCTACAACTTGAAGTGTTGGAAGGGACCCATAACGGGTATCTAACGGATGATGGCAGCGTACTTCAACAGCAAGTGAACGATATCAATGCCCGAATCGCACAACTCAACAAAGACTACACGCACTATGTCACGGTTGCCTCTACTGCCGTCACCTACGCGTGGTTCCCTTTAGTAGCCGTACCAATTATGGGTGTCTACGGAGATAAAGCAGAGAAAGCGCGTAAGCTTCGCAACGAACTGCAAAATGAAGTTAAAGATTTAGAAGAACAGTTGTCTTACACACAAAAGGTATATAACTCTTACCATCGCTCTTCAGAAAGCATTGACCTTATATCTCAGCAAATTGAAGACGCTATCCCACATATTAATAAGCTCAAGTTAAATTGGCAGCAAATGAACACCGACTTCACATCACTGCTTGCTGCATTGGATGAAGCTCAAAACAATGCCGATATCATGAAAGACGACGCAATGCTTGGTGCTATCGGTGCATTAGCCAATACATCGGTTGCAGAAATGAACTGGAATAACATCAGCGAGAAAGCTAAGGCATTTGCAAATAATGCTTATATTCAAGAAATGGAGTAGTCCATACCCATCGACAAATAGCTCGGCAAAGCGAAGCCTCGCTATAAGTTAAACCAGTAAGACCAATAAAAACAAACTAACAACAGAACCCCACGCCTTATGAAAAATAAGGTGTTGGTTTCTGCTACCCAAAATTTGGCTAATACTCATTTCGACAGGACATTAATATGAGAATTCTACCGATTATTATTTCTCTTTCATTATCTCCACAAGCTTTTGCTAGTGACTGGCTAGAGCTTAATAACTTGCCTAATTCCATCGAATACCCAACTTGGGTTCAGTCTGCCTATTCAGATGTCGATGTTCTCTCTCGCTCTACATCTGATCTCCACATCAACCTCAGTGACTGGGTTGCAGAGCAGAACCTTTACGTGACTAAGCCCTCCAAGATCGTCGTTTTTGCCGATACCATTGAGGTTCCAGAAAACTTCAACTTGGTGGTGAATAACCAAAACATTCTCATTTTTGCCCGTAAAATTGTCGGACAAGGCGCCCCGACTTTCGTTCTCGGGCAACAAGGCGCTGCGGCATCAGTGACTGTGATTGCAGGAGAGATCGAAACTCCAATTAATGTCCTCGCTTTCCAAAACGATGGCAGCATTACACGAGATGCCCTTTCAGCAGAAGATGGCGATGGAACCTCTGTGGCATTAGCAGGAGAACACTACCGCAGAACCACCATCGACTCGAACATTACTGGGCAAATGAAACTAGCGACCACACCTTTTACCGACATTGTTAACCGCTCTTTTGATATGGCTGCCAGCTTATTCGACACCAACCCAGAGCTTAGTCTCGAACTGATTAATTGGATCGAGCAGAGTTTGCGTCACGCAGGCTCAGTGGTGGAAGATGACCCTATCCTTTCAGACCTATACCTCCAAACCGTAGCCTTCAAACAGTTCATTAGTTTCAGCACTAAAGAGAGTAACTATGTGCCTTATCTCGACAAGGTGCTCTACCAAGGCAAATACGAAGCGTACCTGAATGCAATGATCGCGTATCAAGCGCAGTGGGATATCATTCAAGACAGAAGTACGGTGATCGAAGACAAGATTGAAGCTGCGAAGTTAGCACTCGCTAACGTTGAAGACGTTCTCAGAGCACAAGAATCGATCATCACTCAAACCCAATCCAACATCGACAAAATAGGCGACAGCCTGACCGAGATCGACAGCCAATACAAAGCTCAGGAGCTTGTGACACTGAGTGCAAGAACCACTTACTTGGTCGGCGTGGAAAACTGGAAAACTCAGCAAGAGCTCAATGCAGCCTTGGCTATCTTCAAAGCCATCGCAGAGATTGGCAGTGCCGTCAGTGGCGTATTCACAGGGAACCTATCTGGTGTGAACGACCTCACCGAACAATTAGCCAAAACCCCGGAGGCTTTAGATAAAGCGAAAAACTTAGTCACCAATATCAAATCAGTCACGGGGATCATTGATAGCGTTACTAAGACCATTTCGGGCATCGCACAGCTCACCGCCGATGTGAAATCGACCATCAAGCTTCATAAGATCTCCGAAGCGATGGATGGCTTTGACTTTAATATTCCGACCTTGAATGAGAGTAATCTAGCTTGGGACCTGATGATCACCGAGATCCGCAGTAACTTAAGGCTTGCTGATAGCTTGGGAATTAAAGGCGCGAGACAGTATCTAGTCGAACTAGAAAAACAGGTGCTATTAGGCAAAGCAATTAACACCACTCAGCTTAACTTTGCACAAGAGCAAGCCAAACTCGTCGACCTATTATTGACCAAGAACGTCACCGCAAATCAACAGCAAAGATTGAGTGACGCCATTGAGAGTTATCAGGTAGACAGCGAAGGTTTCGACTCCATCGAGCGTGAGCTGTCGCGAGTGCTAATGCACTTCAAACGACCAATGTATGTGGCTTTATCTAACTATGTTCAGGCATACGAATACTGGGCGTTGAAACCAAGTGAGATCACACCTTCGCTGAATAAAAGTTACTTGGACTACCAGTTTGACCTCGCGTCCATAGAAAATGAGTATGTGAATGCACTCTCTTCATTCCAGCCGGCACCACAAGACTTCACTATCGACAACTACACCATCTCTAGCCCAGAACAACTCGATAGCTTCGCAACCACTGGCGAGTTGAACTTCACAATTCCATTAGGGCAGGCACAACTATGTTCATTCGACCGAGTTAGACTCTCTACAGTACGTGTGTTCTTAGAAGGGGAAAACTTACCTTATGGCAAGCAGTTCAACCTTGGAATATCGAGTTCAGGTAACTATGCCGACCGCTATCAAGATCAGGATTACCAATTCAGTTCTAATCCGGTCGCACGAGCGTTTTACTACCGCTTAGATGATCCAACCACCAATGACGTTAGCGTCATCACCGATGGCGCAGTGGCGAATAGGTTCGAGTATGCGTACTTCCAACCAACTCCATTCTCGACATGGAATGTCACCCTCAACAACTTCGATGAGGCAGACCAAGCCAACAACCAATACCTAAAAGATGTAGAACAAATTAGGGTTGAGTTCTTAGGCAGTGGTATCCCGAATGGCAACAGTTGTTCTAATTAGTCGGAATAGTGAAAAAGGATAACATGAAACACAAAAAGCCCCCCCTTAAGCTATCTGAGGGCCAGCATTATTACGCATAAACCGGTGGAAATCCCTATTCTAGGTATAGAAAGGGATTTCTTCAACTATGATTCAAGCTAGATAGTAAGAACCGTAAACACAGTATGTTAATTTTTATCAACTAATCATTTGGAGGACAAGTTATGACTTTGACCTGATTCTTATACTGAAATACCAATAAACAATCTTCGTAGTTAATAATTTCTATTTTTTTAAAAATCATATTATTAGAAGTTAACTTAAAGGAAGTTTTGTTTTGTTCAACTTCAAAGTAAGTGACTTTTTCGCCTCTATCAACATACCAACTATCAATAATAATCTTTGAGTTAAACAATAGGTTGATTAGCGACATGTCACTATAGCTCTCTTCTATACCGACTTCCTGTTCATTTTCGTTACTTATATTTTGAGGAGTTTCAGTTTTTAATTCTCTTTCAGAAGTTACAGGTATGTCTTTTTTTTCTTCTAAATTTACATGGGCTTTAGAGTGACTAATATAAGACTTTAAGCTAAAGTCTCGTTCTGTAGAAAAATTATAAATTAAAAATACGAGCGTAATGGCAGCTAATACAGGCCAAAACATAATGTTGCTTTTGTTGTCAAAGTGAAAAAGGTTTCCAGTTTTTACATAATCTCGTTGATAAAAAGAATTATAATTCGAAAACGTCTTTCTACTATAAAATCTCAGTTTGGATGACAGCACAACGACACGTTCTAGCGTAGGGACACCGTCATAAACTTTCTTTATATAACTCCACTTCTTAAGAAAGAAGGGGTTATGCGTTATTTTATGTGAAAATGATATTAAATCTTGCATCTTTTCAGATAGTGAGAGCGGGGATTGAGTGATAATAAAGAAATCCGTTCTGAACTTACGATGTTGTGCCAAAAGTTGGAACCAAGCATCTTCATCTTCTTTTAACAAAAATTGAAATTCATCCAACACGAAAGTTAACTCCACGTCTGAAGAATCAATTAATCTAACAATATCAAAAATTTCAGGAGTTTCATTTACTATAAGAGATTCACTCGGTACATTGATAGGAATATTAGTGAATACTTTATTACCAAGTTTAAGGTTCGGTAAAATATGATACTTCACGGCTTCATAGGTTTTTCCAGTCCCAGGTCTTCCGTAAATAAGTGTAATCATAACTACCCCTTAAGAACTCGAATAAACGTAACAATAGGTAGCGCAAGCAAGCCGCAGAAGATTACGAGGAAAAAACCTAAGAAAAAGGCTTCATTTACCAATTGAACCGATTCTATATCTTGCCCGTTTTTCTCTAAAGCTATTGCTAACCTGTCTAAAGAGTTTGCAAGTAAGACATTACTATCACCTCCGATACTATCTTCAAATCCACCTAAATAACTCTGACAGAAATCATCAAACTGGATGTTTTCATCATGTTGTTTTTTTACATCTAATTTGATTTGGGACATAACACTTCCACCAAGGCTAAATATAAGGCGAAGCAAAAATCGATCCGAGATGTCTTCCTAAAACTAGTATTTTTCTCCATCACGATTAAGTAACTAGCATCAAGTTAAATAGAAAAATTTCTCCCCTAAAAGGTAAACCTAATATGGTATCAACAGCCCAAGTGATGCAACCAATGGCAATGCAACATTAACTCAGTTTTCTGAACTTATTTTGGCTCAAATATTGCAAAATTCCATCGGAGGTGAGTTTATGGAAGTAATAAGTTTCTTAGTCGGGTCTTTATGTGGGTTTGTTTTTATGCTGCCTTGTCTCATAGCGTTGGTTCAATAAATTCAAATTTGAGAGTCAAAATGAAAATGAGATAGGAATATGATAATAAAAAGCGCATTAAAATTTATGACCCATGAAGCGATCGTGTTATCTGTTATCTTCATTAATGCTGTTGTGATGGTCGCACTTGAAACAACACCAACATTACCAAAGACTATCGGCTATTGGATTCTTTGGGTAGACTTCGTTTGCGTGCTCTATTTTACAGTGGAACTTGGTGTCAAATGGACAGATTTGGGTACTAAGGGTTACTTTTCTGATAATTGGAACAAACTAGACTTTTTAATAGTAATACTGAGTATCCCGGTTCTCATTGAACCTTTCTTAAGTGGCGGTATTGGATGGTTGGGTGACATGGCCATTCTTCGCCTCGCTCGTTTCTTGAGACTATGGCGAATTCTTCGTTATGTCTACACTTCGGAAACATACAAGTGTCTGCGTATCCCAGTAATCCTTCTGATTGTCTTAACAGCCTTTACTATGCTGATTGATAGCAGTAAAGACTTAATATCAGATATTTACCCTCAGATTAAGCTCACTTTGAATGTTTTGCTTGTACTCAGCCTCACTTTTTTACTCGTGAGGATGTTACGAGTTTTATTTTCTACATTTTTTCACAGAAAACTCACTCAAAATCCTTACAACTTTGACAGCTCTCTTGTCGATTTTATATGTCTGATCGCGGTTGTTTTGACATCATTAAACGGAATAATGATAGCAATAAGCACTGCAGGTCATGATCCCTTCGCTCTCCTCGCTGGTTTGGGGATCGGAGGTATGGCAATCGCATTTGCTGCACAGGACGCAGTGGCAAACATTATCGCTGGAATAATGTTACTGGTTCAAAAACCATTCAGAACAGGAGATTGGATTTGTATTAATGGAAATACTGGAGCCGTACATCATATCGGACTTAGATGTACAGTTTTAGAAGAGTTTGGCGGGGAACACTTAACATTCCCTAATAAAATATTTATGGATAGTCCTGTCAGAAATATAGACAAAAGAGGCTTTTACTTACTATCGGGGAGTATTCGACTGCATCATAAAACCAAGCATAATGAAATTAATGAAGTCATAGACATGATGAAAAAAATATGTACCGAACATCCTGAGCTATATAACGACTGTGGCGTGCGCTTCGAAGGATTTGGAGAAGCATGCTTCCCTGTTTCATTTTGGATGTGTGTTAAAGAATGGAGCCAGAGTGAACAAATAATATATCGAGACCGTTGGGAAAAAATAAGAGTGGTTGAGCAGGATTTTTATATCAAACTAGTGAAGGGGATAAATGAAAAAGGGATTACGTGTGCAATGCCAATTCGCGAAATGGTGGAAGAAAACAAAACATCACCGCTAACAGAAAAGGACGGATACCATGAAAATTAAACATCTATTAATACTACTAACGTTGCCATTTGTGCCTTATGAAGTACTAGCAGCTGCTACAGAAAATATTGAACAAATTGCAGGGTCGATTGATTTAACTTCGGTAGAATCAACCGCATCTGACGTAGGGGTTACTGCTGTTGCAGTCAGTGCCACTGTAAAGGCTGTTGGTATAATTAAGAATGTTATTAACCAAGCCTAAACCTATGCGTTACGATTGATGCGAGTATAGTAGTATCCTTACTGTACTCGCGACGTCGAAACAATACCTTAACACTCAAAGATAGTGGTTAGCCCCTGGGCTGACCAAACGTCAAATTTAGCTATGTACCAGCTCCTGCGAGAAATCAAATGTTTCAGCTTTTAACACCGCAACCTTTAATCACTAGCTGAGTGATAAACTCAGCGGCTTCTTCGTAGTCTTTGTCATCGAGCTTATCTTTCTGCATAACGCTGCAAATCTGCCAGCCAAAGTCGGCATAGGTTTGAGTCGCCGCCCAGATGGTAAACATCAGGTGATGCGCAGGTACGTCGTCCATCAGCCCCTTTGCCGACCAAGTAGAGAACTTATCAAGGATCATCTGTGACTGCTTATACAATTCATCACCGATCTCTTTCGGAAGCACTTTAGCACCTGACATCACTTCGTTAGCAAACACTTTAGAAGCGTGTGGGTGGTCGCGTGAGATGATTAACTTAGTTTGAATGTATTGAGATAGGGCTTCTACGGGATCACTCAGCTCTTCAATAGGACGAGAGGCTTCAAGTAACGGTTGCGTGACGGTTTCTAGAACGGCATTGTAGAGCTTGTCTTTCGAGCTGAAGTAATAGAATACGTTGGGTTTGGGAATGTCGGCCGCCTTCGCGATGTCCGCCATTTTGGTTGCGGCATAACCATGAGTAGCGAATTGTTCACACGCCACTTCGATGATTAAATCTTGATTCTTTTGTCTGATCCTAGACATATGACTTCCTTTACAGCTCATTACTTAAACCATAGTAATCAACGTTCTTCATTAGTCCAGAAGATAATTCAAGAACTCAAGGTCACCGCATTGATAACAAAAAATGGCCGCCCACATGCACAGAGGAGCGACCCTTTTATCCGGTTGCTAGAGAATCAATATTGCACGGAAGTCATTGACGTTAGTCAGCGTGGGCCCTGTCGTCAGCAGAACGCCCGTTTGCTTGAAAAAGTCATAACTATTATTTGCCTCTAGATAATCATCGGCTTTGACTGATAAGCGAGTACCTTCTTGCCAAGTTTCTGGTGTTATCCATGCTCCGGCATTGTCTTCCACACCATCAATACCGTCCGTATCAGCGGCCAAAGCAAATATGTTGTCCTGCCCTTTCAGTTCGTTGTACAAGCTTAAAAGGAACTCACAATTGCGCCCACCACGACCATTTCCTTTAACCGTTACTGTTGTTTCACCACCTGAAAGCAATACACAAGGAGTCTCGAATGGATGCTTATTATTAGCGACTTGTTTAGCCAATGCTGCATGCACCTTCGCCACTTCTCTCGCCTCACCCTCGATACAATCACTCAACACATACGCAGGAATACCCAAACCTTCAGCCTCTGCCGCCGCTGACTCAAGGGCAGACATGGGAGTCGCGATAATATGATGCTCGGCGTTTTTCCAACAAATGTCATCTGGCTTGATGGTTTCAGATTCTGGATTATTCAGCCACTCAAATGCCGAGTTAGGTATTTCTATCTGGTAGCGTTCCAAGATGGCGAGGGCATCAAAACGCGTGGTGGTGTCCGGTACGGTTGGTCCAGATGCAATCACACTGATGTCATCACCCGGTACATCCGAAATCGCCAATGACACCACTCTTGCTGGATACGCTGCTCTAGCAAGTCGGCCGCCCTTTATCGAAGATAGATGCTTACGAACACAGTTCATCTCATCAATGGCTGCACCAGATTTAAGCAGCGCTTTGTTGATTTTTTGCTTCTCTGCCAAGCTAATATCACCACCAGGCAGACTCAGTAATGCGGAGCCACCTCCTGACAAAAGACATATCACGGTGTCGTCTTCGCTGAGGTTGCTCACCAACTCCAACATCCGATGACTGACTTCAAGCCCCATCGCATCCGGAACTGGGTGCGCTGCTTCGATCACCTCGATGTACTCACATGGCGCGAGGTGTTCATAACGAGTCACAACTAAGCCTTCTAAATCACGTAACGCAAGGTCTTGCTGTTTCTTGGCTTGCCATACGGCTTCCAATTCAGCGGCCATCGATGCTGCCGCTTTCCCTGCCCCGATAACGACAGTTCGCCCAGCTTGATTTGCCGAGCGATAGAATATGTCTTGAGGAAGAAAAGGTTCGATGTGATTTTTGGGTAGTGCCTGATTGACAGCACTTGAGAAAAGGGTTTGCAGAAACTGCTTAGCATCAATGTCCATCAGCCACTCCTTAGTTGACGGAGGAAAAAAGAACCCCAATACAAGGCGAAAGGGTGCCTGCTAAGATTAAGTTGGAAAGGAACAACTTCAACCTTTGCCTCGTATCGGGAACGCGTATAAAAGGAGACGAAACTACGCGATTTATAAACAAACTGTTTGAAACCGGGGGCTAACCTATCGAAGCTAGCCCGGATTCAATGGTTTTAGTTTCAGCAGAAACGACAAAACCAATTATTGAGACGGATTACTCGTTAGGGATTAGCGAATTGAGTGATCAGAACGCTTCTCTATCGCTTGAATCAGCGCAGAGTGGTCCCAACCTTCACCGCCCATTTCAGCACATTCACCAAATAGCTCTTGCGCAATAGCAGTATTTGGCAACGCAACGCCTAGCTCTTGTGCGCCCGTTAGCGCAAGGTTTAGATCTTTCTGGTGAAGCGAGATTCTGAAGCCAGGGTCAAATGTGCCTTCCACCATGCGTTCACCGTGCACCTCAAGGATCTTAGAGTTAGCGAAGCCACCCAGTAACGCCTGGCGAACTCGCGCTGGATCAGCACCGGCTTTTGATGCAAATACAAGTGCTTCAGAGACCGCTTCAATGTTCAGTGCAACGATGATCTGGTTGGCAACCTTACAAGTTTGGCCAGCTCCGTTATCACCCACCAGCGTGATATTTTTGCCCATCACTTCAAATAGAGGTCGAGCTTTATCAAAAGCGTCTTGCTCACCACCCACCATAATAGTCAGTGCAGCATTGATCGCGCCTACTTCGCCACCTGAAACCGGAGCATCAAGATATGATGCACCGCCTTCGTTGATGCGTGCTGCAATAGCTTTCGTTGCGATAGGTGAGATAGAACTCATATCGATAACCAGCTTGCCTGTCGCACCACCAGCGGTAAGACCTTGCTCGACACCGTTATCACCAAACAGCACCTCTTCTACTTGAGGGGTGTTCGGCACCATAAGAATAATGACATCCGCCTGTTCCGCGGCTTCGGCTGGGGAATGACAAACCGTTGCGCCTGCCGCAACCAACTCGGCAGGAGCAGCGTTGAAATGATCCGACAGAATCAAGTCGTGACCCGCTTTTTGAAGGTTACTCGCCATAGGTTTACCCATGATGCCAGTTCCGATAAATGCAATTTTAGACATGTTGTTCTCCTTAACGTTTGAGGGTTACCAGGCGCAATTAACGGTACTGGTTCAGCCAACCAAGGCCTTCGGTCGTTGTCGTTTTCGGTTTGTATTCGCAGCCAACCCAGCCTTGGTAGCCAAGCTCATCAAGGTAGTTAAGTACGAATGGATAATTGATTTCTCCGGTACCCGGCTCGTGTCGACCAGGGTTATCGGCCAGCTGCACGTGAGCGATTTGACCGATGTTCTGCTGCATGGTCGGCGTAAGATCGCCTTCCATAATCTGCATGTGATAGATATCGTATTGGATAGAAAGATTATCGCTCGCCACCTCTTTAATGATGGCTTTCGCTTGCTCTGTGGTGTTCAGGAAAAAGCCCGGAATATCGCGCGTGTTAATCGCTTCAATCACTAGGCTAATGCCTTCAGCAGCCAGAGCATTTGCGGCGTAGTGAAGGTTAATCACAAAGGTCGCCTGAGCGTCTTGCGGAGTGACACCTTGTGGGACAATGCCCGCCAAGCAGTTCACCTGTTTACAGCCCAGTTTCTTGGCATAAGCGATTGCTTTAGGCACGCCTGCTTGAAACTCTTCAACACGTGCTGGGTCAACCGCAATACCACGATCACCTGCATCCCAATCCCCAGCAGGTAAGTTAAATAGCACTTGCTCTAGATTATTGGCATCAAGTTTTTGTTTAATCTCATCCGCATCAAAGGCATATGGGAAAAGGTATTCAACGCCTTGAAAACCGGCCTCTGCGGCGGCTTCAAAGCGGTCCATAAAATCAACTTCCGTGAATAACATTGACAAGTTTGCTGCAAATTTTGCCATGATTCTGTCCTTACTCTTTGTTTGATGAAGCTAATGTGGTTCTGTGAAGCCTCGCTTTATTGGAGGCTTTCCGTAGAGCGCAATCTCGCTCTACGGATACACATTACTTCGTGATTACTTGTACGCTAGCGCGGTTGGTGCATCGCTGCTGCTTTCGGCAAGCGGTTCAAATTCATTGATAGCGTTGATCTCTACGCCCATAGAGATATTGGTCACGCGCTCCAAAATCAGCTCAACAACCACAGGCACTTTGTGCTTGTTCATGA
Organism: Vibrionales bacterium SWAT-3; assembly: GCA_000169995.1. Lineage (GTDB taxonomy): Bacteria > Pseudomonadota > Gammaproteobacteria > Enterobacterales > Vibrionaceae > Vibrio. The sequence continues at coordinate 7,836 of AAZW01000028.1, read as the reverse complement.
GTTCTTTAGCTTGCTCAAACGCAGCTGCAATTTGGTCTGGTTCACGAACTCGAATCGCCTTACAACCAAGGCCTTCAACAACAGCCACATGGTCAACACCGTAGCCTTCAAGCTCTGGTGCATTCTGGTTATCAAATGCCAGTTGCACACAGTAATCGATATCAAACTGACGCTGCGCTTGACGAATCAAGCCTAGGTAGGAGTTGTTCACCAGTACATGGATGTATGGCAGGTTGAATTGAGCACCTACAGCTAGCTCTTCAATCATAAATTGGAAGTCGTAGTCACCGGAGATAGCGACGATATCGCGATCAGGATCCGCAGCTCGAACACCCAATGCAGCGGGTGTTGTCCAGCCAAGCGGGCCAGCCTGACCACAGTTGATCCAATGTCGAGGCTTGTACACGTGAAGGAACTGCGCCGCGGCAATCTGCGATAAACCAATGGTGCTGACGTAACAAGTATCACGACCAAATGCTTTGTTCATCTCTTCATAAACGCGCATCGGTTTCATCGGTGCTTCATCGAAATTGGTTTTACGTAGCATGGTCGACTTGCGCTCCTGACACTCACCTACCCAGCCACTTCGGTTTGGTAATTTACCTGCATAGCGCCACTCTTTAGCGACTTCAACCATGAGCTCAAGTGCCGATTTTGCGTCTGAAACAATGCCTAAATCAGGGCAGAACACGCGACCAATTTGAGTAGGTTCAATATCGACATGGACAAACTTACGACCTTCCGTGTAAACATCGACAGAGCCGGTGTGACGGTTAGCCCAACGGTTACCAACGCCAAATACAAAGTCAGAGTTCAGCACGGTTTCATTACCGTAACGGTGAGAGGTTTGTAGACCCACCATGCCCGCCATCAATTCATGATCATCTGGGATAGAGCCCCACCCCATCAAGGTTGGGATCACTGGTACACCTGTGATCTCAGCAAACTGCTGCAGCAGCTCAGATGCACCTGCGTTGATAACACCACCACCTGAGACAATCAGAGGTTTTTCAGCTTGTGCCATCATGGTGAGTGCTTTCTCAACCTGTTCGCGAGTCGCTTTTGGTTTGTATGGTTCAAGCGGCTCGTAGGTATCAATATCGAACTCAATTTCGGCTAACTGTACATCTAGAGGTAGGTCAATCAGTACAGGGCCAGGACGTCCTGAACGCATCAAATGAAAGGCCTTTTGAAAAGCGCGTGGCACTTGAGCTGGCTCCAGTACCGTGGTTGCCCACTTAGTAACAGGCTTGGCAATGGATTCGATGTCGACCGCTTGAAAGTCTTCTTTATGAAGGCGAGCACGTGGAGCCTGACCAGTAATACATAGGATAGGGATCGAGTCAGCCGATGCCGAATAAAGACCTGTGATCATATCCGTCCCTGCTGGACCTGAAGTACCAATACACACACCAATATTATCTTGATTCGTACGTGTGTAGCCTTCAGCCATGTGTGAGGCACCCTCTACATGTCGAGCTAAGACGTGATCGATCCCTCCGAGTTTTTTCATTGCTGCGTACATTGGGTTTATTGCTGCGCCGGGAACACCAAATGCGATGTCTACTCCTTCACGTTTAAGCACTTCAACCGCTGCTTCAATCGCTTTCATAATTGCCATTCGAACCTCCAGTTCAGATTGTATACAATTAATTTAACTTTTGTGTACTATGAATCATCCTCAGCATTTATCAAGCCCAATTTGAAACAATTTTGTTACATCAACCTATCCTACTGAACAGCAAACAAGCCTGAAAACCTTACAATTCATTACTTTACGTAAAATATCTTTACGTAAAAATAAATCACAAAAAGATCATATGATAAATAAATGTTAAATACCATTTGCTTGTTTACAATTTCTACAATATAAATACCGTTAAAAAGAACATTTTGTATACAAAATGACATCGTATTGTGTAAAGGAGACAAGCAATGATGAATGACGTGAAAGAAAGAGAAGAAACACTGTGTATGCAGGTACTTGGGAATATGGACAACCCCGAGTATAAAGAGATCTTGTCTAAAGATGCATTGAAGTTCTTAGAAGCTATCGTTAACAAGTTTGGAGATCGCCGTCATGCCCTGCTAAATGATCGCGACACAAAACAAGCGCAATATGATGACGGCGAGCTACCTAATTTTAGAAAGGACACTATCTCTATTCGTCAGAATAAAGAGTGGAAAGTCGCAACACAGCCACCAGAACTACTGGATCGTCGCGTAGAGATCACTGGCCCTATCGAGAGAAAGATGGTGATCAACGCATTAAACTCAGGTGCGAAAGTCTTCATGTGCTGTTTTGAGGATGCGTCTTCCCCAACTTGGGCCAACATGGTCGAAGGGCAGATTAACCTAAGGGATGCCAACTTGGGCACCATCAGCTATTTCGATGAGAAGAAGCAAAAGAACTATCAGCTAAATAGCGATCCTGCTCTATTGATTGCTCGTCCTCGTGGGATTCATCTCCCTGAAAAATCCATTCAATTCAACAATCAACCTATCGCTGGTTGTTTGATGGACTTTGCGTTGTACTTTTTCCATAACTATCAATCACGTGCGCAGCAAGGCTTAGGCGTTTACTACTACATTCCCAAGCTTGAGAGCATGGAAGAAGCACAATGGTGGGACGACATTTTCAGTTTCACCGAGAACTATTTCAACGTAGCAAAAGGCACTATCCGTGCGACCGTATTGATTGAAACGCTGCCGGCCGTTTTCCAAATGGAAGAGATCTTGTACGCCATGCGCGATCACATCGTTGCGATGAACTGCGGTCGTTGGGATTACATCTTCAGCTACATCAAAACATTGAAAAATCATAAAGATCGTATCTTGCCAGACCGTCACGGGATCGGCATGGATCAAGAATTTCTGAACGCTTACAGCCAGTTGTTGGTGCGTACTTGTCACGCTCGTGGGGCATTAGCGATGGGGGGCATGTCAGCCTTCATTCCAGCAAAAGATCCGCAAGAGATGGAGCGTGTTACCGCCAAGGTTATTGAAGACAAACAGAGAGAATCGCAAAACGGTCACGATGGCACATGGGTCGCGCACCCTGCCTTAGTTGATTTAGCGATGTCGATCTTCGACAAACACCTTGATGGCAAAGTAAATCAAATGGATTTCCAAAGCCCTGAGCACATCATCAATGCCGACACCTTACTGAAACCATGTGAAGGCAGCCGCGACGAGGCTGGCGTGCGCAAGAATATCCGTATTGCGCTGTATTACATCGAAGCTTGGATCCAAGGCTACGGCTGTGTACCTATCTACGGACTAATGGAAGACGCCGCCACCGCGGAGATCTCAAGAGCCAACATTTGGCAATGGATCCATCATGGCGTCACGCTAGATGACGGCCAAACCTTTACCAAACAACTGTTCCACTCTTGGCTTTACCAAGAGTTAGACACAATAAAACATGAAGTCGGTGACTCGCGCTATGCAGCAGGTCGATTTGAAGAGACAGCTGATCTTTTCTATCAACTTTCTACAGCCGAAGAGTTCGCTGCCTTCCTAACTTTACCCAGCTATGGGCTATTACAAGAATCCAGTTAGGACTCTTTCGGCGATTTAAACAGGTTACTAGCACTCGTTAGCTATTAGTCTGTTTGAATTAGCCAAGCCCCTGAAAACTAGGAGATAACATGGGAAGTTTGACTCTACAACAAGCGTTAACCATCATCGATGGCACCTTAAAAGCAGGAAACAAGATCCACACAGAACCTTTGACGGTCGCCGTCTTAGACAGCGGTGGCAAACTGATTTCTCTGCAACGTCAAGATGGCTCCAGCATGATGCGACCTGATATCGCCATTGCTAAAGCTTGGGGCGCACTCGCACTGGGGTGTTCCTCGAGAAAACTCGCCCAAGATGCTGACAACAGGCCAGCATTTATCTCCGCCGTAAACGTACTCGCACACGGAAACATGGTGCCAGTACCAGGGGGCTTACTGATTCGAGACAAGGATAAAACGGTACTCGGTGCTATTGGAGTCAGCGGTGACATATCAGACATCGATGAAAGCTGCGCCATCAACGGAATTGGCTGCGCAGAACTGTTTAGCGACGAGATGCTGCAAGCTTAATTCAGAAATAGAGATAACTTAAAAAAGAAAACCGAAGCCTTATGCTTCGGTTTTTAATGAATCTAAAAAGAGATAAGCGAACCTACTCGTAGGCACTCAACCAAGTTTTTAAGAGTTGGTTAGTGTTTTTCTTCTGGCTAGCCGATAAAGACTTAACCAGCTTTTTCTGCATTTCTACATGCTCAGTCATCATCTCATCAATCAGAACTAAACCATCTTTGGTCAATTTCACGCTGACGCTCCGTCGGTCCTCTTTACTGTGCTCACGGCTGATTAACCCTTTAGCTTCCAGTTTATCCAGACGATTAGTCATCGCACCTGATGTCAGCATCATTGACCCAATAAGCTCAGAGGGCGTTAGTCGGTATGGCTTGCCAGAACGTCGTAAGGTCGCCAATACATCAAACTCACCCAATTTCATGTCGTACTTTTTATGAAGATCGGCAACTTGCGTCTCCATATACTTGGCAATACGCATAATCCGGCCCATCATTGCCATAGGCTCAGTTTCTAATTCGGGCTTTTCCTTTGCCCATTGCTCTACAACGCGGTCGATAGCATCCATTTGCAATCTAGCTCCGTTATTAGTCTGATTACTTTAAACTAGTTTAACATAAAGATACTTTACAACCTCTAGTTCTCAGTATACAGTTCACACAATAGTTATCTTAACGTAAAGATATTTTAGATGAACATATTATTAGCAATGATTCCCGCATTCTTCTGGGGAACAACTTATGCAGTGACGCAATTTACGCTACAGGAGTGGCCACCATTATTACTAGGTGCTTTGCGTGCATTACCTGCTGGTTTGTTATTGCTAGCGGTAAAACCGACACTGCCGAAAAAAGGCGAGTGGCAAATCATTTTCACTCTAGGCCTGATCAACATCGCGACCTTCTTTGGTTTGATCTTCGTGATGGCACTGACGCTGCCTTCAGCGATTTCGGGCGTGGGTATGATCTCTGTGCCTGTGTTCGCAATGATCTTCCACTGGGTAGTGAAAAAGCAGCGCCCACATTTGATTCAAGCCTTGTCCGGTATAGGATTAGTCACCTTGGCTTGGATTCTATTCAACCCAAGTCAAATCGCCTTGAACCCTATCGGTTTAGGTGCAATGTTTGCCGCAATCATGTGTATCGTTATCGGCAGCAGCATTACCAAATCACTGGGTAATCGCATGCACTGGTGGAAGGTACTGACATGGCAGCTGATTCTGGGCGGGGCAATCTTGTCTATCGCGTCTGGCGTTCATGCCATCATCGACCCGCAGCCTTATGTGAATGCGGTGACTCATTTCGATACTCGCAACGCAATGGGCTTGGTTTGGGTTATTGGGCTAAACACAGCGCTGGGTTACGGCATGTATGTATGGCTACTACAACGTATGACGGTGGTTGATTTTACCTTTGGTGGTATCGCCAACCCAGTAGCGGGCATCGTGACAGGTATGGTTTTGATGGGCGAATCCTTCACTGCGGTACAATACTCACTCATGACAGGCATGATCATCATGTCACTGCTACCACAACTGATTCTTGCAATCCGACAGTCCAAGACAGTCAAACCCGTTACGCAGTAAAAATCTAGATTACGACTCATAAGCCCGCCAAGTGCGGGCTTTGTTTTATTGGCGTCACAACTATGCGAAATATCTATTTGTCCTCAACCGAACACCATCTTATTATTAAATTACAAATTCATGTCGGTACCTAATATGGCAAAAGACCTGTTTTCCAATTTAGATTTAAATCTCTTACGAACTTTTATTATTCTCCATCAAGAGCGAAATATGCGAAAAGCATCAGATCGATTGTTCGTATCTCAGCCTGCTATAAGTAAAGCGCTTCAGAGGCTACGTGATCATTTCGATGACGAACTATTTGTTAAAACTCACCACGGTTTGCGTGCCACCGAGCACGCCAACATGTTGGCAGAGAGTATTTCTCCGATACTCGATGAGCTTTCTTCTGCATTAAATAGTAGTAATGAGTTTAACCCGGAAGAACTGCAAGGTGTGGTTAAAGTAGCTCTCTCTCCTTATTTGCTTACATCCCTTTCCAGTAAACTTTTTAAAGCAATAAGAGCAGAAGCTCCCTTGGTACAGGTTCAGTTGTTGAACTGGTCCGGCACAACTATGACCGACATCATCAATGATGAAGTACATATCGGCTTAAACTATGAAATCAACCACGCGCCAAAAGAACTGCTTCAACAGCCAATAGCTAAAGACACATTTAAGGGGTATGTCAGAAAAGATCACCCTTATGAAAATGACTATTTAGAGGTAAAAGATGGCGTCAATTTCGAATTAGCCTCTGTCATCGCTGTAGATTGGAACTCACACCAATCGCTTGCAGAGAAGATACTTAAAATAAAAGGTCACACCGCAAATATAGGATTTCGTTCAGAGTTGCCCTCAGCTGTTATTGATGTTGTAAGAAACTCTGACATGATCTTTCCGGCTTCCAAATTTCTAGAAATTGAGCAAAAGACCTCACTCAGAGCAATTAACTTATTATTCGATAGTGCTGACGTTCAACCAACTGTTTGTGCATACTACCATCACAAAAATCGCAATAGTCCTGTGACTCTATGGCTAAGGAAAAAACTCGAGTTATTGCTCAATGATAACTAGCGGTTATCACCATCTTTCCCCCTTTTCATTAATAACTCATCGTTAAGGCCTCTATTCCCTCAAGGGATTAGAGGCTTTTTTGTACAATCCATATACTTCTCTCATCGGCCAGGAACGCCACACAACATTGCAAGAAGCAACTTAAGTTCCTAAACAATTATTTGAGAGTAAACCATGAAACTAAAATTACTGAGCACTGCTATTGCGGCAACATTCCTTGCTGGTTGTTCTTCTTCAGGAAGCAGCGATAACGGTACAACTCCTGGACCACAAGTTGGGGTTGCCGACGTTGTGTACAACGAAGAACTAAATACTGCTTACATTATTGGAGATGAAGGTAACAACGCAGTAGTTGTTGGCGATGGTAGAGGTAACGCGTTAGTAACCGTAAATGGCGAAATATTCACGATACAAGGTGATGTTGTTGTCAACGCCAATGGTGATATCGTAGGTACGGTAGTTACAGAGGATGGTATTGCAACAGTTTACATCAATGACAAGTCATACTCTTTAGCTGTTGAAAACGGCCGACTAATCATCGAAGGTTCAGAGTTAGCCCCTGAATTTGGCGATGATGAATGGGGGCCTTCTGCAGGTAATGAGTTCTTTGCAAATTACATGATCGTAGATGACCTTGGGCTACCTGTAGCTCTTATCGAAGGCGAGAATGGCAACTACATGTGGGTAATTCAAGGAGATGACGCTTACTACCTCAATATTAACGGTTCTGATGCGAAGCCAACTCACAAAATAGTAGATGGTGAAGTGCTAACGATGTCTGGTGAGAGCACCGGAATCACAGTAGAAACTCACCGTACTGATGGGCAAGTTACGCATTTAACATTTAATACACCCCGCGGTGAAGAAATCATTATTCGTCATGAAGATGGCCGCCTAATCGCAACAGTATTTGGTCACGGTCATGAGCACGAAGGTCCAGATTCAGCACCAACTTACGGTGATATAAATGACGTACTTGGTACAACTATCATTACTCTAGATAATGGTGAAACCCTAGTTTTAAAAGACGGCGTTTTATACCACCCAAGTTCAGACAGCGGAGCTGTACTCAACGCTGACGGAACTATCACGAATATGAATGGCGAA
>AAZW01000029.1 GCA_000169995.1 Vibrionales bacterium SWAT-3 | reverse complement strand
ACTACTAGTGACAGCTCACTAGTAGTGACGATCTATTCGTTACTAACACTAAGATTCTTGCTGAAGGTATCGAGAAAGGCGTAGCTAACTCTATCCTTATCAAGTTCAACCAAATCGGTTCTCTAACTGAGACTCTAGCTGCAATCAAGATGGCTAAAGACGCAGGTTACACAGCTGTAATCTCTCACCGTTCTGGCGAAACTGAAGACGCAACTATCGCTGACCTAGCGGTAGGTACTGCTGCGGGTCAAATCAAGACTGGTTCTATGAGCCGTTCTGACCGTGTTGCTAAGTACAACCAACTAATCCGTATCGAAGAAGCTCTAGGTTCTAAAGCTCCTTTCAACGGTCTTAAAGAAGTTAAAGGTCAGTAATTCGTCCTGAATTATTAGCTTGAAGCTTTAATGAATGCCTCGCTTATGCGGGGCATTTTGCGTTTTAGACTCTAAGAGCAATGAGCCGTTCTGACCGTGTTGCTGCTATACCTAAAAGAAAGCAACCAGCTAATCCGTATCGAAGAAGCTCTAGGTTCTAAAGCTCCTTACAACGGTCTTAAAGAAGTTAAAGGTCAATAATTCGTCCTATTTGGCACTGTAGCTGCGTTAACTGCAGAAGATTCACTAAGTCACATAGGAAACTATGCTCCATAGCTGAATCTTCTTTGTTGCCTTGCTACAGCACCAACTAGTTAGAATTATGCACTAATGCTTTTGAATGCCTCGCTTATGCGGGGCATTTTTTTGTCTGTAGGAAAGTGAGGTATAGAGGCTCTAGGTTCTAAAGCTCTCTTTTTGATACCTAAACCCGTCATTCCCTAGACTGACGAAGGAAGGAATAGGGAATCTCTTATTTACCTTTGACGTCATAGATTCCCAACTCAGTCACTCCTCCTTCTTGAGAATGACGAGAGCATGTGGTTTGGGAAAGGTGCGATCTCTTTGAGTTTTTTGTCTGCAGTGATTTGTATTATCCGTTATTCTCGAGACCGACGGAGGAGGGAGGTGGGAGTCTCATTGTGGATTTCGAATAACAATAATTCCCCGACTTATTGATTCCCTGACACCACATATCTCGCACCAATAAGCTCATTATGGTATATATGTGCCTTATTCTAGTTCCTTCTTTTTCAACCGGCGAAAGGTGTTATGCGAATTTTTGCTTTAGTACTGCTCATAGTGTTTGGCTGGCTACAACACACACTGTGGCTCGGTAAAAATGGTATCTCTGATTACTACGGTGTGAACAACGAAATCCAAGTTCAGCAGCAAGTAAATGAAAAATTAAAAATTCGAAATGATGAGATGTTCGCAGAAATCGACGATCTACGCCAAGGCTTAGACGCGATTGAAGAACGTGCGCGTCATGAGCTTGGAATGGTTAAAGAAGGCGAAACGTTTTATCGCATCATTGGTGAGGAATCCCATTAATGTTGACTCAACCTCAAAGCGTGATTGCCGTTGTCCCTGCCGCGGGTGTGGGTAGCCGAATGAAGGCTGACCGTCCGAAGCAATACCTTAACATCAATGGCAAAACGATTTTAGAGCATACTGTTGAGAAGCTATTGGCTCACCCTCAAGTCTCTCAAATTGTCGTCGCAATCAGTGATGATGACCCATACTACCCAGAGCTACCCCTTACTCAGAATCCACAAGTGATTCGAGTCGCTGGTGGAAGTGAAAGAGCGGATTCAGTTCTTTCTGCTTTAGATTATATCGAGAAGCAACAGCTCGGTGATTGGGTGATGGTGCATGACGCCGCAAGACCTTGTGTTCAGCTAAGTGACATCGACAAGTTGATTTCTACAGCGATGAACCATGATGTTGGGGCGATATTAGGCGCTCCAGTTCGAGACACGATGAAGCGAGGCGCTCAAGGGCAAATCGAGCATACTGTTGAACGAGCCGATTTATGGCATGCACTTACACCACAGATGTTCAGAGCGGAACCTCTGTGGAATGTATTGAGCGAAGCGCTTAAACAAGGCGTTTCGATTACCGACGAAGCCTCTGCTTTTGAATGGAAAGGCTTCTCGCCCGCTTTAGTCGCCGGGCGTTCAGATAATTTTAAGATTACTCAGCCAGAAGACTTAGCGCTTGCTGAGTTCTATTTAAGTCAGAATAAGGAATAATGATGATTCGTATTGGCCATGGCTTTGATGTACATAAGTTTGGTGGTGAAGGTCCGGTAATTATTGGTGGCGTGAGCATCCCTTACGAACAAGGTCTTATCGCACATTCAGATGGTGACGTTGCCCTTCACGCGTTGTGTGACGCTCTGTTAGGTGCGATCGCCGCGGGCGATATCGGTCGTCATTTCCCAGACACTGACGATGAATGGAAAGGCGCAGACAGCCGTGAGTTATTGAAAGATGTGTACCGTCGAGTAAAAGAACAGGGCTACGTGATTGGTAATGCCGATATTACTATCATGGCGCAAGCGCCCAAAATGGCACCTCATATAGACTCTATGTGCCAAGTTATTGCACAAGATTTAGAAACCAGCATCAGTAATGTGAACGTAAAAGCAACGACAACAGAGCGTTTAGGCTTTACGGGTCGCAAAGAGGGCATCGCATGTGAAGCGGTGGTCCTAATTACCAAAAGTGCGTAAGCACCAACACGAAAAGAACAGCATGTCAGATATTTTATCTTCATTGGCTTATCTAAACGGTAAACCAACTGCGAAAGCAAAACTAAAAGCGAAAGCTGAACACTTTGTCGTTAATGAAGACTTGGGGTTTGAATTTACCGGTGAAGGCGAACATCTCATGGTTCGTATCCGTAAAACGGGTGAGAACACCAGCTTCGTGGCAAATGAGTTGGCTAAAGCTTGTGGTGTTAAGTCGAAAGACGTGAGTTGGGCGGGTTTAAAAGACCGTCACGCAGTAACCGAGCAGTGGTTGAGCGTCCATCTACCGAAAGGTGAGCCTGACTTTTCAGCGTTCTTAGCACAGTACCCAAGCATCGAAATTCTAGCGACAGCACGACACAATAAAAAGTTACGTCCAGGCGATTTAGTTGGCAACCAATTTGAGTTGACCTTGTCTGAAGTAACGGACTGCGATGATGTCGTAAAGCGTTTAGAAAAAGTTGCTCAAGTGGGCGTGCCAAACTACTTTGGTGCTCAGCGTTTTGGTAACGAAGGTAACAACCTGTCGGAAGCTCGTCGTTGGGGCCGTGATAACGTTCGTACTCGTAATCAGAACAAACGTAGCTTGTACCTTTCTGCGGCTCGCTCGTGGATTTACAACCTAATCCTTTCTGACCGTATTGAGCAAGATGTATTTGCCTCGGCATTGGTTGGCGATATCGTGATTAAAGACGGTGCTCAACTAACGGTAACGGCTGAAAACCTTGAATCTGTAAAGCAAGATATCGCGAATGGTACTGCATTGGTGACTGTAGCGTTGGCCGGTGATAACGCTTTGCCAACAACAGATGAGTCTCAAGTTTTAGAGCAGAAACACCTTGATGCTGAACCGGATTTGATGGCTCTGATTCGTGGTAACCGTATGCGTCACGACCGCCGTGAAGCGTCGCTGAAACCTACTGATCTAACGTGGGAAGTAAGTGAAGATAATGTCACTCTGAAGTTCTCTCTTGATGCAGGCTGCTTTGCGACGGCTATCGTTCGTGAATTGGTTGAAGAAGTACACGTAGAGAGAAGCTACGAGCAGTAATGATTCTGCTTGGCACTAAGTGACTTAATATTGGAATTTAAGTCACTTGGCATTGGAATATTAAGAAAGGATACAGAATGAAGATTTTACTCAGCAACGATGATGGTGTGCATGCTCAAGGTATTCATGAGCTAGCAGATGAATTACGTGATCTTGCTGAAGTTATCATAGTGGCACCTGACCGTAATCGTTCAGGCGCTTCAAATTCATTAACTTTAGAACAGCCTCTACGTGTTCAAGAGATTGCTGAAAATACCTACTCGGTACAAGGGACACCAACCGATTGTGTGCATTTCGCATTAAATGAACTGCTAAAGGATGATATGCCAGATCTGGTATTAACGGGCATTAACCACGGTGCGAACCTGGGTGATGACGTGTTGTACTCAGGTACAGTCGCAGCCGCAATGGAAGGGCACTTCTTAGGCGTTCAATCGGTGGCGTTTTCTCTGGTTGGTAAAAAACATTTTAAGACAGCGGCAGCGATTGCTCGTCGTATTGTCGAACAACATTTAGCAAAACCAATCCCAACCAACCGCTTGTTAAACGTCAATGTGCCGGATCTCGCTTTAGAACAGCTATCAGGGACTCAGGTTACTCGCCTTGGCGCACGTCATCATGCTGAAGATATGATTAAGCAAAAAGACCCGCGTGGTCATGATATCTATTGGCTTGGTCCTCCGGGTAAAGAGCAAGATGCAGGAGAAGGGACTGATTTCTATGCGATTGAGCATGGTTATGTATCAGTAACACCGTTGCAGGTTGATCTGACGGCGCACGAGTCGTTAGGTGCGATGACAACATGGTTAGGGGAGAAGTAAGTGAGCAACCCACAAGCCGAGCGCTTAGTTACTTTTCTGATTGAAAATGGCATCCGAGATCAAAAGGTTCTTGATGCTATTTACCAACTGCCGAGAGAGAGCTTTTTATCACAAGCGATGTACCATCAAGCTTATGATAATAATGCGCTGCCGATCGGACAGGGACAAACCATCTCGCAACCATACATTGTTGCTAAAATGACAGAGTTACTTGAGTTACAACAAGATAGCCGAGTTTTGGAAATCGGAACCGGTTCTGGCTACCAAACTGCTGTTTTAGCTCAACTTGTTGATCATGTTTATTCGGTTGAAAGAATAAAGTCGCTACAATGGGATGCTAAGCGTCGGCTAAAACAGCTCGATTTTTATAATATTTCAACTAAGCACGGTGATGGTTGGCAAGGGTGGTCTTCTAAAGGGCCTTTTGATGCGATCATCGTAACCGCTGCTGCAGAGTCAATTCCTCAAGCGCTTTTGCAACAGCTTAAAGATGGTGGTCGTCTATTGATTCCGGTTGGTGATGACGAGCAACAGTTATTGAAGATTGTGCGTCATGGTGATGAGTTTTTGTCGAATGTCATCGAGATGGTGCGATTTGTACCTCTGGTGCCTGGTGAGCTAGCTTAATAAAAGACTGATGGTGTAGGTGGATAGAGAGTCGATGCGTTCGAAGTTGTTAAAAGGAAGTTCCTTACTGCTTAGCTGTGCCCTTGTCGGGTGTGCAGCGAATTCGCCTGCGCCAGTTTCAAGCCTAAGTAAAAACTACTCATCGGTAGATCGCGGTAGCTACCGTGGCAGTTACTACGAAGTGAAAAAAGGCGATACGCTTTATTTCATCGCGTATGTCACCAATAAAGATGTACAAGACCTGATTAGCTATAACAAACTTGCGGCCCCTTATACCATCCACCCGGGGCAGAAGCTTAAGTTGTGGCGTCCTAGCTATAACGCGCCAGCCTATGGTAAATCAACGGTTGTAGCCGCAGCAGTCGCTGCTCCTGTTGCCGCGTCCACAGCATCATCGACGGCAAGTAAACCTAAAGCTACCCCGCAACAGAGTAAAAACTCTAAACCTGCGCCAGCTCAAACTACCACCAAAGTGGCGAAAAAAGATCCACCAAAGAAGGTTGAACAATCCAAATCAAAGGAGTATGTTGGGTCTAAAGGTAAACAGAATGTTACACCGTCCACCAAACCAACAAGTGATAAAGTATCCAAATGGTTATGGCCAACAAAGGGGAGAGTAATTAAGAATTTCTCTGTAGGCGAACAAGGAAATAAAGGCATAGACATAGCAGGACAGCGAGGTCAGCCAATAGTATCTACTGCAGGGGGAACGGTTGTTTATTCGGGTAATGCATTACGAGGCTACGGCAATCTAGTGATTGTGAAGCATAATGATAATTACTTAAGTGCATACGCGCATAACGACCGACTATTAGTATCTGAAGGGCAAAGTGTGAAACCAGGGCAGAAGATTGCAACAATGGGAAGCTCTGGAGCCAGCAGTGTTAGGCTGCACTTTGAGATTCGTTACCAAGGTAAATCCGTCAATCCAAAACGATATTTACCTTAAATACAATACCAACTAATCACGTATTGTATTAAGTGACATAGTCATTTAGCGACATATGAAGTTGTAATGTCATGCTAATTTCGCCAGGGGGAGGCGTTATGAGTATAAGCAATGCAGTAACCAAAGAAGAGTTCGATCTTGACCAAGTAACCACGGAATCGGAAATACTTGAGCAAGGGAAGCGAACAGCTACTAAGAAAGCCGAAGTTAAAGAAGAAACTGAAGTTACTTCTAAGAGTTTAGATGCGACGCAACTGTATCTAGGCGAAATCGGTTTCTCACCACTACTAACCGCTGAAGAAGAGGTGCTTTACGCACGTCGAGCTCTACGCGGTGATGAAGCAGCACGCAAACGCATGATCGAAAGTAACCTGCGTTTGGTAGTGAAAATTTCCCGTCGTTATAGCAACCGTGGCTTGGCACTTCTCGATCTAATCGAAGAAGGCAACCTAGGTTTGATTCGCGCCGTAGAGAAATTTGACCCAGAGCGTGGCTTCCGTTTTTCTACTTACGCGACATGGTGGATTCGTCAGACCATAGAGCGTGCCTTGATGAATCAGACTCGCACTATCCGTTTGCCTATTCATGTTGTGAAAGAGCTGAACATCTACCTACGTACTGCAAGAGAACTATCACAAAAGCTTGACCACGAACCAACAGCTGAAGAGATCGCTTCTAAGCTAGATAAGCCGGTTGGTGATGTGAGTAAGATGCTTCGTCTAAACGAAAGAGTGAGCTCTGTAGATACGCCAATTGGTGGTGATGGTGAGAAAGCACTGTTGGATATTATTCCAGACATCAACAATTCTGACCCTGAGGTTTCAACTCAAGACAGTGATATCAAGAACTCACTGATCTTCTGGCTTGATGAACTGAACCCTAAGCAGAAAGAAGTGCTTGCACGTCGATTTGGACTACTAGGTTATGAACCGTCAACGCTAGAAGAAGTTGGCCGTGAAATCAGCCTGACTCGTGAGCGAGTTCGTCAAATCCAAGTTGAAGGTCTGCGTCGTCTACGTGAGATCCTAATCAAGCAAGGTCTGAACATGGAAAACCTGTTCAACGTTGAAAACGACTAAACGATATCCATTGATATCGCATCAAAAAAAACGCTGACTTAATGTCAGCGTTTTTAGTTTCTGGTGTCTTAAGCTTCTTAATTTACTAGCCTTTGAGCTAGACCACTTTTGACTACAGTAGCTTCTTCAAGCGGTATAACTCTTCTAGTGCCTGGCGTGGCGTCAGATCATCAGGATCAACGTTCGCTAATGCTTGTTCTACTTCACTTGGCTCAGGGATAAGGCTCAGTTGGTTTGCTATATCAACGCCGCTTGGCTTCGATGTAGGAGATTCAATACTCAATGCTTCAAGTTGTGTCAGCTTCGCACGAGCGTTCTTAATCACGGCTTTTGGTACACCAGCTAATCCTGCAACTGCTAGGCCGTAAGATTTACTTGCCGCGCCTTCTTGAACTGCGTGCATAAAGGCGATGCTGTCACCGTGCTCTACTGCGTCTAAGTGAACGTTGGCCAGTGTTGGAATCTGGTTTGGTAGTTCGGTTAGCTCAAAGTAGTGCGTCGCAAACAGTGTCATCGCATTGATTTGATTCGCTAGCCACTCTGCACTTGCCCAAGCTAGAGATAGACCATCGTAAGTACTGGTACCACGACCGATTTCATCCATCAGCACCAAGCTGTTTGGTGTTGCGTTATGCAGAATGTTAGCTGTTTCCGTCATCTCAACCATGAAGGTTGAACGACCAGACGCTAGATCATCTGATGCACCAATTCGAGTAAAGATACGGTCGATAGAGCCAATGGTTGCGCTTTCAGCTGGTACATAACAACCGATGTGAGCCATTAATGCGATAAGTGCAGTTTGGCGCATGTATGTCGACTTACCACCCATGTTTGGACCTGTGATGATCAGCATTTTACGCTTGTCGTTAAGGTCGATTGGGTTAGCAATGAATGGTTCGTCCATCACTTGCTCGACCACCGGGTGGCGGCCTGCTTGGATTTGGACGCCAGCGGATTCCGTCATAGTCGGGCGGCAGTAATCGAGAGTGTCTGCACGTTCGGCTAAGTTCTGTAAGACATCAAGCTGAGACACAGAAGAGGCGATGTTTTGTAGTCGCTCTAAATGTGGCAGTAGCAAATCAAACAGCTCTTCCCATAACTGCTTCTCGATAGCCAGAGCTTTCGACTTAGAGTTTAGAACTTTGTCTTCGTGCTCTTTTAGTTCAGGAATGATGTAGCGCTCAGCGTTCTTTAGTGTTTGACGACGTACATAGTGTGGCGGCACAAGGTGGCTTTGCCCGCGGCTTACCTGAATAAAGAAACCGTGTACGTTGTTGTAACCCACTTTTAGTGTGTCGATACCATGACGTTCACGCTCTTCTTGTTCGAGTTGGTCAAGGAATTCGGTTGCACCAGCGGCTAGGTTACGCCACTCGTCTAGTTCAGCATTGTAGCCTTCTGCGATTACACCGCCATCGCGGATAACCACAGGTGGGTTCTCTTTGATGGCGCGCTCTAGTAGCTCTGATACTTCATCCAAAGGAGAAGCATACTGAGCAAGTTGAGTCAGGTATGGATGCTTAAGTTGGTTTAGCGTTTCTGCAAGCTCTGGTAGGTACTCCATTGCTTGACGAAGTCGCGCCATATCACGTGGGCGAGCCGAGCGAAGTGCCAATCGAGCCAAAATACGCTCAATATCACCAATCTGTTTTAGTGTTGGCTGCAGCTCAGTGAATAGCGCCAAATCTTTCATTTCGCCAATCGCGTCTAGGCGCTGATCGAGTGCTGAGATATTACGCATTGGTTGATGCAACCAACGCTTAAGCATACGACTACCCATTGCGGTTGCAGTGTGGTCTAGCACTTCAGCAAGAGTGTTGTCGGTGCCACCGCCAAGGTTTTGCGTGATCTCTAGGTTACGGCGAGTCGCAGCATCAAGGATCACCGAGTGATCTTGCTTGTCCATTGTCAGTGAACGAATATGCGGTAGCGCAGTACGTTGAGTATCTTTTACATATTGAATAAGACAGCCGGCTGCACACAAACCAAGTTTCGCGCCTTCAACGCCCAAACCAACAAGATCACGAGTGCCAAACTGTTGGTTCAACTGCTGCTTAGCGGTATCTAGTTCAAATTCCCATACTGGACGGCGACGATTACCAGTTCGGCTTGCCATTAACTCAACAGGTTCGAAATCTTCAGGGAACAACAACTCACGCGGAGAGGTTCTCTGTAGCTCTGCTGCCATTGCTTCTTCGGTTTCAGGTTCACACAGTTGGAATCGGCCAGAGGTAATGTCTAACGTCGCGTAACCAAACTTGCCGCTGTGGTGGTAGATAGCGGCAATCAAATTGTCGACGCGTTCAGAAAGCAGTGCTTCGTCAGTTACGGTACCCGGTGTCACGATACGCACAACCGCACGCTCTACAGGGCCTTTTGAAAGTGCTGGATTACCAATCTGTTCACAAATTGCTACGGATTCTCCGAGTTGCACTAACTTAGCTAGATACCCCTCAACGGCATGGTATGGGACGCCGGCCATTGGGATTGGCTCACCATTTGAAGAGCCGCGTTTGGTCAGTGAAATATCGAGGAGTTGAGACGCTTTTTTGGCATCATCGTAGAAAAGCTCGTAGAAATCGCCCATGCGGTAGAACAGCAGAATTTCTGGGTTTTCTGCTTTCAGTTTTAGGTACTGCTGCATCATGGGGGTATGTTTTTGATCGGCTTTCACAGTTAACTTCTTTCGTTTATTTCTATTGCGGCTTAGGATACGTGAAAGCGTTTCGTGCGAAAAGCGGCTGAAGCGAAAAGATGCGTATCCAAATGTTCTAATGATAAATAAAGGGAAGCTGATAATGCAGATGACTCAAGATCTTAGTGAAAAACTCGGACTGTTACTTGCAGAGCACAATCAGGTGTTGGTCACCGCCGAATCTTGTACTGGTGGCGGTGTAGCAAGTGCGGTAACGGATATCGCGGGCAGCTCTACTTGGTTTGATCGCGCTTTTGTCACGTATAGCAATGAAGCAAAGCAAGAGATGATTGGCGTACAGCTAGAAACCTTAGTGGAATTTGGTGCGGTCAGTGAACCTGTCGTCATCGAAATGGCTAAAGGTGCGCTAGAGCATTCGAACGGAACCATCGCGGTGTCAATTAGTGGTATTGCAGGTCCTGGTGGCGGTACAAAAGAGAAGCCCGTTGGTACGGTATGCTTTGCTTGGAAGGCGCTAAGTGGTTGGAATAAAGTGGAAACGCATGTATTTGCCGGTGACAGATCACAAGTACGCCAACAAGCCACGCACCATGCCCTGCAAGTTATTTATGATTACCTATCAATGGAAGACAAGTAACATTTGTACAAATTATTTTCATACAGGTATAGACACTGTATGAATAAACAGTATAATAAAAGCCAATTAGTCACCCCTATGTGGGTTAGAAATAGATTCTAAATCGCTTGTTTCACGACAACCGATTACCTGGAGATAGTAATGGACGAGAATAAACAAAAAGCGTTAGCCGCAGCCCTTGGTCAGATTGAAAAACAATTTGGTAAAGGCTCTATCATGCGTCTTGGTGACAACCGTACAATGGATGTAGAAACGATTTCTACTGGTTCTCTATCTCTAGATATCGCACTAGGTGCTGGTGGTCTACCGATGGGTCGTATCGTTGAAGTTTATTAAAGTAAATCTTATTTTGGTTCGTGTTGACTAACTCACTTATTTTGCTAAGGTTAAGTTGTAACTATTGAAATGATCCGGTTCATATCTTACCCATCTACATGATTTGAACCTCCATGAAAAAATACTAACGTTTGTAGTGAATATTAATTCACTAAAATGAATGAAGAAAAGTAAAGGAATTCTAATGTCTGTAGACGAAAACAAACAAAAAGCGCTCGCAGCCGCGCTAGGTCAAATTGAAAAGCAGTTTGGTAAAGGTTCTATCATGAAGCTGGGTGAGAACCGCACAATGGATGTTGAAACCATCTCAACGGGTTCACTTTCATTGGATATTGCGTTGGGCGCAGGCGGTCTTCCTATGGGAAGAATCACTGAAATTTATGGTCCGGAATCCAGCGGAAAAACAACGCTTACCCTAGAACTTATCGCTGCTGCACAGCGTCAAGGTAAGACATGTGCGTTTATTGATGCTGAACATGCGCTCGATCCAATCTACGCAAGAAAACTAGGAGTCGATATTGATAACCTGCTTGTTTCGCAACCAGATACGGGTGAGCAAGCTCTGGAGATCGTAGATGCTCTAGCGCGCTCTGGAGCTGTTGATGTATTAGTTGTTGACTCAGTGGCAGCCTTGACACCTAAGGCTGAAATTGAAGGTGAAATGGGTGACTCGCACATGGGGCTTCAAGCTCGTATGTTGAGTCAGGCGATGCGTAAGATTACGGGTAACCTGAAGCAGTCCAACTGTATGTGTATTTTCATCAACCAGATCCGAATGAAGATTGGTGTGATGTTCGGTAACCCAGAAACAACTACTGGTGGTAACGCTCTTAAGTTTTATGCTTCAGTTCGTTTGGATATCCGCCGTACTGGTGCAGTTAAAGAAGGTGACGAGGTTGTCGGTAACGAAACTCGTATCAAAGTCGTGAAGAACAAGATTGCAGCACCTTTCAAGCAAGCTGAAACCCAGATTCTTTACGGAAAAGGCTTCAATCGCTATGGTGAATTAATTGACCTTGGCGTTAAGAATAAACTGGTTGAAAAAGCAGGTGCTTGGTATAGCTATCAAGGCGATAAGATCGGTCAGGGTAAGGCGAATGCCTGTAAGTACATTGAAGAAAACAGCCATATAGCAGAAGAACTGGATAAGAAGCTACGTGAATTACTTCTTACTCCGACTACTTTAGACGAAGAACCGCTAGAAGAAGGTGACGCTTTCTAACCTGTCATAAATAACATCTCAAGGGGGCACTCTGCCCTCTTCTCTCATACCTCTACAATATTCAAGGATGTTGTTAGTGTCTCAACCTCAACTTGTTCTCATTAAATCTTCATCTGTTGAAGATAATATCAAAACGAGAAAGTTCTCAGATAAGAGAGTATTTGCCCCTTTAACTAAGAGCTTTTTAAATTGCTTAGATAGTAGTTATAGAGAATATGTAATAGACGACCAGAATACCGAGCGTACTGGCGAATCTCGTCTATATTCCAGATTAAATTACTTCTTCACATATTTGGTGACCTCTAGATCGAAGTCAGCGATTAGCCTTATTGGTGATATCCAAAATCAGGGCTACGAGAAGGTTGATTATCTTACTTGGCAATTCGCCATTGATGGTTACCGTGATTATGTAATCGAAAGTAAAGGAAAAGGGAGAAATAGCTACAACTACATCAGTGGTTTATCGTCCTTTTTAAAATATGCTGCCTCAGATGGCCTTTGGCCTCAAAAACTCAAGATCAGGAGCTTCAAACTAGCTCCTACCTTGGCTAAATCAATTCTCACCAACAACAAAGCAGTCCCTCTTTCAGAAATGGAAGTTTCGATAAACAAGTCTATCGATAAAATGGATTTGGACGGTGAGAATGACCAAATCAAGTCATTTGTTTCGAGTGTAATCAGGGCTACAAATCAAGAGATCAAGAGTAAGGACCAATTGATACAGGTTACTTGCGAATACCTGTCAGATACGCTTAAAGATATTCGACTTAATGCCGAAGCTGAGCTTCGCGTAATAATGGCTCGACATTACCGAGCTATCCGTAACGCAGAACGAAATGTAGACCAAGCTGACGTAATACATGCCCTAATGGTCAGAAGGGATTGCTTGTTGTGTGAGTCGAATTTAACTCCAAATGGTGGCAGAACACGCGAAACAACCGAAGAGTTAAAACGAATTCGAAAAGAGATTCTCTTCTACGGTCAAAAGGGACTTGCTGCATACATTTACCATTACCATGATGGTATTACCCCTAGAGATATCAAAACCGAAGATGGTATTCATAGGTACCACAACAGCAAGTTGGCGGCTTACCTTGGCAGGTTGAGTAAAGACATAGGCACTACCCTGATGGGTATAAATAACCTGTTCAACTTAACTTCTAGGGCACAAATTCTTGCGCAGTGTATTTTGTATATTGATACATCAGGAAATGAAACCAGCGTTCGCTTTCTTGATAGCGAGTGCCTGACTTCTGAGGTCATTAAGGTCAAGAATGATGACTCAGGTAAAGAGACCACAGATAAGACCATTTACACCTACGCAGATGTAAAAAACCGTGCGAATCAGAGCGCTTACTCACCTTTGATTTTCACTAGTAACCCTAACGAGAACCGTAAGGATATGCTGGTGTTTACAGGTGAAGATAGGATAAAAACAAGCGTTCCCGATGTAATTCTATTCCTTCAATCATCAACAAGGAATTACAGGAAGTACGCTGTTGGCACTAATCAGAACCGCCTGTTCCTTACCTTGTACAAGAACAATAACAGTGATCATGACGGTTACTACCCGGCACCACTAAGCGGCGGACGCTCAACAGTCCTCTTTGGTGAAGTTGTAGCTGAGTTGACATATGGTGCAATCAAGATTCCACCAAACCTAATCCGGCAGAGCACAATGCAGTTAACAGGACTGCTGACAAAAGACCCACTCAAGGTCAAGGCTCAAGGTCGCCATGACAAGATTAGCTCGGCTACAGCGTATCTAAAACACCTAGCAATCACTTTTAGTAACGAACTTGATATCCGAGAGTTTCAATCCGCGCTAGAGGCGATGGTAACGGTAGATATCGCAAAGTTCGTTGAGTTTGCAGGCATAGAACAAGATGAATACCTGATAAGTCTGGAGAACTCTAAGCGCCTTTTACAGAGCCATTTTGGTGGGGCTTACTGTAGTGACCCCACAGGAGGCGAGCACACAGATAAAGGCAAAGTCTGCGATCAGGTTCACCTGTGCCCGACTTGCCCTAAACGCAGACCTGTACTTCTGGCAAGCGTCCACTCCATCTTAAATACCTTGTTATGGAATGAGGCGCTAGTGCGTGCCTTTAAAGAAATTCCAGATAAAGAAAAGATGAAAAAATGGCAGCTTTGGATGGCATTCAACAAGTATGCGCTGAGTGTATTTGAACAAGCCACCTATATAACAGAATACGAAGCTGCGAAGGCATCGGCCGAGACCCGTGACAACCCATATTTGAAGGTGTTTTTTAAATCATGAGTGCTGCATTAGCTAGATCTAAGGCGTTAGCCCAAGTAGAGAGACAATTTGTTCTCTTGGACGAATACAGCCCGAAGCACAGCAGGCTTCTTTCCGATTTTAATGACAATGAATGGAAACTGCTGCTGGGTGACGGAGGGGCAAGCTATGAATATGAGTTTTCCTTCGACCATGTAATTGATGCAGGTCTTTCATTAACCGGCGAGAAGGAGCTTCTTAAATCTGTTAAATGGCTTGTCTTACTTTCAATTGTCGATACAGACGCAGCAAAATCTCCTCTTGGCAATGAGACCTCCATTAGAAAATACCTAGATTTTATCCTGTATTTTGTTCGCTACATGAGGGTCAAAGGGATTCGTAAACCTAACTATGCCCCTTTAACTATGGTGCAGGAGTTTGCTGAGAACCTTGTGTATTCTGTTGGTGCGAATCTTAACTACATAAAGAGATTCAATGACTTCTCTCATGACAGAGGTCATGACTTGTCAGAGTATTGCGATAAAGAGAAGACAAATAATGTTGGCCGTTTTTTCGACATCAGCAAAATGTTATTCGATATCGGCATCGCTACATCAAGCTGGTCAAGTTTTTATGAGCTGGCTGATATCTCTGACTCGTTACGTAAGCAATACGAGGACAACAACTCTAAGACCACCGAACACTCGGGTAAGAAGAAGTCGATACATAAAGTTTCAACAGAGGGTTCAACACAAAAATCGATTTCATTCCTTAATCGAATGTTGAAGACCGCAAAATACTTCCCTGAACTGGTTCCTATGTTCCCGTCTGACTTATTGCCTTCACCGAAGAAGGTAAGGAAGACCACGCAGAATAAAGCCAGAAAGGACGGCAAAACAAAAGACGTACCTTTCATCGTAATGAAGGAAACACTTGAGCGCTCTATTAAGTACATCATTCATTTCAGCCAGTTAACGGCTCTCAGGGACAAATCGCTCAAAGAGTTTGAAAGTTGGTTGAAGCGAAGCCAAACCAAAAGAGATCAGATCTTGCTAAAGAGCATTTTCGGAAGAGCCCAATCTTCTTAAAGGGAGATGAAGAGCTAGGCTTCCCTGATATCAGAATCACCAACTTTGACAGAACTGCAAAAAACAAAGCTACCGATGACGATAAAGCCAAGTGGGCAAGAGTGGCTGAGTTAAATGCCAATGGTGAATCCATGGCCGCCATAGCTAAAAAAGAAGGCGTTGCGAAGGGAACCATAAGCAAATGGATAGCACAGCACCACGATCCTTATCGAGATGAGGAGTTTAACTATGGGCTGTCCACAATGCTTCACAATCATATGCTTGTAGCAATTGAGATGGTGATCTGTTTCCTTACGGCGAGAAGAAGCATCGAAGTCAACAAACTTGAAGCTGGGTGCATTAGCACCACAGAGTCAGGCCACTGGATTGAGATGTATGTAGCGAAGACATACCAAGTCCACGATCATTTTCCCGCAACAAACCTTGTGAAAATCTGTATTGAGCTGCTTGAAAGTATTAGCTTACCAGCTAGGAAGGCCAACGGAAATAACCTGTTGTTTCAGTACCCAAGTTTTTCGGGGGAGAAGAAATCCAGTCAGTACCTCTTCAAAGATTGTCGTGCTGGGTTCTTAGAATTTATCGGTATTCAGGGAGACCATAGCTGGGATTGGAGTGAACACCAGTTCAGGCGTTTCTTTGCAGGCACATTCGTAAACCACTACGGCGGAAGTGTAGATGCTTTGAAGTATCACTTGAGACACACAGATATTGCCATGACCTTTGAATACCTAAACAAGCTGACAGATGGTGATAATCTAGACACCCTTCAGTCAGAGGCAATGATGGAAGTTTTAGACCAACAAGCTCAAACCAGTGGTGGATTTAGTGAAGATACCGAGGTTGGGAAGAAGTTTAATGAGTGTGTCTCTCAGGCTGTGGGCATATCTGAGAAGCATGCGCAAAACCTCAAACGGTTCAACAAGTTGGTCAAGCAGGATGACATCGTCTTCGAAATGATTGAAGAAGGGCTTTGCGTGGGCAATACGCCATCATACCGAGGGCGTTCGAAGTGCATCACAGGTGATGGCCTTGCTCAAACAATCAAAGCTAATTGTGAGTTTTGCAAAGGCTGCCCCAATAAGATCCTCCTAGATAATTGGGAGTACAAAAATATTGGTGAGCAATGCCTTATGAACCCTGAAGAGTCCAATATTTTGAGTGCTGTACTGGAGAATGTCTGATGAGTAAGTTGGAAGGAAGTGCTGCCCAGCAAGGTTCAGCGGCGAACAAGAAATATGCTGAAGAACGATTAAAGACCAAGCTCAAAGCCGTTCAAGAGATTGTGGTTGATGGAGCATTGCTAGAGAAACTTCGGGAGCAATTGAATTCTGAGTCTAGCAATAGAAAAAACGTTGGGGTTAATTGGTTCTCTGAGTGGTTAGGCTTAAACAATGAGTTTGAAAAAACAGGCAAAAATACAGACACATACAAAGAGAACAAAGACAAAATCATCAAAGAGGTCAACACTCTAAAAGCCGCCCTAAAGAAACCTTCACCATCGGCGTCGAAGGCCAATTGGGAAACGCTATACAAGGAGGAAGCTCTTGCTAACAAAATTCAAAATGAAGATTTGTTAATCGAGAGGGAGTGTTCTCAGCAACTGCGTGATCAAGTCGAACGATTAAAAGCTCAGATTAGAATCCTCGAAGATGAAAAAGCCGAGCTTGTGGATGAACGAAACACACTCTCCGAACAGGTGAGTAGATTAAGAGGCTCACGCATCAACTTAAGAGTGATTAAAGATGAGGGTGATGAATGACTTTTAAGTTCCGTTCGACGAGGGATGGTTTCTACGACACTGGGGACAAAGGTTTTCTAATCTCTTTCCCAAATAATCGTATTTACTGGGATGCCACTGATTACCTAACTGACCGTGCGGGGTTTAGTCACCAAGACACGGTATATAATCATGCCCTTTATCTGACCAAATTTTTTAATTGGCTGACGAAGGGATTCACTAGCAACAACCAAAGTTCATTTTACACAAATGCTATTAATGGCGCAGATCAAGACAAGATCAAAAGCTATAAAAGCCACCTGCTAAAGACTCTCAAGGCAAGCTCTGTAAATCAGAACCTGTCGGTTATTATTGAATATTATTGGTGGCTACAAAAGAACAAAAAAACAAATGAACCTTACTTGTGTGGTTGGGCGGATAACGAGAAAGGTATTCCAAAGCACAGAATCCAAGTTAAAGCACCGAAGTCTCAGGGGGCCGAGTATTCCAACCCGCTATTGATTAAAGGTGCTGCCCAGAAAAATATCGGTTACGTACCTTCTCGAAGCGAGATGACGGCATTAGCTAAACTCGTGGCTCTGAAGGCCATGGAAACTGCACCCAAACGCGAAGGTATCGACCTTTCAGAAGAATACAAAGTAAGAAACTTACTTGTATTTGATTGGATGTCACAAGCTGGACTTCGGCGTAATGAGATGCGACTGCTGAAATGTGAAGCCGTTCACCAAGCAGCTAAGCGTGCTCAGAATGAAGAAGACGGGATCAAAAGCGAACTTGCCAAGCACCAAGGGAAAGAATACGAGCGTAGTAAAATCCGCAAACTGATAAAAGTCGAGATAAAGACAGGTCTCAAAAAGAACAAAGAGCGGATAGTACATATCACCCCGGAATTGTTGGAACGTACGCTAGATTACATTGAATTCGAACGCGAAGATATTCTCGAAACAGGTAAGTGTAAGGACTCTGGGGAGCTTATTGTGACCGTCCATACGAAACCTGAAGGATCTTCCTGTGCGGTATCCAAGCCATACATCAACAACATGCTCAAAGTGAAAGCGAAGCTCGATGGTGAAGAGGTGCTTGCTGAGAGTTATGACGTAGTACCACACGCCTTGAGACGTTACGCATTGAAACAGTATGCGACAATTCTGTGGCAGGTTGAATTAAAGCGAGTAGAGCAAGACCAAAAGAAAGAAGTAGATGAAATCGGCGTCTTGAATGCTTTAAGGGGCTTTGCAGGGCATAACGATCCAGACACAACGTTAAAGCACTATGTCGATATAACAAAAGCCATTGCAGAAGCAGGTGACTCTGCTTTGGAAAATACCCGCTCTGAGATAGAACAAATGCGTATTTTAATCGCTGAACTTGAATCATCTTTGGATTAAAGGGAATATATTATTGCGGCAATGCAAAGCGCTATGATCTTTAAAATTAATACCGAGTTCCAGCTAGATGCAGACAGTTCAAAAATCACATCGGTATTAACCAGATTTATGGGGAGGCAGCATTGGCACAGGTGGAAAAACCTTAGTGTCCAATTGTAGTGGCATTATGAATTTAGCCACCTTCATGTTTATTGAGCGTATGGTTACAACGCTTCAGGTAATTCGAAAAGTCAGATTGTGTTATGGTTCGTATCTCATTTCTGTTCAGAGATGTCTTATGCCGAGATGCTTTTGGATAAGAGTGATTTGACCTTTGGGAGTAATCTTGTGAGGCACTATATTGTTAGTTTACAAGCAAGCGAACCTCTCTCTTTGATAGAAGATTTACACAGTGGCAATGTGATAAGTTAGCCCTATACCTTATGTTATTTTTGAGAGCATATTAGTGAGTGCCTTATTTCAGATAATATCCGACCTGCATGAGGAGTTCTGTGGAACTACTATCATGGATTTAGTTAATCCTGATGCTGATATTGTGATTGCTGCTGGCGATATAACACATGGTGTCGGGCTAGCAGAGTTAGCATTGCAAGCTGCAAAATCTAATCCAGATATTGAGTTTATTGTTATTGCTGGCAACCATGAGTTCTATCAGAGAGGCTTTGATTATCAGGATTACCTGTCTTGCGTGCCTCTTTGGAATAAATTAAGCAACAATCTACACTTCCTAGAAAACACTTCTGTAGTTCTTAGCAAATTTGACCTTGAGTTATTTGGTGGAGTTGGCTGGTCTAACATTAGTAAGCTGAACGACGTCAATACACTTTCTTTACAGTTGAAAGTCAATGACTTCAAAAGCATCTCTGTAAATAACCAAGTGCTGACACCCTCGAAAATGAGAGCACTGAACTGTGAGTTTAGAAACGCTTGTATTAAATCTATGTCAGCTTCCACAGCACAAAACAAGCTGGTTGTGACCCACTTCCCACAATCCGTTGAACTGAGGCATTCAAAATATCCAGTAGATCTTTTGACGTGTTATTTCTGTTCTGACGATAATGAGTTAATCCGAGAGCTAGCTACGCACGGTGTGGGAGTGATGGTGAGTGGACATACTCATGACAATTTCGATTGTATTGTAGAGGGTGTTCGGCAAATCTCTAATCAGATTGGCTACCCACACGAGGGTGGCGATAAAAAAAGCCTCCTTAATTCAGGAAGATTGTTTAGGTTATTTAATTGACCGTGTTTAATGCTAATAGCATTGAATGCGGTCAAGTATGCTTAAGTTTTGTTCTTTGAGGGCAAGGAGCGAGCAAAAGTATCTGTTTTATCTGATTTTTATCTATCGTACTCATGGTTTTTTTATTTCTGACTTATTTTAGGTGAGTTAATGACTCATGGTGGCCTACGGCAATAATGAACGGTTTAATAGTGGTTTTGACATTGGGGTCATCCTACAGTTTGTGATGTACATATTCATTGAAGGGACAGACGCGATGCCTCGCTTTGGGACAAAAGCGACTTAGGCTTCGCCCGTTATAATCAATAAAAATTATTATGCACTCATTGGAAGCTCTATAGGATCTGATGACTCTACCTCTTCTCCCATCATCATGTTGTAGTGCGCTAAGTGACCAGCATAATCGAAAAGCTTTTGGAAAACTGACATATATAACTCTGTGGAATCATCTGGATGCTGTATATACAAGTCATCAGGAAGGCAGTGTGAACCATCGTTTATCCAGTACATCAGTGAATTGCAAATTTGTTGCTCTTGTAAGTTCTCAAATTTCGACAATAGATCATCATCACTAAAGCGCCCGAGAATCTTGAAATAATTCTCAATTATTCTGCGCATAGTATTCTGAATGGTAATGCCGGAGTTAGCATTGCGCTCTTTTAGCTCCCTCCATAATAACTCGTATGATGACTCGATTGGGTTCTTCTGATCGTATGCGCTGACGGAAGTAATGTTATTGGCTTTTCTTAAAATCCAGAAATTCGTGTCTTTACAACCATTGGATCGACCATTTTGAAAGGATGCCTCTTTATGGAAATATACGTTATGAGTCAAAAGTATAAGCTGTTTCATACTGGATTCTGGGACGGTCTTTATCTCACGAATAAGCTCTTTAACTAGGGCGCTGACAATGTAAAGTACATTGCTATCTAGACTCGATATTGGATCGTCGATTACAACGACTCTGTCTTCAGCAATGTCTTCTTCAAGGGCGGGATCGAACTTTAACCATTGAAAATAATGGATTTATTTTACAGGGAACTTTTTTAGATAATCACGATCTGATCATGAAGTAAAAAAACATGAGAAATTCGCACATGATTATCATTGAGCAACTTAAAAAAGTGAAAGATACCCGTTCGCACATCAATCAAGTTTATCCTGTTATGGAAGTCGCTTTCGTGGTCATAACAGCCATGATTTGTGGTCAAAATAAATGGACAGAGATTAAGGATTTCGGTGAAGGAAATATCGAGTGGTTACGTGAGTATTTCCCCTACGAAAATGGTCTTCCCACTCGACATAATATAGCTGCGATCATGAGATCCGTTGTGCCAGAGACGCTATTGGAAGCTATGGTGGGCTGGGTCAATTTGCACAGAGAGAAGCATGCTCAGCCTATAATCAGTGTTGATGGGAAGGTTCTAAAAGGGGCAAAAGCAAGCAAACAACAGCACCCCCTCTATATGGTTTCGGCATTTGATGTAGACGAGGGTTTGACTCTCACACACCAACCTTGTGACGGCAAAGGTATGGAGCTGCTAGCAATAAGAAACATGCTAGACGCTTTAGATATCAAAGGATGTTTATTAACTGCTGATGCCCTGCATTGTCAGGTTGAAACACTGAATAAAGTAGTTGATAAAGGTGGAGATATCCTAGTACAAGTTAAACTGAATCAACCAAGTTTATTAGCAGAAATTGATGTGCAATTCCAAGACTATTGGGCTTTGCCTGAAGATAAACAGGAATCATACATCACGGAAGAGAAAGGGCATGGTAGAAAAGAGGTTCGTGAGGTTTACGTGCTTCCTGCAGCCTTCAGCGAAGCACTCAGACAGAAGTGGTGTCTCGTAAAAAGCATTGTTGCAGTGGTAAGAGATAGGAGTGTCAAAGGGAAAGGAAGTTATGAAACCTCGTACTATATTTGCACAGACCATTTATCTTTAGAGTTAGCCTCAAAGGCAACAAGAAAGCATTGGCATATTGAGAATCAGCAGCACTGGGCGTTGGACGTAATTTTCAAAGAAGACGAGCAGCGAATTTACGCTGGGGATTCAGCGTTGAATATGGCTTGTTGTCGTCGCTTTGTGCAGAACCTATTTAGAAAATCAGAGGGTAACTTGTCTGTACCAAGAAAGATGAACCAAGCCGCATGGAATAAAGATTACAGGGAAAAAGTTCTTTTTACATCAGATTAACAAAGTATATTCGCGCCCTTTGTCTTCTTCTGAGAAGGAGCCTCGGGTAAGTTGATAGAGGCTTTGTTGCGTAATTCATTGGAACTAAACCTAAAACCTACGATCTGATCAGCTATATTCACTCCCTCTCGTAGCCCTATGCCTAAACCTCGTTACAAAACAACCAACTGGAAGCAATACAACCAATCACTCATTAACCGCGGTTCTTTGACCTTTTGGATTGATGAAGAAGCGATAAGTGGCTGGACGCAAAGCAAACAGAATAAGCGCGGGAGGCCTCGTCGGTTCAGTGATTTAGCTATCACGACAGCCCTCATGGTGAAACGAGTTTTTTCTATGCCATTAAGAGCGCTGCAAGGTTTTATCAACTCGATATTTAGGTTAGCCCATGTACCGTTAAGTTGTCCGCATTACACCTGCATCAGTCGTAGAGCCAAGCAAGTTGAGGTCTCACTTAAGACAAAAACGAGAGGTACGATACAACATCTAGCTATTGATGCGACTGGCCTTAAGGCTTATGGCGAAGGTGAATGGAAAGTCAAAAAACACGGGACAGATGGCAAACGTAGAGTCTGGCGAAAACTTCATATTGCCGTGGATACAAACACTCATGAAATTATTGCAGCCGAGCTAAGTCTATCGACAGTTACAGATGGAGAAGTACTCCCGAATTTACTGAAACAAACTCGCCGAAGTATCCACGAGGTGTCTGGTGATGGCGCTTATGATACGAGAGCATGTCACGATGCAATTAAGATTAAGCGAGCCGTTGCGCTTATTCCTCCAAGAGAAGGGGCTGCCTTCTGGGAGCGGGGTCATCCCCGAAATCTCGCAGTAGGTTGCCAGAAGTTATATGGCTCAAATAAGTATTGGAAAGAGCGGTATGGTTACCACAAACGCTCCCTGTCAGAAACAGCGATGTATCGAGTTAAACAGTTACTTGGTGGTCGTTTAAGTTTAAGAAATTACAATGCACAAGTGGGAGAAACTTACGCGATGATAAAAGCGTTGAACAAGCTCACTGGGTTAGGTATGCCTGAAACTTGCCGTATTGACTAAGAAATGCACGAAATGGGGCTGCTCTGTCTCTAAACTGAATTACGCAACAAAGCCGTTGATAGAAATAAAGAAATGTTATGAAGGTTACCTCTCCCTCACTTAGGGTATCTTTAACTTGCTCACCATTGAGACGCTCAATGCAATAATGATTAGGAAGGCTTAGAGAGGGCGCTATTCTGAAATTCAAAAAGCCAAATCCAATAAGTAACTTGTTAATTTCATTCACCGTTGGCTGAACGCTTGTCATATTGCGACTAAGGTTTTTGATTTCTTGAGTTAGGCTAATTTCCTTAGCTTCTCGCTGTTTAATCTGTTCTGAAATTTTTGTTATAGCTACTTTTTTTCCTTTTGATGCCTTACTGTACTTCTTTAGGTCATCTTCTATTTTTGATGTAAGAAAACGCCAGATTTCCTTAACAAAAGTTGTTAGTTCAGAGTCAAAATCTTGCGCTAATTTATTATGTGCACGCAAAACTTCATTTGCTTCTTCTATCAAGCTGTTTATTGCCATCACTTCTTCATGAGAACTGGTGATTTCAACTTGCAAACTAGCCTTTTCTGATTTTGAAATAAACTCTAAGTGGTTGGATTTTAGTATGTTTTCCAAAGAAGTTAAATGAGTTTGAAATAGGTCTGTATTTAAAGTTGAATTGGCATTGGCTTTCTCTGTAGCTAGCGTACTTTGAAAGTTTTCTAGTAAGCGGTCTGCTGACAAGCGATATGAACTTTCCAACGCTCTGACTTGTTCAACATCTCTTAAGAATGTGTCATCAAAATACTTCTCAAGCTCATTCCTAAATTCATCGTCAATAGTTTCTTTTTGGCAAAATGGGCAATGACTGCTATCGCTTACATAGCGACGGCCTTGGTTCACCCAGTCATTGTTGCCAAGGTGTGTGATTAGCTCTGATATCGCAACGTCTGATTTACCAACAATGATTTTTGACCAAATGTCATTTTTTTCAACAATTAATAGAGCTTCACCGGTTATAGAAGTAAGTAAGGGGTAAACTGGTGGTTTATCTCCAAGCAGAGTCTTTCCCTTAATTGTTAACTCTTCGAGTGATAATAAATCTACGGAGACATTTTTAAGTTCAGAGAGCATCTTGTCTCGAAATCTCACTTTGCTACCGATTGAGCCAGTTAGTGCAGAGCGAAATTCAGATTCAAAAGACTTAAATATTTTCCAACAGCGGTCAGTAATATCTTTTTCAGCCTCATTCAGTGTTACTTCTTGTTGTTCTAAGGTAGTAGAAAGGCGTGCAATTTGATGCTGTTCGTTTTGTTGTTCGCTTTTTTTGCTTTTTATCGCGTCAATTTGTTCGGTTGTTGCTTGGCCTAGAGTAAAGACGCCAGCGATATTAGTTGAACCAAAGTTCTTATCTCTGAATGCTTTGTTATAAACTAGTGAACTTACAGGTCGCTCATTATCCCAAACAATTTGACAATTTTGGTATTTGTCATCATCCGGTTGGCTTATATAAGTCGAAGCCGTCGTTTTACCACAGCCGTTGGCTCCATAGATAAAGTTGATTTTTTTTAGATCAGATATTTGTACACCTGACGCATCATATGTAGCTACGCTTGCAAGTTTTAATGAGCGAATCACAGAATTACACCTCTTTTGTTTTCTAAAAGCTAGATAGCGAAACAGGCATTCCAGAGGGTTGGACTAAGGGTGTTATTTCGGATATCGCGAAGCTCAATGGCAAATCGTGGACGAAGAAGAAACATCCTGATGAAGTTCATTATGTAGACCTAGCAAACACCAAAAATGGTGTAATTGAGTCGGTTACTTCTTACGAATTCGAAGATGCGCCATCCCGAGCAAGAAGGGTTTTGAATCCCGGAGATACTATTGTTGGTACTGTTCGTCCCGGAAATCGCTCGTTTGCATATATTGGTCAAACAGAGCAACCGCTTACGGGTAGTACAGGTTTTGCTGTTCTAACTCCTAAGGAAGAGTTTTGGTCGTCACTTGTGTATTTAGCGACAACGAATGATGATTCTATTGATGAATACGCACGATTAGCCGATGGCGGTGCTTATCCAGCTATTAAACCTGCTGTTGTTGCAGAAACAGAATGTGCAATTCCCACAGGGGATATTGCTAAAAAATTCTGGGAAATCACAGGGCCAATGCTGAAAAAAGCCAACCAAAATCGCCTAGAGAACGAAGAGCTAGCAGCATTACGTGACACCTTGCTTCCTAAACTGTTATCAGGCGACATTGAGCTTCCTGCTAGTGAGGCAGACTAATGAGTGTACATCCTGACTATTCAAGACTAGAAGTCCGCCTGACAGAGCTTTTTGAGTCTGTTAGTGACTATAAGTCAGATGAGGATGGAATATTGGACTCCAAATTCGAATCTCAATCTAAAAGTATGCCTTGGCAATCTCTTCTAGAAAAGCTAGATAGCGAAACAGGCATTCCAGAGGGTTGGACTAAGGGTGTTATTTCGGATATCGCGAAGCTCAATGGCAAATCGTGGACGAAGAAGAAACATCCTGATGAAGTTCATTATGTAGACCTAGCAAACACCAAAAATGGTGTAATTGAGTCGGTTACTTCTTACGAATTCGAAGATGCGCCATCCCGAGCAAGAAGGGTTTTGAATCCCGGAGATACTATTGTTGGTACTGTTCGTCCCGGAAATCGCTCGTTTGCATATATTGGTCAAACAGAGCAACCGCTTACGGGTAGTACAGGTTTTGCTGTTCTAACTCCTAAGGAAGAGTTTTGGTCGTCACTTGTGTATTTAGCGACAACGAATGATGATTCTATTGATGAATACGCACGATTAGCCGATGGCGGTGCTTATCCAGCTATTAAACCTGCTGTTGTTGCAGAAACAGAATGTGCAATTCCCACAGGGGATATTGCTAAAAAATTCTGGGAAATCACAGGGCCAATGCTGAAAAAAGCCAACCAAAATCGCCTAGAGAACGAAGAGCTAGCAGCATTACGTGACACCTTGCTTCCTAAACTGTTATCAGGCGACATTGAGCTTCCTGCTAGTGAGGCAGACTAATGAGTGTACATCCTGACTATTCAAGACTAGAAGTCCGCCTGACAGAGCTTTTTGAGTCTGTTAGTGACTATAAGTCAGATGAGGATGGAATATTGGACTCCAAATTCGAATCTCAATCTAAAAGTATGCCTTGGCAATCTCTTCTAGAGTTGGAACTCGCTGCGTACTTGATTGACTTGAATTTTGATGTTTACTCCGCAGATGAAGGCCCAGACTTTCAGCTTAAGAAATTATCAGGAAACGATAGCATCTGGTTAGAAGCCGTGTGTCCAACAAATGGTAATGACACACCAAATAAAGATGTACAGGTTGAGCAGAAAAGCAGAACCTGCATGATATCTGCTTCTTTGAGAGACCCTGACTACGAAAGACGTTTGACTGGCGTGTTGGCTGCAAAATCTGGGAAATATAAAGACTATTTAGAGCGTGGGATTGTTGCGCCTACAGACGATTGCTTAATCGTAGTGTCCACGGATCAAATCAACACTCACCATTTGCCCTTCGAACATCAGCGTTTTTCATCAGTCTTATTTAACGAGTCACCAGTTATTGAAATCAATCGAGATGGGCGTAGTCGTAGGCAGGAAATGTCGTTAGTGACAAAAAAAGGAGAGCCTATCAGTTGTAGTTTCTTCGAAGATAACTCTTTTATATCCGGTGTGGTCTACAAAGATAGAGATGACTTCATTTATTTTTCACCTGAATGTCGAACAGGAATATCACTCAAAGATTGGATTGCAGATAGTGGAGTCGAAAGCTTTTCTAACTCGCTTTCCGGCGAAATCGAGTTAGGACAGGCTCAAGAATTAGCAGAGGTCGAGTAATGGCAACCCGAGTAGAAATGATTATCGAAACGCTCAAGGCGAATCCCGACAAGAAGTTTACTGCTCGGGATTTGGCTAAAGAGTTTTTAATTCGATACCCAGAAGAAATCGCTGAGAAGCAAACGAACCCACGTTACGATACGGAAGAACGTTTGATTGCACAGTTGGCTGCCGAGGTTGGTGGACAACGGACTCGTAGAGCACAAAAGGCGTGTGCCAATGTAGCAACTCGCGATAAACCCCGCCCAAGAATCTATTATTGGGATGAGAATCCTAATTTACCTTCTCTTGATGATATCCAAGACGAAGCCGATGAGCCGGAAATTGACACTCCCCTTGTATCACAAAGCTTCAGTGAGCATGACTTGTACCCTATGCTCATAGACTACCTCAGTAAAGATCTGGGTCTCTACTGCCAGCGAATTGATGAGCGTAAGTCTAAAAACTCTCACGGCAACGGGGGTAACCACTGGCTACATCCTGATATCGTGGCGTTAGAGCCGCTTGACCAAGGTTGGGATGAAATTGTGAGAAGCTGTGTGCGCAGTGGCAATCATAGCTCAGTTCGGCTTTGGTCTTTTGAAGTGAAGAAGCACCTTACCAAAGGCAATGTACGAAAATACTTTTTCCAAGCGGTATCAAATTCGAGTTGGGCAAATTTCGGCTATCTTGTGGCGACTGGTCTAAATAGCGACGTAGAAGGTGAGCTGCAAATGCTGTCGAGTTTACACGGGATTGGCGTGCTGATCCTTGATACTGAATCTTTGTTTGATAGCCAAATACTCATTCCAGCTCAAGAAAGAGTCAACGTCGATTGGCAATCTGCAAACCGAATAGTCACTGAAAATAGGGATTTCCACCACTACGTAGAGCAGGTTGGAATTTATAACCAAACCGGACGTTTGATTAAGAGTGCATGGAACAAATAACTAGGATAAAGGCTTAATGATCACAGAAGACCAACTAGAACAACAATGCCTTGATTGGTTTAAAGAGCTTGGCTACCAATATAAAAATGGCTATGACATCGCACCGGATGGAGATGCTCCTGAGCGTGATGACTATCATCAGGTAGTTCTAAAACAGCGTTTGCTTAGTCAGCTAGAGATACTGAACCCTGAATTGCCAGAAGAGACTCTCAATCAGGTTGTGAACACAGTAAGCACACCTGATACACCTGTGCTTATCAAAAACAACCGAGCATTCCATAAGCTTTTGATTGAGGGGGTGCCTGTTGAATACACTATCATTGAAGATGGTCAATTAACTCCAAAACATACCCATGCTCGCTTAATGGATTTTATTAATCCAGATAACAATGAGTTCCTAGTTGTTAATCAGCTTACTATTACTGGCATCAAGGGCAATCGCCGACCAGATGTGGTGGTGTTTATTAATGGCCTTCCTATCTCAGTTGTTGAGTTGAAGAACCTAGCAGATGAACATGCCGATATTTGGAACGCATACAACCAGCTACAAACCTACAAAGATGAGATCCCTGATCTGTTTGCATTTAACGAGTCGTTAGTCGTCAGTGATGGTTGGACTGCTCGGATAGGTTCTCTTACCGCCAACAAAGAACGTTTTTTACCTTGGAAAACCGTTTCTGGTGAAGATGATAAACCGCTTTGGGATTACCAGCTTGAAACTGTCGTAAAGGGATTCTTTAAACCTGATTTATTGCTTGATTACATTCGCTACTTTGTCTTATTTGAAACTGACAACGACAAAATCATCAAGAAGATCGCTGGTTACCACCAATTTCACGCAGTTCGAGCGGCAGTAGAAGCAACAGTAAAAGCGAAGCAAGCCGATGCCAACTTACCTTTAGTTGCTGACAACATTGCAAAATATCAGGTACAGGCGACAAAAGGCTTAGACAAAATTAAATCCGGAAGTGGTAAGGCTGGTGTGGTTTGGCACACTCAAGGCAGTGGTAAGAGTATCTCAATGGTGTGCTATGCCAGCAAACTGCTTCAACAGCCAACTATGAACAACCCAACGATTGTTGTCGTCACAGACCGCAATGATTTGGACGGTCAGCTCTATAACACGTTCGGCATGGCGCAAGAGACGCTCAAACAGATCCCACAGCAAGCTGATGATCGTGATGCCCTGCGAGAACTATTACTTAATCGTCAATCAGGCGGCATCATTTTCACCACCATTCAAAAATTTGCACTTTTAGCCGATGAAACCGAACACCCAGTTCTATCGGAGCGAGCAAATATTGTTGTCGTTTCGGATGAGGCACATCGAAGTCAGTATGGTAATAAATCCAAACTTGTTGAAGTAAAGGACGAAAATGGCGCTGTAAAAGCTCACAAGTACGTTTTTGGTTATTCTAAGTACATGCGTGATGCTCTGCCTTATGCCTCGTTCATTGGCTTTACAGGGACTCCTATCGCCATGGATGACAAAGACACTCGTGGAGTGTTTGGCGAGTACGTATCAATCTATGATATTCAAGATGCCGTTGATGATGGTGCAACCGTTCCGATTTACTACGAATCACGCCTAGCAAAGCTTGATATCAATCAGGACAAGATCGAAGCT
The DNA here is from genome assembly GCA_000169995.1 of Vibrionales bacterium SWAT-3. Taxonomy (GTDB): domain Bacteria; phylum Pseudomonadota; class Gammaproteobacteria; order Enterobacterales; family Vibrionaceae; genus Vibrio. The sequence goes on along the minus strand of AAZW01000029.1, from coordinate 29,314 downwards.
CTTAACGATGAAGTAGAGGATGAAATTGGTGAAGATGAAGAGACCGCAGACCGTGAAAAAATCAAATCACAATGGGCTGCGTTAGAGAAGCTTGTTGGTGCTGAGCCTCGTATACAGCAAGTGGCAAAAGATCTCGTTAATCATTTTACAACCCGTACTTCTACATTTCCCGGCAAGGCGATGATTGTAGCTATGAGCCGTGAGATCTGTGTCGACCTGTATGATGCTATCGTGGCAATTAAACCAGAGTGGCATAACGAGGATCCTGAAAAAGGGGCAATCAAAATCGTTATGACAGGTAGTGCATCAGACAAAGAAAAGATGCAGCCTCATATTCATGATAAGAAAACAAAAAAGCTGTTTGAGAAGCGTTACAAAGATACTGAAGACGAACTTCAATTGGTGATTGTACGTGACATGTGGCTAACTGGCTTCGATGCACCATGCTGTCACACGATGTATATCGACAAACCAATGAAAGGGCACAATCTGATGCAGGCTATCGCCCGAGTAAACCGTGTGTTTAAAGACAAACCCGGTGGCTTAGTGGTGGATTACATCGGTATTGCTAACGAGCTGAAGAATGCTCTCAAGACTTATACCAATAGTCAGGGTAAAGGTCAGCCAACTGTAGACACAGCAGAAGCCTTTGCGGTGCTGATGGAAAAGGTCGATATCATTCGAGGCATGTTCGCAACACCTGTCGATGGTCACACCTTCAATTATCGACCTGACTTTGAAACCGACGCACTTCGATTACTGCCCGGTGCTGTGAACCATTTATCCGGCCTGTCCCATAACGATAGCAATGGTAAAGAAGTTCGAGATGGTAAACGACGCTTCCTTGATGTCATGGCTGCGCTTACCAAGGCATACTCGCTATGTAACACCATGGACGAAACTCGTGGCTACAAGAACGAAATTGCTTTTTACTCCGCGATAAAAGCTGCATTTATCAAGCACTCAACAGTTGATAAAAAGCGTACCGACGAAGAGCGTAATACCGCTCTTAAGCAAATTCTCAATAATGCGGTTGTTGCAGATGGCGTTGATGATATCTTTTCAATGGTCGGGCTAGACAAACCCAATATTGGTTTGCTGTCAGAAGAGTTCCTTGAAGACGTCAAGAATATGAAAGAGAAGAACCTTGCAGTAGAGCTACTAGAAAAGCTACTACGTGATGAGGTGAAAGCTCGAATGAAAAATGATGTGATTCAGGAAAAAAAATACTCTGATCGCATCATGACTACACTTCAAAAGTATCACAACCGCAACATTGAAACGGCTCAGGTTATTGAAGAGCTGATTCAATGGGCGAAAGAGATGCAAGAAGATGCAGCCTTGTTGGATAGGTTAAACCTATCTGTTGATGAGATTGCGTTCTATCGAGCTTTGGTCGAAAACGAGTCTTCGGTTCGAGAGTTAGGGGCTGACAACCTACGTAAGCTTGCTATCGAGCTGACTCATCAGCTTCGTAAGTCTGCAACGGTAGATTGGCAGAAGCGGGAAAGTGTTCGTGCTCGTATGCGTAACCTAGTTCGCCGACTGCTGCGCAGATGGAAGTACCCACCTGATGCGGCTGAAGAGGCGATTAAGCTTGTGTTAGAGCAGGCTGAGGTTTTGGCTGATGGGTGGTATAGCTAATCAAATAAGGAGATGACGGAACACATAATCTGTCATCTCCGTGTCTATTATTTGATGGTTATTTTTCCTGAAATAACTAAGTGTCGGAATAATCTATAGTCGTGAGAATAGATATATACAGCATGTGGAACGGATTTTCCGGTCATAAATTCATCCATTGCTGCCTGCGTTTTTGACGGTAGATTATTAGGGTTAACTACCTTAAACGGGGTGTGTTCATTGAGTATGAACTCTTCGAGTTCTGGCACTAATGATATTGCGTCAACCATTTTCACTTACTCATTGTCTGTATGTTAGCTTGCTTCAAAATTTTCTGAGGAATCGGGCCTTTTTTGACACACGGAATTGTAAATGCCTCGTTGATGTTTCCAGCCGATGGCATAGGAATTTTGGCACCTTCACTATCTTTACGATATCGAGCTACCCGTCGAACACTTACTTTGTTACCAGAAACCGGAATGTTTAGGTGCATATTCCATCCCTTAAAAATTGCAGACAGTTTGCATAGCAGTGAGTAGCCTGTTGACTCATGGACTAGCGATTGCAGGTAGTTGCGCACCTGATACTCGATGTCATCTTCAGACTCTAATCCTAAGGATGAAATTACACGTGTTAAATACACCTCAGGAGTTATTGATAGATCTTGAAACTGGCAATTTTCTAGGTTCTTTTTGATTAGGTAGTGGGCAAAAGCATAAATTGCTTCTGATGCTTGGCTTTCTAAGCGGTGACGTTTTACGATCTTTGCGACAAAATCTACAGATAGTGCAAGTTCTTGATTGTTTTCAACATAAGCAAGAATCTCGGCAGGCTGAAAGGATGTGCCTTGTGTACCACGGAATGCGAATTGATTCTTAGTCATTTCGAATGCTTTAGCTAACATAGCAACACGAGATAGTACATTTGCACTTACCGTCACACCTGCCATTTCAAGAACTTGGGCTCTTGAACGCATATTACCAACATCAATATGAGCAAAAGAAAGATCATCTGTCACGTTATAAGTAACTGGTGCAATAAATCCCACGTTGGCTTCACAAGCAGCTTCTAGTCTGTGGTGGCCATTCAAAATTTCCCCATCCGCAGAAATGATTATGGGTTCACCAGTCAGACACCATTGACTTTTTTTCATGGCTTCAGCGTATTTTTTTACCTTGGTTCGACTTAATTTTCTGTTTTTATTTTCTTTATTAACAATGCCTCGGCTGGAGAAGCGTAACATATCTCTCGCTAGCTCAGGGCTAATAAAAATGGTTACATGCTTTAATGTTGTCTTTACTGCACGAATGCCCGAGTAATACTTTGCTTTGGCCTTAAAAATATCTTCAACATTTTCTGACGACAAAAGCGTAGTCGCGGTTGCTAAAAGATTCTTAGAGCTTGCAAGGTAACTATTACTCTCTGTTTCCTCATAACGATCAACCAGCTTGTTTACGATGGACTCTTGCAAAGACTCACTGCCAAACTCTTCAGCTTGAAGTTCGATATTTGTTTGTTTGCGCATCTGCGACTCCTTAAAAACTTACGACGCTATCTAACTCTTGATCTTATGATTGATCAGACGCATTGTCTGATCAATCATAATTTTTACTTTAAACTGCCAGATGCATTCACTTAGTGAGATTTATTTATTGTCTAGGGTCAAGTTAAAGGGGAGGCTCATTCCCCATGGAAGTCAGCCAACAAAAGCTCTCGTAACCTTTATTCCTGTAGTTGAATTAAGCAGTTACGTTGAGATCAGTAAGCCTCACAAAGCGCTACAGATGTTGTTCAATGCTGCGCAAAACGCCATTAACAAGAAAAAAACATTAGCTCTTCAGGAGGATATTAAAAATGAAGTTATTTCTGGTGAATTAGGGCTCCCACTATCACTGACTGTTGTCGTCAGTGGAGACAGTGAGGTGCGCGATAATAAACTTACTACTGAGATTGAATACAAGAGAACTAGCGCCTTCGTAATTGGTAACTTATTGACATACAATGCAATCCTAAACTTAACGGGCTTAAAAGCACCGTTATTTTCATCTAGGGTTAGTGCAAGTGATCTGAAGAGAAATAGTGTTTTTCGACAACTTCTAGCAACTCAAGAGCTGATGTTAACTATTGTTTTTAGAGAAAAAGGTTTTAGTGAAGATGAAGTGAGATCGCTGTTTTTTAAGCACAATAGGCGACATTCTGAAGTCCACTTAACACAATTTGCCAACATAGATTCATTTCCTCTGCAAAAAATCGTGTCTCGATTAAGTGAAAATCTGAACCTAGATGACCTAGGGGGGGTATCTAATCAGACAAAGCATGTACGAGCCTCAGACAAATGTTTAACGACGGAATATATTTTATTCAAAGTGTTGGTCGGCTCTGTTTGTGGCGAGAAGGTTCAGGAGCGTACTAAGATGTCTGATGATATTGCTTTGAAGGATGGAAGTAGCTTTTCTCAGACGTATTCAGAGGCTTATAGACAATACATCGAAGCATTTTTTAGAGCATGGCTAGAACCTCTATATGAAAACCGTCCTCATGACAGGAGTGGCTTCAGACTTTCGGCTCAGATTTGGCAAGCTTTGTCGTTAGTGGTTAATGAGCTAGTCTTGGAGGGAAGAACTCTAAATGAAATATCACACGCAGGACAACAGCTAAGTAAGCTTGATTACGGAAAGCAAGCGGAGCACTGGAAGAACTGTGATGTTATGCAGCTAGATTCCAATGGCAGGCTGTTTAAAAATGGTGCTAGGTCTACACGTGAATTTAAGTTGGGATTAAAAGATTACTTCATGAAGATAATTGAGTGATGAGCAACTCCTCTATCTAAGAGCTGTTACCTTGTTGGACTCTGTTAAAGTTCGCTTTATTATCAGAATGCATAAATATACATTGATCAACCCTTCAGTGCTTTTTATGATGTCTAACGACATGAACCACTTTTATAATTAAGATCTAGTTTAACATTAATCTACGGTCCAGAATCTTCAGGTAAAACAACGCTAACACTTGAGCTGATCGCTGCAGCACAAAAAGTAGGTAAAACCTGTGCTTTCGTTGATGCTGAGCACGCACTAGACCCTATTTACGCTCAAAAGCTTGGTGTTGATATCGATGCACTTCTTGTTTCTCAACCAGATACTGGTGAACAAGCTCTAGAGATCTGTGATGCTCTAGCGCGTTCTGGTGCTATCGACGTATTGGTTGTCGACTCAGTAGCAGCACTAACACCAAAAGCTGAAATCGAAGGCGAAATGGGCGACAGCCACATGGGTCTTCAAGCTCGTATGCTTTCTCAAGCAATGCGTAAGCTGACTGGTAACCTTAAGCAGTCTAACTGTATGTGTATCTTCATTAACCAAATCCGTATGAAGATTGGTGTAATGTTTGGTAACCCAGAAACAACAACTGGTGGTAACGCACTTAAGTTCTACGCATCTGTTCGTCTTGATATTCGCCGTACTGGTTCTATCAAAGAAGGTGACGAGATCGTTGGTAACGAAACGCGCATTAAGGTTGTTAAGAACAAGATTGCTGCACCGTTTAAACAAGCTGAAACTCAAATCCTATACGGCCAAGGCTTTAACCGTGAAGGTGAGCTGATTGACCTAGGTGTTAAGAACAAGCTAGTTGATAAAGCAGGCGCTTGGTACAGCTACAAAGGCGATAAGATCGGTCAAGGTAAATCGAACTCTTGTAAGTTCCTACGTGAAAACCCAGAGATCGCTCTAGAGCTAGATACTAAACTTCGTGAGCTACTACTGACTCCTGCTGTTTTAGAAGAGAAAGAAGCAGAGAAAGAAGAAGAGAACGAAGAGTTTTAATCTAAATCGTTACTCTTAGCTAAGAACTTGAAGCCTCGCATTGTATGCGGGGTTTTTTTATTGGCTGACACATTCGCCGCACTTCCTCAGTTTCTCATTTCGGCATTCGCTATCTGCAACCCCCTCAAAGTTAAGCCACTGATTTCTTGAGCGACAAGATCATTTATTGCTGTGGTTTGCCTTTACAGTAAAAGGACTCCAGTAAGGGAGTAATAATGGATGGGTAAATATTGAGGCCGTCTAGCTTCTGTTTGAAGATATTTTGACTCTTTCGATTGTTGGTAAAAACAAAAGCATACATTGAAATGATGTTGTCTCGGAAAGCTGAATTAGTGATGCGAATGTAGATACTTTTTACATTGCACTGCGATAGCTCGAGGTTATTGATGTATGAGGTCATTTCTGGCTCAGTGATTGTATTTGATTGGTCATGAACATAAAGCGTGGCGCTACCAAACGGGTAGGACTGATAGTTGTCTTTATCTAAAAATGGCGCTTGCTCTTTGTTGTAATGAATGGAGTAGTAGGCGACTAATATGATGCCAAGCCACAGGGCACATAAATTTAACGTAAATTGACGAGGAAACTTGGATTTCGTTTTTTGATTACTGACTGGTTGCTGTAAATCTGGTTTTATTTTTTCTTCATCAATGCCAGTGCCAGCATCCGACAATTCAAGTTGCACTTCTGCCTCAGCGAACGGCTTAATTTCTTCAACCTTCAGAGTTTGTTGCTTTGGTGAAATCACCAATAAGTAACCTTGCTTACTGATTGTTTTGAGCTCTAACTCATTAGTATCTAAATTTTTGAATACTTTACGAATATAACTAATGGTGTTGGTTAGGGACTGATCGGTAACCAATACACCTTGCCAACACTCTTCAAACAACTCCTCTCGTGAAACGCATCTATCTTGGTGCTTTAACAAGTACAACAGAACCTTGAACGGTAGAGGGCGCATGCTGACCGTGATATCCGCTGGATGGTGAGTCAGTGTCCTTATCTCAATATCAATAGTGACGGAATCGGTGATATTACGCATTTGATTCATGGGCTTAGTAATTTAAATGAAGTTCATTTTGGCGGGCGGTACTTTAAGCATAGGAGGGCTGTCTGTAACTGTAAAATCTCATTGGTTATATAAAGATTACATTTAGCTATGTGGTTATGTTTTTGTTTGGCAATGGTTTGTGGTGGAAGCGATGGCTGGTTGCTAACGTAATGCCGCCTCGAGCTTGGGTAATAGCTTGACTTCTAATCGTTGTTTTAAAGGCAATTAGGATGCCAGAAATTAAACAGAAAAACTCTCAATCGGTGAATCAGCTGTTGCAACAGTATAAGGACGTCACTTCCATAGAGTCCTTTCAACTGGATGTTGTTCAGTCTCTTACTAAGATTTTTGCCGATAAAGAGAAGAGCCTTGAACGCTGCGACAAGGTGACCTTACTCAAGGTTGCTCAGCAGCATATTGATCAAGAAATTGATTTCTCTCTTTCTGTTGGTTTCGACGATGCGGTTCCTATCCTCAATCAAATACGAAAAGTAATCGAAGCTGCCTAAGCGTTGAATTTGCACCGAGGGGTAATAAACGTTGTTACTGACTTCGCAGGTGCAAATTACGAATGAAATATAGATAAGAGATGTTCGATTTGAATGTCTTTAGATAATAGCAACACAGTCAGCTAGAACAGCCATTTTAAGAATTACATTGAAAGGAATAAACATGAACACAGTGACATTTATGGGCGATAAAATCGCACTAGCAGGTGACTTCCCACAAAAAGGTGAGGTACTTACTACACCAGCAATGACATCGGTATCGCTAGCACCACTAACGATTTCAGAAAAACAAGCTGATTTTAAAGTGATCTACTTGTTCCCAAGCGTTGATACACCAGTATGTTCAAGCAGTACTAAGGTGATCTCTGAACTAGCAGAGCTAAAATCAGAGTCAGTAGATGTATACACGGTTTCAACCGATCTACCATTTGCGCTTGCTCGTTACCAAGAGAGCGAAGGTGTGGAAGGTGTGGAGCAGCTATCGGTATTCAAAAATCCAGAGCTATTAAAAGCATTCGGTACACAGTTTGAAGAGCATGCACTATCTGGCTTGTCAGCTCGTGCAGTTATCCTACTAGATGCGAACAACGTAGTGTTGCATAGCGAACTGGTTTCGGAAGTGACTGAAGAGCCAAACTACAACGCTATTGTTGAAGCTCTAAAAGCTTAATCATAGCGAGAGGCCTTGGTGAATTTTGGGCACCAAGGCTTCACCGTTAATTACGCGAAACTTTATGGATTACAATATTTTGCTGAACCTTAGCAGGTTTCAGTCTACGCTTATAATTCCGATGCTTGCTGTGGATGATAGGCAAGTAAGTAGAGAATTAAATCAGATACAAGGTGTCACGCATTGATAAAATCTAAGCCTGCAATTTTTGTCATGATTTCAGCGTTAGGTGCATTGATTCTGACAATTGTATTACTCATTCAACCTATCTCTTTAAGAGGGAGCCAGTGGGCGTGTAACCTCAAACATTTGGGCTTTGTTACGCCATCGTATGAGCGTTACTCTGAGTTGAATGAATTTATGCTGTACTCGTTTAGTTCTGACGAAGATTTTTTTGTTAGCGATAGGATTCAAACTCTGAATCAGAACGGGGTAGTCGAAACGGCAGAGGTTGTGTTTGTCGGGAAATACACATTGCAAGATAACCATTTAGAGATGGTATTTAATGAAGTGAACTTCAGACATAAACATCCGAATGACATGATCAATCGTAATCAGGCGCTGTATAAGGGGTTTACGATTCAATACGATATTGAATTGGGTGGTGATTTTCTTTATCTGTTCTCTGCCAATAATAGTGAAGAGTTCAATCATATCTGCACTAAGCGCTAGCCTTCCATAATCAGTAATACCCAGTGCGTTCTCTTACTTATCAGAGTTGATTGAAGCCTCCCCCATAAACATTCATCACACCGGTTTTCTTCATATCTACTTGGTACAACCTAGTGGAATATTCTTCATTTTCGCTAATTCCAACTAAAATCCTACCCAAGGGCGTCTTTTCTACAAGAAAACTAGTCGAAGCCTTAACCATGATCTACAATACGGCAAAATTCTAACTCGACTATTTTCAGGAAGAGCTGCATGTACATGAGCACTGATGAGGTTCGCAACGCGTTCCTTAAGTTCTTTGAGAGCAAAGGACACCAAATCGTAGACAGTTCATCGTTAGTTCCACATAACGATCCAACCCTGCTATTCACTAACGCAGGTATGAACCAATTCAAAGATTGTTTCTTAGGCGCCGAGAAGCGTGCCTACACTCGAGCGACTACGGCTCAGCGTTGTGTACGTGCTGGCGGTAAACACAATGACCTTGAAAACGTAGGTTTCACGGCTCGTCACCACACATTCTTTGAAATGCTTGGTAACTTCAGCTTTGGTGATTACTTCAAAGAAGACGCGATTGCGTTTGCTTGGGAATTCCTAACAGAAACTCTACAACTGCCTAAAGATCGTCTATTGGTAACGGTATACGAGACAGATGACGAAGCATTCGATATCTGGAACAAGAAAGTAGGTGTACCTGCTGACCGTATCGTTCGCATTGGCGACAAAGAAGGCGGTAAACAGTTCGAGTCTGACAACTTCTGGACAATGGGTGACACAGGTCCTTGTGGTCCATGTACTGAAATCTTCTACGATCACGGTGAACACATTTGGGGCGGCCGTCCTGGCACTCCTGAAGAAGATGGTGATCGTTTCATCGAGATCTGGAACAACGTATTCATGCAGTTCAACCGTCACGCAGACGGCACAATGGAACCGCTACCTAAGCCTGCTGTTGATACAGGTATGGGTATTGAGCGTATCTCTGCAATCATGCAAGGCGTACACTCTAACTACGAAATCGATGTATTCCAAAAGCTAATCAAAGCAACAGCTGAAACGATCGGTTACGAAGACCTATCGAACCAGTCACTACGCGTTATTGCTGACCACATCCGCTCTTGTTCATTCCTGATCGCTGATGGCGTTATGCCTTCAAACGAAGGTCGTGGTTACGTTCTACGTCGTATCATCCGTCGTGCTGTTCGTCACGGTAACAAGCTTGGTGCACAAGGCGTATTCTTCCACAAACTTGTGGGTGTACTGGCTGAAGTAATGGGTTCTGCAGCTGAAGAGCTTAAGAAGCAACAAGAGCTAGTTGAAAAAGTACTTCGTATCGAAGAAGAAAACTTTGGTCGCACGCTAGAGCGCGGCATGGTTATCCTGAACGAAGCACTAGACGCACTTGAAGGCAAAGAGCTAGACGGTGAAACAGTATTCAAACTTTACGATACCTACGGCTTCCCAGCTGACTTAACTAATGATGTTGCTCGTGAGCGTGACTTCACTATTGATGAAGCAGGCTTCGAGAAGGCGATGGAAGTTCAGCGTCAGCGTGCACGTGAAGCCGGCCAATTCGGTACTGACTACAACGCGACGATCAAAGTTGAAACCAACACTGAGTTCTGTGGTTACACTGGTACAGAAGGTGCTGGTGAGATCTCTGCACTGTTCGTTGAAGGCGAAGAGGTTGCTTCTCTGTCTGCGGGCGATAAAGCAATCATCATCCTTGAAGAGACGCCATTCTATGCTGAATCAGGCGGTCAATGTGGTGATACAGGTACTCTGAAAACAGCTTCAGGCCTTTTCAAGGTAGAAGATACTCAAAAGCTAGGTAACGCATTTGCACACCACGGTGAGCTAGTTGAAGGTGTGTTCGCGAAAGGCGATAAAGTAGAAGCAACTGTAGACGCTGAGCGTCGTGCTGCTATCTCACTAAACCACTCTGCAACTCACTTACTTCATGCTGCACTGCGCGAAGTGCTTGGTGAGCACGTTGCTCAGAAAGGTTCTTTGGTTAAGCCAGACAACCTACGTTTTGATTTCTCTAACCTTGAAGCGGTAACACCGGCACAGATTAAAGAAGTAGAGCGTTTGGTTAACGCACAAGTTCGTAAGAACCACGTGATTGAAACCAACATCATGGACATCGAGTCAGCGAAAGAAAAAGGTGCAATGGCACTGTTTGGCGAGAAGTACGATGACGAAGTTCGCGTTCTGTCTATGGGCGATTTCTCTACTGAGCTTTGTGGTGGTATTCACGCTTCAAACACAGGTGATATTGGTCTATTCAAGATCACTTCTGAAGGTGGTATTGCTGCGGGTATTCGTCGTATTGAAGCGGTAACGGGTGAAGCTGCACTAGATGCAGTAGAAGCTCAAGCTAACGCTTACGAAGAGAAACTGGCTGAGTCAGCTAAGAAAGCAAAAGCTTTAGAGAAAGAAATCCAACTGCTTAAAGAAAAGATGGCTGCAGCAGAAAGCGCAAACATCATGGGCAAAGTAGAAGAAATCTCTGGTACTAAGGTACTGGTTGCTGCCATTGAAGGTGCAGACAACAAGAACCTACGTACTATGGTTGATAACGCTAAAAACCAAGTGGGTAGCGGTATCATCCTGATCGCTAACGTAGCAGACGGTAAAGTTGGCTTGATTGCAGGTGTAACTAAAGACCTTATCGGCAAAGTAAAAGCCGGTGACTTAGTTAAGATGGTTGCTGAGCAAATTGGCGGTAAAGGTGGCGGTCGTCCAGATATGGCTCAAGCGGGCGGTACTGACGTTGAAGCACTACCTGAAGCGCTTAAATCTGTACGTACTTGGCTAGAAGAGCGTCTTTAAGCTTAAGTAATTGACACAAAGATGCCCAATCAGTTGATTGGGCATCTTTTATTTTGCCTATTGGAAGAGTGTCTCAACCAGGTTTGATTGAGATTAACCAAGAAGTTTAATGTCAGCGTTACACTTCTTGGTTAATTTTTTATTGCTTCGCCATGACGCGGAGCGTGTGTTTTTTTGTCATATATAGACATTGGTCTTGGGAAGGTGAGGACGGGTGAAAATGCCTCTTATCGTGCAGAAGTTTGGCGGAACGTCGGTGGGTTCAATAGAAAGAATCCAACATGTAGCAGAGAAAATCATTGAAGCGAAAAATGAAGGCAATCAGGTTGTGGTTGTGGTCTCTGCTATGTCAGGTGAAACGAATCGGTTGGTTAACTTAGCCACTCAAATCGATAGCGTACCAAATGCTAGAGAATTGGATGTGTTGTTAACGGCTGGAGAACAAGTTTCCATGGCACTGTTGGCGATGACGCTGCACAAGTTAGGTTATGAAGCGACATCGATGACGGGCTATCAAGCTGGTATTCACACCGATTCTAATCATAACAATGCGACGATCGAGCGTATTGATACTACTCCTATTCAAACCTTGTTAGACGACAATCAGATTGTGATTGTGGCTGGCTTTCAAGGTATGAACGCTAAAGGCGACATTACGACATTAGGCCGTGGTGGTTCCGATACCACAGCGGTTGCGTTAGCTGGCGCCCTTCAAGCTAAAGAGTGCCAGATCTATACTGATGTTGATGGCGTTTACTCGTGTGACCCTCGCGTTGTTAAACATTCGAAGAAGTTAGATACCTTAGACTTTCCATCGATGGAAGAGATGGCTCGTCGTGGTGCTAAGGTATTGCACCTTCCGTGCGTGCAGTACGCGTGGCAACACAATGTGCCATTGCGAGTGCTTTCAAGCTTTGAAGAAGGCGAGGGTACATTGATTGCTGGCGACCAGTGTTTGAATGATATTTCTGGCCTCGCTATCCAAAGAGATATGGTGCGTATCGAGTGTTTGAATGAGGACCTAGATTCTTTCTTATCGCATTGCCAACTGTTAGGAATTGAAGTCTGTAGTGTGATCGAGGGAACAGAACGGGCAGCACTCATTATTAAACAAGACATAAGTGCCAAATTAAAACTAGTTTTTGATGAGAAAATCCGTAATAGTGAACAGGTTAGTTTGTTAACTGTGGTAGGAAGCCGAACACAAGAAATTGTGGTCAGTTCACATGGATTGTTGTCTGAAGGCGAAATTGATGTACAGCATCACTTATTGCAGCAGCAGTCTTTAACTTTGGTGATATCACCAACGCAAGTCGATACGGCCGCTAACATATTACATAATGCATACATCGTAGCGCGTGAAAAGCAGGGTTATCCCCAAAAAGAAGTGCATTTTGGTTAAATAAACTCAATCGATAGTTTACGAAAATATAACTTTTGTTGGATAATGCTCTCGTAGCTAGATAAATTTAGAGATTACTCAAGGAGCAAAGAATGCTAATTTTGACTCGCCGCGTTGGCGAAACACTGATGATTGGTGATGAAGTAACAGTTACTGTACTAGGTGTTAAAGGTAACCAAGTACGTATTGGTGTTAACGCACCTAAAGAAGTATCTGTTCACCGTGAAGAGATCTACATGCGCATTCAAGCTGAAAAAGGTAATGGTAACGTTGCATCTGGCAACTACTAATACTTTGCGTAGAGAAGAGGCTAGCATTACTGCTAGCTTTTTTTGATCTTGAGGAATGGTAATTCGATGTCGAAATATTGGTTCATCGGATAACGTGTTTGTTTTGATTTTACAGAATGAACACTTCACCAAGTTAGGTGCTATTGGTAATGGCTGGGTGTGATAGCGGACGGTGAAATTTCTTTGCCACACTTCAAGATTTATTGGCTTCCCCTATAGCGCAAATACGCATCCCGTAGTATTGTTCATCCAGCGGTAGCACTTGCTGCTGGAGAAATCAGATAATTGTTTTTAGCGGTTTATTATTGCCAATCTTTCGCCTTAATTTTTAAGGGAAAAAGCGCGCTTTTGATGTTATAAGTTCAAATTGCAAGCGCTTTGATTAAATAGCAAACGGTTGAGTGTTTTTGTCCAATTTTTTTCAATAAAGTGTTTGACATATTTTCGGTAAAACGTAATATGTGCCTCCGCAAGACGGTGAGGTGGCCGAGAGGCCGAAGGCGCTCCCCTGCTAAGGGAGTATGTGGTTTGTAGCTGCATCGAGGGTTCGAATCCCTCCCTCACCGCCATTTCTTGCGAGTCTAAAGTTAGCAACTTAGACAATGTAAATGTGCGTCCTTAGCTCAGCTGGATAGAGTACCTGGCTACGAACCAGGCGGTCGGAGGTTCGAATCCTCCAGGACGCGCCATTCTCTCTTCTCTTACTTGTAAGTGATGTGAGAATAATGAATTAGGTGAGGTGGCCGAGTGGCCGAAGGCGCTCCCCTGCTAAGGGAGTATGTGGTTTGTAGCTGCATCGAGGGTTCGAATCCCTCCCTCACCGCCATTCATTACAGGCCGATGGCCTTTTTTTTCTTCGTAGCAAGAAGAATGTGATATATTTCACAACTTCATTCTTAATGAATGAACACCGTGCGTCCTTAGCTCAGCTGGATAGAGTACCTGGCTACGAACCAGGCGGTCGGAGGTTCGAATCCTCCAGGACGCGCCACTATTTAAGGGTCTGTTGATCCTCGTATTGGCTAAGTTGATACTAAAACCTGTGCGCTCTTAGCTCAGCTGGATAGAGTACCTGGCTACGAACCAGGCGGTCGGAGGTTCGAATCCTCCAGAGCGCGCCACTATTTTGGGTTTGCTTCTAATAAGAATGTGAATCCCGATATTGATAAATCGTTCGTCGAGAATTAATATCAAAACCGTGCGTCCTTAGCTCAGCTGGATAGAGTACCTGGCTACGAACCAGGCGGTCGGAGGTTCGAATCCTCCAGGACGCGCCACTATTTAGGGTTTCCTTGTGAACTCCTGATATTGGGAATACTGATATCGAAAACCGTGCGCTCTTAGCTCAGCTGGATAGAGTACCTGGCTACGAACCAGGCGGTCGGAGGTTCGAATCCTCCAGAGCGCGCCACTATTTAGGGTTTCTTTTATGAACCCCTGATATTGGGAATACCAATATCGAAAACTGCGCGTCCTTAGCTCAGCTGGATAGAGTACCTGGCTACGAACCAGGCGGTCGGAGGTTCGAATCCTCCAGGACGCGCCACTATTTAGGGTTTCCTTGTGAACTCCTGATATTGGGAATACTGATATCGAAAACCGTGCGTCCTTAGCTCAGCTGGATAGAGTACCTGGCTACGAACCAGGCGGTCGGAGGTTCGAATCCTCCAGGACGCGCCATTATTTAGGGTTTCCTTGTGAACTCCTGATATTGGGAATACTGATATCGAAAACCGTGCGCTCTTAGCTCAGCTGGATAGAGTACCTGGCTACGAACCAGGCGGTCGGAGGTTCGAATCCTCCAGAGCGCGCCACATTATTAAAAAAAGCCTCGTTTTTACGAGCCTTTTTTTATGTTTGCTGCATAAATGTTGATAAAATGTTAAAATTACTTAACGTTTAACTTATTGTATTTTAAGTGGTTATCGAATACTTCCTTGTTATTCCACCTTTCTCATATCATTTCTTAGAAAAGCCCCGTTTAAGTCACAGTTTAATCCTCTGGAAATTACATATTTGACAGATTTATGTGATCTGACAGGCGAATAATTAACCTAATGTGTGCGTTATCCGTAACAGAACCTTAAACAAAATTGACAAAGTTTTACCAATCGAGATAATCCAAGGGTCGGGATCACTATTCGCTGAAATCCTGTACATATGTCAGGATGACGAAGAAAGGAAGCAACATGACTAATATTGGAAGCCTGCTAGGAGATGCGGCGACTCTGATGATAACGGGGATGTCCGTTGTCTTTATTTTCCTAACTATTCTAGTTTACCTCGTTCGGTTGATGTCAAAACTGGTACCAGAAGAAGTACCAGAGCCGATCGCAGCACCTAAAAAAATTCAAAAATCACAATCAAACCCTTCAGCTGTTAGTCCACAGGTAGTGGCAGCAATTTCGGCCGCGGTTCATCAATACCGTGCGTCGACTGCTAAGTAGCATTTAAAGGATTAAAAAGGAGTTTATGAGCATGTCTAAACCACTAGCTATCACAGACGTGGTACTTCGTGACGCCCATCAGTCACTATTTGCTACTCGTATGCGTATCGAAGATATGCTGCCAATAGCGGCAGAACTGGATAAAGTCGGTTACTGGTCACTTGAGACTTGGGGCGGCGCGACGTTTGATTCGTGTATTCGTTTTCTTGGAGAGGATCCATGGGAGCGTCTACGTGAACTAAAGAAAGCGATGCCAAACACACCAATGCAGATGCTACTGCGTGGTCAAAACCTGTTGGGTTACCGCCACTACGCGGATGACGTAGTCGAAAAATTTGTTGAACGTGCCCATAAGAACGGCATGGACGTATTCCGTATTTTTGATGCGATGAATGACGTACGTAACTTTGAGAAAGCGGTGAAAGCAACAATTGATGTTGGCGGTCACGCTCAAGGTACCTTGTCTTACACAACCAGTCCGGTTCACAACTCTGATACTTGGGTTGATCTGGCGAAGCGTCTAGAGGACCTAGGTTGTCATTCACTATGTATCAAAGATATGTCAGGTTTATTAAAGCCTTACGAAGCTGAAGAATTAATTACACGTATCAAAGCGTCGTGTGATGTTCCTCTAGCACTGCATAGCCACGCGACAACGGGTCTTTCTACAGCAACAGCAGTTAAAGCAGTTGAAGCGGGGATCGATATTCTAGATACCGCTATTTCTTCTATGAGCTGTACTTACGGTCACACACCAACTGAAACGGTTGTGGCGATGTTAGAGGGTACAGAGCGCGATACGAATCTTAAGCTGGATCAGATTGAGCCAATCGCTTCTTACTTCCGTGATGTTCGTAAAAAGTACGCGAAATGGGAAGGCCAACTGAAAGGCGTTGATTCTCGTATCTTGATCGCTCAGGTTCCTGGTGGCATGTTGACTAACATGGAAGGTCAGTTGAAAGAGCAAGGCGCTGCCGATCGTATGGATGAGGTGCTTGAAGAGATCCCTCGCGTACGTAAAGAGCTTGGCTACATTCCTTTGGTAACGCCAACTTCTCAAATTGTTGGTACTCAAGCGGTTATTAACGTACTAACGGGTGAGCGCTACAAGAGCATCACTAAAGAAACAGCGGGTCTATTGAAAGGCGAATACGGTCAAGCTCCTGCTGAAGTGGATGCAGAACTGCAAGCTAAAGTATTGGATGGTGCGGAAGCGATCACTTGTCGCCCTGCAGATCTGCTGAAGTCTGAAATGGATGAGCTAACGACTGATTTGCTAGAAAAAGCAAAAGCAGAAGGTATCTCTCTAGCGGAAGACACGGTAGATGATGTACTGACTTACGCACTGTTCCCACAAGTGGGTCTTAAGTTCCTTAAGAACCGTCGTAATCCTGAAGCATTTGAACCAGCGCCAACGGCAGAAGCAGCGGCTCCTGTGGCAGCAGCGGCACCAGCTCCTGTATCTGGTGGGATCGAGAGCTACAGCGTGAAGGTGGATGGTCAGGTTTATGATGTAGAAGTTGGCCCACAAGGTGAGCTGACGTCAGTAGCACCATCAACAAAACCAGCTCAAGCGGTACAAGCTGCACCGGTAGCGGCCTCTGACGCAGAAGCGGTACCAGCTCCTCTTGCGGGGAACATCTTTAAAGTTAACGTTCAGGCGGGTGCTGAGGTTGCTGAAGGCGACGTTCTACTTATCCTAGAAGCAATGAAGATGGAAACGGAAGTTCGTGCTGCTCGTGGTGGTATCGTTCAAGAACTGAATGTTAAAGAAGGCGATGCAGTTACTGTAGGCGCTCCACTACTAAGCTTGGCGTAAGGGAGTACCATGGAAGGATTGATGACCTTATGGTCTGAAACAGGGATTGCGAACTTTGAGTTCGGCCAGATCTGTATGATGTTGGTTGGTTGCTTATTGTTGTTTTTGGCAATTCGTAAAGGATTTGAACCGCTACTTCTACTACCGATTGGTTTTGGTGCTGTATTAGCAAACATTCCTAACGCTGGGTTTACTGATCCAGGTGGTTTGCTGTACTACGTTTACTACATTGGTATTGAAACCGGTATTTTCCCACTGCTGATCTTTATGGGTGTTGGTGCGATGACGGACTTCGGTGCGTTGATTGCGAACCCTAAAACATTGTGGCTAGGGGCTGCGGCTCAGTTTGGTATCTTCGTAACGCTTTTTGGCGCGATCTTACTGAACTACATTCCAGGCATGGAATTCTCGATGGCCGACGCTTCTTCCATTGCGATCATTGGTGGTGCCGATGGCCCAACTGCGATCTTCTTGGCGAGTAAACTCTCTCCTGATCTTTTAGGTGCGATTGCAGTAGCGGCGTATAGCTACATGGCATTGGTTCCTATTATTCAGCCACCAATCATGAAGGCGTTAACGTCTCCTGAAGAACGTAAGATTAAGATGGCTCAACTTCGTCACGTTAGTAAAGCAGAGAAGATCCTCTTCCCACTTGCTGTACTACTGATGACGATTTTGTTCCTACCTTCAGCAACACCTCTAGTGGGTATGTTCTGTCTGGGTAACTTAATGCGTGAAGCGGGCGTGGTTGACCGTTTATCGAAAACAGCGCAAAACGAACTGATCAACGTTGTGACTATTTTCCTTGGCCTCGGTGTTGGTTCTAAGCTTCAAGCGGATACTTTCTTGAACTTAGAGACGCTGGGTATTCTTGGCTTAGGTGCGGTGGCGTTCAGTATCGGTACTGCGGGTGGTGTGTTGATGGCGAAGCTATTAAACCGTTTCTCGAAAGAGGACATCAACCCACTGATTGGTGCTGCTGGTGTATCAGCGGTTCCAATGGCGGCTCGTGTTGTGAATAAGGTTGGTCTTGAGGCGAACCCTCAGAACTTCTTGTTGATGCATGCAATGGGGCCGAACGTAGCAGGTGTGCTAGGTAGTGCGGTTGCGGCCGGTATTCTATTAGCGCTAGTCGGTTAATGGATAGCTAGGTCATGTATCGTTACGTTAATTGGTCGTCAATTTACGAATGAGCGGTTAACTTAGCCTTATTAAATGGTTTATAGTCGAAGGGATGCTTGTGCATCCCTTTCTTTTATTCGTTAGGTTTTAACTAATTAGGGACGTGTTTAAATGGAAAATAGACAGATAGCGATTACCGAGTTTGGTGGGGTGGAAAACCTTGTACTTCAAACCAGTGCAATACCAGAGCCTAAAGCGGGCGAAGTAGTGGTTAAGGTCTCTTTTTCTGGCGTCAATCCGATAGATGTTAAAACTCGAGCCGGGCTCGGTTGGGCGGCTGCACAAAACAAAGAGAACCTACCTTGGGTACCAGGCTACGATATCGCGGGGCAAGTGGTTACGTTAGGCGAACAGGCTGAGCGTTTTACTGTTGGTGATAATGTGGCGGGCTTTATCGGCTTCCCATTGCAAGGCGGTGGCTACAGCCAATATGTGTGTGTACCTGAAACTGCGTTGAGCATCATTCCTAACTCTGTAACGTTAGAAGCGGCAGCTGCTCTCCCTCTAGCTAGCCAAACGGCGGCACAAGCGCTCAATAAAGCGGAAGTGAAAGAGGGTGATCGCGTACTTATCTTAGCGGGTGCGGGCGGCGTTGGACACATTGCCGTTCAAATAGCCGTCGCAGCGAAAGCTGAGGTTTACACCACTTGTAGCGAAGCAAATCTTGACTACCTAGCAACGCTAGGTGCCCATGCTATCAATTATAAATTTGCTCCAGCATCTGAGCGTGTATCGGATGTTAACGTGTTGATTGATTTGGTGGGGGGCGATACGGCGCTTGATGCGTTGAAGTGCCTGAAGGATGGCGCAAGAGTGGTTACCGTTCCAACCCTATCAGCAGAGTTAATCTGCGAGAAGGCAAAACTTTTAGGCTTCACAGCGTCTGGTATGTTGGTGGAACCTAACCCAGAGCAAATGGATACCATGCTTTATATGGTGAGTGTTGGACTGCTAAAAACAGAAATTCAAGGTATTTACCCGCTGGAAGAGGCACAGTCGGCTCATCTGCAGGTAGAGACTGGACACACCAGAGGCAAGGTACTGCTTAAGATGCAAGAAGGTTAATATGTAGTGCTAGAGTTCTTTAATTCTCTTTTCGAAAACATAGCGCTGTGGTTCTCTGATTCAGCGCTATGGGTCTTGTTCATCAGTGGCTTCTTGAGTGCCACCTTGTTGCCCGGAGGCTCTGAAGCGAGCCTTGTCGCGGCATTGAGCTTAGATCAATTCTCAACATCGTCGATCATTCTGATAGCGACACTCGGCAACACCTTAGGTGGCCTCACCAACTATTGGATTGGTTTGTGGTTGCCTAATCGAACTCAATCAGAAAAGCATGGTCATAAGGCTATGGCTTGGCTAAGCCGTTATGGTTACTGGACTTTACTATTTAGTTGGTTGCCCGTTATCGGCGACCCTTTGTGTCTAGCTGCTGGTTGGCTGAGAATGAAATTCATCCCTAGCGTTATCTTGATTGCGATTGGCAAAGCTGCTCGCTATAGCTTACTTGCTGCTATCTATTTCGGTTTTTTCTAAGGAGAACCTATGAAAAAGGTTTTACTTGGTACATTTTCTCTTATCGCCATTGCCGGCTGTTCTTACAATGTACCTAGCTCAACATCCTTCTTTTCCTCATTACCAGAAGGTGTCACTCTTTTAGAAGAGGTTAAGCCTTCTAAAGATAAAGTGGTGATTCCTTACACTAAGTATCAATTGGATAATGGCTTAACCGTTATTCTTTCTCCCGATGATTCTGATCCATTGGTGCATGTGGATGTGACTTACCATGTCGGTTCTGCACGTGAAGAGATAGGCAAGTCAGGCTTTGCGCATTTCTTCGAGCATATGATGTTCCAAGGCTCTGAGAACGTTGGCGATCAGCAGCACTTTAAGATCATTACCGAGGCTGGTGGTTCGTTAAACGGTACCACTAACCGCGATCGTACTAACTACTTTGAGACGGTTCCCTCAAACCAGCTTGAGAAAATGTTGTGGTTAGAGTCAGACCGAATGGGTTTCTTATTGGATGCGGTTTCTCAGCGGAAATTCGAGGTTCAGCGAGGTACGGTTAAAAATGAACGTGCTCAAAGCTATGAAAACCGTCCTTATGGCTTGATGTGGGAACGTATGGGGGAAGCGCTTTACCCTGAAGGACACCCATATTCATGGCAACCAATTGGCTATGTAGAAGATCTTGACCGCGTCGATGTGAATGACCTAAAGGCATTCTTCCTTCGTTGGTATGGCCCCAATAATGCGGTACTGACAATCGGTGGTGATATCGATGTTGACGATACGCTTGAGTGGGTTAATAAATACTTTGGTCCGATCCCGAAAGGCCCAGAGGTTGAGCCTGCTGAGAAACAACCTGCGGTACTAACAGAAGATAAGTACATCACTCTAGAAGATAACATTCGTCAGCCAATGGTATTGGTTGGTTGGCCAACGACTTATCGCGGCGAAGAGACCCAAGCGTCACTGAATGCGCTGTCTAACGTTTTAGGTTCCGGTACTAACAGTTACCTTTACCAAAACTTAGTGAAGACACAAAAAGCAGTGAGTGCAGGCTCATTCCATGATTGTGCTGAGTTGGCATGTACCATGTACGTATATGCGATGGGTAATTCTGGTAAAAAAGGTGACTTAACGGTTCTCAACAAAGAGTTAATGGATACCTTAGATAAGTTCTCGAAAGAGGGCGTTCAACAAGAACGCCTAGACCAGATTACTGGAATGGCCGAAGCGGATGCGGTTTTTGCACTGCAAAGTGTTAAAGGTAAAGTGTCGCAATTGGCATCTAACCAAACTTTCTATGGTCAGCCAGATCGCATTGAGTCCCAGTTAGATCAAATCCGTGCAGTTACACCTGAAAGCGTGAGCAAGGCCTACCAAGATTTCATCGAAGGTAAGCACAAGGTGACTTTGAGTGTGGTTCCGAAAAAGCAGCTTGATTTAGCCGTTCGAGAAGCAACATTTACCACGGCACCACGTACTTTGCCTGAATACAGTAAAGTAACGGAAGACCAATTGAACTTCAGAAGAGCAACGGACACCTTTGATCGCAGTGTGATGCCTGAGGTGACCTTTGGTGTTGAAGCGACAATGCCAGAGCTGTATCGCATGCATTTTGCAAACGGTACTGATTTGATTGGTACTGAAACTAGCGAAACACCAACGGTACAAATGCAAATTCAACTACCTGCAGGTGAGCGTTATGTTCGTAAAGGACAAGAGGGCCTAGCAAACCTAACTGCCGCTATGATGGAAGAAGGCTCTACTAAGCGAACGGTTGAAGAGCTACAGGCGACCCTAGATAAGTTGGGTAGCAGCGTGAGTATCAGTGCTGGTAGCTACACCACTGATATTTCAATTTCTACGCTAGAGAAAAACCTGCCTCAAACCTTAGCGATCGTGCAAGAAGTTTTGCTTGAGCCTAAGTTCGATGAGCAAGACTTCGAACGCGTTAAGAAGCAGATGTTAGAAGGGGTGGTATATCAGCATCAACAACCAAGTTGGATGGCATCTCAAGCAACTCGTGAAGTGCTGTTTGGCGACAGTATTTTTGCTCGCGCAAGTGATGGTACTAAAGACTCTCTAGAATCGTTAACTCTGGATGATGTAAAACAGTTTTACAGTCAACACTATACTCCGGAGGGAGCTAATATTGTTATTGTAGGGGACATCTCGAAGAAAGAGGTTGGAAAGCAGCTACAATTCTTTGAGGAGTGGCAAGGCGAAGCGGCACCGCTGACACGCCCACAGATTGTCAAAGACCTGACTGAGCAGCGTTTATATTTAGTTGATAAGCCGGGTGCGCCGCAAAGTATTGTTCGCTTAGTTCGTAAAGGCCTGCCTTTTGATGCTACGGGTGAGTTGTATAAGAGCCAATTGGCTAACTTTAACCTAGCGGGTAACTTTAATAGCCGCATTAACCAGAACCTACGCGAAGACAAAGCATACACTTATGGTGCGAGCGGTTACTTTGCCAGTACTCGTGAAACGGGGGCAGTAGTATTTAGCGCACAGGTAAGAGCCAACGCGACAGTGCCATCGATTCAAGAGTTTATTAATGAACTGAATGAGTTTAGCCAAAGTGGATTAACTGACGAAGAGGTGAAATTTATGCGCCTTGCCGTCGGTCAACAAGATGCACTCAAATACGAAACACCAAGTCAGAAAGCAGGGTTGCTAAGTAATATTGTTGCATTGAGCCTTGATGAAGATTACCTACAACAGCGTAATCAGATAGTTGAGACGGTCTCAAAAGAGACATTGAATGAACTATCGAAGAAATGGTTCGACCCGAATGATTATCAAATAATTGTGGTCGGTGATGCGGCTTCGCTTCGCCCGCAATTAGAAAAGTTAGATATTCCAATAGAAGAGCTTGAAATCATTCGTTAGAGTACACATTAAAGGGGGAGGGAAGAGACTCTACTTTTCTCCTCCAACCTAATTTATGATAGTTCTAATCAGAACGATATAAGATAAGTGAACTAAATTTTGACTGATTTTGCTGCGCGACTAAAGCAAGTTGCAACCAACCCTAAGACCTTTTCTCAATTTGGTCGTGGTGTTGAAAGGGAAACATTACGCTACACGGAAGATGGGCACCTTGCTACTGGGCCGCACCCTAAGGCTTTAGGTTCTGCGTTGATGAACGAGTGGGTAACAACCGATTTCTCTGAGTCGTTACTGGAATTTATCACGCCTGTTTCAAATGATGTTCCTACTCTTTTGAATCAGTTGTCTGATATTCATCATTTCACGCAAACCAAGTTAGACGGTGAAAAACTGTGGCCGCTCTCTATGCCTTGTTATGTTGGTAGCGAAGACTACATTCAGCTTGCGCAGTACGGCACGTCTAACAACGGTAAAATGAAAACGTTATATCGTGAGGGCCTAAAACGCCGTTACGGTAGCTTGATGCAGATTATCTCTGGCGTTCACTTTAACTTTTCTTTCCCAGAAAGCTTCTGGGATAGCCTGTTTGGTGAACAAACAGAACAAGAGCGTAGTGACGCAAAATCAGATGCTTACTTCGGTTTGATCCGTAACTACTACCGGTTTGGTTGGTTAATCCCATATTTCTTCGGTGCTTCACCAGCATTGTGTTCATCTTTCATCAAAGGAAGAGAAACGAATTTACCTTTTGAAAAGGTTGGTGGGACACTGTATCTACCAAAAGCAACGGCTCTTCGTCTGAGTGATCTTGGTTACACTAACAGCGCGCAAAGCGTATTGAAGATTGGCTTTAATAGCCTAGAGCAGTACCTTGAGGGCTTGAATCAAGCGATTCGCACTCCATCAGAAGAGTTTGCTGAAATTGGCGTTAAGGTTGAGGGCGAATACCGTCAGCTTAATAGCAACGTATTGCAAATTGAGAATGAGCTTTACGCACCTATCCGCCCTAAGCGTGTGGCGAAGAGTGGCGAGAAACCATCTGAAGCGCTGGCTCGTGGCGGTGTTGAGTACATCGAGGTTCGCTCTCTAGACGTAAACCCATTCAGCTCAATCGGTATCACGGAGCAACAAGTTCGCTTCTTAGATCTATTCCTAACCTGGAGTGTGCTAACTGACTCTGCTGAGATGGATAACTGTGAGCTTGAATGCTGGCGCGACAACTGGAACAAGGTGATCCTAGAAGGTCGTCAAGTCGGCCTAGAGCTGCAAATTGGTTGTCACGGTGAGCGGTTGTCTCTTCAAGATTGGGCTAAGCGCGTGTTCAAAGACCTACGCTCAATTGCTGAGGTGATGGATGCTGAACAAGGCGGCCGAGCTTATCAAGAAACCTGCGATACGCTTGAAGCTTGGATTGATAACCCAGAGCTAACCATTTCTGGCCAATTGCTAGAAGAGACTAAGAAGTTAGGTGGTTTAGGTAAAGTTGGCTGTGCACTAGGTAAAACATACGCACAACAACACAAAGCACACCAATACAAAGTGTATTCAGCTGAGTTGATGGAAGCAGAGGTTCAACGCTCTGTGATTGCTCAGCAGCAAAGTGAAGAAGCGAGCACTCAAGATTTTGACAGCTTCTTAGCGGATTATTTTTCGTATTTAAAAGCATAGCGAGACGTTGGTGGAAAGGAAGCAAGCCTTATTAGGTAAGCCTACTCGTGTGAGTAGTAATTGGTTACCTGTAGTCACTGTCGGTGTTGTCTCTAGCCTTTTGGTTGGGTGTGCAACACCACCGCCGAAACAGCAAGATAACCTATGTAGCATCTTCAGAGAGCATCCATCGTGGTACGAAGATGCCCTAGATATGCAAGAAGAGTGGGGTACTCCCATCAACGTAGCGATGGCTTTTGTAAAACAAGAGAGTAGCTTCCGTCATGATGCGCGCCCACCAAAAGATTACATCCTTGGGTTTATTCCTTGGGGCCGCGTAAGCAGCGCTTATGGCTATGCTCAAGCTCAGGACCCAGCTTGGGAAGACTTCCAAAAAGCGACCAGCAATGGCGGTTCAAGAACCAACTTTGATGATGCGCTGATGTTTATAGGCTGGTACACCAGTGAAACGCGTCGTCAACTCGGTATCTCGCTGTGGGACCCATATAACCAGTACTTGGCTTACCATGAAGGCCGCGGTGGTTATAAGCGCAAATCGTATAACAGCAAACCATCTTTAATTAAGGTGGCTCGTAAAGTCGAACAGCAAGCAAAAGATTATGGCTGGCAACTGAAACAGTGCCGCAAAGAACTAGAAGACAATCGAAGTTGGTTTTTCTAAAGCCAACCGTCACGGAGAATAGCAATGCCTTTATTAGATAGTTTTACTGTAGATCACACTCGTATGAACGCACCAGCAGTTCGTGTTGCGAAAACAATGCAAACTCCAAAAGGGGATACCATTACGGTATTTGACCTGCGTTTTACGGCACCAAACAAAGATATCCTATCTGAGAAAGGTATCCACACTCTAGAGCACCTATACGCTGGTTTCATGCGTGCTCAACTGAACGGTTCAGACGTAGAGATCATCGATATTTCTCCTATGGGCTGTCGTACTGGTTTCTACATGAGCCTGATCGGTACACCTTCAGAGCAGCAAGTGGCTGATGCTTGGTTAGCGGCAATGCAAGACGTGTTGAAAGTTGAGAGCCAGAATAAGATCCCTGAGCTGAACGAATACCAGTGTGGTACAGCGGCAATGCACTCTTTAGACGAAGCGAAAGAGATCGCGAATGCAATCATCGCTGCTGGTATCTCAGTAAACAAGAACGACGAGCTAGCACTGCCAGAGTCGATGCTTAAAGAGCTTAAAGTCGATTAATCATTTGAGTTAATTCTCGATGAGTAAGATATCAAAAGGCCCGGTTCATTGAACCGGGCCTTTCTATTTTCTCACTTAGCAGGTCAATAGCGAGTACTATCTGAACCTGTTATCCATTTACGATTTGTGGAAACACACGTACTAGTTTGATGCGGTTCTCTTCAAGTTCCACAATCTCCATTGGATGGCTAGCAACCTGAACACTCAAATGGCTTTCGGGAATGTCTTCCAGATGTTCTAGTATCAAACCATTCAACGTTCTTGGACCATCGGTTGGTAGCGCCCATTGCAACCCTTTGTTGATATCACGAATGTTTGCACTGCCTTCAATGAGGAAGCTGCCATCGCTCTGCGGTGTGATTTCATCAGACAAACTTGGCGCAATTGAAGTGGTAAACTCACCGACAATCTCTTCTAGAATATCTTCTAATGTAACCAAGCCATTGATATCACCGTATTCATCAACGATTAGACCGATACGCTGTTTGTTGCGTTGGAATTTTAGTAGTTGAATGTTGAGTGGTGTTGCTTCAGGGATGAAGTAGATTTCGTCTGCGGCACGCAGCAGAGTCTCTTTGTTGAATTCGTTCTTTTCAAGCATCAAGCGATACGCTTCGCGCAGCCTTAGCATGCCAACCACTTCATCAATTTGGTCACGATAAAGAACAACTCGGCCATGAGGGGAGTGGGTCAGCTGGCGAACGATGGATTTCCAATCATCATTAATGTCGATACCGGTAATCTCGTTACGAGGCACCATGATATCGTTCACGGTAACGTGCTCTAAATCTAGAATAGACACCAACATATCTTGGTGACGTTGAGGTATTAGGTTACCCGCTTCATTAACTACAGTTCTCAGCTCTTCAGAACTTAAGTGATCGGTCGCGTCGTGGCTGGCTTTGACACCCAGAATACGAATAAAGCCATTGGTAATGAAGTTCACTAATATCACCAGTGGTGACAGTACCTTCATCAGAATCATTAGTAAGATGCTGCTGGCGTAAGAGACACGTTCAGGAAACAGAGAGGCGATGGTTTTTGGTGTGACCTCGGCGAATACGAGGATCACGAGAGTCAGGGTACCGGTTGCGACAGCCACACCGATATCCCCGTAGATACGCATACCAAGAATGGTTGCGATCGCAGAAGCGAGAATGTTGACAAGGTTGTTACCGATGAGAATGAGGCCTATCAACCTGTCGGGGCGGTTCAGAAGTTTTTCTACGCGCTTTGCACCTTTATGACCCGTGTTGGCCAAGTGCTTTAAACGGTAGCGGTTCAAGGACATCATGCCCGTTTCGGAACCAGAGAAATAACCAGAAATTACAATGAGACACGCGAGTAGCGCAAATAAGATACCCGTTGATATGTCGTCCAAAACTATTCTTTTCCTATTTGTGTATCTTGATTAATTTATGACCGAACATGGTCGAGATGTCAATTGAATCTATCTGACTCAATATTTTAAAGGCAAGGTATGCGTGACCTTGCCTTTAATTTGGGTGTTATCTCAGGATGATTTCCTGAACGAAGCGACTACCGAAGTAGGCTAATGTGAGCATGCTGGCACCAGCAAGGGCGAACCAAGTCACCTTTTGTCCACGCCATCCTTTTTGGTAATGACCCCACAGAAGAATGGAGTAGATAACCCAAGCAATAAAAGACAACACGGCTTTGTGCGCTTTACCTTGAGCAAACATGTCTTGTACGAAGATGAAACCAGTCAGTAAGGTACCCGTTAATAAGCCATTACCGATTAGGATGATCTTGAAAAGTTGTCTTTCGACCATCATTAATGGAGGTAGGTTAGGGTTGATAACCAGTGCTTTCTTCTTTTTCAGTTTGTGATCTAGCCACGCAAGTTGCAGCGCGTATAGAGCACCAATAGTGAGCGTCGCGTAAGAGAACAGCGCCAAAGAGATATGCATCAGCAGTTTTGGATCATTCTCTAAGTGTTTGATGAAGGTGCTTGGAAGAAAAGTTGCCGCCATCAAGTTCAGTGCTGCGAAGCTATAAACCACAGGAAGAATGAACCACAGTCTGGTTTTGAGCATAGCACCGCTCATCACTAGAGAAATGATTAAACTGATCAGTGAGGCAACGTTTAAGATACTGAGGTTTTGACCACTGGCATTAAAGATTAAATCGCCAAGCAACCAAGCATGGAAAGCTAGAGCAAGTAATGCGCTGATAAACACCGTTTTTACACGGATTCCTGTTTGGTGCACGAGACCTGGAATGATCGTGGAAATCGCCATTGTATAAAGAAAGGCTGCTGCGATCGCAATAAGACTGTCCATGGTATCCATTAAAATGATTACTAATTGGCGAATTATACCTTGCATCGCTCTTTGGGGCTATGGTGAACCTCACTCAATTCCAAGTGAACACCGTCTCACATCACAAGCGTGGATGATTAACGCTCTACAACGGGTATGACTCTAATCCACGCTAATGTATACTCAACTTAATAGTCGCAGGATTGAGCGAAGAGAAAACTATGTTTGATAATTTAACGGATCGTCTATCCAAAACGCTGAAGAATATCAGCGGTAAAGGTCGTCTGACCGAAGACAATATTAAAGATACGCTACGTGAAGTGCGTATGGCGCTTCTTGAAGCTGACGTGGCACTGCCAGTTGTTCGCGATTTTGTTAAGCGCGTAAAAGAAGGCGCTGTGGGTGTTGAGGTTTCTAAATCTCTAACACCTGGCCAAGAATTCATTAAGATCGTTCAAGCTGAACTTGAAGCGGTGATGGGTGAGTCTAACGAAGCACTTAACCTAGCAGCGCAACCGCCAGCGGTTATCTTAATGGCTGGTCTACAAGGTGCGGGTAAAACCACATCGGTAGGTAAGCTATCTAAGTTGCTGACAGAGCGTGACAAGAAGAAAGTATTGGTTGTGTCTGCCGACGTTTACCGTCCTGCGGCGATCAAACAACTTGAAACGTTAGCTAGCGATGTTGGCGTTGACTTCTTCCCATCTTCGGCTGATCAGAAGCCGATTGATATTGCTAACGCTGCAATCGACCACGCGAAGAAGAAATTCTACGACGTGTTGCTTGTCGATACCGCTGGTCGTTTAGCGATTGATGAAGAGATGATGGGCGAGATCCAAGAGCTTCATACTGCAATCAACCCAGTTGAAACTCTATTCGTTGTTGATGCTATGACAGGTCAAGATGCAGCGAATACGGCAAAAGCCTTTGGCGATGCGCTTCCACTAACCGGCGTTATCTTAACGAAAGTTGATGGTGATGCGCGTGGTGGTGCAGCGCTGTCTGTTCGTCATATTACAGGCAAGCCAATCAAATTCTTAGGTGTTGGTGAGAAAACTGACGCACTAGAACCATTCCACCCTGATCGTGTTGCTTCTCGTATCTTAGGTATGGGTGACGTTCTGTCGCTTATTGAAGACCTACAGAAAAACGTTGATACCGAGAAAGCCGAGAAGCTGGCTAAGAAGTTCAAAGAGAAGAAAGGTTTTGACCTTGAAGACTTCCGTGAACAACTAGGCCAGATGCAAAACATGGGCGGCATGATGGGCATGATGGATAAGCTTCCAGGCATGTCTCAGCTACCAGACAACGTGAAAGATAAAGTTGATGACAAGATGTTCAAGCAGATGGAAGCGATCATCAACTCTATGACCATGAAAGAGCGTCAACGCCCTGAGCTAATCAAAGGCTCACGTAAAAAACGTATTGCCGCTGG
>AAZW01000030.1 GCA_000169995.1 Vibrionales bacterium SWAT-3 | reverse complement strand
ATAATAGAGCTACAGCAATGCTACTAAGTGTTTTGTATATCATTGGCATCACGGCAGAAGCCATGATCGGCGCTCTCAGTGCTGGTAAACAAAAAATGGATTGGTTTGGTGTAATGTTGGTTGCCAGCGCAACGGCTATTGGCGGTGGTACAGTGCGAGACATCTTGCTTGGTCACTACCCGTTAGGTTGGGTTGAGAACCCTGAATTTCTTGCGATTACTTGTGTGGCAGGCGTTGTCACAACAGGCCTAGCTAAGTGGGTTATTAAACTTAAAGGTCTGTTCATTCGTTTAGATGCACTGGGTCTGATTGTATTCAGTATCATTGGTACTAAAGTGGCGATGAACATGGGCCTTCATCCAATGATCTGCATGGTATCAGCACTGGTTACTGGCGTATTTGGTGGTTTGCTGCGTGATCTTATCTGTCGTCAAACACCTCTGGTGCTGCATGAAGAGCTTTACGCCTCTATCGCACTGATTGCTTCAGGCTTATACCTAGGCTTACTCGAGTTTGGTATTAACGATGTTACTGCAACAATTGTAACGCTTGTGGTCGGCTACTTGCTGCGCATGGCAGCGGTGAGATTCAAGTGGCGCTTGCCTTCGTTCCAGCTTGATCCTGAAAGCTCTGTGCATTAATAGCGAATACCACTAGAAAACAAAAAGGGTTGCTCCAATAGGAAGCAACCCTTTTTTTCATTCACTCAATCGTTAGATTTGAGGAGTATTCGTCGTTACGCCATGGTTCTGACCACGATGGCGTAATAGATGATCGAGTAGAACAATCGCTAGCATCGCTTCTGCAATTGGCACCGCACGAATACCAACACATGGATCGTGACGACCTTTAGTGATGAGCTGCGTCGCTTCACCATCTTTAGTGATAGTGTCACCCGGTACCGTAATGCTTGATGTTGGCTTAAGCGCAATGCTTGCCACAATATCTTGGCCAGTAGAGATACCACCTAAGATACCGCCAGCATGGTTGCTAGTGAAGCCTTCTGGCGTTAATGGATCACGGTGTTCGCTACCGCGTTGATTAACCACATCAAAGCCATCGCCAATCTCAACACCTTTCACAGCGTTAATGCTCATTAGTGCGTGCGCGATATCAGCATCTAAGCGATCAAAGATCGGCTCACCAAGGCCTACAGGCACTTTAGTCGCGACCACTTGAATCTTCGCACCGATCGAGTTGCCTTCTTTTAGTAGGTCACGAATCAGTTGGTCAAACTCAGGTACTTTATCTGCATCAGGGCAGAAGAAAGCGTTGTTTTCAATCTCGTTCCAATCCACTTTATCAATTGAGATATCGCCCATTTGAGAAAGGTAAGCTTGGATTTCAACACCAAATTCTTGTTTTAGGTATTTCTTTGCAATCGCACCAGCCGCAACACGCATTGCTGTTTCACGAGCTGAAGAGCGACCACCACCACGGTAATCACGCACACCGTACTTTTGATGGTACGTGTAATCAGCATGGCCTGGGCGGAATTTGTCTTTAATTTCGGAATAGTCTTTAGAGCGTTGGTCTGTATTTTCAATCAATAGACCAATAGAAGTACCCGTAGTTTGGCCTTCAAATACACCTGATAAAATCTTTACTTCATCTGCTTCACGGCGAGCCGTTGTATAGCGAGAAGTACCAGGGCGACGACGGTCCAAATCTTTTTGAAGGTCTGCTTCGGTAATTTCTAATCCTGGTGGGCACCCATCTACGATACATCCTAGTGCGATACCGTGACTTTCTCCGAACGTGGTCACGCGGAAATGTTGTCCGATACTGTTTCCTGCCATTACTTCCTCTAAATCAGCCATCAGCAGAAGGTTTGATTCCTAAACCCACTGGTGAACAGCTTTACTTGTCTATTCTTCGTGAATTCATAGTGGCTTTATTACCAAATGATGTAAACCCCAAAAAAGGAACAATTTTAACTTTCTATTAGTAAGTTCCACAACGTCTTGAGATCTTAGCGACCAGTGCAAAGAAAATAAAAAAGTTCCAACTCAATTTCATCGACTTTAAAATGTCTCTTTATTGATATTTTTTGTCTTGATTACAATAAAGAACCAGGAGTTTTAGCCATATAATTAGACCCATAATAGACAGGGTAAATGACTAACCACATCTAACAGGACAATTGTCAATGAAACATCAAAATATAAGAAACATTGCCATTGTTGCACATGTAGACCATGGAAAAACATCGATAGTTGATACGCTCTTACGTCAAACAAATTCATTATCTCGACAAGATGAAGGTAAGCACTTATTACTCGATTCAAATGACCAAGAACAAGAACGAGGCATTACCATTTTATCAAAGGTAACTGCCGTTGATTGGAAAGATCATCGTATCAATATAATCGATACACCCGGGCATTCAGACTTTAGTGGTGAAGTCGAGCGAGTCATCGATATGGCTGACGCAGCATTAGTTGTTGTTGATGCAGTCGAAGGGCCGATGCCTCAAACTCGTTTCGTGGCTGAAAAGGCAATCAAAAAAGGGCTAAAAATTTTAGTTGCCATTAATAAAATTGACCGCAGAGAGTCTAACGTATCAAGGTGTTTGGATAAATTATATGACCTACTAATTCATCTAGGTGCAACGTTGGAACAATTAGACTTCCCTGTTGTATGTTGTAGCGCTCGTTTAAACTATGCCTATAAATATTTATCTAAACCGATAAAAACAGAAGGTATGGCCCCCTTATTAGACCTAATAATAAATAATGTTGAGGCTCCAAAAATTTTAGAAAGCTCAGAACCTCTAATGCAAATCCACCAACTTGATTATTCACCATATATCGGACTAATTGGCATTGGTCGTGTATTGGCAGGCGGATTTACAAAAGGTCAGAAAGTTATTATTACAAGTCAGGGGAAACCGGAAAGAAGTGCGACAGTAAAAGAAGTCTTTCGTTCTCATGGGCTTAATAGAGTTGCAATTCCAGAAGGAGATGTTGGAGACATTATTGCTATATCTGGTATTGATAACATATGTATTTCAGACATTATAACGACTAAAAATAACAAATTAAAACTAGGGCAACTACAAATCGATAAACCAATGGTGTGTATCCAATTTAGCGTTAATGACTCTCCATTCGCAGGACAAGAAGGAAAAGTACTTCAGTCAAAAGCTCTTACAGAAAGGTAAGGGCGCGAATATACTTTGTTAATCTGATGTAAAAAGAACTTTTTCCCTGTAATCTTTATTCCATGCGGCTTGGTTCATCTTTCTTGGTACAGACAAGTTACCCTCTGATTTTCTAAATAGGTTCTGCACAAAGCGACGACAACAAGCCATATTCAACGCTGAATCCCCAGCGTAAATTCGCTGCTCGTCTTCTTTGAAAATTACGTCCAACGCCCAGTGCTGCTGATTCTCAATATGCCAATGCTTTCTTGTTGCCTTTGAGGCTAACTCTAAAGATAAATGGTCTGTGCAAATATAGTACGAGGTTTCATAACTTCCTTTCCCTTTGACACTCCTATCTCTTACCACTGCAACAATGCTTTTTACGAGACACCACTTCTGTCTGAGTGCTTCGCTGAAGGCTGCAGGAAGCACGTAAACCTCACGAACCTCTTTTCTACCATGCCCTTTCTCTTCCGTGATGTATGATTCCTGTTTATCTTCAGGCAAAGCCCAATAGTCTTGGAATTGCACATCAATTTCTGCTAATAAACTTGGTTGATTCAGTTTAACTTGTACTAGGATATCTCCACCTTTATCAACTACTTTATTCAGTGTTTCAACCTGACAATGCAGGGCATCAGCAGTTAATAAACATCCTTTGATATCTAAAGCGTCTAGCATGTTTCTTATTGCTAGCAGCTCCATACCTTTGCCGTCACAAGGTTGGTGTGTGAGAGTCAAACCCTCGTCTACATCAAATGCCGAAACCATATAGAGGGGGTGCTGTTGTTTGCTTGCTTTTGCCCCTTTTAGAACCTTCCCATCAACACTGATTATAGGCTGTGCATGCTTCTCTCTGTGCAAATTGACCCAGCCCACCATAGCTTCCAATAGCGTCTCTGGCACAACGGATCTCATGATCGCAGCTATATTATGTCGAGTGGGAAGACCATTTTCGTAGGGGAAATACTCACGTAACCACTCGATATTTCCTTCACCGAAATCCTTAATCTCTGTCCATTTATTTTGACCACAAATCATGGCTGTTATGACCACGAAAGCGACTTCCATAACAGGATAAACTTGATTGATGTGCGAACGGGTATCTTTCACTTTTTTAAGTTGCTCAATGATAATCATGTGCGAATTTCTCATGTTTTTTTACTTCATGATCAGATCGTGATTATCTAAAAAAGTTCCCTGTAAAATAAATCCATTATTTTCAATGGTTAAAGTTCGATCCCGCCCTTACAGAAAGGTTAAGGCTTGAAGCAACACATGATGTTGCTTTGAAAATAAAACCATCCAATGATGCTGGATGTATCGACGTTTCCGGAAGAGGTGAATTACACCTTGGTGTTTTAATTGAAAAGATGAGGAGAGAGGGCTCAGAATTTTGTATTTCAAGACCTAAAGTAATAAATAATGAAATGAATAAAAATCACCACGAACCATATAATAAGTGTTTTATCACCTGCTATAACAAAAATATCAGTGACATAATCTATGAGTTAACGAACAGAGAAGCCACTCTTATATCAAGTGAAACAGCAGGCGATGATCAAAGTAACTTAGTTTTTAGAGGGTCATTAAGAGGAATGCTTGGGTTGAGGCATTGCCTGAATAACCTCTCAGGAGGTACTGCATCATTTCATTTTGAAGAGGACGGATTCGGCAATAAGAGTAGCGAGAACGTTGGGCAGAGGATCGGAAGCGTAATGGTTTCAAATGGAACAGGTAAGGCATTAAACCATGCGTTAGCTCACCTTCGGGATCGAGGTAGAATGATGATTACGCACGGTGAACAAGTATATAAAGGACAAATAATCGGTGCGGCCATAACACCATCAGACCTTTATGTTAATTGCAGACAGGGCAAACAACTAGCCAGAGTTTGGAGAACCACTGCAGATAAAAACTATGCAATGAAAGCCACTTTCGCAATGAGCTTAGAACAAGCAATGACTTGGATTAACGATGACGAATTAATCGAAGTCACTCCTCTAAATATTAGACTAGCAAAACGTAATTAAACAATATGTAAGGATAGTTTTATGATGAGTTTTATTTTCTTATTACTATTAATATCGGTAATCAGTATATTTACACGTAAAAAGAAATTAGGTTATGGGCTCTTCTCCGCTTAGATGAGTCTATAAACTAACAATAAAACCGCTAACACATTGATTTACAATCGCTTCCCACCTTATATATCAGTGTTGTAGTTTGTCGTTATTATCTTCCGCTCTATTTAACTTTAAAGGCCAATCCGTACAGTCTGTAACGCTTGAAGAAAGCTCTCATTCAGTACTCGTCAAGTGCAAGCGAGATAGACGCTGTAAAGTTGTTGATCCTGAGACTGGAGCTCCGCGCACCGTCGACCACTACGTTCACCGTCGCCTGTCGGATTTACCTGTCAGTGGTCGCCCTTGCGTTATAGAAATTGAATTGGCTCAGACAAGGGATAGGCTCGGCCGAAGGTTGATTGAAGAGGCTGATTTTGTTGATAAGGGGAGTCGTTATACAAAGAGGTTCTGTCACTTTATTAGTGGACTGTGCCGCTATATGAGCATCCACGCAGTGTCGAAGCATTTAGACATACGCTGGGAAACCGTGAAAAATATCGATAAAGCATTCCTTCTCTCTACCTTGCCTGCTTTAGAGCCTAAGAAGTTGACCAACCTTGTTCATATTGGCGTTGATGAAGTCGCCAGGGCTAAAGGCCATGATTATATGACCGTCGTTTATGATCTCGTTTCAGGACAACTTATTTGGGTTGACCATGGGCGGACTTCAAACGTACTCATCAACTTTTTTGAACAATTATCACCGCAAACGAGAGACGGCATCCAAGCGGTATCAATGGATATGGGGCAATCTTACCAATCAGCAGTGAGAAACGCTCTTCCGAATGCAGACATCGTTTTTGACCGGTTTCACGTTATGCAGAACTACTCTCTTCTGATAAGGAAAGAGCGTAATAAAGCGTTTAGGAAAGGAACACATGACGAGAAGAAAATGCTTAAAGGGACGCTATTTTTACTCCTCAAAAATGCGCCGAAATTAAGCGATAAGCAGTCAGATAGGCTAGATGATTTACTGGAAAGCAATAAGACTCTTTGTACGATTTATATGCTCAAAGAGCAGCTTCAAGCCTTATGGGATGAACGTAATTTTGACTTGATGATCGCAGCGCTTGATGCGTGGTGCCAGCTTGCTAAAAAGACGAGGATCTTATCTCTCATCAACTTTGCAGACGCGCTTTGGGAGAGAAGAGTTGGGATCTGCAACTATGCAAAATATAAGCTGACGAATGCCCGAGTGGAAGCAGGGAATGTATCGATAGGTCTTCTTAGACGGAGAGCCCGAGGAGTAAGGGATACTGATTACTTTAAATTGAAGATTAGACAAACCTCAATCCTAGAAACTCACTCTACCATTTATCCGGAAATCAAGCTCATCTAAGCGGAGAAGAGCCGGTTATGTAATATTTATCATGTCATTAATTATAAGTTTATATTGGTTTAATCACCATGCAACAGATACCCTATCTATTTTACTATAAGGGGAAAATCAATGAATACTAAAAAAATAACCATATTCAATACACTTGGTCTTCTCGGTATTACCATCGTTTTATTCATGGGATCAGTCTTACAAGTATCTTTGAACGAATTACCATGCCCACTTTGCTTGCTACAACGTTTAGGTTTTGTAATGGTGATGTTTGGCTTTATGTTGAACGAAGGGCGGGATCGAACTTTAACCATTGAAAATAATGGATTTATTTTACAGGGAACTTTTTTAGATAATCACGATCTGATCATGAAGTAAAAAAACATGAGAAATTCGCACATGATTATCATTGAGCAACTTAAAAAAGTGAAAGATACCCGTTCGCACATCAATCAAGTTTATCCTGTTATGGAAGTCGCTTTCGTGGTCATAACAGCCATGATTTGTGGTCAAAATAAATGGACAGAGATTAAGGATTTCGGTGAAGGAAATATCGAGTGGTTACGTGAGTATTTCCCCTACGAAAATGGTCTTCCCACTCGACATAATATAGCTGCGATCATGAGATCCGTTGTGCCAGAGACGCTATTGGAAGCTATGGTGGGCTGGGTCAATTTGCACAGAGAGAAGCATGCTCAGCCTATAATCAGTGTTGATGGGAAGGTTCTAAAAGGGGCAAAAGCAAGCAAACAACAGCACCCCCTCTATATGGTTTCGGCATTTGATGTAGACGAGGGTTTGACTCTCACACACCAACCTTGTGACGGCAAAGGTATGGAGCTGCTAGCAATAAGAAACATGCTAGACGCTTTAGATATCAAAGGATGTTTATTAACTGCTGATGCCCTGCATTGTCAGGTTGAAACACTGAATAAAGTAGTTGATAAAGGTGGAGATATCCTAGTACAAGTTAAACTGAATCAACCAAGTTTATTAGCAGAAATTGATGTGCAATTCCAAGACTATTGGGCTTTGCCTGAAGATAAACAGGAATCATACATCACGGAAGAGAAAGGGCATGGTAGAAAATAGGTTCGTGAGGTTTACGTGCTTCCTGCAGCCTTCAGCGAAGCACTCAGACAGAAGTGGTGTCTCGTAAAAAGCATTGTTGCAGTGGTAAGAGATAGGAGTGTCAAAGGGAAAGGAAGTTATGAAACCTCGTACTATATTTGCACAGACCATTTATCTTTAGAGTTAGCCTCAAAGGCAACAAGAAAGCATTGGCATATTGAGAATCAGCAGCACTGGGCGTTGGACGTAATTTTCAAAGAAGACGAGCAGCGAATTTACGCTGGGGATTCAGCGTTGAATATGGCTTGTTGTCGTCGCTTTGTGCAGAACCTATTTAGAAAATCAGAGGGTAACTTGTCTGTACCAAGAAAGATGAACCAAGCCGCATGGAATAAAGATTACAGGGAAAAAGTTCTTTTTACATCAGATTAACAAAGTATATTCGCGCCCTTATGTTGAACGTAGTTTATGGTGCTGAGCAACGACATTATGGCATTGTTTTGATTGGTGCACTATTTGGTGCTGCTACGTCTCTTCGTCAAATATCATTACATGTTATCCCTGGTACTCCTGGTTATGGTAGCGCAATATTTGGCATGCATTATTATACTTGGGCTTTTATTATTTTCGGTATGACAATTTTCGGAGTAGCACTCTTACTTATGCTCTGGAATAATGATTGTAAAACAAAAGAATATCAAATGACCACATTTGGAAAAAGCGTATGCATTATTGCAATTATTACAGTGCTGATAAATGTTATTTCAACTTTTTTAGAGTGTGGCCCATATGAATGCCCAGCAGACCCTATCAGTTATTGGTTTTCCGATCTCTTTAAATAACTGACTATTTTAAAACCGTCAGGTCAAGATAGCAAAATAAAGGCCCAATTGTTGATGCAGTTGGGCCTTTTTGGAATGAAAAATAGTAATCGATTAACAAAGGTTAATGAACTCGGTAGAGATAGCCTCTATGTTGTAGCCCGAAATAATAAGGAGAAAAGTGATGATCGAGTGGAGAGTGAAAAAATTTGCGGAGTTAACGGTTGATGAACTCTATGATTTCTTGCGGGAAAGAGTCGACATTTTTATCGTAGACATGAATACACCCTACAGCGATTTAGATGGCAAAGATAACCACCCCGAGACCTATCACGTCATGGGCTATGATAACGAGCGTCTCGTGGCTTACAGTCGTATTATGGCTCCCAAACTTGGATACCCTTGTGATGTGCTCCCATTGATCAACGCGGATGCCGATGATGTATGTATCGGTCGTGTCATCGTCGCAAAAGAGTACAGAGGTAAGCAGGTAGGTAACCAACTCATGCAAGTAAGCTTCGATACGACTCGAAAAATTTACCCGGAAAGCTCTATTTTTATTTCAGCGCAAGCACACCTGAAAGACTACTATGGTAAATTCGGTTTCGATGTGGTGACGGACAGTTATTTAGAAGATGGATGTACTATGTTAGGCCTTAGATACATTCCAGAGGTCGTGATGGCTTAACAAAAACAGAAAATTTAACTAACCCCAAAATGCAAAAAACCCGACAACTCAGAGAGCTATCGGGTTTCTTTTAATAATGGCACGCCCTGTAGGATTCGAACCTACGACCACATCCTTAGAAGGGACGTGCTCTATCCAGCTGAGCTAAGGGCGCGCTACAGGAAGGAATTATACGAATTCGAATCATTAAAGCAACGGCTTTATGTAACATTCTGATCTAAGTGAGTAAAAAAAGGGCAACAAACATATAAGTGTTGGAAAATAGAGCAAAGCAATCGTTTGCTTGATGGTAATCAAAAAGATTTTCTGGAATAATGCGCCAAAAACATCAGCCACTAACTTGAATATCAATACTAAGGAAATTCATGACTGCTCAAAATATTGATGGAAAGCTAATTTCTCAAACGGTTCGCTCCGAAGTTGCTGCACGTGTAAAAGCTCGTACTGAAGCTGGATTACGCGCTCCGGGCCTAGCGGTTGTTTTAGTGGGTGAAGACCCTGCTTCTCAGGTTTACGTTGGTAGTAAGCGTAAAGCGTGTGAAGAAGTTGGCTTCGTATCTAAATCTTACGATTTGCCAGCCACTGCAACAGAAGATGAACTGTTAAACCTAGTAGACCAATTGAACCAAGATCCAGAGATCGACGGTATTCTGGTTCAACTGCCTCTACCTGCTGGTATCGATAGCACTCACGTTCTTGAGCGCATCACACCAGAGAAAGACGTTGATGGCTTCCACCCATACAATGTCGGCCGTTTGGCTCAGCGTATGCCTAAGCTTCGCTCTTGTACGCCAAAAGGTATCATCACGCTGCTTGACCGTTACAACATCGATTTACGTGGCAAGCACGCGGTTGTTGTTGGCGCTTCAAACATCGTAGGCCGTCCAATGACTCTAGAACTGCTTCTAGCGGGTTGTACGACGACGACATGTCACCGTTTCACCAAAGACCTTGAAGGCCACGTACGTCAAGCAGACGTTGTTGTGGTTGCTGTAGGTAAGCCTAACTTCATTCCTGGTGCATGGATTAAGAAAGGTGCAGTTGTGGTCGATGTTGGTATCAACCGTTTAGAATCTGGCAAGCTAGTCGGTGACGTTGAATACGATGTCGCGAAAGAGAGCGCAAGCTTCATCACACCTGTACCGGGTGGTGTTGGCCCAATGACAGTGGCGAGCTTAATCGAAAATACGATGATCGCTTGCGAGCAGTTTCACTCGAAGTAATCTGTAACGCAGTATAAATTAAATGAGAAAGCCGCAACGTGAAAAACGTTGCGGCTTTTTTGATAAAGAACACTTACTACTTATCTGGAGTCTCGCCTTTTTCTGCCAGATCTTACGGCGGCAACAAACTGATGATCTCACACTCCGTTGATATGAGTTTTTCTAAGTCAGCCCCTTGAGTAATTAAACGGAAATCACCGCCATTGATAACTCCAAGTAAAATCGCTTTAGGATACAAAGCATTAAACTCATTCAAATCAAATGCCTCTGTTAACCCTGTACTCTTAATTTGACTGCCTTGAGCCATTAACGAATTAAGCTTGGAATAGGTTACGCCTTCCTCAAATAGACTTCGATTGCCATCCCGGCTCACTTGATGCCTTTCATGCTTGCTCTCTGGGGACTCAAGTTCAAATACCTTGTTGGCACCAAACTCGTCTTGATAATGCATGCTGACTAACGGGTTGGTTTGACGGTAAGGCGAGACAATCATCGCTCGCCCTATCCCATCCAGTTCCAAATTGTTTTCCGCATGACTGGAAGCGGGGTTACCAAAGTAGACATTCAAGCTATCCATGCGCGCCAAGCGAATGCTCTCCCAGTTGGTATCCGCAAGCACACTATTGATGTTATGAGTCGCGAGCACCTTGGCAAACTGCCTTGCGAAGTAGGTAGCACCAAAGAAGATAACCCCTTGCGCTTTCTCTTGAGTGACACCTAGCCTTCTCGCCCACCAACTTGCGGTTAAACTCTGAATAACAACCGTGCCGATAATGACCAAGAACACCATGGGCACCAACAGATCTGCCCCGTCAATCAATTGCTTCTCTTGAAGTTTGATCGCAAACAGAGAAGAAACCGCTGCAGCCACGATCCCGCGCGGCGCCATCCAGCTCAAAAACCATTTATCTGCAGAACTAAGATCCGTGCCGATCCCGCTGATCCACACACTTAACGGGCGAGCCACCAGCATAACCACCGCTAACAACCCTATACCGCCCCAACCTATCGACAGAAATGCGCCCGAATCGAGCCGACTGGCTAACAAAATAAACAGCGCAGAAATGAGCAGCACAGTCAGAGTTCCTTGAATTCGATGATGTCTTCGATATCCAAGCCTTTCACATTGGCAAGCCAGATCCCCATGATGGTCACGGTTAACAAGCCCGACTCTTCACTCAAGTCATTAGAAAACGAGAACGCCGCCAACATTAACGTCAGCACTGCCACATTACGCAAATAGTGTGGCACCCAATGCCCTTGCAGCATCTTGGCAATCAAATGGCCACCGATGATCCCTAAGCTTAAACCAATAGCCAAAGTCAGCCCAAGCGCAGACAACACGTGACCGGTAGGCTCGGCTGAAGAGACAATGTATTCGTAAACCAGAACCGCAAACAGAGCGCCTATTGGGTCAATCACAATACCTTCCCAGCGCAAAATGCTGCCAAGAGAAGCTTTGGGCTGAATACTACGCAGCATAGGCACAATCACTGTCGGGCCCGTCACCACTACCAAGGCTCCAAATAGCGCTGCTAATGGCCAACTAAAGTTAACAAAGTAATAAGCACCGACCACGATACACGCCCATGTAATCAGCATGCCGACACTCACTAGGTGAGTCACCATGCGACCATGGCCTCTGATCTCCTTGAAATTAAGCGTCAATGCACCTTCAAACAAAATGATGGCAACACCTAATGAAATCAGCGGAAATAGCACTTCGCCAAAAATGGCATCTGGGTTAAGGACATTTAAACCGGGGCCCAATAGCAGGCCTACAATGAGAAGAGGAAGAATCGCGGGAAGACGCAAACGCCAGCCCAGAAGCTGACAGGCTAAAGACAAGAGTCCAATTAGCGCCAAAGAAGAAGTAATCGACAAATCCATTTATGCCCCTAAATAATTTGTGCCACACCCTGTGATACAAACCTATTTGCTGAAATAAGAAAGCCTACGTCATTAAACTATAGGCTCTCTTTTTCGTGCTAACCGAATATTATTGTTATTAATCAGTCACTTTACTATAGGGGAAATAAAGTGACTGACTCATCCACTCGGTACTTATCATCTAACTACAGAGAAAGTACCACACCAGCAATCGCTGCACTCATTAGGTTGGCAAACACACCTGCACAAATTGCTTTAAAGCCGTATTGTGAGATGAAAGAGCGACGCTCTGGTACCAAGCTACCTAAGCCACCGATAAGAATCGCCATGGTAGAGATGTTGGCAAAACCACACAGTGCGAAGGTAACGATCGCTTGTGAATGCTCGCTAAGTACCTCTTTCGCGTCCA
Source organism: Vibrionales bacterium SWAT-3 (assembly GCA_000169995.1). Classification (GTDB taxonomy): domain Bacteria; phylum Pseudomonadota; class Gammaproteobacteria; order Enterobacterales; family Vibrionaceae; genus Vibrio. Next base: position 45,357 of record AAZW01000030.1, on the reverse strand, counting down.
TTAACTGGATGAAAGCGACAAACTCGTTCACAACGATCTTGTTACCGATCAGTGAGCCTGCAACGATAGCCTCAGACCACGGCACACCGATCAGCCATGCAACGGGTGCGAACACATAGCCTAGGATAAGCTCGAAGCTTAGGTTTACGCCAAACCAGCCACCAACAATACCTAGCAAGCCATTCAGCATTGCAATCACACTGATAAAGGCAAGAAGTGTCGCACCCACCGCAACGGCAATACGAAGTCCAGACATAGCCCCATCTGCCATTGCCTCAACTACGTTTGTTGCTCGTGGAATTTCAACATCTGACTCAATGTTTTCTTGAACATCGTCAGCACTGCCCGGGACTAGAATTTTAGCCATTAACAGACCTGCAGGTGCAGACATGAATGCCGCTGCAATCAGGTAGTTTAGGTCTACACCTAGTGACGCATAACCAACAAGCGTACCACCAGCAACAGATGCCAAACCACATACCATCACTGCGAACAGTTGTGAATCCGTCATGTGTTTCAAGTAAGGCTTAACCACCAATGGTGCTTCAATCATGCCAACGAAGATATTTGCTGTCGCAGACAGTGATTCAGCACGGCCTGTACCTAAGAACTTCTGCAGCGCGCCACCGATAAGGTTGATCACTTTTGGCATAAAACCGATGTGGTACAAACCAGAGATAAGCGCAGAGAAAAAGATAATGATGCCCAGAACATTAATCGCGAAAACGAAACCGTTGTTCGTAAGGCCACCAAATAGGAAGTTAATCCCTTCTTGACCGTAGTTGATCAAGCTAGATACCGCACCTGTGGCTGCATTCAACGCTTCTTTACCCATTGGTACATACAGAACCAATAGCGCGAATGAGATTTGTAGTAAGAAAGCCAGAGAGACTGTTCTTAGTGGAATATTTTTTCTGTCCGTAGATAGTAACCAAGCGGCAACTAAAATAGTAATAATTCCAAGTAGCGAAGCCATGTGCGTCAACCTAAAAGTTGTAGTTAGGAAAGGCGACGCATTCTATAGAGGAAATCGTTTGCGGCAAGCGGCGGTTGTTAATGTGATGTTGGGGTAATCGCTCTTGAGTAATGATTTTAATTAAGCTATTGAATTTTAATAATTAACTTTGATTAAAAAGCGTACTTTTTCCATATGGAAATTATATTTATAGATTTGGAAACAGTTAACGATGCAGTTCAACGCAAGTTTTTAGGTTTTCATCCCAGTACGTCGGCGATCCGATATGATCTTTGATGAACTCAATCACCGCAGAAAGCTTCTTCGGCATGTTCTTTCGACTCGGATAGACAGCATAGAACGGCATCAGTTGACTCGCTCTCCATTCCGGCAATACTTGAATCAACTTACCCGTTCTAAACTCTTCTTTCACTAGGTAAGTAGCTAAGTAAGCCACACCCCATCCTGATACCGCAGCGTCTCGTACTGCCTCAGCTAAATCCACCGAGTAATCCCCGGCTACTTTTACACTGAGGTTTTCTTGTCCGTTATCAAACGCCCACGATGTGTAGTCTCGCTCTCGGCTGCGATAGATAAGACAGTTGTGGTCAATCAAATCAGACGGTACGTGTGGTGTCCCGGCTTTAATCAGGTAATCGGGCGATGCGGCTACCACAAACTGGCTATCAGCTAATCGCTGCGCAATGTACCCTTCTGGCAAGTCTTCATTATTGGTAATCCAAAGATCTAAACGCTCTTCAATCATGTCCACTTTGTAATCGAACAGGTGGACTTCGATTCTCAACTGAGGGTAAAGCTGTCTTAGCTCATCAATCGCAGGAATAATATGTAAGGTGCCAAATGACTGCGACAGCCCAACACGCAGTATTCCTGAGATATCATCACGCTGGCTGTCCATATCCATTTGAGCCGCTTTTACCGTGTTAAACAGTTGCTCACAGTGCTGATAGAATACTTCCCCCGCTTCCGTTAGCGTTAGGCTACGTGTGGTTCTTTGTACTAGCTTGATTCCAACGGAGTCTTCGAGCAAAGCAACTTGCTTACTGATATGAGACACCGAAACGTTCAAGCTTTTTGCAGCACTGGTAAAGCCTTCATGCTTGATCAACGCATGGAATATCACCATCTGTGCAGCTCTATCTGTTAGCACAAGACCACCTTCTTAAAACTCTAAAATATAAAATCAAAAAGGACTCCGAAGAGTCCTTTAGTTCGTTCTGCCTATGGTAGGCCAAATGCTATCAAAGCAAGCTCTACCGATTAATACAATTAGGTCGACTAATCAAACTTAATTCTGTCTGCTAGATGGCTAACCGCCAAAGCAAAGTAGTAAGAACGATTCCACTTCATTAACACATTGTAGTTGTTGTAAACGAGGTAAGAACGACCCGCTTCGTCATCTGGCATGATTAACCAAGCTTTAATGTCTTCATCAAGGTTAGGCAATGGGCGATCGTCATACCGCTTAATACCAAGTTCAGACCACTCTTTTAGGTATTTCGCTTTGTCTTCAGAACGACCTTGCAAATCAATAGACACCGTTGATGGTACGTGAACCTGACGGCCCCAAGTGTACTTGTCATCCCAACCGGATTGGCTCAGATAATTCGCCGCCGAGGCAAACACATCTTCTTCCGTACCCCAGATATCTTTCTTACCATCGCCATTACCATCAGCGGCAAACGCTAAGAATGAGCTTGGCATAAACTGAGGTTGGCCCATAGCACCAGCCCAAGAACCTTTCATCTCTTTTGGTGTGATATGGCCTTGGTCAAGAATAGTCAACGCCGCCATCGCTTCACTGCGGAAAAACGCTTCTCTACGCCCTTCGTAAGCCATAGTTGTTAAAGCATCGATAACGCTGTAATTACCGGTGAATTTACCGAAGTTACTCTCAACGCCCCATAAAGCGACAATGAATCGCGGCTGAACGCCATATTCATCACCAATGCGCTTTAACGCTTTGTAATGCTTCTTATACAGTGATCTTGCTTGCTTCACTTTCCAATCTGGCACTGCTCGTGGAATGTACTCATCCAAAGTCAGTTTCTTTTCAGGTTGGTTTTTATCCGCTTTTACCGCTCTTGGCTTAAACGTTACACCATCAAAGGCTTCATCAATGATCGCTTCAGAAATGCCTTCTTCACGGCCTTGTTGCTTTAGTTTTTCTACATATTGCTCAAAGCTCAGTTCTTGAGCCTGTACTGAGCCAATGGTCAGGCTATTACCTAAAAGTAATGCCGACACCGCCAATATGCTTTTCGAAAATTTACTCAACGATCACTCCTCCCTGAATTGAGATAGTTATCACTCTTCGTCTTGATTGTTTTGCTGAGCTTTGCGCTCTTTGTACAGCTCAAGTTCGTTTACTGGTGGAGGCGGAACCTGCAAAAAGAAACCATCGGTGTTCAGTGATTCTCTCACCTTATCGATGCTCACTTGAGCCAGTTTGCGGCCATCCATTTTAATTACCATTACAAAACTAGGTTTACCAAACATTTGCATCAATGCGTCAGGAACTTGTGAAAAATCATCCTTCTTCGGGATATAAAGGTATGTTCCTTCTTTCTTTGAGCTTTTATATATAGAACACAGCATGACAAACCTTTTTAATTGATTATGACTACAAAACTCTCACATGCGAGATCAATAGTTTATGTTAGGGAAATATTGGGAACAAAACGTCCATTTGACAACAAGATTACTTGCTGTGCTTGGTTTGGGAATATAACATGATAAACCTAGTTTCAGGCAATGCCCTTTATTTTATTCATAAAGAAATTGTACCAATTCGCTATTGAGGTCCTGTAGTTTTTCGATGTCTAGTAATCCAGATCTAAAAGGTAGCAGCTTTACGCTATCTGTTTTGCACTTATCCGATGATCAAGTCGAAAATGCAGTCTCTTTTCTTCAAGAGAAGGTAGACCAAGCGCCCACTTTTTTTGCTGCCGCACCTGTGGTTATCAACATCAGTAAAGTGGCTGGCGATATCGACTTCGTAAAACTCAAAGATGGTATCTCTCAAGCGGGTATGATTCCGGTTGGCGTCGCTGGCTGTTCTGACAAACGTATGCAAAACCTCGCGAGGGAAGCTGGCTTTGCGGTAATGACAGCAAGTAAGTCTCCATCGCAAGCGCCTGCTAAGATGGCACCAATTAAAGTGGTTCGAACCCCAATTCGTTCTGGTCAGCAGGTATACGCAAAAGATGGCGACCTATTAATCCTAAGCCACGTAAGTGCAGGTGCAGAAGTAATTGCCGATGCCAGCATCCATATTCATGGCACGTTACGCGGCCGCGCGATTGCGGGCGCAAGTGGTCAAACTGAAGCAAAAATAATTTGTAATGATTTACAAGCCGAGCTGGTTTCTATTGCAGGAAATTACTGGCTCAGCGATCAAATTGAAAGCGAGTACTGGCAGAAGAAAACCATGTTCAGTATGGCAAACGATGTATTACACGTTGACGTCCTCGCAATATAAGAGAAATAAAAGGAAAAAATAATGGCACGCATTATCGTTGTAACGTCAGGTAAAGGCGGGGTAGGCAAAACGACCTCTAGTGCAGCTATTGCCTCTGGTCTGGCTCTAAAAGGAAAGAAAACCGCAGTTATCGACTTTGATATCGGTCTGCGTAACCTTGATTTAATCATGGGTTGTGAGCGTCGTGTTGTTTACGACTTCGTTAACGTTATCAATGGTGAAGCAACGCTTAACCAAGCGATGATCAAAGATAAGCGCACAGAAAACCTATTCATTCTCCCTGCTTCTCAAACTCGTGATAAAGATGCACTAACCAAAGACGGTGTTCGTCGCGTATTTGATGAACTGGATGAGATGGGCTTTGATTTCATCATCTGTGATTCTCCAGCGGGTATCGAGCAAGGCGCTCTAATGGCGTTGTACTTTGCTGATGAAGCAATTGTAACGACCAACCCTGAAGTCTCTTCTGTACGCGACTCAGACCGTATTCTAGGTATTCTTGACTCTAAATCTCGTCGTTCAGAGGACGGCCTAGAGCCAGTGAAAACTCACCTTCTACTGACTCGCTACAACCCTGCTCGCGTAAATCAAGGCGAGATGCTGAGTGTGGAAGATGTTGAAGAGATCCTACACATTTCTCTACTGGGCGTAATCCCTGAGAGCCAAGCGGTACTGAACGCATCGAACAAAGGTGTTCCAGTGATCTTTGACGAAGCAACCGACGCAGGTATGGCTTACAATGATACTGTAGAACGACTACTAGGTAGCCAAGTTGACTTCCGCTTCTTAACGGAACAGAAGAAAGGCATCTTCAAACGACTGTTCGGGGGCTAATACGCAATGTCATACTAGAGTTTTTCAGACCACAGAAGAAGACCACTGCAAACCTAGCCAAAGAACGTTTGCAGATCATTGTTGCTGAACGCCGTAGCCATGACGACCCAGCGCCGTCTTACCTGCCGCAACTAAAAGAAGACATCTTGAAGTGTATTGCTAAGTACGTAGAAGTGGATCCATCAATGGTTGACCTTACGTTCGAACACAAAGATGACGATATCTCAGTATTAGAGCTGAACGTTAAACTGCCTGAAGACGATAAGTAATCATCACTATCTCGTCAGCAGATTGAATAAAAAAGAGAGTCTAGGCTCTCTTTTTTGTGTCTGCGTTTTGTTCTTAAACAGTTTGGCTATTTGATTGCTTTATTCAGCCTCTCGCCAACCAGCTCTAAACGCCAACCTTGCATCACATCCGGCAGTTTTTCTGGATTACGATCGTGCTTCCAAACCCAACTCAACATTTGGTTTAGTTGCTTCTTCGATGCCAAAAATTCAGTCGCTAGGCCACTGTGTTGCGAAGCGGTTTTCACTTCATCTTTCAACACTTTAAAGACTTGCTTATAGCCCGGGTAGTCCATCAGACGTTCAACTGGTGCTGGGTACTCTTCTTCTGGCGTATGCTCTGCTAGCTTAACGATTGAGCTGATCTTCGCGCCATGACGACGTACAGATCGGAAATCAAAACCTTCTTCTTCCATACGCTTCGGATTCTTAATCGCAAAACGCGCGACAGCCCACAGATCTTGTTCTTTAAAGATAAAGTTCAATGCGAGATCGCGCTTAATCGCTTCTTTCAAACGCCACGTTGCAAGTGGTCTTAAGATAGCAAGTTGCTGTGGCTTAAGTTGCCATGCGCCTTTGATATCAAGGTAAGCTGTATCTGGGTTAACTTTACGGATACGCCTAGCCACCTGCAGGTCAGACTCTTGTTGCGCCGCTTCCCACCAGCCGGCTTCCATCACTTTCTCAAGAAGCTTATTGTACATAGGCATTAGGTAATGAACGTCTGCTGCCGCGTAGTCGAGCTGCTTTTGAGAAAGCGGACGCGCCAGCCAATCGGTACGAGATTCACTCTTATCTAAATCCACACCAACAAACTCTGAAACCAAAGCAGCAAAGCCTGTTGATAAGCCATGCCCTAAGAACGCCGCCATGATTTGAGTATCGACCATTGGGGTTGGTGTACAATCAAATGCGTTCTGGAATACTTCTAAATCTTCACCGCATGCGTGTAGCACTTTCAGTACTGAAGCGTCTTTCAATAGCCCAACGAACGGTGTCATTTCATCAAGAGCAATAGGGTCAATCAGAGACAGCGTTTCGCCGTCAAATAACTGAATCAAGCCTAATTGAGGGTAATAGGTTCTTGTACGAACAAACTCCGTATCAAGCATAACGACATCGGCTTCACGTGCTTGTTGGCAAACTCGCTCAAGGTCTTTCAATTGGGTAATGATTTGATAATCCACAAAAACTCTCACTGGTTTCTATTTGATCGCCGGATACAAAAATGCCGACATTAACTGTCGGCATTCTAACACCATTTTATCACGCTCGCTTAGATTAAGCGTTTCAATGGTTTCAGGAGGACCGGTGTTCGTTACTCACTCGCGCGTTTAGTGAGCTCAGCATCGTTCTCTTCACGTAGTACACGACGTAAGATCTTGCCTACGTTGGTCTTTGGAAGATCTTCTCTAAACTCAACCAGTTTAGGCACTTTGTAACCCGTTAGGTGTTCACGACAGTGCGCGATGATGTCTTCTTTGGTTAGGCTAGGATCGCGCTTCACAACGTAGATCTTAACCAATTCGCCAGATACTTCATGAGGTTGACCGATAGCCGCTACTTCAAGCACTTGGCCGTGTAGCGCCACTACATCTTCAATCTCATTCGGGTAAACGTTAAAGCCAGACACAAGAATCATGTCTTTCTTACGGTCAACAATGTGCAGCAAGCCTTCATCGTCAAACTTAACGATGTCACCGGTCGACAACCAACCGTCTTGGTCAATCACTTCTTTGGTCGCTTCTGGACGTTGCCAGTAACCTTGCATCACTTGAGGGCCGCGAACTTGCAGCTCACCTACTTGGTCATTAGCAACCACGTTACCTTCGTCGTCAATGATACGTACATCCGTAGACGGAACTGGCAAGCCGATTGCACCAGTGTAGTCTTTTAGATCGTATGGGTTACCTGTTACCAGTGGTGAACACTCGGTTAAGCCATAGCCTTCTAACAAGTGAATGCCTGTCGCTTTCTTCCATTGCTCAGCGACAGCGCGTTGAACCGCCATACCACCACCAACAGAGAGACGCAGATTACTGAAGTCTAATTCATGGAAGTCTTCGTTGTTTACTAATGCATTAAACAGTGTGTTTACACCGGTAATTGCAGTAAACGGAACCTTTTGCAGCTCTTTAATGAAGCCAGGAATATCACGAGGGTTAGTGATAAGGAGGTTACGACCACCCATCTCCACAAACAGCAAGCAGTTCACTGTCAGTGCAAACACGTGATAAAGCGGCAGTGCTGTTACCACCAACTCTCGGCCTTCTTGCAGAACAGGACCATACGCCCCTTTCGCTTGAAGTACGTTCGCGATCATATTGCGGTGCGTTAGGATTGCGCCCTTCGCAACACCTGTTGTACCACCAGTATACTGCAGGAAGGCAATGTCATCACCTGCCATAAACGGCTTCACATATTGAAGACGACGGCCTTTGTGCAGCGCTTTTCTGAATGAGATAGCACCCGGTAGATCGTACTTAGGAACCATGCCTTTCACGTATTTCACAACGAAGTCGACAATAGTACCTTTTGCACGAGGGAGCATTTGACCTAGGCTAGTAAGTACAACGTGTTTAACTGGAGTGTTGTCGACCACTTTTTCTAGCGTGCTAGCAAAGTTTGAAACAATAACGATCGCCTTTGCACCAGAATCGTTCAACTGATGCTCTAGCTCACGAGGTGTGTACAGTGGGTTGACGTTCACTGCGATCATACCAGCGCGCAATACACCAAAGAGTGCAATTGGATATTGCAGCAAGTTTGGCATCATCAGTGCAACGCGATCGCCCTTCTTCAGCTTCAAATCATTCTGCAGGTAAGCAGCAAAAGCACGACTGCGCTCTTCAAGCTTACGGAATGTCATTACTGAGCCCATGTTCTCAAATGCTGGTTGGTCTGCGTACTTCTGTACCGACTGTTCAAACATTTCAACAAGAGATGGGTACTGATCTGGGTTGATCGTCTCTGGTACGTCACTTGGATAACGTGAAAGCCAAGGTTTATCCACTATGTTACTCCTCGTTTATCAGCTGACGACTGCTTCGCCGCTTTTTTATCATTGCGGTATTACAGCACAGCTTTAGTGCATGAGCACTAAAAGGCTCAAACACTTGTTTAAATTTTGTTAACTAAACCAAGAATTAGCTCTGAAACTAGCTCTGGGCTCTCTAAATGACAATGGTGTCCGCCGGGAACAGTCTCTATAATTAGAGGACTATGGGCTGATTTGTAGCGATTATGCTGCAAATGTCTAAATCCATCATTGCCTAATATTATTAATTGAGGGCATTCAATAGCCGCCATAATCACTTCAGCATGCGCCTGTGACATTCGATATAAAGAGTCACATTTTAGGTTAGGGTCGCATCGCCATTGCCAGGAGTCGTCTAACTCGGCAATACCTCGCTCTACAATAGGAGCTATAAGTTCTGCATTGATTTGGTTGGCGTGTGCTCTCAGCTTAATAGCATCCTCTAGACTTGCTAAAGGACGTGAAGACTTTCTCCGCTGTCGAAGACGACTGAGTACCCCATCTCTTAGACGAGAGACCGTTTCTTGGGGAGCTTCAGAAAGAGGTCCGTGACCTTCAATTTGAATTAATCCTGACACCTTTTCAGGAAAGGCGGCACTATAGCAACTTGCTATCAATGCACCAAGTGAATGTCCTACTAGCACCAGTCTGTTTGGCGATAATTTAGTCACAAGCTGATGTAAATCATCGATATAGTCATGAAATGGGTAGTAACTTCCCGACTTATGCGACGAAAGACCATGACCAAAGAGGTCAATCGCAATCAGATGACAATCGGGTAGTCTGGTTTGTAGGTTGGTAATAACAGAAGAAAAACTCGCAGAATTATCTAACCACCCATGAATAAAAACGACCGTCGTAACGGTCGTTTCTGGATTGCCCATCTGCTGTGTGGCAAGCGTCCCGCTCGCAAGGGAGTATGACTTTTCAATCATCAAACATCTCATTCCATCTGACTGTACAATCTAGGCCTAGCAAAGTGAGCTACTCTAAGTCCTGTATAACTCGACCGTGCCTTGGCATCGTTTGGAAGCTACGGCAATGTAGGCTTCTGCACGAATAGTAGGTTGGTGCGAAATCGTTAACAACGACACGTTCCGTAATGTTCCACAGTCGTTGGTTATCTACCTTCATCACTGGGAAGGTATAAGGGTACTCGCCGATTTTACCATCTTCACTACCGTCTGATTGACCAACTAGCGTAATCAAACGGCCTTCAGCAAAGCTTAACGGCTCAACGTATCCTTCAATATAACCAACAAAGCGCCCACTCGGTTCGGCATCGAGATCTGGCTTACCATTGCTTGAAATTGGCATGTTAGCAACTTCAATTCGAGTTCTGTCTTTTAAGTTGGTCACTTTAGAAATCACGCCGCCTAACCGAACACTTTTAGCGTCTGGTAATTGGTCAACCCATTGCTGGTAGTCGCTGATAACAGGCTCTGATTTTGCTTCAAGCTCGCTAGGAAGTGATGAACACCCTGCAAGCACCAAGATACCAAGAGAAAAGGCAATTAAGCGTATTTTAGATAAGTAATTAGACATGGTTCTGGTCCTTAAACAGGCATTAATAAATCGCTTTAGATGTAGATATCGACACCGATAAGCTTTGCAAGTTCTTCTTTTTTCGCCTGGTTCATTACATCCATGTATTCTTCCATAGCCTTACGTCCTCGGCCTTCTGGAAGATCATACTGGATTTGAGCCTTGTGTAGCTCAGACTCTTTAACTTGACGAATAGAATGAGAGACAGCATTAGCCACCTTAGTCGGTTGCCCAACCGCAGTGCTAGCATCAGATTTTTTTGCCTGCTCCTTCTTTTTAACTCGATTCGGCTTAGACGTATTGCCTATCGATAAAGGAGGTAAGTTATTAATTGATACCATGACTAAATATCTGCCCTCTCAAATCTAAATAATACGCATTTAGATCTAATTTGCATCAGAACCTTGTAAAAAATTACTCGCGACCTGGCAGCTTCTTCCACGTCACTTTATCACGCAGATAAACTGGCTCAGACTCTTCCGCAGCAACCGCTTTACCCTCTGCGTAAGCGAATTGAGCTAGGAACGCCATATCTTGAGCTTCTGGAAATAGCACTTCACACGCTTTGGTGTTGATCGCTAGTGTGTCCATATGCTCTGCGTAAGCTTCCCAACCGGTACCCACTTTTGCCCATGTTTCAGAGTCAGCTTCAAGCTGTGCAGCCAATTCGCTTGGTGGTGTAACACACTCAGCATCAACCGCAGTCCAACGACCGTCTTGTTCACGGCTGTAACGAGCCCAGTACACTTCACTCATACGCGCATCAATCGCTGTCGCAACACGAGTTTCACCAAATTTACGGTAGCTGCCTTGCGCCATCGCGGCCAATGTAGAGACACCGATCATTGGTAAATCTGCACCAAAAGCCAAGCCTTGAGCAATACCAATACCAATACGTACGCCCGTGAAACTGCCTGGGCCTTGACCAAACGCGATAGCATCAATATCGGTTAAAGCGATATTCGCTTCTTTCAGTACTTCATCAACCATAGGTAGAATTTTTTTCGTATGGTCTCGAGGTGCCTCTTCGCTACGAGCGAACACCTGGTCACCAATTACTAATGCAACTGAACAGTTTTCAGTTGCGGTATCTACTGCAAGAATTTTCGCGCTCATTTGTGTCTCAAATATTCGTTATCTAATCTAAAAATAATGGCTAAGCTCAACAATGCCAGTTACTCGGCAGCGGTTGAATGGTCTTTAGCTAAGAATTCTTTAATGACCCCTAAGTCACGTGTACGAGGGATAGGCGGTAAACTCGCCAAAAAGATGCCACCGTAATCGCGAGTCACCAATCGGTTATCGCAAATAATCAAAGCACCATTATCACGCTTATCACGTATCAATCGGCCGACACCTTGTTTCAAGGTAATCACAGCGTCTGGCAACTGTACTTGTGCAAAAGGATCACCCCCTTTTAACTTACAGTCCTCAATGCGAGCCTTAAGTAAAGGGTCATCAGGGGCTGTAAAGGGTAATTTATCGATGATAACACAGCTTAATGCATCGCCCCTAACATCTATCCCCTCCCAGAAAGCGCCTGTCGCCACCAGCAAGGCATTACCCAATTCCATGAACTCGGCTAAGGTTTTTTGCTTACTTGTCTCACCTTGCAATAGAACTGGAACCGTGAGGGTTTCTCGGAATCGCTCGCCCAACTCTTTCATCATGCTATGTGAAGTGCACAAGAAGAAACAACGACCTTGGTTTTGCTCAATCACAGGCGTCAGCATACGAACCAACTTATCAGCTAAGCCCGGGCTATTCGGTTCTGGAAGATAACGAGGCACACACAAACGCGCTTGATTCGGATAGTCGAATGGGCTCGGCAGTGAGAACTGAGCCGAGGGCTTTAAGCCTAGTCGCGAAGTGAAGTGGTCGAAATCATCCGATACCGCCAAGGTTGCTGAGGTAAACACCCAAGCGCCCGGCTTCAGCTCAATCTGCTCGTGAAATTTGTCAGCAACTGACAGCGGTGTAATGTGCAAAGCAAAATGGCGCGGTGTTGTGTCATACCAATAGGAGTAACCAGTAATCGACACATCACATACACGCTCAATGCGAGACTTAATCATGTTTGCACGCTCGAAAGCGGTATCCAATAGTTGGCTTCGTCCGAGTGCTAGTTTCAATACATCTACAGCCAGCTGCAGTGCATCTTGCAGGCGAACTAACTCTCTAGCGATCGACTCTGATTTTAGCGCCTCGCGCCAGTTACCACGAAAGCCAGTATCACCCAGCACAATTCTTAAATCGGATGAGGACTGAACGAGCCTGTCACCAACCTTTTGCAGTTGGCGCATGTCTTTCGCTTCGGTGCGATAGCCAATCTCAATGTCTTTGGCGAGTTCGTGAATTTGTCGACTCGATACAGACTGGCCAAAATATTGGCTCGCAATGTCGGGAAGCTGATGCGCTTCATCGAAGATAAACACATCGGCCTCTGGGATAAGCTCACCGAATCCGGTCTCTTTAATCGCGAGATCGGCTAGGAAAAGGTGATGGTTCACTACGACCACATCGGAATCCATCGCTTTTTTACGCGCTTTCAGTACAAAGCAATCAGTATAACTTGGACACTCTTTGCCTAAACAATTGTCGTTGGTAGAGGTAATCGTTGGGATTACAGGGCTATCTTCCGCAATATCATCACAATCACCCAAATCACCGGTTTGTGTGGATGACGACCAGCTACGAACTTTGACTAACTGAGCGAGTAGCGTTGGATCCGTATGAGTACCATGACTTTCGATCATTTGGCGGCTCAACCTATCCAAACATAAATAGTTTGAACGGCCCTTGAGCAGGGCAACTTGACCATGAAAACCAAGGGCATCGGTCATCAAAGGCAGATCACGGTGGAACAGCTGTTCTTGAAGGTTTTTAGACCCCGTACTAATAATGGTTTTCTTACCACTAAGCAGTGCCGGTACAAGATAAGCAAATGTCTTACCGGTACCCGTCCCTGCTTCTACCACCAATTGGCTCTGTTGCTGAATGGCCTGTGAAACTGCTTCAGCCATGTCTAACTGAGCTTGTCTTGGTTGAAAGCCTGGGATTGCTTTACCCAGTGCGCCATCAGCAGAAAACGTTTTAGATATCATAGAGTACGAAGTTTAGAAAAAGTGAAGGCGAATTATGGCAGGTTTAGTGAGCCGGCGCGAATCAAGAATGACTTCGCACCGGAGGTGTCTGGGTTATTTCAAATTACCAAGAGAACAGAAATGAAAATCGAGATTGCTATTTTAGCTTAAAGGTTAATTGCTTATTTTCGATTGAGATAACGGGATAGCCAAGAAGCGCCTTCAAATTCATTATCATTTGGCTGTCTGGCTTTTACTGCATCGCTTGGCGGGGTTTTGCTTTCCCACATTTCATCGAGAACATTTCCATCTAGCTCTGTGCTGCCAGCCAGTGAACTCACGCGTTTGCAGTACAGTTTTTTTGCTAGTAACTCTTTATCCATAAGTATCACCTCTATTTTTGGCCAAGGCGAAAATGCCCCGGTTGAAGTTCAAATGCGTACTACGGTCAAAACTTTAAAAATGAAGCTTCTGCCCGTTTTTCAATCTGAAAACTGATATTTCGACATCAAACAATTTATCAAAGCGATAAATGAGCAGCAGAATTTGTTGAAACCAAATTGATAATAGATTAATTATAACGGTGATATTGCGGCTCAGTTCACCGTTCGACGGCCTGTATTTAATTTGAAGAATAAAAAATATTTCATGGAAGTAAGATGCAAATGGAAAGAAAAACATTACTAACACATTGTACTGATGCCCCAGGCCTCATCTCAAAGATCACCAACATTTGTTATAAGCACCAACTCAATATTGTTCACAATAACGAGTTCGTAGATAACACTAGTGGTCACTTCTTTATGCGCACAGAGCTTGAAGGGTATTTCAATGATGAAACCTTTCTAGCAGATCTAGACCAAGCCCTGCCAGAAAACGCGAAACGTAAGCTCGTTGGCTCTTCTCGCAAACGTGTGGTTATTCTCGTGACGAAAGAAGCACACTGCCTTGGCGACATTCTAATGAAGAACTTCGATGGTAGCTTAGACGTTGAAATCGCAGCGGTTGTCGGTAACTACGATATTCTACAAAGCCTAACCGAGCGTTTTGATATCCCTTATCATCATGTTTCACACGAAGGTCTGAACCGTGAAGAGCATGAGCAAAAAATGCTAGAAGTGATTGACCAATACGAGGCTGATTACCTTGTTTTGGCTAAGTACATGCGAGTACTGACTCCGGGGTTTGTTGAAAAGTACAACCACAAGATCATCAACATCCACCACAGTTTCTTGCCAGCGTTTATCGGCGCGAAGCCATACCAACAAGCGTATGAGCGCGGCGTAAAGATCATTGGTGCAACGGCACACTTCGTGACTAATGATTTAGATGAAGGCCCAATCATTAAGCAAGACGTTATCCCTGTCGATCACAACTTCAGTGCGAAAGACATGGCGCAAGCGGGTCGTGACGTAGAGAAGAATGTTCTAAGTAAGGCGCTAAACAAGGTGATCAATGATCACGTGTTTGTTTACGGCAACAAGACTGTCATTCTGTAGGTTAAACAACGATTAGAACCCAATAAAAAACGCGTAATAGGATTGCCCCATTACGCGTTTTTTGTATCAGGTTATCGAGTCCGTTATTAGAGATTCCCGACTACGCTCCTTCGTCGCTATCGGGAATGACGGTGTTCAATCATCAGCTCTCTATCTAGATACTTTTATATTTTAAAAGCGCTCTCGATAGTTAGTAGACCAACACAACCACTGCAAACATCCGTCATTCCGACGAGCCTAGGCGAGATCAGGAATCTCTTTCGTACAAGCTAAAAATAAACCGGTTAATCATCAATCGCTTTATGAGATTCCCGACTACGCTCCTTCGTCGCTATCGGGAATGACGGTGTTCAATCATCGGCTCTCTATCTAGATACTTTTATATTTTAAAAGCGCTCTCGATAGTTAGCAGACCCACACAGCAACTAACCGACAAAATCCGTCATTCCGACGAGCCTAGGCGAGAGCAGGAATCTATTTCCTGCAAGCTAAAAATAAACGGTTAATCATCAATCGTTTTATGAGATTACCGACTACGCTCCTTCGTCGCTATCGGGAATGACGGTGTTCAACCATCGGCTCTCTATCTAGAAACTTTTATATTTAGCAAGCGCTCGCAATAGTTAGCAGACCAACACAACCACTGCAAACATCCGTCATTCCGACGAGCCTAAGCGAGATCAGGAATCTCTTCTTTGAACAACCTTAGGTTATGCCTGCTCTGACTCCACAATCTTCTTTAACGAGTGTGGGTGCAGCTTGATGCAAATTCCTTGATGTTTAAATGCAACCGTTGGGTTATTCAAACGTTCACCCTCGCCTTTCGGACTGGAGAGTTTGATCTTAATACCTTGCTCAGCCAAAGAGTCGAACTTAGAAGCGAACTCTGGGTAAGTCTCTTTAAGATCCGCTAAATATTCATCAGCCGTTTGTGCATGAGAAGGAATCACGAACTCGACATGTTCCCAATCTTGGCTCGGGTAAATCTTGCCTTCTGCTGGGTATGGCAACTCTAAACACTCAATGCTCCAGCCACGGCTTTGCAAAGGCTGATCAAAAGCAATTACAACAATTGGACGACCATTGATCATTGCTTGTGAAATCGTAGAGCCGAATTCAGACCATGCTTGATGCGCCGCTTTCGCTAATTCCGTTTCATTGATTCTTAGCGCAATATGATCCGCTTGAGCAAAACTCAGATCCAAACCCAGTACGTTACCTAGGTTCTCAATTTTCGCCATAAACGTATCAAGGCGGGCAATCATTTGTTGCGGTTCTAATTCAGCTTGCTTGAGGCTCATTGTCATTGTCTGCGTTCTCCAAATAATGGCTGCATGGTATCAGTTTTACCTTGTTCAACAAGCACTGCGTATGCAAAAAGACAGCCGATAAGCACCCTATCTCACATTCCTAAATACACAAACGCTGCATGGCGAAAATTGATTGTCAAAAACCCCTTAGGAAATGTTAATTTTCTATCAATTCGACCTATAAGAAACCGCACAAAATTGGTATGATTACTGCCATTTTTGTGAACTTAAACAGTGTCTGTTGTTCATTTCGGCATTAAATCGTTAACTAGACGCATAATTAACCAAATTTAATGACCTCGAAATAACGGCCACTCTTATCATCCTTGAATTGAAGGAAACGCGTGTGAATATCCAAGCACTTATTAATGACAAAGTATCTCAGGCTCTAGAAGCCGCTGGCGCACCTGCAGGCTCTCCTGCTGCTGTTCGCCAATCTGCAAAACCACAATTTGGTGACTACCAAGCAAACGGCGTAATGGGCGTTGCTAAGCGACTAGGCACTAACCCGCGAGAATTTGCTCAGAAAGTATTGGACGTTCTAAACCTAGACGGTATCGCTTCTAAAGTTGAGATCGCAGGTCCAGGTTTCCTTAACATCTTCCTAGATGAGGCTTTCCTAGCAAAACAAGCAGACGCAGCACTTGCTGACTCTCGCCTTGGTGTTGCGGCAGCTGAAGCACAAACCATTGTTGCTGACTACTCAGCGCCAAACGTTGCAAAAGAAATGCACGTTGGTCACCTGCGTTCAACTATCATCGGTGATGCCGTTGTTCGTACACTGGAATTCCTAGGCCACAAAGTTATCCGTGCTAACCACATCGGCGACTGGGGTACTCAATTCGGTATGCTTATCGCAAACCTTGAGCGTGTTCAGGCTGAATCAGGTGAAGTTTCAATGGAGCTTGCTGACCTTGAAGGCTTCTACCGTGAATCTAAAAAGCTTTACGACGAAGACGAAGAGTTCGCAGTTAAAGCACGTGGCTACGTAGTGAAACTACAAAGCGGCGACGAGTTCTGCGCAGAGATGTGGAAGAAGCTTGTTGACGTAACAATGATTCAAAACCAACGCAACTACGATCGTCTAAACGTTTCACTAACACGTGATGACGTAATGGGCGAAAGCATGTACAACCACATGCTTCCAGGTATCGTTGCTGATCTTAAAGAGCAAGGTCTTGCTAAAGAAGATGACGGCGCGCAAGTTGTATTCCTAGACGAATACAAAAACAAAGATGGTGACCCAATGGGCGTTATCATCCAGAAGCGTGACGGCGGTTTCCTTTACACAACAACTGATATCGCTTGTGCAAAATACCGTTTTGAAGAGCTAGGCGCAGACCGCGTTCTTTACTTCATCGACTCTCGTCAGCACCAACACCTAATGCAAGCTTGGACTATCGTTCGTAAAGCAGGTTACATCCCTGAATCTGTTTCTCTTGAGCACCACGCGTTCGGCATGATGCTAGGTAAAGACGGTAAGCCATTCAAGACTCGTGCAGGCGGTACAGTTCGTCTAGCTGATCTTCTTGATGAAGCAGAAGTTCGTGCAGCACAACTGATCGAATCTAAGAACCCAGAACTAGCAGAAGATGAGAAGAAGGCGATCGCTAACACAGTTGCAATGGCAGCAGTTAAGTACGCAGACCTTTCTAAGCACCGTACTACTGACTACGTGTTCGATTGGGACAACATGCTTGCGTTCGAAGGTAACACAGCACCTTACATGCAATACGCATACACTCGTGTTGCTTCTGTATTTGCTAAAGCTGGCGTTTCTATGGACTCTCTTGAAGGTGAAATCAAAATCACTGAAGAGAAAGAGAAAGCACTTATCGCGAAACTTCTACAATTTGAAGAAGCGGTTCAATCTGTTGCTCGTGAAGGTCAACCACACATCATGTGTAGCTACCTATTCGAACTAGCAGGTCAGTTCTCTAGCTTCTACGAAGCGTGCCCTATCCTAATAGCAGAAGACGAAGCGGTTAAACAGAGTCGTCTGAAGCTTGCTGCCCTAACAGCGAAGACAATCAAGCAAGGTCTGTCGCTTCTAGGCATCGAGACTCTAGAACGCATGTAAGCGATTCGAGATTCGAGATTCGAGATTCGAGATTCGAGATTCGAGATAATTAGAAAGGTTGACGTGAAAGCGTCAACCTTTTGTTTTATCTGGAGGTTACGTTTACTCAATAGTCGATGATACCAGCCGACTTACTCAGCAAGAGATCTCCTATTACGCTCCTTCGTCGCTCTAGGAGATGACGGCAATAAATGCCGTAAGTCCGAGACAGGGTCAATGGCGCGTTCCCCCGCCATCCCCTTCATTGATGAGAGAGCATGATAGGGAATCTTCTAAAGCACGTAACAGCAGTAAACCAATTCGCTATTCCTCTCCTTCACGCTATTCCCCACAGTGAAGTACGAGCATGTTGGAGAATATCCTAAAGCATGCAATCACCGAAAACCAATTCGTTGCCCTTCTCCTCCAGTGTCATTCCCTACAGTGAGGTACGAACGTGATAGGGAATCTGCTGATTGAGATCGTAAGCGCTAGCCACATTCCCATTCCAACCTTATACTCAACTAAAACAATTAATTGGAAAGATCATGAGCTTCGAACTTCATCCTCAATTGGCAAAAGACACCACAGTTATTGGCGAATTCCCGCTTAGCCTTGCACTGCTGCACAAAGACAACGCTGTGCCTTGGGTTATTCTGGTCCCAAAACGTGCCAACCTAAAAGAGCTGCATCACTTACCAATGAAAGAACAACAGCAGTTCTTACATGAATCTCAAGCAGTAAGCCAAGCACTAGAAGCTACGTTCCAACCGGATAAGCTCAACCTAGGCGCACTAGGTAACATGGTGCCACAACTACACATCCACCATATCGCACGTTTCAAAGATGATGTGGCGTGGCCTGGCCCAGTGTGGGGCAACACCCCAGGTGAACAGCGTAGTGAAGAAGAGCAAGCAGCTATCCTAACTCGTATGCAAAATGTGCTGTCACTAAGCTCTATCTTTAAGAAAGCTTAACCTTCTGACACAGGTGATGCCTCTTGCTAGGCATCACGATTATTACCAATGTGTAATAATAATTCACAAAAACGCCCCATTATCACAACACAAACTCCCACGTATACTCTCTTGCACACAATATAGAGAGAGCATCATGAAACAAACCTTCAACCTATTTCGTCATATCAGCTGGATCGCCATCATCTGTTCTATGCTTGCTTCCCTACTCTTATTCTTTATGGGGGCAACCAAGACTTACTCTGCTTTTGCGATCTTCATGCTCAATCAGGTACCGCCAGAATCGCTCGCGCATTTAGACACAACAGATATCGCGATCTCTTACTTGATTAAGTCTCTGGATACGTTTTTGATTGCTTTTGTACTCTTCATCTTTTCTCACGGTGTGTTCACTTTATTCATCTCGGATAAAAGCCATGCCGCGAAAAGTGACCAACAAGTCAATAAAAGCAAAGTACTTAGCTGGATAAAAACACCCAACATTGGCCACCTGAAAAACATTTTGGCTGAAGTGATTATCATCATTCTCTTCGTGAAATTTTTGGAGCTTGTACTCGTCAATTTCGACAGTATTGGGTGGGACATATTGGTTCTTCCAGTATCCATACTGTTACTGAGTATCGGCCTTAAAGTTCTTGGGTTAGGTGAAACCAAAGAGTCTTAAGTTGTTAAACACAAACAAAAAAACCGCAGCTCATAGGCTGCGGTTTTTTATTAGATATTGACCGAACTACATCATCACATTCAGCGACAGACCATCTTGTTTGCAGATGGTGTAGCGAACACGCGTCGTATGACCATGTTTGTTAGTGTCGACCAAACGAGATACTTTGCCCTTCTTGACCCACACGCTCAACATCGCATCCACGCCATCTTCACTCATACCAAATTTCGCTGCAATCTCTTTACGAGCTGCGACACCTTGGCTATCTATGTACTGATGAAGTTCAGTTAAAATCATACCACTTGCACCTCTAATGCTTTTTGCTTGCTGCCAACCTTCTTGAATACACGGTAGGTGATCACAAAGCCACCAGCAATCGCAACCATCCACACTGCACTTGTCACAGGGTGCGCTGCAAAGTTTGCCGCTTGGTAATAGAAAGTCGCACCAAAGTAGCCAAGCGCCATTGTCCAAACCGCAATAAAGCGAGCAAACATTTGACCAAATTCACGAACATAAGCACCCATTGCTGCCACACAAGGTGTGTAAAGCAGGATAAGGATTAAGTAAGCAAACGCAGCGTGACCAGAAACAAATTTGTCTTTCAGGTTACCAAAGATAGACGAATCAACCTCTTGCTCTTCAGCAACTGCGCCTGAATCGCTTAAGTCACCAACTTCAATGCCTAGAGGATCTGAGTAGCTCAAGCCAGATAAGTTTTCAGGGATCGTCATCACCGCTTCTTGTAAGCTTGCCGCCAAATCAAACTCAGCAGCTTCTTCGTCAGAAGGCGTTGTGTAAAGGCTGTTCAAGGTACCTACTACCGCTTCTTTCGCGAAGATACCAGTAATGATACCTACCGTTGCTGGCCAGTTTTCTTCTGTAATACCAATTGGTTGGAATACAGGAGTAACAACTTGAGCTGCCTTAGAAAGTACTGAATTTTCGCTGTCTTCGTTACCGAAACTGCCGTCCATACCCAGAGAGTTCAAGAAGCTTAAGATTGCTACCACAACCACAATCGTTTTACCTGCGCCAAGCACGAAACGCTTCAGTTTCTGCCACGTTTTCAGCATCACGTTTTGTACAGTTGGCAGCTCGTAGTCTGGCATCTCCATCACCAAGCTATCGCTGCTACCTGGGTAGATAGTGTTTTTAAGGAACAGGCCAGTAAATACAGAAGCTAGGATACCCATGATGTACAGAGCAAATACCACGTTTTGGCCCGCACCAAGGAAGAATGCTGCAGCAAACAGTGCGTATACAGGCAGGCGAGCACCACATGACATAAATGGTGCCATAGAGGCAGCCAGTTTACGCTCACGCTCTTGGTCAAGAGTACGAGTAGCCATGATTGACGGTACATTACAGCCAAAACCAAGAACTAACGGTACAAATGCTTTGCCAGGTAGACCAATCTTTTGCATCACTTTATCAAGTACAAAAGCAGCACGTGCCATGTAGCCTGAGCTTTCAAGTACCGCTAAGAACAAGTAAAGCGCCGCGATAACCGGAATAAAGGTCGCAACAGTTTGAATACCGCCACCGATACCATCTGCAAGAATAGTAACCAGCCAAACTGGTAGGTGTCCGTCTAATAAATGGTGTCCACCATCAACCAATATTGCACCAACACCAATATCAAAGAAGTCGATAAACGCACTACCAATATTGATAGATAACATGAACATTAGGTACATGATGACGAAGAAGAAAGGGATACCGACCCATTTGTTCAGAATGAATTGGTCAGCTTTCTCTGTGAAGTTACGGCTTAGTTTGCCTTCGCTGCGACGCACACGCTTGCACAAGTCGTGTAAGAAGGTGTACTTCGCGTCTGCTACCGCAAGGTCGATATCAAACTCGGCGCCAAGACGCACATTATCAATTTGAGTACGTGTTTGCGGAGCTAAACCGTTTAGCACCAAGTAATCATTTTCTAGAGCACGAATCGCAAGCGCTCGGTGAGAAACATCAGCATCATCAAAATGTGATTCAACAGAAGGAATAAGTGCTTCTAATGCTTCGTCATAGTTAATAGAGATAGGATCAAGGCTAACACCTTGAACAAGAAGCTTATGTAGGCGCTCTTTAAAACGAGCCACTTGGCCTTTATCGTTCGCAGACAAGCTAAGAACCGGACAACCTAGCTCTTTCTCCAGCGCTTTCAGGTTAATCACCTGACGCTCACGCTTTAATACATCCATTTTATTCAATACAACGATCATTGGGCGCCCCAACTCTCGCAATTGCAATGTCATGTATAAGCTTCGTTCTAAACAACTTGCATCAACAACATTAATGATAACGTCAGCAGGGTGAGTCAGAACAGCTCGCGAAGCGATAGATTCATCAATACTATTTGCATCATTACCACTATCTAGTGCGTAGATACCAGGCAAGTCAGTTAGCTGAAATTGGTCACCTGCATGTGAATAGACGCCCGTTTTCTTTTCAACGGTTACGCCTACCCAGTTACCAACATGCTGCTTCGCACCTGTTAGTGCATTGAATAACGTTGTTTTACCACTATTCGGGTTACCAACGGTAAGAACTTGATAATCCATTTAGATAACCTCGATTTGTTCTGCGATGCTTTCACGAATAGCGATAGAGACACCTCTCACCTCAACTTGAAGCGGGTCGCCCATCGGTGCGCGGCGGATTAGTGTTACCTCTGTTTTTGGCAACATACCCATGACCATTAGCTTTTTTCTAACTTCTGGTGTTAAGCCGGTTAAGGCAACTATAGAAGCCGCTTTTCCTTGCTCTAGCTGTGAGAGTTTCATAAATACCCAATTCGTGATTGATAATGAGAAAGATTGTTATTAACAGCATGATACACATACATGACCACAATTCCATTGTGTGAAATCAATGTTTTCGAAAATATATACTCGTAAGTTCCGTTAAAAACGTTTACGTCAAAACCGTCACTTTCAACAACTAGTGAGAACTACCTCACTAGTACACTATAAACAAAAACACACCAAGTCATTAAAAATCAATAACTTATTAAAATGTCGCTTTTCTCATAGCCTTCTGTCGTTAATTTTATGAGTAAAATAAGTCACTAATCGTATAGTTACTCCATCGAAGAGAAACTCTTTCTCTTTAATTTAATTCCAGAGGTGATGTGGCTTGCCATATCACTCCGGCAGCAAGCGAAGGTGTCATTGGCACCCGTGGTATAGTCCCCCCGGCTATACCACGATATTTTTTTTCTTACCTCCCCCAACAAAACCATACTCAAACAACTCAATCGTAAATACCCCAATTGTCTCGTATCTCGTATCTCGTATCTCGTATCTCGTATCTCGTATCTCGTATCTCGTATCTCGTATCTCGTATCTCGTATCTCGTATCTCGTATCTCGTATCTCGTAGAAGCATAAAAAAGCCCCAACACGAATGTCGAGGCTTCAATAAAACTATCTGTCGTTAACGTAAGGCTGGCTGGTTAATATTGTTCGCTCTAGTCTTCATTGTTTTCAGCAAACTTAGATGGAGACATACCAAAGTGATGTTTGAACCTTTGACTAAAATAAGACGGGTCATTGAAGCCAGAGTCAAAAGCAACGTCTGATATCTTCTCTCCCGCGAGCAACCGCTCACACGCATGCTCCAAGCGAACCTCATTCAAATGTTCTTTAAAGGTCTTGTTATAAGCCATCTTAAAGCGCCTTTGTAAGCTTCTCTCAGACATAAATAGATACTTAGCAGCAGTAGCGGTACCAAACTCTGCATCAGCGTAGTGCTCACTAACAAGCTGAGACACTCGGTTCTTCCACTCTTGTTCTGCACTAAGCTTTAACTGCTCAGGAGAGGTATTAGCGAGCTTAATAGTCTCAATCTGCTCTATTGTATTGGTTTCGAGATTATCTAATACCTGATAGTCGATTGGCCAAGTAAGCTGAACCTTGTTTTGAGAATCCGACACAAAGGCATTGATTTCACCACCGCTCTGATTCATCAGCAACGGCAACTTTTCTATGTTTAAGTCGGTCGACTTGCCACTGTTGTCACTAATACTGGAAGTTAACTTAGGGAAAGGCATACCATGATCTAAGATGGTAACGACCAGGTGTTCTTTCAGCTCCTCCACCATGACCACCATACTCTGCGACTTAAAGTTACGCTTGATGATGCTCGCGATCAGGCTATTGAAGATTATGTCGAGATTAAAATACAGCAAAGAGACATGTCTGTACTTAGTGTCTACCTTTATTTCTAGCTCAATGCCAGCCTTGGCTAAGTCTTCCTGCCAAGCCTTAAGTACTGACTCCAAGATTAAGATCATATCGTAACCAACGGCGCCACCACCTTGCCGGCTATTGCTCAATTGAGCCAAACCATTCTTTAACGCAAGAATCGGCGATTTACCTTGTTTATCACTCCAATTAGGGAGCATGGCTGCAACTTGGTTAACCTCTGAAGAGAGTTCGTCGGCTGTATGAGACACAAGCGCATTCTTAACCGATAACTGCTTCTTAAGTTGCTGATTAGTCGTCAGTAGTATCCGACTTTGGTGCCTCAACTGATCAGTTTTCAAAGCTACTTGTGCTTTAAGATGTCTGTTGGCAAAAGTGACGTAACGCGAACGCCAAAAAACCAAAATGGTGACCACACAAATCAGTAAGATAAGAGAGCTCGCAGCAGCCCAATTACTGAGATACCAAGGTTCCGCTATAGAGAAGCTTTGATTGGTGGAGACAAAACGATAGTGTGAATCCTTTACCGGCTTCACTTCGAGCGTATAATCTCCCGGAAGCAAGTGGTCGAGTGTTAATAAGCCACCTTCAAACTCACTCCAAGAATCATCATCATTGAGTCGATACTCCATCGCAGGAGCAAATGTAGCAGGCAAAATGCCTAGCTTAAAACCAATCGATGAACCATAAGGGATCTCGGCTAAATCCGCGGCCTTCCCACCCAATGACACGGTCTTTTGGTTAACACTTATCTTACTCAGCAATGCTCTGCTATGAGGCGTGGTAGATACCAACAAGTCATTAGACAATGCACTCACCACACCATACTTGGAACCTAAAACTAACCGTGAGGATTGATTCTCCTCACTATAAAAGAGTTCACATGCGCCGGCTGCCAACTCATTAGTGACCAAACCAAATGGTGAACCTATGTGCTTGTGCAGCTGACCATCCAGTCCATAATAGCTAAGTCCTTTTGAAGACCCCAACCAGACACCATTCTCATCGCTAATCAGACAACTCGGACTGATGTTCTCTTCAACTAAGGCGATCTCTTCTATCATCGAACCATCGTAAGGAATCCGATAAACGCCATAACTACCCGCAAACCACTGAGAGCCATCATTGGCTTTTTCTATATCAACCACTTTGCCAAATCGTTCGCTGGAACGACTAAAGCTGATCCGTTTATCAACAAAGGAATAGAAGCCATGGTCGGTGCCGATGTAGACGCGACCTTGTAAACCAATATTTAGGTCTGTAATTTTTGCTGGCAGGAACTTATCCACCAACCAGTCCATTCCGTAGCCCGTAAGCTCCATATGGTCGATCGATAATGAATAGAGGCTTTGACCAGAGGTCATCCAAAGGGTGTTATCACCTTGAAGGGCAAAATTCTCGATGTGGACGCCTTCAATGGCTCTTGGCAAATTCAGCGCTTCAAACTCTAACGTCTCGGTATTGAAGCTTATAATCCCTTCTTCGGTCGCCAACCAAATTGACGTACCAAAAATCTGAAAGTCCTGCACTGGTTTTTGATATACGCGCCTAGGCGTCTCTTCAGTTTCAGAATCAACGAGGTAGAGGCCCATCGAAGATGCCACCCAAGATAGATGCTCATCGATTGGCTCAACTTTATTGATCACCATACTGCTGGAGTGCATGCCCATTCCGGTGAGTGGCGTTCTTGAGAATGTCTTACTAAACAAAGAAAAATACCGAATACCGTTGTTGGTCGCGACCCACATCCCACCAGCATGATCGTTAATTAGTGAGTAAATTTTCTCGCCCGGTAACGAAAAGTCTTGGTTAGCAGCTTGTTCAAAACGAGTGATTTCGCCGGTAATAAAGTTGTAGCTAATCAAGCCGTGCTCAGTACCAATCCAATATTGATCTGTTGTTTCAGCAACAGAGAGCACATGCGAGCCACTGATCTTGGTCTCTTTCTCAGAATTAGCCAAATCAGCAATCACAACACCATTTAATGTACCAATCAATAATTCACGTCGCGCATTCGAAAAGTACACGGTTTCGATGTAGTGTTTATCAGAGGCAGCAACATGGGTAAATTCTTGATTTTCTGATAGGTAAGTACCGGAACTGGTTGCCAGTACCCATTTTGATAATACCCACTCAGCATCATTAATCGTAATGTCGCTGCTGTTGTTGTATCGGTACAATTTGAGAAGTGAATAGGTATTAAATTCTAACGACTGAGTGTTATAAGTGTAGAAGTTATTGCCGTCGGTCACCCAGATATAATTGTCAGAGGCACCAATATTGGTTATCTCTGAACCAGGGCTAAGGCTAAATGCAAGCTCGTTACCAAGCCCAGGAGTATGTCGATATACCTCATTATCAAAAAACGTCCAAAACTCATCGTTCAGGAAAGCAACGTGTTCCGATGAGAACTGTAGCAGGCTGCCTTTTCGTGGTAGCAAAGCTCGACCATCGTAAAACAGGACTTTTCCATGCACATCATGGATCCAAAGCCCACCACCTGCGCCTAGATAGAGATTTTTAGCCGCGAGAAAATTCCCTTGCGCTTGAACAGGCAAAGGATAAAAGACAGACGGTGATGTATTTAACGCAAGAGCGCTAAATGAAATGCTCATTAGCATGAACATTCGGAAGACAATTCGATACAACTTCTAATCCTGAACAGCAACAACGTATGAAGTTTCGGCTACCGCAATGTCTTAACCTGCTCGACCAGAAACTGAGTTTTTTTGTGCTTATTATTATCTTTCCATTTTAGCGGAAATCTACGAAGGAGAAAGAAGGTTTATTGTTTGTTGAAAGGTTTTATCTTAGCGGTCACGAAAATGCCGCAAAAAGCGGCATTATTCATAATCATATAGAGAGCAAAGTGGAGTAAAAGTTACTTACTATTGATTACTTTGCACTTAGACAGCTTGCGTAACTATCGGTAAGTTGCTGAAGAAAATCGAAATAACTTCCGCTCTTCACTTCAACTGTAGAGCCAATTGGGTCTAATTGACCTTGTTTCGCATTACTTCCACGAGTCACTGATTCAATTACAGCCGGTGTAAATTGAGGCTCAGAAAACACACATTGAACGTTTTCACGTACTATCGTTTTCTTAATCGCAATCAAGCTTTTTGCACCCGGTTTACGCTCTGGGCTCACGGTGAAATGACCCAAGTTATTTAGGCCAAATTCTTCTTCATAGTAACCATAAGCATCGTGGAAAACGTAGTAGCCTTTGTCTTTCACAGGAGCAAGTTGCTCACGAATAGACTGCTGCTTCTCTTTCAATGCAATCAGGAATGAATCGAGATTTTCTTGATATGCCATTGCATTGTCTGGGTCAGTTTCAATTAGCTTGTCTGAAATGTATTTCGCAGCAACTGCAACCTGATCGATCCCCAACCAAAAATGCGGGTCGTGGCTGCCGTGGTGGTGACCTTCATGCGCGTCATGGTCATGCTCATCGTGGCCGAACTCTCGTAAGTTGATACCAGGGATTTTACCGATTTCGATAACGTTATCATTCGATTCAATCACCTTAGGCAGAAACGCTTCTAAATCAGGACCAAACCAAACAACCATGTCTGCACCGTGAACTTTTTTGACATCAGACGGTTTAAGCGCATAATCGTGCGGCGAAGCATTGCTGTTCATCAACACATCCGGTTCACTAACGCCTTGCGTTAATTCTGTCACAATCATTTGAATTGGTTTGAAGCTTGTTAGAATAGTATTGGCACTTGCAACACTTGGCGCTAAAAGCAAAGTAGCAAGTATATAAGATGAACGTGACATAATTCCTCGATAATAGAAAAGTAGCTTAGGCTTGAGGTAAATGTTACATTATAACATTAGCGAATTGCAAATGAGTTCTATTCATGGATAACTTAATCCAACTAGATTCTGTGAGCGTCGAGTTTGACGGTCGAAAAGTCCTAGACAATATCTCTCTAAATTTAGAGCGTGGCAGAATCACTACCCTAATTGGGCCAAACGGTGCGGGAAAATCAACCCTAGTAAAAGTACTACTTGGGCTCCAGCACAAATACTCCGGAAAGATTACCAAATCAAAAAAACTAAAAATTGGTTATGTTCCTCAAAAGCTAAAGCTGAATGACTCTCTACCTCTCAATGTAGAGCGTTTCCTTAAACTCACTGGTAAATTCAGTAAACAAGAGATCTTAGAAGCGCTAAAACTCGTCGGTGCTGAACACCTGATGAAAAGCAACATGCATCAGCTATCAGGTGGTGAAAACCAACGCGTACTGATTGCTCGGTCCCTTTTGAGAAGACCTGACCTATTGGTCCTTGATGAACCTGCACAAGGCGTTGATGTACAGGGTCAAATTGATCTCTATGAACTGATTGACTCTATTCGCCATCGCTTTGGTTGCGCTGTATTTATGGTGTCACATGACTTGCATTTGGTGATGGCAAAAACAGATGACGTGATCTGTTTACACCACCACATCTGCTGTTCAGGTGCTCCTGCAGATATCAAACATCACCCTTCTTACATCGCCCTCTTCGGTACCGCGGTGCAAGAGAGCTTGGCGTTCTACCATCACCAACATAACCATCATCACCATGACTTAGCAGGCCAACCTGTATCTGGAGATGTGCACGACTGTTCTAGCCATAAACACGGACATCAACACTAATGCTTGAGTTTCTTTTACCTTCTATCCTCGCTGGCTTAGGCATTGCACTTATTGCTGGTCCACTAGGTTCGTTCGTGGTGTGGCGTAAGATGGCGTACTTTGGTGACACACTGGCACACGCCTCTTTAATGGGTTTAGCGCTTGGTTTTCTGTTCAATATTAACTTGTACCTCGCGCTGCTGATTTGCTGCTTAATGTTGGCCGTACTACTCGTGACCTTACAAAAGCAAAAGTTGGTCGCGACAGATACGTTGCTTGGCATATTAGCCCACAGTGCACTGTCACTCGGCTTGGTTGCTGTTAGCTTCTTAGATAACGTGCGTGTTGACCTTATGAGTTACCTATTCGGTGATCTGCTTGCCGTTTCTCCTACTGATTTAGTGTTCATCTATGCGGGCGCCGGTGTTATTGGTTTGGTTTTGGCTATCTTCTGGCGACCGCTGTTATCGACAACGGTGAACGAAGATCTTGCAGCGGTTGATGGCATCAACATTGATTTAATGCGCCTGATTCTAATGCTACTGGTCGGCATCGTGATTGCGGTTGGTATGAAGTTTGTTGGGGCGTTAATCATGACATCACTGTTGATTATCCCTGCAGCAACGGCAAGAAAGTTCTCAAGTACACCGGAGCAAATGGCGTTGTTCGCTTCAATTATTGGCTCAATCGCAGTATGTGGCGGACTGAGCCTATCTTGGTTTTACGACACACCTGCTGGCCCATCTGTTGTGATCAGTGCTGCTGCAATGTTTATGTTGTCCCAGATGGTTAAGAGCCGCGCTTAACGTTACGATCTCGCATCTTAAAAAACCATACAAACAAAAAAGGCTTGGTCATTGACCAAGCCTTTCTATTATTCATCGCTTAAAGCGCAGATTACCAACCAGTAATCTCACGTAGACCTTTACCGATGTCAGCAAGAGACTTAACTGTCTTAACGCCTGCTGCTTCTAGTGCTGCGAATTTGTCTTCAGCAGTACCTTTACCGCCAGAGATGATTGCGCCAGCGTGGCCCATACGTTTACCCGGAGGAGCAGTAACACCTGCGATGTAAGAAACAACTGGCTTAGTTACGTTCTCTTTGATGAACGCTGCCGCTTCTTCTTCCGCAGTACCACCGATCTCACCAATCATTACGATTGCTTCAGTCTCAGGGTCTTCTTGGAACAGTTTTAGGATATCAATGAAGTTTGAACCTGGGATTGGGTCACCACCGATACCAACACACGTAGACTGACCGAAGCCTTCATCTGTTGTTTGTTTAACTGCTTCGTAAGTAAGAGTACCTGAACGAGATACGATACCTACTTTACCTTTCTTGTGGATGTGACCAGGCATGATACCAATCTTACACTCGTCTGGAGTGATAAGACCTGGACAGTTAGGACCGATCATGCGAACGCCAGTTTCTTCTAGCTTCACTTTAACGTCGATCATGTCTGTTGTTGGGATACCTTCAGTGATCGTTACGATCAGTTCGATACCTGCATCAATCGCTTCTAGGATTGCGTCTTTACAGAAAGGTGCTGGTACGTAGATAACCGTTGCTGTTGCGCCAGTTACTTCGACTGCTTCGCGTACAGTGTTGAATACAGGAAGACCAAGGTGAGTTTGACCACCTTTACCAGGAGATACACCACCAACCATTTGCGTACCGTATGCGATAGCTTGCTCTGAGTGGAATGTACCTTGACCGCCAGTGAAACCCTGACAGATTACTTTAGTGTCTTTGTTAATTAATACAGACATTATTTCGCCTCCGCAGCAGCAACAACTTTCTGAGCAGCATCTGTTAGAGATTCAGCTGCAATGATATCAACGTCAGAATTAGCAAGTACTTCGCGACCTAGGTCTGCGTTTGTACCTTCTAGACGAACAACAACAGGTACTGTTACGCCTACTTCTTTAACCGCACCGATAATACCTTCAGCGATCATGTCACAACGTACGATGCCACCGAAGATGTTTACTAGTACTGCGCTAACATTGTCATCAGAAAGGATGATCTTGAATGCTTCAGCTACACGCTCTTTCGTTGCGCCGCCGCCTACATCAAGGAAGTTTGCTGGTTTTCCGCCGTGTAGGTTAACGATATCCATCGTACCCATCGCAAGGCCTGCACCGTTAACCATACAGCCAACGTTACCATCTAGTGCTACGTAGTTTAGTTCCCACTGTGCTGCGTGTGCTTCGCGCTCATCTTCTTGAGATGGATCGTGCATTTCACGCAGTTTAGGTTGACGGTACATCGCGTTTGAGTCGATGTTGATCTTGCCGTCTAGACAAAGCAGGTTGCCTTCACCAGTGATAACAAGTGGGTTAATTTCCAGTAGAGCTAGATCGTACTGAGCGAACATTTCACCAAGACCCATGAAGATCTTAACGAACTGTTTGATTTGATCGCCAACTAAACCAAGTTTGAATGCCAGTTCACGGCCTTGGTAAGCTTGAGGGCCTACTAGAGGATCGATCGCAGATTGGTGAATCAACTCTGGAGTTTCTTCAGCGATTTTCTCGATGTCCACACCGCCTTCAGTTGACGCCATGAATACAATTTTACGAGTTGCACGGTCAACAACAGCACCTAGGTAAAGTTCGTTAGCGATGTTTGACGCTTCTTCAACTAGGATCTTAGTTACAGGCTGACCATTTGCGTCTGTTTGGTAAGTCACTAGGTTTTTACCTAGCCACTTTTGTGCAAACTCTTTAACGCCTTCTTTTGTGTCGTGTAGCTCTACGCCACCCGCTTTACCGCGGCCACCAGCGTGTACTTGACACTTAACGACTTTTTTCTCAGTTGAAATACGGCCAGCAGCTTCGAAAGCTTCTTGTGCAGTATCACATGCGAAACCTTCTGGTACAGGCAAACCGAATTCTGCAAACAGCTGTTTGGCTTGGTATTCATGCAAATTCATTTTGATATTCCGTTTATTTTCCCTTAAGGGATTATTATTTCCATAACGACACAGTTTCCTGTGTTACGTCTGTAGGGTCTTCTCAAATCAACTGCTGTCCATTTTGTAATGGCTTAACAGTTCAAGTGAAGGCCAGACGTTGAGCAGCCTAGCCTTTGAAACTTTTTACGTCTAGCTAACAGGGCTAACTAGACGTTTTAGCGATACTAAACGTCTAATAGCAGACGTGCAGGATCTTCTAGAAGCTCTTTGATGGTCACTAGGAAGCCAACTGATTCACGGCCATCGATTAGACGGTGGTCGTAAGAAAGCGCTAGGTACATCATTGGTAGAATTTCTACTTTGCCATCAACTGCCATTGGACGTTCTTGGATTTTGTGCATACCCAAGATAGCCGCTTGTGGTGGGTTGATGATTGGCGTAGACATTAGAGAGCCAAATACACCACCGTTTGTGATAGTGAAGTTACCACCCATTAGTTCATCAACAGTTAGCTTGCCGTCACGGCCTTTGATCGCTAGCTCTTTGATGCCTTTTTCAATGTCAGCGAAACCTAGTGTGTCACAGTCTTTCAGTACTGGAGTCACTAGACCACGTGGCGTAGATACCGCCATGCTGATATCGAAGTAGTTGTGGTAAACGATATCATCACCATCGATAGATGCGTTTACTTCTGGGTAACGCTTAAGCGCTTCAGTTACCGCTTTCACGTAGAAAGACATGAAACCAAGACGCGTGTCGTGACGCTTCTCGAATTGGTCTTTGTACTGCTTACGAAGATCCATGATTGGCTTCATGTTTACTTCGTTGAACGTCGTTAGCATTGCTGTGCTGTTCTTCGCTTCTAGAAGACGGTTAGCTACTGTCTTACGTAGGCGAGTCATAGGCACGCGCTTCTGGCTACGAGCTGCCGCTGGCGCTTCAACCGCTGGTGCAGCTGCTGCCGGCGCCGCTTTCGCTGCCGCTAGGTGTGCGTCGATGTCTTCACGAGTAATACGACCACCAACACCAGTGCCTTTCACGTCAGCTGGTTGTAGGTTGTGTTCAGCTAGAAGACGACGAACAGCTGGGCTCAGTGCGTCGTTGCTCTCTTCTGTAAGCGCTGCTTTATGGCGTTTGTCAGGAGATGCTTCTGTGTCTTCAGTGATATCTGTTGTTGGCTCACCTGCAACCGCGCCAGGCTTCAACTTAGCAATAAGCTGCTTGGAAAGTACCGTAGCACCTTCGTCTTCGATGATAGCTTCCAGAACACCCGCTTCAGGCGCAGGTACTTCTAGAACTACTTTGTCTGTTTCGATATCTACAATGACTTCATCACGTGCAACCGCTTCGCCTGGTTTTTTGTGCCAAGTCGCAACTGTTGCATCAGCCACAGATTCAGGTAAATCTGGAACCAGAATTTCAATTGTCATGTCTGTATTTTCCTTTTACTTCTAGTTCTTTGGTAGGGTCAGAGCGTCATCTACTAACGCTTTTTGTTGTTTCAAGTGTACCGACATATAGCCTACAGCTGGTGATGCTGATGCAGGACGACCTGCGTATTGAATATCAGCGCCTACTGGGATAGCAGCTCGGAAGTTATGTTGGCTGCTGTACCAAGCACCTTGGTTCTGAGGCTCTTCTTGACACCAAACGTAATCAACGACATTTGTGTATTGTGCAATTGCAGCGCGAACATCCTCGTAAGGGAATGGGTATAGCTGCTCAATACGAACAATAGCAACGTCGTCTTGCTCGTTCTTACGTCTTTGGTCAAGTAGGTCGAAGTAAACCTTACCTGAACAGAATACGACGCGTTTTACGTTCTCAGGGGCGATATCGTCAATCTCTGCGATAGCTGGTTGGAACGTACCTTCTGCTAGGTCTTCTAGAGAAGACGTACACAGCGGGTGACGAAGCAATGACTTAGGTGACATTACAATCAGAGGACGACGCATTGGTCGAACTACCTGACGACGAATCATGTGGTAAACCTGAGCCGGTGTTGAAGGAACAACAACCTGCATGTTTTGTTCAGCACACAATTGAAGGTAACGCTCAAGACGCGCAGAAGAGTGCTCTGGGCCTTGGCCTTCATAGCCGTGAGGAAGCAGCATAGTCAAGCCACATAGACGTGCCCACTTTTGCTCACCTGACGAAATAAATTGGTCGATAACCACTTGCGCACCGTTTGCGAAATCACCAAATTGTGCTTCCCAAAGGGTTAGACCGCTTGGCTCTGCTGTTGCGTAACCATACTCGAACGCTAACACTGCTTCTTCAGACAATACCGAGTCAAATACTTGGAATGGACCCTGCTTATCATGAATGTTCGCAAGAGGAACATACGTGCTTGCGTCTGATTGGTTGTGCAGTACTGAGTGACGGTGGAAGAAGGTACCACGGCCTGAATCTTGGCCAGAGATACGAATACGCTTGCCATCATCAACAAGTGTTGCATACGCCAGAGTTTCAGCCATACCCCAATCGACTTGTTTCTCACCATTCACCATGGCAGTACGATCGTTGTACAGTTTATTTACTCGGCTTTGCAGTTTGTGGCTCTCTGGGTATTGGCAAATCTTAGTACCAAGGTCTTTTAGACGCTCAATATCAACTTTGTTGTCCCAATCAATATTCCAGTCGTGACCTAGGTAAGGAGACCAGTCTACAGAGTGAAGTGCCATTGGGCGCCACTCTTTAACCACAACTTCACCGTGATCAAGTGCGTCACGATATTCGTTAACCAGCTGAGTTGCCGTATCAATACCAAACTCACCGCGCTCCATTAGCACGTCAGCGTAAAGCTTACGTGGTGTTGGGTGCTTCTTGATTTTTTGGTACATCAAAGGCTGAGTTGCGTTCGGCTCATCGGCTTCGTTGTGACCGTGGCGACGGTAACAAACTAGGTCGATAACAACATCACGTTTGAAAGTATTACGGTAATCCAGTGCTAAGCGAGCAACAAAAGCAACCGCTTCTGGATCATCTGCATTAACGTGAAAAATCGGAGCCTGTACCATCTTAGCGATATCGGTACAGTACATCGTAGAGCGTGTGTCGCGAGGGTTAGACGTTGTAAAACCAACTTGGTTATTTACAACGATACGAACCGTACCACCTACACAGAAACCACGAGCTTGAGACATGTTAAACGTCTCTTGCACAACACCCTGACCAGCGATTGCTGAGTCACCGTGAATAGTGATTGGCAGTACACGGCTACCATCAGTATCACCTAGGCGATCTTGACGTGCACGTACTGAACCGATAACCACTGGGTTTACGATTTCTAAGTGTGATGGGTTGAATGCTAGTGCTAAGTGAACGTTGCCACCTGGTGTCGCGAAATCCGCAGAGAAACCTTGGTGGTATTTAACATCACCAGTACCCCACGTTTCGTCGTGCTTACCCGCGAACTCGTCAAACAGGTCTTGCGGCTTTTTACCAAGCACGTTAACCAACATGTTTAGACGACCACGGTGAGCCATACCAACAACGACTTCACGCATGCCTTGTCCACCAGCATGACGAATGATCTCTTTCGTCATTGGGATAAGTGCATCACCACCTTCCAACGAGAAACGTTTCGCTCCTGGGAATTTCGCACCAAGATAGCGCTCAAGACCTTCAGCAGCGGTTAGCTCTTCTAGGAAAGCTTGCTTTTCTTCTTTGTTGAAAGAGGGTTGACCAGACACAGACTCTAAACGTTGTTGAATCCAACGTTTTTGCTCTGTATTAGTCATGTGCATGTATTCAGCACCAATTGAACCACAATAGGTTTGCTTTAGAGATTTGTGTAAATCTTTAAGCACCATCGTCTCTTGGCCAATCGCGTAAGAGCCGACGTTAAACGTCTCATTGAGGTCTTCTTCGGTAAGAGTGTGGAAAGAAGGGTCCAGTTCATCAACTGTCGCTCTCTTCCATAAACCTAGGGGGTCTAGATTTGCTGCTTGATGCCCTCGGAATCGATAAGCATTAATCAGTTGCAGAACTTTTACTTGTTTCGCATCGACATCTGGATCACTAACTTGGACACTGTAATGCTTTGTTTCTTGAGCGAGTCGACGGAAGTATTCACGAACACGAGAGTGTGGTTGTTCCACCGCTTCTGAAGCTTGCACAGGTAATTCTTCAAAAACACTTCTCCATTCGTCACTTACCGAATCGGGGTCACTTAGATACAGTTCATAGAGTTCTTCTACGTACGTTGCATTGGCGCCAGCCAAGTGTGAAGACTCGAGCCATGCCTTCATCACGCCGTTGTGCATATTTTCCCTTAACCAGTAGTTTTCACGTTTGCTGCGGTCTATGCCGAGCTATTAAAAGGCCGCCCCAAAACTTCTAGGGCGGCAATTTTTTTTATAACTTAAACCGAACGATTCACTAACATGGTCTTGATGTGACCAATCGCTTTCGTCGGATTTAATCCCTTAGGACAAACACTTACACAATTCATGATGCCATGGCAACGAAAAACGCTAAATGCATCATCAAGATCAGACAAACGTTCATCTGTCGCAGTATCTCGGCTATCAATTAGCCAACGGTACGCGGCAAGTAGGCCTGCTGGTCCGATGAACTTGTCAGGGTTCCACCAGAACGATGGGCATGACGTTGTACAACATGCACACATGATACATTCGTACAGTCCATCTAAATGAGCACGCTCATCAGGGCTTTGTAAGTTTTCACGTGCCGGTGGTACATTGCCATCAGACACTAGGAATGGTTTTACTTTTTCGTAGTTATCGTAGAACTGAGTCATATCAACAATCAGGTCACGAACAACAGGTAAACCTGGCAGCGGGCGAATCACGATCTTATCGCCTTTCAGCGCAGATAGAGGCGTGATACACGCTAGGCCGTTTTTACCGTTCATGTTCAGACCATCCGAACCACATACACCTTCACGGCATGAGCGGCGGAATGCGATCGTTGGATCTTGTTCTTTCAATAGAATCAGCGCATCCAGAAGCATCATGTCTGAACCTTCATCCACCTCTAGGGTGTATTCCTTCATGTAAGGCTTTTGGTCGACATCTGGATTGTAACGGTATAAAGAGAAATTCAGTTTCATGGTCATGTCTCCTTAGTACGTACGTGCTTTTGGCGGGAACGCTTCACGATGGATAGGTTCCATGTTTACGTTACGCTTAGTCATGCTTTCTGACTCAGGATTGTAAAGCGTGTGGCATAGCCATTGCTCATCATCACGATCAGGGAAGTCAAAACGAGCATGTGCACCACGACTCTCTGTACGGTAGTTTGCCGCTACAGCCGTCGCATAAGCTGTTTCCATTAGGTTTTCAAGCTCTAGACACTCAATACGCTGCGTGTTGAACTCAGTAGACTTATCGGAAAGGTGTGCATTCTTCAGACGCTCACGAATTGCTTTAAGCTCTTCTAGGCCGTCAGCCATTGCTTGACCTTCGCGGAATACAGAGAAGTTGTTCTGCATACATTGCTGTAGATCTTTACGGATCTGCGCTGGATCTTCGCCGTCTGTGCTGTTTTCCCAACGGTTGTAGCGCTCTAGAGAACGAGCGATATCTTCTTCCGTTGCAGGTTTCGCATCAGCTTGCTTCTTCAGAGTCTCACCTAGGTGTAGACCTGTAGCACGACCGAATACAACCAAATCAAGCAGTGAGTTACCACCTAGACGGTTAGCACCGTGTACGGATACTGAAGCAATCTCACCACAAGCGAATAGACCTTGTACTTCTACATCGCTACCATCTGTACCCTGCTTAATCGCTTGGCCAGAAACTTGTGTCGGTACACCACCCATCATGTAGTGACACGTTGGGATTACTGGGATTGGCTCTTTTACTGGATCAACGTGTGCGAATGTACGAGACAGTTCACATACACCTGGTAGACGAGACTCAAGTGTCTCTTTACCTAGGTGGTCAAGTTTCAGTTTAATGTGTGGACCCCAAGGACCGTCACAACCACGACCTTCACGGATCTCTACCATCATTGAACGAGCAACAACGTCACGACCCGCTAAGTCTTTCGCGTTTGGAGCGTAACGTTCCATGAAACGTTCGCCGTCTTTATTTAGAAGGTAACCACCTTCACCACGACAGCCTTCTGTTACAAGAACACCTGCGCCAGCAATACCCGTTGGGTGGAACTGCCACATTTCGATATCTTGCATTGGAACGCCAGCACGAATCGCCATACCAACACCATCACCGGTATTGATGTGTGCGTTAGTTGTCGATGCGTAGATACGACCAGCACCGCCAGTCGCTAGGATCGTTGCTTTCGCTTTGAAGTAGCATACTTCGCCTGTTTCCATGCAAAGTGCTGTTGTACCAAGAATGGCACCGTCTTCATTCTTCACAAGATCAAGCGCGTACCACTCAGAGAACACGGTTGTTTTGTGCTTAATGTTTTGTTGGTAAAGCGTGTGTAGCAATGCGTGACCAGTACGGTCAGCTGCTGCAGCGGTACGAGCCGCTTGCTCACCACCAAAGTTTTTCGATTGGCCACCAAAAGGACGTTGGTAAATGGTGCCGTTGTCGAAACGAGAAAATGGAAGACCCATCTTTTCTAGTTCGATAACTGATTCTGGGCCATTTTTACACATGTATTCGATAGCATCTTGGTCACCGATGTAATCAGAACCTTTTACTGTGTCATACATATGTTGTTCCCAGTGATCTTCATGCGCATTACCTAGCGCAACCGTAATACCACCTTGAGCAGATACGGTATGAGAACGAGTTGGGAAAACTTTAGAAAGCAATGCACATGATAGGCCTTGCTCTGAAATTTGCAGTGCGGCACGCATACCAGCACCACCAGCACCGATAACTACGGCATCAAACTCACGAACAGGAATAGTCACTTACGCACCCCACAAAATAAACAGACCAGAGAAGAAATATCCAAGAAGAACCGCAACTACACCTACTTGAAGGCCAACACGCAGTTTAGCGCACTTGATGTAGTCGGTTAGCACTTGCCATAGACCGATCCAAGCGTGAACAAGAACCGAAGTAAGCGCTAACATGGTAAATACTTTAGTGAAAGTTCCACCAAAGAACTGAGTCCATGATACGTAAGAGATATCGGTGAAGGCACAAAAGCTCACCAAATAAATTGTATATAGCGTCATAATGATTGCAGTTGCACGAATCAATAAGAAATCGTGAACGCCATTACGGCCAAATGTCGAAACGTTGTTTACCATACTAAGATCCCCGCTAGTAGAGACAATACCGCTGTCGCTGCGAATGCAACCTTAGCGCTCTTAGCGCCAGATTCCAGCTCTTCAAAGTGACCTAAGTCCATAAGAAGGTGACGAATACCACCAGCAATGTGGTAAGCCAAAGCGGTTAAAATGCCCCACAGAATAAACTTCACAAAGAAACCGTCGACAATGTCGCTAGCTTCCATAAAGCCTACTGGGGATGAGAGGGAAATGGATAGTAACCAAAGCAAAATTCCAATCGCAACAAAAGTAATCACCCCAGACACACGGTGTAGGATGGAAGCTATTGCAGTGATCGGAAAGTGGATGGTCTGTAAATCTAAATTAACAGGTCTTGTCTTTCTTTCTTTCACGGGCTTGCTCACTCAGCTCCATTGAGCATTATGGTCATTAAATAACCTTATGATATTGTTATGGACAAAATTTGATCGCAAACTTTCAAAATTTAACATTAACTTAACAAATAACTGAAGTTGAGCCTTAGATAATTGTAAAATAATTGTTAACAACAAGATTAAGATAGACACCTCACATTTCTTCTTAGCCTTGCATTTATAAGGTTTTAACCAAATTTTTCATCGCCACTATACGGTCGGCAACATTCTAATACAATTGATGTAACAAATAATGCTACACAGACCAGATTTTTAACGAATTTAATGTAAAAAACACTAACAAGTGCACACAAAGCTGCAGAAAAATTGACTTTCCCACGTAAGACCAGTAAAAAAATGGCACATAAACATCCTGGACGGATTAAATAATAAACAAAGGAGATTGTTATGGCGGATAAGAAAGCTACCCTTCACATTGAAGGTCAAGCGCCAATCGAGCTGCCGATTACAGAAGGTGTACTAGGTACTCCAGTGATCGATGTTCGTACACTAGGTTCTAATGGTTTTTTCACTTTTGACCCTGGTTTTCTTGCCACTGCATCTTGTGAGTCTCAAATCACTTTTATTGACGGTGGTAAAGGTATCCTTTTACACCGTGGTTATCCAATTGACCAACTTGCCAATAACGCTGATTACTTAGAAGTATGTTACATACTTCTTTTCGGTGAAGCCCCATCTCGAGCTGAATACGAAAAGTTCAAGACTACCGTGACACGTCACACTATGGTTCACGAGCAAATTGCTAGTTTCTTCCACGGCTTCCGTCGTGATGCTCACCCAATGGCTGTAATGTGTGGTGTAGTAGGCGCTCTAGCTGCGTTCTACCACGACTCACTTGATATCAACAACGATACACACCGTGAAATTGCGGCTTACCGCCTGATTTCAAAAATGCCGACACTGGCAGCAATGTGTTACAAATATTCAATCGGTCAGCCGTTTATCTACCCACGTAACGACCTAGGCTACGCAGAAAACTTCTTACACATGATGTTCGCAAACCCATGTGAAGAGTACGAAGTGAACCCTATTGTTGCTCGCGCAATGGATAAGATTTTCACTCTACACGCTGATCACGAACAAAATGCTTCGACATCGACAGTACGTCTATCTGGTTCATCTGGTGCTAACCCGTTTGCTTGTATCGCAGCTGGTATCGCGTCACTTTGGGGCCCAGCTCACGGCGGTGCAAACGAAGCGTGTCTACGTATGCTTGAAGAGATCGGTAGCGTAGATAACATCGAAGAGTATGTTGCAAAAGCGAAAGACAAAGATGACCCATTCCGTTTGATGGGCTTCGGTCACCGCGTTTACAAGAACTACGATCCACGTGCAACAGTAATGCGCGAAGCGTGTCACGAAGTACTTAAAGAGCTGAACATCCAAGATCCACTACTTGACGTAGCAATGGAACTTGAACGTATCGCTCTTTCTGATGAATACTTTGTGTCTAAGAAGCTATACCCGAACGTAGACTTCTACTCAGGTATCATTCTGAAAGCGATCGGCATTCCAGTGTCTATGTTTACAGTAATCTTCGCGATGTCTCGTACTATCGGTTGGATTGCACACTGGAACGAAATGCACAGCGATCCGACAAACCGTATCGGTCGTCCTCGTCAGCTGTACACTGGTGAAGAGCAACGTGACTTTAAAGCACTTCACGAACGTGAATAATTGCGATTAAAGTATGATTGTTAAAAAGGGTTGGTGCGAAAGCATCAACCCTTTTCTTTTATACGAGATACGAGATACGAGATACGAGATACGAGATACGAGATACGAGATACGAGATACGAGATACGAGATACGAGATACGAGATACGAGATACGAGATACGAGATACGAGATACGAGATATTTTGAACCTCTATCACGGTACTATCAAAGAGATTCCCTACTCCTTCCTTCGTCAGTTTAGGGAATGACGATAGGAACAAACTATGCCGTCATCCCCAAGAGCGAGG
The DNA here is from genome assembly GCA_000169995.1 of Vibrionales bacterium SWAT-3. Classification (GTDB taxonomy): domain Bacteria; phylum Pseudomonadota; class Gammaproteobacteria; order Enterobacterales; family Vibrionaceae; genus Vibrio. The sequence goes on along the minus strand of AAZW01000030.1, from coordinate 4,263 downwards.
AACGAGTGAGTTGTGGATCTCATTCAACGAGTAGATAGCCCAAAGAGATTCCCTACTCCCTCCTTCGTCAGTCTAGGGAATGACGGATTCGGATACCCCCCTTTAGCGTTCGGACTGGCGCGTCGCATAGACGGATACAAATTTATAGTTGCTCGTCATCCTCAAGAGCGAGGGACGAGCGAGTTGGGGATCTCATTCAACGAGTAGATAGCCCAAAAAGATTCCCTACTCCCTCCTTCGTCAGTCTAAGGAATGACTATAGGAACGAACTATGCCGTCATCCCCAAGAACGAGGGACGAGTGAGTTGGGGATCTCATTCAACGAGTAGATAGCCAAAAGAGATTCCCTACTCCCTCCTTCGTCAGTCTAGGGAATGACGAATGCTATTTACTCGTATCCCTTATCCCGCATCTGTTCTTAAACTGGGTTGTCGATATCTATGAACTCAACATCCAAGCCGTGCTCTTTTGCTAACCATTCACCTAGTGCTTTAACGCCGTAGCGTTCAGTTGCGTGGTGGCCTGCTGCAAAATAATGAATGTCTTGCTCACGTGCTGAATAGGTTGTGCGTTCTGAAATCTCACCAGAGATAAATGCATCGATACCTTGAGAAGCTGCAAGCTCAATGTAATCTTGACCGCCGCCAGTACACCAACCTACCGTTTCAATCATTTTATCTGCGTTTTCAGGAGCAATATGTAGCGGCTTACGATTCAGTACTTGATCAATTTTTGCCGCAAACTCAGCACCGGTCATCGGTGTCTTTAATCTACCAAACATAGCAACCGATTGTGGGTGCCCTTCCAAGCCACCTTCTACTTCAATATCAAGCAGTTCAGCGAGTTTGGCGTTGTTACCAAGTTCAGGATGGATATCGAGAGGTAAGTGATAACCCAAAAGGTTAATGTCATTCTTAATCAGAGCGCGAATGCGTTTGCCCTTCATGCCACGAATTGCCTCTGACTCACCTTTCCAAAAGAAACCGTGATGAACCAACAAAGCATCAGCGTTCAATTCTACCGCTTTATCAATCAGCGCTTGAGAAGCCGTTACACCAGTGACGATGCGCTTGACCTCAGGAGCACCTTCAATTTGAAGACCGTTTGGGCAGTAATCTTTAATCTGCTGTGGCTGCAGTTTTTCGTTCAGTAGCTTTTCTAACTGTAAGTTATTCATTTTTATTTCCAGCTTACCTTTATAATAACGTCGTTATATCAATTTACGGGTAGAATGTCGAAAGCCCTTCCACTCTGTTTATAGAAAACAGATGACTGAAGTTTACGAGGAACCGATGACCGAACTGCAACGCTTTTACCAATGGGTGATTAGCTCACCACCGCTACTAGAAATCAAGCCGCCCATTTCTGATCTCACTGCATTCTCAAACCACCAAGCACTCGACGAGTCGCATATTTATAAAGGTAACCCTAGATTAGGTTTCCTCTACCAACACTTATGTGAACAAGTCATCATGACTTCGGATAATTATTCAATTAAGCACGATGAGATCCAGATTAATGTTGAGGGAAGAACACTCGGCGCAATCGACTTTATCCTGGAAGACACGAACAGCCAAAAATTAGAACACTGGGAAGTGGCAATTAAGTTTTACCTACTTCATGAGCAAACATGGTTTGGTCCCAATTCTAACGACCAATTGGACAAGAAGCTCAATAGGATGCTTTGCCATCAACTTGGTATGTCCTCTTCAGACGCCTTTGTTGAGCAGTACCCGGAGATCGATGTCGACTCAAAACATCTTCTGATGCAAGGTCGCCTTTATACCAACCCATTTCTAGAACAAAACGTACCTACAGAGTGTTTGGGCTACGACATTAACCCAAGCCAAGTAAACGGATTTTGGTGCTATCAAAATCAGGCTCACCAGATCACTGAGACACTCTATCCTCTCAGCAAAGAGCAATGGGCTGCTGGAACGGATGATTTCAGCGGTGAACCCATCGTCGAATTTGGTGATCGCTTCGTTCATGGGCAAACCAAGTCTGGCCAATTCTGGTTTGTGATGCCGCAAAGCTGGCCACACGGCTAATCCATTTGTCATTGAGCTGACTTAGTCTAGCCACTTACTCACATGCAAATAAAAAAGGGCTGATGCTTTCACATCAACCCTTCCATTATTTGCTTTATAACTCTATGAATCGTATTCGATTATAGACCTGCAGCGGCAAATACTTGGTTAACAATCTCTTGAGCTTCTGCTTCGATTGCTTTTAGGTGCTCTTCACCTTTAAAGCTTTCACAGTAGATCTTGTAGATGTCTTCAGTGCCTGATGGACGAGCAGCGAACCAACCGTTCTCAGTTGTCACTTTAAGGCCACCAATCGCAGCGCCATTGCCTGGAGCATGTGTCAAGCGAGCAGTAATCGTATCACCAGCAAGTGTTTCAGCAGAGACCATCTCTGGAGATAGCTTCTTAAGCACGTCTTTTTGCGCACCATTTGCTACCGCTTGAATACGGTTGTACTTAGATTCGCCGTGTTTAGCAGCTAGCTCTTCATAGTACTCTTGCGGGTTCTTACCAGTCACCGCAGTGATCTCTGCCGCCAATAGGCAAAGAATTAGGCCGTCTTTATCTGTTGACCAAGGTGTGCCGTCTTTACGCAAGAAAGAAGCGCCCGCACTCTCTTCACCACCGAAGCCAAATTGACCGTTGTATAGGCCATCAACGAACCATTTGAAACCAACTGGTACTTCACAAAGTTCGCGACCTAAGTCTGCTACTACGCGGTCGATCAATGCACTTGATACCAGAGTTTTACCAACTGCAACTTCTTTACCCCAACCTTCACGGTTACGGTATAGATAGTCGATACAAACCGCTAGGAAATGGTTAGGGTTCATTAGACCTTTTGGCGTCACAATACCGTGGCGATCGTAATCTGGGTCGTTACCAAACGCTAGTGCGTACTCATCTTTAAGCGCAAGCAAGCCTGCCATTGCGTATGGTGAAGAACAGTCCATACGAACCACGCCATCTTTGTCTAGAGACATGAATTGGAATGAAGGGTCAACCGCTTCACTTACCAAAGTAAGATCTAGGTTGTACGCTTTACCAATTTGACGCCAGTAATCAATACCGCTGCCGCCCAGTGGATCCACACCAATTTTGATGTTCGCTTTCTGGATAGCTTCCATATCAACCACGTTAACCAAATCAGCAACGTATGGCGCCACTAGGTCGACTTCTTTCACTAACTCAGACTGTTTAGCCTGTGCGATAGGAGTGCGTTTAACACATTGCATTTGCTCAGCAATGATCACGTTCGCACGGTCTTCAATCGCTTGAGTCAATTCAGCTTCAGCAGGACCACCGTGTGTCGGGTTGTATTTGATACCGCCATCTTGAGGTGGGTTGTGTGAAGGTGTGATAACAATGCCGTCGGCTTTTTTGTCATTCACTAGGTTGTGCGTAAGAATCGCATGCGAGATACCAGGTGTTGGAGTAAAGCCGTTGTTTTCTTGAATAATAACTTCAACACCGTTCGCTACAAGTACTTCGATTACCGTAGAAAATGCAGGTTCAGATAGCGCGTGCGTATCTTTACCTAAGAAAAGCGGGCCTGTTGTACCCTGCTCAGCACGCACCTCAGCCACTGCTTGTGCAATCGCTAAAATGTGGTTTTCGTTAAATGTTGATTTGTCTGCTGTACCGCGGTGACCTGAAGTACCGAATAGTACCTTGTGATCTGGGTTAGTCGCATCCGGTTGCTGTAAGAAATAGTTAGCCACTAAAGCCGGAATATTATGAAGATCTTCCTGCTGAGCTTTTTGCCCAGCACGAGGGTGCATAGCCATTTTTCGACATCCTTATATATATAAAATTTAAAAACAAAAAAACCTCATAATATCTTCTTATCCATGGATATTATGAGGTTTAAATCAGATTTCGTTAAATTGAACCTGTTACTTTTTCAATCAATTCTGCTTGGAAATTCATGCGGCTCATAAGCTGCTCAACCATCTGTCTTTTACGGCTAGTATTATTATTTGTAATAACCCAAAAAGGACTTTGTGGAATAGCTTTAGGCTTAGTCGTGTTACCGTTTGCTAGTAACGTCGCTTCGTTGTCTGCAAAGTAAACACGCTTGCGGCCTTTTACTTGAGTTGCTTCTGAAAAGCTTAAAGGGTCGATTTTATGCAGTGTTGATAACACTAGCATGAAACGATCAATGGCTTTCTTTAATGACGCAAACTCATCTGATATTAGTAGTGAGCGCATTTCTTTAACGCCATCGAACTTC
>AAZW01000031.1 GCA_000169995.1 Vibrionales bacterium SWAT-3 | reverse complement strand
AAAATTGCAAGCAAACGTTTCAGTTACTCGTTCTGTTAGCGGTAAGTCAAAAGTAACAATTACTCTTGATGAGCCTCACAAATTAGAGCAACTTATTGCTAAGTTAGAGTACTAAATGAGATAATTGATTTAGGTCAATTATGTAATAAACAAGTAATTTCGTACAAAAGTTGTCGGTTTGTATGCAAAAATGTAAATGATTGCAGCGTTCTTATTGCAATCAATTTGGCTGAACGTATAATTTTCGCCAATTTCTCAGCACGCTTCTGAGCGAGTGGTAAAGTGGGCTTAAAGAGGAACGAATACATGGTAGCGGCGTTAGCAAGACCAGGACGAGTGCTTGCAAAGCAAATGTTATTGATCGAGCTTAGCGCGGTTATATTAGTGGCGATAGGGTTAGGTTTAGCTGTTAATCCTGACTGGGGTTTTGCTGCATTAATCGGTGGCGGCATTTTTGTCATCGCGAATGTAGTTTTTTGTGTGTGTGCTTTCCTATTTTGTGGAGCTCGTGCGACTAAGTTAGTTGCGGCGTCGTTCTATGCTGGCGAAGCGCTAAAAATCCTAATCACAGTTCTACTATTCTCTATTGTCTACATGTATATGCAGGTGGAGTTAATCCCCCTCAAACTGACCTATTTACTGGTTCTTGGTATTAATATCTTTGCGCCAGTGCTTTTCATTAACAATAAGAAATAGGACGAGTTATGGCTGCGGCAACAGCATCCGGATACATTGAACACCACTTACAGAATCTATCTTTAGCTAAGTTAGGTTTTGTAGAGGAGACAAGTTTCTGGAACGTACATATAGACAGTCTGTTTTTTTCGGTGTTGACAGGGATGTTATTCCTTTGGGTTTTTCGCTCAGTCGCTAAGAAAGCAACAGTAGGTGTACCTGGTAAGCTTCAGTGTTTTGTAGAAATGGTAGTGGAATTCGTTGGCGACAACGTTAAGGAAACTTTCCATGGCCGCAACCCGCTGATTGCCCCATTAGCACTGACTATATTCTGCTGGATTATTTTAATGAACTTGATGGACTTAGTGCCAATCGATTTCTTACCATATCCTGCAGAGCATTGGTTAGGCATCCCTTACTTGAAAGTGGTTCCTACAGCTGATGTAAATATAACTATGGCAATGGCTCTAGGTGTTTTTGCTCTGATGATCTACTACAGCATCAAAGTAAAAGGCTTGGGCGGATTTGCTAAAGAATTGGCACTGCATCCATTTAATCACCCAATCATGATTCCATTTAACTTGGTACTTGAGGTAATTTCGCTTCTGGCGAAGCCACTATCTCTAGGTATGCGTTTATTTGGTAATATGTTTGCGGGTGAGGTGGTGTTTATTCTTATCGCGGCAATGCTACCGTGGTACTTACAATGGGTAGGTGCACTACCTTGGGCTATCTTCCATATCTTGGTTATTTTGATTCAAGCATTTGTTTTCATGATGTTGACAATTGTTTACTTATCAATGGCTCATGAAGATAGTGATCACTAAAAAAAATTTTTAAGCTTTATTCTAACTATTAATGTTAATCGGAGAACGTAAATGGAAACTGTACTAAGTTTTTCAGCAATCGCTGTTGCTATTATTGTTGGTCTTTGTGCCGTAGGTACTGCAATTGGTTTTGCTATTCTTGGTGGTAAATTCCTAGAAGGCGCTGCGCGTCAACCTGAAATGGCTCCTATGCTACAAGTTAAGATGTTCATCATCGCTGGTCTACTGGATGCTGTTCCAATGATCGGTATCGTAATCGCACTACTATTCACGTTTGCTAACCCATTTGTTGGTCAACTAGCAGGCTAATTAACTCTTCAATAGTTAATTAAATTTTTGTAGTTGATTCTTAACGAGGGGTAGCTGTTGTGAATATGAACGCAACTCTGCTAGGTCAAGCAATTGCTTTTTCACTGTTTGTTTGGTTCTGCATGAAATATGTATGGCCACCAATCATGCAAGCAATTGAAGAGCGTCAGAAGAAAATTGCTGACGGTCTAGTAGCCGCTGAGCGCGCTGCTAAAGACTTGAACCTGGCACAAGCCAACGCTTCTGAGCAAATGAAAGAAGCAAAGCGCACTGCAACTGAGGTTATTGAACAGGCAAACAAACGTAAAGCTCAAATTATTGATGAAGCTCGCGAAGAAGCTCAGGCAGAACGCCAGAAAATCTTAGCGCAAGCGGAAGCAGAACTTGAAGCTGAGCGCACACGTGCCCGTGATGACCTGCGCAAACAAGTCGCAACTCTGGCTATAGCTGGTGCTGAGAAGATCCTTGAGCGTACGATCGATAAAGACGTACACAAAGACCTTCTTGACAACATTACTGCAAAACTTTAAAGCAAGGGGCTGTATATGTCTGATTTGACAACAATCGCACGCCCCTATGCTAAAGCAGCTTTTGACTTTGCGGTAGAGAAAGGTGAGCTTGACCAATGGAGTCAAATGCTCTCTTTTGCTGCCGAAGTGGCACAAAACAATGATATCCACAATCTATTAAGCAGTTCTCTAACTGCTGAAAAATTAGCGGAAGTATTCATTGCAGTTTGTGGCGAACAATTTGATGAATTCGGCCAGAACTTGATTAAAGTGATGGCTGAGAATGGCCGCTTAATGGCTTTTCCTGATGTTTGCAAAGAGTTCTTATTGCTCAAACAAGAGCACGAGAAAGAGATCGACGTTGAAGTAACTTCAGCGGTTGAACTTTCGGAAGAACAACGCGCAGATATCAGCAGCAAATTGGAACAGCGCCTAGCGCGCAAAGTACAGCTGAATTGCAGTATAGATGAGACTCTGCTTAGCGGAGTTATTATTCGAGCCGGAGACCTAGTCATCGATAACTCAGCGCGTGGTCGACTAGACCGCCTGAGCGATGCATTGCAGTCTTAATGGGGATTGGAGCATGCAACTTAATTCCACTGAAATTAGCGATCTAATTAAACAACGTATTGAATCTTTCGACGTTGTTAGTGAAGCTCGCAATGAAGGTACTATCGTTTCGGTAAGCGATGGCATCCTTAGCATTCACGGCCTAGCGGACGTGATGCAAGGTGAAATGATTGAACTACCGGGTGGCCGTTACGCGCTAGCACTTAACTTGAACCGTGATTCGGTTGGTGCTGTTGTAATGGGCCCATATGCTGACCTACAGGAAGGCATGAAAGTTACAGGTACTGGCCGCATTCTTGAAGTGCCAGTAGGTCCAGAACTACTTGGTCGTGTTGTAAACACACTAGGTGAGCCAATTGATGGCAAAGGTCCTATCGAAGCGAAACTGACTTCGCCTGTAGAAGTAATTGCACCAGGTGTAATCGACCGTAAATCGGTAGATCAACCTGTACAAACTGGTTACAAGTCTGTTGACTCAATGATCCCAATCGGTCGTGGTCAACGTGAGCTAGTAATCGGTGACCGTCAAACTGGTAAAACAGCGATGGCGATCGATGCGATTATTAACCAAAAAGATTCAGGTATTTTCTCTATCTACGTAGCAATCGGTCAGAAAGCATCGACTATCGCTAACGTAGTTCGCAAACTAGAAGAGCACGGCGCGCTAGCTAACACTATCGTTGTTGTTGCATCAGCTTCTGAATCTGCAGCGCTACAATACCTAGCGCCATATGCAGGTTGTGCGATGGGTGAATACTTCCGTGATCGCGGTGAAGATGCACTGATTGTTTATGATGATCTATCTAAGCAAGCTGTAGCTTACCGTCAGATCTCGCTACTACTTAAGCGTCCACCAGGTCGTGAAGCGTTCCCAGGTGATGTTTTCTACCTTCACTCTCGTCTACTAGAGCGTGCTGCTCGTGTAAGCGAACACTACGTAGAAACATTCACTAACGGTGAAGTGAAAGGCAAGACTGGTTCTTTAACTGCTCTTCCTATCATCGAAACGCAAGCTGGTGACGTATCTGCATTCGTACCGACGAACGTAATCTCGATTACCGATGGTCAGATCTTCCTACAAACTGAGCTATTCAACGCGGGCGTACGTCCAGCTGTTGACCCAGGTATCTCAGTATCTCGTGTAGGTGGTTCAGCGCAGACTAAAATCATCAAGAAGCTATCTGGCGGTATCCGTACAGCTCTAGCACAGTACCGTGAACTTGCGGCATTCGCACAGTTCTCGTCTGACCTTGATGAAGCGACTAAGAAGCAGCTAGACCATGGTCAAAAAGTTACAGAGCTAATGAAGCAGAAGCAATACGCTCCTATGTCTGTATTTGACCAAGCACTTGTAATCTTCGCTGCAGAGCGTGGTTACCTTCAAGACGTAGAGCTTGCTAAGCTTCTAGACTTTGAAGCTGCTTTACTATCGTTTGCTCGCGGTCAATATGGCGATCTAGCTACACAGATCGACACAACGGGTGCTTACAACAATGATATCGAAGCTGAGCTGAAGAAGCTTGTTGACGATTTCAAAGCAACCCAGACCTGGTAATTGGTGGGTGGCCTTCGGGTCACCTCATACCATTAACGGAGAGTAACGATGGCCGGCGCAAAAGAGATACGTAATAAAATCGGTAGTGTTAAAAGCACACAGAAGATTACGAAAGCAATGGAAATGGTAGCAGCTTCAAAAATGCGTCGTTCTCAAGACGCAATGGAAGCTACTCGTCCATATGCAGAAACAATGCGTAAAGTGATCGGTCATTTGGCTAACGGTAGCCTTGAGTATAAGCATCCTTATCTTGAGGAACGTGAAGCCAAACGTGTTGGTTACATCATCGTTTCTACAGACCGTGGTCTTTGTGGTGGTTTGAACATTAACTTGTTCAAGAAAGCTATGAACGACATGAAAGATTGGTCTGAGAAAGGTGCTGACGTTGAACTGGCAATTATCGGTTCAAAAGCAACAGCATTTTTCAACAACAGCGGCGCGAAAGTAGCAGCTCAAGTTTCTGGCCTAGGCGATAGCCCTAGCCTTGAAGACTTAATCGGCTCTGTAAGCGTAATGCTAAAGAAATATGATGAAGGTGAATTGGATCGCCTGTTCGTAGTGTTCAACAAGTTTGAAAACACTATGGTACAAGAACCAACGATCGATCAATTACTTCCTTTGCCTAAATCAGATAGCGAAGATATGCAGCGCGATCATGCTTGGGACTACATTTATGAGCCTGAGCCAAAACCACTACTAGATGCACTATTGGTTCGTTACGTCGAATCTCAAGTGTACCAAGGTGTGGTAGAGAACCTTGCTTGTGAGCAAGCGGCTCGAATGATTGCAATGAAAGCTGCAACCGACAACGCTAGCGACCTAATCGATGATTTAGAGCTTGTGTACAACAAGGCGCGTCAAGCGGCTATTACACAAGAACTTTCTGAAATCGTTTCAGGCGCAGCAGCGGTTTAATCGCTTATTCGTTTTAAGCTTAGGTAAAACTAAATAGTTAGAGGATTAACGATGGCTACAGGTAAGATCGTACAGATCATCGGTGCGGTAGTCGACGTAGAGTTCCCACAGGGCGAAGTACCTCGTGTATACGATGCTCTGAATGTTAATGAAGTGAAAGAGCGTCTAGTTCTTGAAGTTCAGCAACAACTTGGCGGTGGCGTAGTTCGCGCAATCGTAATGGGTAGCTCTGATGGTTTACGTCGTGGTTTGACAGTTGAAAATACTGGCGCTCCAATCTCAGTACCAGTAGGTACTAAGACCTTAGGTCGTATCATGAACGTTCTAGGTGACGCGATTGATGAGTGTGGTGAAATCGGTGCAGAAGAGCACTACGCAATTCACCGTGAAGCTCCAAGCTACGAAGAACAGTCTAACGAGACAGCTCTTCTAGAGACGGGTGTTAAGGTAATCGACTTGGTTTGTCCATTCGCTAAGGGTGGTAAAATCGGTCTATTCGGTGGTGCAGGTGTAGGTAAGACCGTTAACATGATGGAACTTATCAACAACATCGCACTTCAACACTCTGGCCTATCTGTATTTGCAGGTGTAGGTGAGCGTACTCGTGAAGGTAACGATTTCTACTTTGAAATGCAGGAAGCAGGCGTTGTAAACGTTGAAAACCCTGAAGAATCTAAAGTAGCGATGGTTTACGGTCAGATGAACGAGCCACCAGGTAACCGTCTACGTGTTGCACTGACTGGTCTAACAATGGCTGAGCGTTTCCGTGACGAAGGTCGTGACGTTCTACTATTCGTAGATAACATCTACCGTTACACGCTTGCAGGTACTGAGGTATCAGCACTTCTAGGCCGTATGCCTTCTGCGGTAGGTTACCAACCTACTCTTGCAGAAGAAATGGGTGTTCTACAAGAGCGTATCACGTCAACTAAGCAAGGTTCTATCACGTCTGTACAGGCGGTATACGTACCTGCGGATGACTTGACTGACCCGTCTCCAGCAACAACGTTCGCGCACTTGGATGCAACGGTTGTACTTAACCGTAACATCGCAGCTATGGGTCTATACCCAGCGATCGACCCGCTAGATTCTACATCTCGCCAACTGGATCCATTGGTAGTTGGACAAGAGCACTACGACATCGCTCGTGGCGTTCAGTCTACACTTCAGCGCTATAAAGAGCTGAAAGATATCATTGCTATCCTAGGTATGGACGAGCTATCTGAAGAAGATAAGCAAGTAGTATCTCGTGCTCGTAAGATTGAGAAGTTCCTTACTCAGCCTTACCACGTAGCGGAAGTATTTACTGGTGACCCAGGTGTTTACGTACCTCTAAAAGAGACTCTACGTGGCTTCCAAGGTCTACTATCTGGTGAATACGATGACATTCCAGAGCAAGCGTTCATGTACTGCGGTACTATCGACGAAGCTATTGAGAATGCTAAGAAGCTATAAGGCTAACTAGGAGGCGATATGGCAGCAATAACCTTTCACCTAGACGTAGTAAGCGCAGAGAAAAAGCTTTTCTCTGGTCTTGTTGAGACGTTTCAGGTGACCGGTAGTGAGGGTGAGCTTGGTATTTTCCATGGTCATACTCCACTGCTGACCGCTATCAAGCCTGGTATGGTGCGTATTGTTAAGCAGCACGGCCACGAAGAAATTATTTATGTTTCTGGTGGTATGGTAGAAGTTCAGCCTGGTACAGCGACTGTACTGGCTGATACAGCTATCCGTGGTGAAGAACTAGACGCAGCAAAGGCGGAAGAAGCTAAGCGCAAGGCTGTGGAGAATATCCAAAATCAGCATGGCGACATAGACTTCGCACAAGCGGCCGGTGAACTGGCTAAAGCCATTGCTCAGTTACGAGTTATCGAACTGACAAAACAGCGCCGCTAATCTTTTATAAGATTATTGGTTCTGAACTAAAGGCGACCTAAGGGTCGCCTTTTTGTTTTTTTGCATTCTCATAATTGTTCTTTTACGTATTGCTACCGATTAAAGGGTTATTACGATTTAAGTTTTTGCCTCAAAACGGTTACAATATCAGCTTAATAAAAATTACGTCGGATAGGTTTACAATGAAGTTTAGCGCGGTAATTCTTGCAGCGGGCAAAGGTACTCGCATGTACTCAAACACACCAAAAGTTCTGCATACTCTTGCAGGCAAACCAATGGTGAAGCATGTGATCGATACCTGTAATGGTCTAGGCGCTCAAAATATCCACTTGGTTTACGGCCATGGTGGTGATCAGATGAAGGCTACTTTGGCTGAGGAATCGGTAAATTGGGCACTGCAAGCAGAGCAGTTAGGTACAGGTCACGCGGTTGATCAGGCATCAGCGCACTTTGCTGATGATGAGAAAGTCCTAGTACTTTACGGTGATGTTCCTCTTATTTCGCCTGAAACTATTGAAAACCTATTAGACGCTCAACCAAACGGTGGTATTGCACTACTTACCGTTGTACTGGACAACCCAATGGGCTACGGCCGTATTATTCGTCGTAATGGTCCAGTAGTGGCGATCGTTGAACAAAAAGATGCAACGGATGAGCAGAAGCTTATCAAAGAGATCAACACTGGCGTTATGGTTGCGACAGGCGGTGATCTTAAGCGTTGGTTGTCAGGTCTAAGCAATGACAACGCGCAAGGTGAATACTACCTGACTGACGTTATTGCTGCGGCTCACGATGAAGGTCGTGCGGTAGAAGCGGTACATCCAGTTAGCCCAATTGAAGTTGAAGGCGTGAACGATCGCTCTCAACTGGCTCGTCTAGAGCGCGCTTACCAAGCTGAGCAAGCAGACAAGCTATTGAAGCAGGGCGTTATGCTGCGCGATCCAAGCCGCTTTGACCTACGTGGTGAACTGCAATGTGGTATGGACGTTGAAATCGATACCAACGTTATTATTGAAGGCAGCGTAAGCATTGGTGATAACGTGGTTATCGGCACTGGCTGTGTTTTAAAAGACTGTGAAATTGATGACAACACCGTTATTCGCCCATACAGCGTAATTGAAGGTGCGACTGTTGGTGAAGACTGCACAGTTGGTCCATTTACTCGCTTACGTCCAGGTGCTGACATGCGTAATGATTCGCACGTTGGTAACTTTGTTGAAGTGAAGAACACTCGTCTTGGTGAAGGCTCTAAAGCGAACCACCTTACTTACTTAGGTGATGCTGAGATTGGCCAGCGCGTAAACGTTGGTGCTGGTGCTATTACTTGTAACTACGATGGTGCGAACAAGTTTAAGACCATCATCGGCGACGATGTTTTCGTTGGTTCTGATAGTCAATTAATTGCCCCTGTTACTATCGGCAATGGCGCGACAGTAGGCGCGGGTTCTACGGTAACACGTGACGTTTCTGAAAATGAACTGGTTATCAGCCGTGCTAAAGAGCGCAAGATTGCGGATTGGCAGCGCCCAAAGAAAAAGTAATCTTCTAACACTTAAAGTTTGATTCTTGTGAAAGCCAGCAACTAACGTTGCTGGCTTTTTTGTCATCATTTACTGATAAAAAAATAATCTATTTGCTAATTGTATTTTGTAGGACGATTGTTAATAATCAGATTGGTGTTCTGTAAAATAAAAGTGTGCGCAAAATGAGACTCGTCGATAAAAAGTGGCAAACCTTGCCGATCATTATTCTGTCTTTTTCAATGCTGGTGGGCCTGTATGGTTTTTACATCACTTTGGAAAAGTTAGTGGTTGAGAACGAACGTAACCATCTCGTCTCATTGATGTCTGACGTTGTTTACGAGATCCGTGATGATAGTAGCCTATTTACTACTGGAGTGGATGTGGATGACTACATTGGCAATCTTACTCAAGCCAGTACGCGATTGAGAATTCAGGTTATTACGCCTGATGGTGTGGTGATTGGTGATACAGACCTTTCTGATCATGCATTGGCGAGTGTTGAGAACCACAGCAATCGTCCTGAGTTTCAACAAGCTTTAAAAACCGGCCTTGGTAGTGACGTGCGCTTTAGTACCGTTACCTCCGTTGATCGTATCTATTACTCGCATAAAGAGTCGATGAACGATAGCAGTTTCGTTATCGTAATCTCTTCACCAATGCATCAACTTAAGCAGATGAACTTCCAACTAATGGGTATTCTGATCGGGATGGTTGTATTGAGCTTGAGCTTTTTGATTGGCACTTCGTATGTGAGTAACCGTCAGATAGTGCACAAGGTTGAAGAAGAGCAGAAGAAGCAAGATGAGCGTATTCGCCAAAGAACCCATGAGATTGAGTTGATGCACCGTTTGGCCAACATGCTGGCTGCGTGTAATAACATGGTGGAAGCTCAGCAGATTGTCTCCGATATCTTGCCGCGAATTCTTGGTAAGGTGAACGGCAGCGTTTCACTGATGCGAGCATCACGAAATCAATTAATTACCCAACTAGACTGGGGAGACACTTGGCCCGGAAGTGCGAGCTTTGCACCGGAAGAGTGCTGGTCACTGCGTAAAGGGCGAGCGCATCAATCAAATGATGACTTCCACTCGTTAACTTGTGGTCACATGCATGAGATGGAAAACAATCAGACTCTTTGTATCCCATTGACCGCGCATGGTAACACCATTGGCATCATGCACCTTTATTTCGGTCAAGGTCATATCGAGATTGACCCAATCACCGAGCAATTGGCTTTCAGTGTTTCAGAACACTTAGGTTTGGCGCTGGCTAACTTGAGCTTGCAAGAGAAGCTTCGCTCGCAAGCATTGAGCGATCCACTGACAGGACTATTCAACCGTCGCTTCTTCGAACAGAAGCTAGAAGAACACTCGATGAATTCGGCCACCAGCGAACAGCCATTGTCTTTGCTGATGCTCGATTTGGATCACTTCAAACGCTTTAATGACAACTTTGGCCATGATGCAGGTGACTTCGTACTAAAAGAGATCAGTGCGCTACTCAAACAGAGTGTCAGTGAAGATGAGATAGCTTGTCGCTTAGGTGGTGAAGAGTTGGCGGTGCTGCTTCCACATTACACCATGCAGCAAGCGACCGAGTTCGGACAAACCTTGTGTGATGCTGTTCGTTCTATGCACTTAGAGCACAAAGGGCTTTCTTTAGGTCAATTAGGTGTATCGATCGGTGTCGCCACGTATCCTAAGCCAGCCTCAGATACCGAATCTCTAGTGAAGATGGCGGACAACGCGCTATACATGGCGAAAGACATGGGACGCAGTCGAGTGGTTAACTATGATGAATACAGTCGCCATAAGGCACCGGCGTTAGAAGTTGTTGATGGAGAAGCGGCTTCGCATTAACTCTAGTGAGTACAACTTTCAGATATAAAAAGAGCGAGTAACCTCGCTCTTTTTTGTTTTTATGAAGTTAGAAACTAGTCTTGCTTCTCTTCTGCAACAACACGAGAGTTATCTGGTGCTGCAAAGTGTTCTGAAAGCTCTTTGTTCGACACAATGTAGCCAACCCATAAAGCGCCCAAACAAATCACAACTGCAATACCTGTTGCACTTAGTGCTTGGCTTGCCATTGCTGCTACCAATGCGCTTGATAGACCGCTGATGCTGATTTGTAAGCTATTCTGTAGACCAGCTGCTGTTGCTGGGCTTTGTTTCGCACTTGATAGAGCACGGTTTACCACGATTGGGTAAAGTGCGCCATTCGCCACGGCAATCAGACAGAACGGTGCAAGTAGAGGCCAGATTGATGTCAGTTCCCACTGTGATGCGATGAAGATAAGCATTGCAGCAACACTGAACAAACCAATCAGATTTCTTAGTACCACGCCATCGCCATATTTCTTCACGGCTTGCTTACCGAAGTAACCACCCGCCATGAAGGCGATCGTTTGTGGGATGAAACTCAGACCGATGTCTTTTGCTTCATAGCCTAGCTGAGCCATGATCTCAGGCATACCCGTTAGGTAAGCAAAGAATGCTGCAGAAGCCGATGCAAACATCAATACGTTGCCCACGTAAGGCTTCGATTTAAGCAACATTTTGATATCAGTCTTAACTGATGTTTGTTTTACTTCTGGCGCTTCTTTTGGCTGCGCCATAGTGGTTGCCACTAGCAGCGCACCCATTAGGGTTAATGTCACGAAGATGCTGTGCCAGCCAAAGTTATCTGCTAGTAGCACACCAAGTTGAGGTGCTAGTGCTGGAGACAGTGCCACCAAAGGCATGATGGTGGCAAAAATTTGTTGGCTGCTGCTCTCTGAGTAACGCTTGATAACCATCGCTTGCCAGATTACCGCTGGTGCACACACGCCAATCGCTTGAATGAAGCGCAGCGTCAGTAGGTGCCAAACTTCAGTACTGAATGCCAAACCGAACGAAGCGGCAGTGAAAATCAAAAGACCAACCGCCAGCGTATTACGGTTACCGTATTTATCACTCGCTAATCCCCAAAGCAGTTGACCCATAGCCATACCACCAAGGAATACAGTAAGAGATAGGGCGATCTGTTCAGGACCGGTTGCGAAATCGATCTCCATCGCCTTAAATGCAGGAAGGTACATATCGGTTGCGATAAAACCTAGCATTGAAAGTACTGCAAGGTAGACCAATTGAAATTTAGAAATATTCATAAGATGCCATTACGCTAAAAGTAGTGATGTTTTTATCATCAAAAAAATTGTTTTATATACAGAGGTGAAAGTCCCTGTTTATTTATGCTGACATTCTATTTTTCGGATCTGATAAAATAAAACGCTAAAATATGTGGTTATCAATCAAAAAATTTGAAGGCTTATGTTCTCTAAATCCTCTTTAGAAATGCTCGACACGGTAGCGCGCTTAGGCAGCTTTACCGCGGCGGCTGAGCAGTTGCACAAAGTGCCCTCGGCAATCAGCTATGGTGTTAGACAGGTCGAACAAGAACTGGATGTGCTACTTTTCAGGCGTTTACCGAGAAAGGTAGAGCTCACTCCGGCAGGTGAATTGTTCATTGAAGAGGCGCGTGCACTGCTGAGGCAAATGGAAGAGGTCAGTGCCCAGACTCGTCGAGCAGCCCGTGGTTGGAAGAAAACTTTGCGTCTCACGCTCGACAATGTGGTGAAGCTAGACAAGATGAAGCCGATGATTGAAGAGTTCTATCAAACCTTTGAGTTTGCCGAACTTCAGATCAACATGGAGGTATTCAACGGTTCATGGGAAGCGATTGCACAGGGCAGGGCGGATATCGTGATTGGCGCCACCTCAGCTGTGCCAGTTGGCGGCGATTTTGAAGTCAAAGACATGGGGCAATTAGATTGGGCGTTTGTGATGTCACCAAGCCACCCGTGTGTGCGCGAACAGAACCTTAATGAAGAGTTCGTGAGCCAATATCCAGCTATTTGTTTGGATGACACCTCAAGCGTGCTGCCTAAGCGCCACACAGGACACTACACCAATCAAAGACGCTTGCTTTTACCTAACTGGTATAGCGCTATTGAATGCCTGAAGAACGGCGTTGGAGTAGGGTACATGCCAAGGCATATTGCCGCGCCGATTATCGAACAAGGTTTGCTGGTGGAGAAAATTTTGCCAGAACCGAGCCCGTTGAGTCAGTGTTGCTTGGTGTGGCGAAAAGACGATAACCACAAGTTGATCGAGTGGATGGTCAATTATTTAGGATCCAGTGAACAACTTCACCGTGATTGGTTGGATCATCGCAAAGCGATCTAGTTGAAAGATCTTTGTTGGTAAGATCAAAAAGAGCGAGTGAAAACTCGCTCTTTTGTTTCGGTAACTCGCTCTTATGACAAGAAAAACTTGTAAGAAGGGTTATCGGTTTCATCTTTACACTGGTAACCAAGCTCTCTCAGGTGAGTAGAGAACTGAGCCAAATCTTCATCGTCCAGTTCAAAGCCACATAATACGCGGCCGTAATCAGCGCCGTGGTTACGGTAGTTGAACAGGCTGATATTCCAATGGGTACCTAAGGTATCAAGGAACTTAATCAATGCACCTGGATATTCTGGAAACTCGAAGCTGTACAAGCGCTCTTTCAATGGTTTTGATGGTTTGCCACCAATCATGTAACGAATGTGCAGTTTTGCCATCTCATCATCAGACAGATCGACGACCGGGTAGCCACCTTCACGTAGGTCGTTGATGATGTGATCGAGTTCTTCCTGTCCACCATTGAGACGTACACCGACGAAGATGTTCGCTAGGCTGTCATCGTTATGACGGTAGTTAAACTCAGTCACAGCACGGCCGCCAATGATATTACAGAACTCTAGAAAGGCACCTTGTCGCTCTGGAATAGTAACCGCAAGTAGACCTTCGCGCTTCTCACCCAGCTCACAACGTTCAGACACATAGCGCAGACCATGGAAGTTGGTATTAGCACCAGAAAGTACCGTCGCCAGTTGTTTGCCTTGCAGTTGGTTCTGCTCTGCAAACTTCTTCAATCCTGCTAGAGCAAGCGCACCAGAAGGTTCTGCAATTGCGCGAGTATCTTCAAAGATGTCTTTCACCGCAGAGCAGATCTCATCGCTAGACACAGCAATGTGACCATCGATGTACTGCTGACACAGACGGAATGTCTCTTCACCAATGCGCTTAACCGCAACACCATCGGCAAACATGCTGACTTGATCCAGTACTACTGGTTCACCAGCATCCAGTGCAGCTTTCAAGCAAGATGAATCTTCGGGTTCAACCGCGATGACTTTAATCTCAGGCATCAGCTGCTTAACCAGTACTGCAACACCAGCAGCTAAACCACCACCACCGACAGGCACAAAGATGTAATCCATGTGACCATTTTGCTGAAGCATCTCCATACCCATGGTGCCTTGCCCTGCGATCACCAATGGGTGATCGAATGGAGGTACAAAGGTATAGCCGTGTTCAGCAGAAAGACGTTCTGCTTCAGCCTTCGCTTCATCAAAGTTGCTGCCGTGCAGAACTACGTTACCACCAAAGCCACGTACAGCATCCACTTTGATGTCTGGTGTGGTTTTTGGCATCACAATCGTGGTTTGAATACCAAGCTTAGAACCGGACAGCGCCATACCTTGAGCATGGTTACCCGCCGATGCTGCAATCACACCTGCGGCTTTCTGCTGCTCTGAAAGGCTTGATACCATGTTATAGGCACCACGTAGCTTGAACGAGTGGACCGGCTGACGGTCTTCACGCTTTAGCTGAACCTGATTACCAATACGAGCACTTAAGCGAGGCATCTCTTGCAGAGGTGTCACGATTGCAGCTTCGTAAACTGGTGCTCTCAGGATCTGACGCAGGTAATCTGCGCCAGTTTGTTTTTGGGGACTGACCGTGTCATCACTCATAGATTAGCCCTCAAGCTTCGACTTATCACGCACCGCGCCTTTATCGGCACTGGTTGCCATGCTTGCGTAAGCTTTTAGTGCGAATGAGACTTCACGCTGACGATTCTCTGGTTTCCAGCCTATTGCATCTTGCTTAACACGACGTGCTTCTAGCTCTGCTTCTGGCACATCAAGTGTGATTGAGCGGCTAGGGATATCGATAGTGATGATGTCGCCAGTGTTCACTAGACCAATTACACCGCCACTTGCTGCTTCTGGAGAAGCGTGACCGATAGACAAACCCGAAGTACCACCAGAGAAACGACCATCGGTTAGTAGTGCACAAGACTTTCCTAGGCCCATAGATTTTAGGTAAGTCGTCGGGTAAAGCATCTCTTGCATGCCCGGACCACCTTTAGGACCTTCGTAACGGATAACAACCACTTCACCCGCTTTTACTTTACCACCTAAGATGCCTTCTACGGCTGTGTCTTGGCTTTCAAATACGATAGCAGGGCCTTGGAATTTCAGGTTCTCTTCATCAACACCTGCCGTCTTAACGATACAACCATCAACCGCGATATTACCTGAAAGTACTGCTAGGCCACCTTCTTGGCTGAATGCGTTCTCTTTGGTACGGATACAACCTTCTTTACGGTCGTCATCAAGGCGATCCCAACGACAATCTTGCGAGAAGGCTTTAGTCGTACGAATGCCCGCAGGGCCAGCACGGAAGAATTTAAGTACTGCTTCGTCTTCTGTCTGCATGATGTCGTATTGAGCAAGCTGCTCTTGCATGCTTAGGCCAAGCACAGTGCGAGTTTGGTTGTTCAGTAGGCCAGCACGGTCTAGCTCACCTAGGATAGCCATAACACCACCAGCGCGGTGAACGTCTTCCATGTGGTATTTCGGTGTTGAAGGAGCCACTTTACATAGGTGTGGAACACGACGAGACATCTCGTCGATATCACCCATATCAAAGTCTACTTCACCTTCTTGAGCCGCTGCTAATAGGTGAAGAACGGTGTTACTCGAGCCACCCATTGCAATATCTAGAGCCATTGCATTTTCAAAGGCTGCGCGGTTCGCGATGTTGCGAGGCAGTGCTGATTCGTCGTCTTGCTCGTAGTAACGCTTAGTTAGGTCAACGATACGCTTACCGGCATTGATGAACAGCTCTTCACGGTCAGCGTGAGTTGCTAGCATAGAGCCGTTACCTGGCTGAGATAGACCAAGCGCTTCAGTTAGACAGTTCATAGAGTTAGCCGTGAACATGCCTGAACATGAACCACATGTTGGACACGCAGAGCGCTCTACTTGCTCACTTTGCTCATCTGAGATTGTTGGATCGGCACCTTGGATCATTGCATCAACAAGGTCTAGCTTGATGATTTGATCGGAAAGCTTGGTTTTACCTGCTTCCATTGGGCCGCCTGATACAAAGATCACTGGGATGTTGAGGCGCATAGCTGCCATCATCATTCCCGGAGTGATTTTGTCACAGTTAGAGATACATACCATCGCATCTGCACAGTGAGCATTAACCATGTACTCTACTGAGTCTGCGATAAGCTCACGTGATGGCAGTGAGTACAGCATGCCGCCGTGACCCATAGCGATACCATCATCAACCGCGATGGTGTTGAATTCTTTAGCGATACCGCCCGCTTTCTCGATTTCACCTGCAACCAATTGGCCCATATCTTTAAGGTGAACGTGGCCTGGTACGAATTGAGTGAAAGAGTTTACAACTGCGATGATTGGCTTACCGAAGTCATCATCTTTAACGCCAGTTGCACGCCATAAAGCGCGCGCACCAGCCATGTTGCGTCCGTGGGTAGTCGTTGCTGAACGATAGATTGGCATTGCTTAAATCCTTATAAAATATTTGGCTGTTGCTTACTGATTTTCTGAAGTTTGGTTTTCTGGATAAACATAGTCTAGCCAGCCCCACTTATCTTCAGTGGTACCATTGAAAAGACCAAAGTAAGCCGCTTGAACTTTTTCAGTGATAGGACCGCGTTTGCCTTCACCTACTGTAATTTTGTCTACACTGCGAACTGGAACAATTTCCGCTGCTGTGCCTGTCATGAAGACTTCGTCGGCAAGGTATAGCGCTTCACGAGCAATGTTCTCTTCACGGATCTCATAACCCATGTCTTTTGCTAGCGTCATGATCGAATCACGCGTGATGCCTGGCAGAATCGCGCTGGTTGCTGGGGGGGTAGATAGCACGCCATTGCGCACGACAAAGATGTTTTCACCCGCACCTTCAGAAAGGTAACCATCAACACTGAGAGCGATGCCTTCATCATAACCATGGCGACGTGCTTCACCACCAACCAGTAGTGAAGATAGGTAGTTGCCACCCGCTTTCGCAGCCGTTGGGATAGTGTTTGGAGCCGCACGGTTCCAGCTTGAGATCATCGCATCTACGCCATTCTCTAGCGCTTCTTCACCTAGGTAAGAGCCCCAAGGGAAAGCGGCAATGATAAGGTCCATTTCAGTGTTTTCTGGAGGACATACACCCAAACCCACGTTACCAACAAAGCCTAGAGGGCGAATGTACGCTGACTCTAGTTTGTTTTGACGTAGTGTTTCTCGAGTCGCTTCCATGATCTCTTCTTCAGTGTAAGGAATCGGGAAGCGGTAGATTTTTGCTGAGTCTTTTAGGCGCTTTGCGTGCTCTGGGTGACGGAAGATCACCGGACCTTTTGGCGTGTCGTAGCAACGAACACCTTCAAATACTGAAGTACCGTAGTGCATAGCGTGGGTTAAGACGTGAACGTTCGCCTCTGCCCAAGGAACCATTTCACCGTTAAACCAAATATAGTCTGCCGTTTTTGCTGTCATGTTTGCGGTTCCTTATGCACTTATCTTTTGTTGTAAGTTGTTGTTTGGCAATTCATTACGACTGATAGAAATAACGTCAACGGTACGTACATCCCACAGTTTTTCGATTTGATTGACCAAGAAGGAAATTGGACGTTCACTGTCGACAATGATCTCAACGCTAGCGATCTTGCTTTCATGGTTCTGGGTGCCGGCTACTTGTTTAACGATAAAGCCACGGTGACGAATAACACGAAGAACACGCTCTAGTAGTACTGGCTTATCATCGGCTTTGATGTCTAATAGGTATCTTTTCATGTTATGTGTTCTCCAACATATCACTGTTTGAAGCACCTGGCGGTACTAGTGGCCATACGTTCTCTTCTTCATCGATAAGAACATGAAGTAGGTAAGCCGTCTTGCTCTCTAGCATCTCTTTTAGAGCGGGTTCTACTTCTTCCTTGCGAGTGATGGTCTTGCCTGGGATATCGAAGGCTTTTGCAAGCATAACGAAGTCTGGGTTGTCATCTAAGATGGTTTCACTGTGGCGACCATCAAAGAACAGCGATTGCCATTGACGAACCATGCCTAAGCGAGAGTTGTTTAGCAGTACCATCTTCACTGGGATTTGGCGGCGTTTTAGCGTACCAAGCTCTTGCACGTTCATCATGAACGATCCATCACCAGAGATAAGGATAGATTGGTCATCAGGACGGCCAACCGAAGCACCCATCGCGGCTGGTAAACCAAAGCCCATGGTGCCTAGACCGGCAGAGGTGATGAAGTTCTGTGGATCGCGAGGTTGAATATGCTGTGCAGCCCACATTTGGTGTTGACCCACATCAGTTGAAACGATAGAGCTTGCTGGCATCATGTCTGACAGCTGTTTCAACAGCAGTGGAGCAAAGATCAGATCGCCAGGGTGGTCATAGCGCCACTTGAATGAGCTACGTAGGCCTTCTGAGTGGTGAACCCAAGAAGAGATATCTTGAGTAAGCTCTAGTTGAGGCATGATCTTGTTGATGTCACCACGAATTGGTGCATTAGCTAGACGCAGTTTGCTGAACTCAGCTGCATCGATATCGATATGGATAACCTTAGCGTGAGGTGCAAAGGTATCGAGCTTGCCTGTTACTCGGTCATCAAAACGAGCCCCAACAACAATCAATAAGTCACTCTCTTGAACCACTAGGTTAGCGGCTTTGGTGCCGTGCATACCTAGCATGCCTAAGTAGTGTGGGTCGTCACGCTCAATGGTACCTAAGCCTTTCAGTGTGCTTACTGCTGGCATCGGGTTGAGGCGTA
Organism: Vibrionales bacterium SWAT-3; assembly: GCA_000169995.1. GTDB lineage: Bacteria > Pseudomonadota > Gammaproteobacteria > Enterobacterales > Vibrionaceae > Vibrio. Next base: position 38,910 of record AAZW01000031.1, on the reverse strand, counting down.
AGAACTCACGAACTGCGCAGGTTGCTTTTGCCAGTTGCACACCACCACCCACATATAAAACAGGGCGAGTTGCTTGAGATAAGAAGTATTGTGCCTGCTCAATCGCATCGGTTGTCGCAACCGGAATTGCAGGGGGAGTAAATTCAGGAAGAGAGTTAACAGGAGCTTCAGCCAGTTGAACATCTTTTGCGATATCAACGATAACGGGGCCTGGTCGGCCAGACTTTGCTACCACAAACGCTTCGGCTAGTGTTGGAGCTAGCTCTTCAATGTCGGTGACTAGGTAGCTGTGTTTAGTACATGATAGAGACATACCAATCACATCCATCTCTTGGAATGCATCGGTACCTATGTGGGAGCTTGCGACTTGACCTGTGATTGCAACCAGTGGGATAGAATCCATAAAGGCATCGGCTAGGCCAGTGACTAGGTTAGTAGCACCAGGGCCTGAGGTTGCCATACACACTGCCACATCTTGTGTTGCACGAGCCATACCGATCGCAGCCATTGCTGCGCCTTGCTCATGGCGACATAAGATATGTTCAACTCCGCCGTCATAAAGTGCATCGTAGATTGGCATGATGGCACCGCCTGGGTAGCCAAATACGGTCTCTATTCCTTGCTGCTTTAGTGCGGATACGACTAATTCTGCGCCTTTCATCGGAATTCTCCCGTATTACCTTTATTTTGGTAACTTTTTCCTTTGTCTCTGCACATCTTGTGCTCCCATTCTTCCTGTAAATCGGCAAAGCCGAAAATGTTCAAAAATATAAAATTCGAATCTGTAAATTAGAAAAAACCCCCGGACTTGTCAGTGCGGGGGTTTTTTCTAATTCGTGGTTACTTTTTTCCCACTCGCCCCCGCGCAGTCTCAATAATGACTACGATAATCAGGTTAATCAGTGCGTAAATGCGAGCGTTGAAGTTCATATAATTCGAGTTTTCTTGTTTATTCTGTTCAGTAAATGTCTACATCTCTAGTGTTATCACACAAATCTGTCGCATGACAAGGAAAATGTCATTCTTTTTTCACATTAAAACACCATTCCACCAAGCTATATAACAATCTTATTGCTTTGGTGCGCAACGAATATCCAGAGCGAATACTTTTAAATCAAAGACAAAGGATAGTTATGGGACTCGCGATAATTCATAGCCGGGCTAGTGTGGGGGTAGAAGCGCCAGAAGTGACGGTTGAGGTGCATATCAGCAATGGAATGCCGGGGTTCACTAAGATAGGGTAGTATGTGCTACTAGGAAGGCTTAACAACAATAACATACCCAATGATCAGAGCATATAGTTACATCCGTTTTTCTACACCAGAGCAATTCAAAGGCGATTCATTTAGGCGTCAAACAGCACAAGCAAAAGAGTACGCAGATTCTAAGGGTTTGTTACTACAGGATTTTTTCTATAAAGACCTCGGTGTCTCTGGTTTTAAAGGGGCTAACTTAAAGTCTGGGGCTTTGGGGAAGTTCAAGGAACAAGTCCGGAAAGGTGTCGTGCCAAAAGACTCATGGTTACTGATTGAGGCATGGGATCGTTTCTCTCGAATGCACCCGAAAGACGCGCTGCGGGAAATGCTCGAACTGCTAAGTCTTGGCATTACTATTGTCACTCTGATTGATGGAGCCATCTATAAAGAAGACGAGTTAGACACAATGAACCTGCTTGTCTGTTTAATGCTCATGTCGCGAGCTCATGAAGAATCAGCTACTAAATCAAAGAGGGTTGAATCGGCGGCAAAGAAGAGGCGCGAGAAAGCTAGGGAAGAAGGTGCGCGGTTCACCAAGATCTGTCCTCTTTGGATTGAATTGAGTGAGGATGAAAAGAACTTCTCACTTATTGAAAGCAAAGCCAAAACAGTCCGAGATATCTTTAAGTGGTCTATTGAAGGATTGGGACGAATCGCAATTAGCCGACGTCTCGTTGAACAAGGTATTGCACCATTTAGTAAGACAGCAAGGACATGGCATACATCTTATGTAGAGAAGATCTTGAAGAACCCTGCGGCCTACGGAGCTATTCAGTTTCACACTGGCAGTGGTACTAAACGTGTTCCTGATGGGGAACCTATCGAAAACTACTTTCCTGCTGCTATTGATAAAGACACTTTCCTAGCTGCTCAGTATAAGAGTTCCGAAAGGCGCATTTCTCCTAACAAGACTACCTATCGTGGTAAGGCCAAGCTTTTCTCTGAGCTCCTATATTGTTCTTGTGGAGATAAGATGATGTATGTGAACAATGGACGAGGTCTTGTTTACTACAAATGCTTCAACGTAAAAGAGAAGCGTGGCTGTACAAGGCGGAACTTCAAACAAGGCAATACAGATGAACTTCTTGTTTCTGCATTGTTCCAATTCGGAAGTCGTCTTTTGGCTAAAGACACTCAGGAAGCTTATGACTTCTCAGTGGAGCTAAGTTCAATTAAAGGCCAACTAGAAGAGGTTCAAAACAAGATCTCTGTAGCTGTAGAACATTTGCTTACTAACCCAAGCCCTGCGATTTCAAACCGGTTGCGTGAGCTAGAGTCTGAGGAGAGTGAGTTAAAAGAGAACATTAAAGCTAAGGAGGCCATGTCTGCTCTACAGGCCGTTCATACCAATAGTGCTCAAGAACTAGAAGATATCTTGGATGGTCTTAGCGCGACAGTCACTGGCGATGATGAAGACAAGCGAATTGATCTAGCTCTTGGCATTAAGCAGCTTGTCTCAAGTGTCACTTTCGATGATCGGTGTATTACGATTAAGCTTAAGCAAGCTGTGCCTAAGCTCTTTGAAGATGAGCAAGATAGGAACTCACTTGTTCTTCAATGTACAGATACCAAAGGCCTTCAATGGGAGGTTGAGAATCTGGGGGTTGAGCTAGACGCTCCTGTATTTACCATGAAGCGCAAGAAGAAAGAGGTATAGGCGTTTCATGGGTATTCACCTCAAGTCATTTCGGATTGGTGTGGCTTGAGGTGCCTCTATATAGTTAAACACTCTTTTATGATTTGTTCCTAAAGCGTCGAACTCTACGTAAGACATGCTCAGGGTCTTCGTCATGACGCCCTTGTCTTTCAAGATACTCTTCTACAATTTCTACCTGAGAGCGACGTTCACCTTTTTCACAGAAAGCCTCCTCTATTGATAGCTCGAGGTCTAATAGTCTCATATCTTGGCTTTTTGCACGTCTAGCAGAATAGTTACCAACTCCTTTTGCCAGCTTTCCAAAGAACGCCTCCTCTAAAGACATAGCTCCGTCAGCGTCCATGTACTTAGCATACGTATTGGCTATTTCTAGTAGCACAGTAGCCGGAGGAACATGTCCAAACTCCAAACACAGCTGCAAGGCTGCCAGAGGGTTACTTGCAATATCTCCTGACTCCTTCATTCGAGGGGTTGGATATCCGATATGCTCTTTAAGCTCTTCAACCATGTTTTCATCGATGTCTAAATACTTGTACTCGTCCATGCTTCCCCTCAAATCAAGAAACTAACTATTAGCGTAACGATTAAGCCTGCTACAACGTTTATTGCAAGCATCCCTATGGGCTTTTCAAACCATTGTCTCACTTCATTTTCCATTGAAATACTCCTCGTTTGATTGGAACGTAGGTCTATATTGGTGGGTATTGCCGCGAGAGTTAAGGACACTTAAAGACGTTAGTCGTCCGAAAAATTGAAAAAAAATCTGTGTGCTCTTTTATTCGCTAGGATTCCTAATGGCTTCACCCCCCAATTACGCCCCCCATCTTTTAAATTCAAAGTTTGTTTTCTTCTATACGTTTAATCTTTCTTCCGTTCAGCTCTGGACGTCGAAGGTAATACATCTACTCACAGACCTATTAGGTAAGGCGTGTTCATTTGGTTATGACTTAACGAATACACTGACAAAACTCTAAAACGTTCTAAAAATGTATTCATTAGGGGTTTACAGTTATAATTGAATACGATTATGCTGAATACAGAACCAAATGAACACACTTGAGGCCTGTAACCATGTCCGTATTAATCACTGAGCAACTATCCCTAATCAATGAGCTCCTTGAGGCTCACACCGAAGCGAAACTCTTACAAAGTAAGACAGCGCAGAGGGAGTTGCTATTGTCTGTACTACGTAAGCTAGAAAGGAGTGAGGTCTTACACGGGACGGCTAAGTCATGTGTTAAGAGAGCTTTGGTACAGCGCAAGGCTAGCTTGATACTCATGGATAGTATTGATGCGGTGCAGGCGTACTACATGGACAATCAGGACAGCTTAGAGCCAGTAGATAACTTGGCTATGATAAAAGAACCTCTGAGAATCAAGGCGGTAGAGTCAGCTACAACACAAACGCCTATCACTAGAAAGAACAGTCATAGGTCTATGGATAGTAGACAGGAGAATAAGAACCAAATGAATACACACGTGGGAACTGGGAACACAAACGAGGTTCAGACAGGTGCGCAGTTCGCCTATTGCCGTGTCTCTACTAAAGACCAGAGTCTTGAGTCTCAGACCAGTACAATCAAGGCTGAGTATCCAGAAGCTCATGTGATTGGGGAGCATGGTGTTAGTGGTAAGGTGCCTGCAAGAGAGCGGGCAGAACTAGCGAAGCTTCTCGATACACGTACTGGTCTACGTAAGGGCGATACCTTGATTGTATGGTGGTTTGATAGGATTGGTCGCGATTACCAAGATGCTAAGAACACAGCAACTGAGTTACTTAAGAGAGGAGTGACAATCCGGACTATTAACCAAAGCTTAGAGCTAGCTTATACAGACAGCACTACCCAGAACATGATGGTCGACATGATGTTAACGATGTTGGCGGGAATGGCTGACAACGAGAGACAGGCAAGACTTGCTAGTGCAGAAGCTGGTCGAGATAAGCTTCGAGGTACAGATGCGTGGACTGAGAAGTATCAAGGCCGTAAGACTGACGAGGAGCAGTACAAGCGAATCCTCTCATGTCTGTATGATGATGAGCTTTCCATTCGTAAGACCGCTCAGCTACTTGGATGCGGAGTTTCCACGGTACAAAGAGCCAAGAAGCGCTTTGAGTCAGAGAAGAAATCCTCAGGTCTAGATTAATCATATCAAGGACTAAGCTATAGCCACCTCAGTTATTAAGGTGGCTTTTTTGTACCTCTAATCCGCTTAATACATTTGAAAGTTGCGTTAATGATTGAGCGTGATAGTTGCAGTAAAGAAGGAGAAGAACACACCAATTCCTCATCACTGTGATCACTCAATCTCAAACCTTTGGCGATCCCACGCCATTTCAAACTACTAGCTAGCTTTACCCTCAATGTATTCCTTAACTGCTGTGCGTCTATACGTGTACGTTCTAGCAAAGGTGTACAGATGGGACGGTAAGCGAATGCATTGACGATAAAGAGTACACAAATGAACGAAACAAAATACATTGTAGCTACAGACGGCGCATCTAATACTAATCACATTAAAGCTAACCAATTTAGTATCGCAGGTTGGGGGGCTTTGGTGCTTAAAGACGGCACGTACATTCATAAGTTGAGTGGGCGTATCGATGGTGTCTTAGCTACAAACATTCGAGCAGAATTAGTCGCAGCACTGGAAGGCCTCAAGGCCACGCCACTGGGTTCATCAGTCGAGTTGTTTACAGACAGTGAGTATGTGATTAAAGGGCTGACTGAGTGGATGGATAACTGGAAGAGGAAGGGCTGGCGAAATAGTGCTAAGAAGCCTGTAGCTCATAAAGACCTGTGGACTGAGCTTGATGAACTTTACCAGAACCGAGACGTACAGCTTACTTGGGTCAAAGGCCACTCTGGACACCTATTGAATGAGGAAGCAGATACCTTAGCTAAAGAGGCCATGACATCATGACTGTCGCTGTAGACCTAGATTTAAAGCAATTGGTAGCTGTACTTGGACATAAACCTGCGCTAACTCGATGTAAGTTAGACACGGGAAATCTCAAGACCTGCAAGGAACTACAAAACAGACGACCAATGGAAGTTCTCGGCTCATGTTCAGGTCTGGAGTTTAAAGACCATGTGTCAGCACTTGTTGAGGACATCAAGGCTCGAGGGCAGCAGACAAGGATCATTGTTGTTAAGGATGAGAACGGCACGCTGTGGGTCTTGGATGGACATCATCGGGTAGCTGCATTGAAAAAACTAAGACGTAAGGCTAATGCTGTTCTTATTCCATGTACGTTTGAGCAGGCTACAGACATCGTAAGACTCCTTGTTAATCGGGATGTTAAGAAGACACTGACCAAGCGAGAGCACATGAAGTTGTCTTGGGAAGCTTATACGAATAACAGTAGCTTTGGTAAGAAGCTGAGAGGTATGTCTATCAGGGAAACAGCAAAGATGATGAGGGTCAGTAAGAGCAGTATTGAACGCTTTCAGAAAGCTTTAACAGTCATGGGAGTTCAAGCCGACTTGGACTCAGACTGGGATGTCGATTCTAGTGATAGGTACAGGTTGTTCGTTGAGGCCGAGAAGAGTAAGACGAAGAAAGAGCTCTTTGAAGCAGGTGCTGAGTACGCTAGGGAACGTTGGGGAACTATGACGTACAAGGATGTTCTCGAACGCTACGTTAACTTCGCTGAGAGAGCTTATCAGGCTTATAACTTTGAGCTAAGTGAGGCTATGTCTAGTTACCGAGATACTATTGATAGTATCAAAGACAGCGCTAGAACAAAGGAAGACACTAGCGCGATTATCTCTCAGCTTACACGAGACCTTCATTGGTTCATGTCTGTTAGTAGCCAGTATCCTACAGAACATGTAGAGAAGGGCAGTGGTGATGCAGAGGATGACTTCTAGTTTATCGATGGTCTAAAGGGGGCTTAGGTGTCTCCTAGATGGATGTCTATTAAGACACACCGCCAAGATTCATATAACCTCATGAACCCTTGTCAGTAAAGGGGTTAGACAGGGGGAACCCTCACTCAGCATTACAAAAAATGTTAACTCTATTACTGATTTGAGATTAATTGCTATGTGTCTAGTTGATTAAATGGGATTCACCCCAAGTTTATTAAGGTTACTTTGTATTTGGGGTGTATATGAATCAACAGGTTAATTTAGATTGGTCTAGCGGTAGAACCATTGGTGGCGAATGGTATCCAGAAGATAAGCTTGATAGAGCTAAGTATGCAGAGTTTCTTACTAGGTTCTTGGAATCGGAGGGATATGATGCAGCCAGAGGCGAGGAAGACAGTAAGAGAACTTATGTTCTGAACCTAAACTCTACATGGGGTTCTGGTAAGACCTACTTTCTCAAGCGTTGGGCTGAAGACTTAAAAGCGACTTACCCTGTGGTTTATGTTGATGCATGGGAACGGGACTATTCTGACGATCCGTTGATGACGGTAATCTCAGCAATTATTAAGGATCTGAGAGCTATCGTTGGTAAAGATGAAGATCGCCCAGAAATAAAGTATCCCGCTAAATTGGTTGGTCTTCTTAAAGCCGCTGCTCCGGGACTCGCACGAGGAGTTACCAAGCGCTATCTAGGAATAGACCTAGCTGAGTTATCTCAAGAAAAGGACGATAGCGGAGAGCCATATTATCTCAAAGATGAAGACGGTAAAGTTCTAGAAGATGATAAGGGTAATCCAATCGACTTGAGCTTTGCGGCCTCCGAAGCTGTGAAGCACCTTATTGAAGAACATGAAGCTAAATCTGATTCAATTAAAAGCCTCAAAGAAAGCGTAGGGGAATGGGTTGATGCAGTTAAAGGCCATCGTGGAGTCAAGTACCCTGCCTTTGTCTTTATCGATGAGCTCGATCGGTGCAGACCTTCCTACGCTGTTGAAATGCTAGAAACCATCAAGCACGTGTTTGACATACCTGGAGTAGTCTTTGTTGTGGCGACAGATACCGAGCAGCTTCAACACGCAGTCAAAGCTATATACGGAGAGGGTTTCAATGCCAAAGTCTATCTGGGGCGCTTCTTCAACAGTAGGTTTAGCCTCAATGCTCCAGACTTAAGTAACCTCTTGGAAGTTCACTGTGATTTGAGTGTCTTTAGTGCAGAGAGCTTGGAAAGTCGTGGTATTGATATCTTTCCTTGCGCACCTGCAAACCCTGAACAAACAATACGTAACCTGTCGACCATGATTGGAGCCTTTGACCTACCTGCAAGGACAGCTATTCAGGTTGCTGATAGAGTCATAGCTACGGTTCGAAATATGCGTCATGGAACTAAGTTAGATATTCTTACGCTTACAGTGTTGTTGTGTTTGAAAGAAAAAGATAATGATGTCTATGAACGGCTTTGTTCGGGGAGAGACATTAAATCGCCGCTTGAAGGTAAAGATAACACCATAACGTTAGATAAGTATTTCGAGGAAACGTTGTCTAAGTTAGATATGCTGCTTTACCTCGACTTAGCCCCTAACAAGAAGTGTCGTTTAATTGAGTCTAGACATGGACAAAAGATCAATAACGTACTCGAGGAAGGCTGTTATCAAATATCAATAGCTGGCTATATAGAGGGAATAGTGTGTAGCCACCTTGGATTTTCGGGAGTTGAGCGGATCTATAATCTCTATTCTGGTTTATCTGATAGAACAGACTCTCTACCTCCACTTCAACAGGCTGGCATTAATCTAGTTGACTACTGGAGAGGGAGCTCAAGAGCTGGAGACTGTACGTCTAGCGAAGCATTATTACGTTGGCTCAAGTATATTTATATAGCCGATGGTTATAGTGATATTTCATTCGAAAAATACAAAGAGCTTGTAGAGTTCGCTTCTGCCTTAGACTGGATGGATGAAGACGAAGAAGAGCTCCTGTAATTCGAATCTAAAACATATGTTAGGCGGTCTTGTTACATATGAAGTTCAAGGCTGTCTTACAAAACTACTGTATCTTACCGACACAGGTCTTGATGTTCATACGGAGTTCTCTTATTCGTTTATCGAGTCTATCTAGCATGTCACTCGACTCATAGTGTAGAGCCCTCTGTTGTTGGTACTTTTCCCTTTCAGCTAAACGGGATTTTAGACGTACTTCCAGCTGAGCCCTTAGCTTGTTGTTGTAGGCCTTTGCTGTCTCTAGAAACTCTTTGTGAGTTGTGGGGGGTACCTTTCTACCAAATTCGTCCCATGTAAAGATGTTGAACCCCTTACAGTATCTACATTCGGAGTGAATAGTATAGCTTTCACAGGCTGCTCGTACGTCTTCTGAAGCTATTGGCCTTGATTCAAAGGGGGGAAGTTGGACTTTTTCACATATACATCTTGGCATCATAGCTCTCTAACACAGTAAACCCATGACATTGAATATAGAACAACAGTCATGGGGATGGTTAGCTAGGGCTTAGTTCTGGTGGTTAGGTAAACCTGTACAACACTGGCGAGGCTCGTAGTTAGTAACGCTACTTTCTTCGTCTGACTTCTTCTGTTCGACATAGTTGTTAGTCTCCCAACCTGTCAGTGCTCTTAGACGTGCTGAGTCATTGCCGTATGGATCCCACATAAGAGTCATTTCGTTCTTTTTAAGTGTCTCTAGTTCATCACTTGAGCTTGCGAATGCTGAGTAGATTACGTACATGCAGGCTCCTATTAGACCGAAGAGGCAGTATCTACCCTTCTCAATAAGTGTGTTAGAGGTTAGTTTGTTAAGTTTACTTGGATTAGACATGGGTAAAATTCATATTTTAATTGTAATTTTAAGCCTTACGCAGTCGATGTTTGGCTTGGATGTCTAAATTAATAATAACTAACTGTGTCGATGTCAAATGTATCAGCGAAATAATTTCATTTTTGTCTGGTTTTTGCTCTTTTATTCGATGTTTTTAATGTAAGTATATGTTTTGTATATATTATTTTCTTTGTTTGGTAAGGGGAGTGTTTGAGCGTTAATGTCATGGTTTTGAGATGGTGTGTCTTAGTTTTTATATTAAACTTCTAATATTTATGGTTAAGGCTGTGTTTTACATTGGTTTTTAGGCCTTTGTTGGCTGTTTTTATATGTTATGTCTAATAAGATGGTTTTGGCTGTGGTCTGAAACTTTGTAAGCAAAGCGACCACATGAGGGGCATGCATAAGTCTCAATATTCAGAGGCAGTAGGTCTAACGTAGAACCCTCATACCATTCCTTGGCACGCTTGATAGTTTTCACTTTGTGCTCACTGGTCTTTATGGTAGCGCCACATGTACAAATCATAATCAAATCCTGTTTTTAGGTAATAGGAGCCACATAGCCTAGGTGAAGTACCAAGGGCTAGGGGAGCGTAGCGACAACATCAATTTAATCTGACAACCTAATCCTTATCAGCAACCTCTGTACACTGACTACATAGAAAGAAACTTCCTACAGAGCCCAGTTAAGTCAGATGTTCTACCTATGAGACTTTGCGAAAGAAGGTATAGGTTTACCTCTCCCTGTTTGTCCCATTGATAGCTCTTTGACTTAACTGACGTGAGCGCGGGTAAGACGCTCGTAGAGCCTACATTTCCCAGTAGGTAGGAGTGACATGTTTAAAGTACATATCAAATTCTTCACGTGAACGCTGTTTATTCCCTAGACATGATGTGTGTCTTCGGGAAGTCCGGCTAAGACCGCATTAGGTTGACAAGTTGGGGGTAGAGGCCATTCATATTTATTGACCTTGAGGTTCGTCGTCGGCTGCATGGTCATTGAAACTCGCCTTTAGACACTCCACTACCCAACAAGGAGCTCAGTGCCTATAAACTAAGTACGACTAGATAGTTCAGGGAGACAGAAAGCTCCTTCCAAGTAGTGTTTTATACCCATGATTTACGCTGGTGGGTTTGCCTGAAACGACAGTCAAAGAGTCCAAGGACAGAGTCAGAAGTGCCATCATCAATTCTCGCTTTGAGTTTCCATCGAAAAGAATCACGGTCAACCTTGCTCCGGCGGATTTGCCAAAAGAGGGCGGGCGTTTTGATTTACCTATTGCGCTTGGAATCTTAGTCGCCTCCGAGCAGCTTCCCACTTCGAAGATCGCACAGCATGAGTTTATCGGTGAGTTGGCACTGTCGGGAGAGCTACGCTCTGTGAAAGGGGTGCTGCCAGCGACACTGGCTGCTGATAGTGTCGAACGTTGCTTGGTGGTGCCGCATTACAATGGTGATCAGGCAGCCTTAGTTGGTAAAGGGGCCCATAAGTCGGCTCAAACCCTATTGGAAGTTTGTGCGGATATGTGTGGTCAGGCTCAACTGGGTTTGTATCGCACTGAGCAACATCAAGTTGATGTGTCTGAGCTTCGCGACTTGCAGGACATCATTGGCCAACAGCAGGGGAAGCGAGCATTGGAGATCGCAGCGGCGGGTAACCATAACTTACTTTTTCTCGGGCCTCCCGGAACGGGCAAGACCATGTTGGCGTCTCGTCTACGTGATTTGTTACCTGATATGAGTGATGACGAGGCGATGGAAACGGCATCGGTGGCTTCGTTAACTCAGCAAGAGATAAATCAGTACAACTGGAAGCAACGCCCTTTTCGCGCGCCACATCATTCGAGTTCAATGGCAGCACTGGTTGGTGGTGGCTCTGTACCTCGCCCGGGCGAGATCTCTTTAGCGCACAATGGTTTATTGTTTCTTGATGTGATGCCCGAGTTTGAGCGCAAGGTGCTTGATTCATTGCGTGAGCCACTGGAGTCGGGTGAAATCATTATCTCGCGGGTGGCGGGTAAAACTCGCTTTCCAGCGCGTTTCCAGTTAATTGGTGCATTGAACCCAAGTCCAACAGGCTACTATGAGGGTAATCAAGCGCGTGCTAACCCGCAGATCATATTACGCTACCTCAACCGACTATCAGGGCCGTTACTTGATCGGTTTGATATGTCCCTCGAGATCCCACTTCTGCCCAAAGGAATGCTCGCCGAAGGCGGAGATCGCGGCGAAACCACCCAAGTCGTAAAGCAAAGGGTCAAGCAGGCTCGTCAAACCATGTTGTCCAGGAACCATAAATCGAATGCACTACTTGGCAGTCGAGAAATTGAGAAGTACTGCCCACTGCGACGCGAAGATGCGGAGTTTCTCGAGACAGCATTGCATCGTTTGGGGTTGTCGATTCGTGCCTATCACCGAATCATCAAGGTCGCACGCACCATCGCTGATTTGGACGGTCATGAACAGATAGAGAAGAAGCATTTATCCGAAGCGCTCGGTTACCGAGCGATGGATAGGTTGTTGAAGCAACTTACGGCACAAGCTGTGTAGTCACTGTGTTGTGGCAAACAAAAAAGCCTGCTTGTATGAAGTGACCCCGTAAAGTTGGACATTTCTGTTAAGCGGCTTTCAAGGCCTGAGTTCGATATTCTATCGGAGTCAGGCCTTTTAGTTTCACTTTTATACGTTTGGTATTGTAGTACTCGATATACTCTTTGATTTGCGCTATCAGAGCATCTTCAAAGCTTTGGTTGTGATACATCTCTGTTTTGAGTAAAGCAAAAAAATTTTCAGCAACAGCATTATCCAAGCAGTTACCTTTTCTCGACATGCTTTGCGTTAACCCACTCTCCGCTACCTTTTTCTGATACTGTCGATGACGATATTGCCAACCTTGGTCGCTATGTATAATTGGCTTTGAGTTGGGTTTAAGCGTTGATATAGCCTCCGTTAGCATATCCGTGACAAGCGGCAAGCAGGCATTCTTGGCCACTCTATAAGCAACCACCTCCTGAGTAAACAAGTCGACAACGGGAGATAAGTATACTTTCTGCTCTTTGACTTTAAACTCCGTGACATCAGTTACCCATTTTTCATCGGGTTGAGTCGCACTAAAATCTCTTTCAAGCACGTTGGGAGCAGCTGTTCCAGACTCTCCTCGGTATGAACGATACTTTTTAATCCTGACCGTCGATTTAAGGTTGAGCTGAGCCATAAGCCTTTGAACCGTTTTGTGATTAAGCACGAACCCCCGATTTTTTAGTTCCAAGTGAATACGGCGGTAGCCGTATCGTCCCTTATGTTCATGATAAATTGACTTTATCAACCGCAGCTCACGTTCGTAGCTATTTGGGCGCTTGCTCGTTTGAACTTGATAATAAAAGACACTTTTTGCCAGCTGTAGAGTGTGCAGTAAGTGCTTTAACGGGTACTTGCCTTTAAGAGTTAGAGCTATGACCGCTTTTTCTTTGTTCGACGGTTTTTTTCCTGCTCCAACTCTTCCAACTTTTTTAGAACGGCATTCTCGGTTCGCAAGTAGAGCAACTCCTCTTTTAGCTCCTCAAGCGTCATTTCATCATCAGGCTTAGTGGTACGTTGAGGGTGCTGTTTCATTGGAGGTCTTCCTTTCTGGCGCATTTTGAGCCCTTTGATACCGAGCTCATTAAATCTTTTGAGCCAGACAGAGAGTATCCCAGGGGATGAGAGGTTTAATACTGCGCTAGTGTGCGTGAGAGACCAATCATTCGTCCACATTAAATTCAATGCTTTTCGTTTTTCCTGAGCAGTAGCAGCATGCTTAGTTGGTAAAAATGAGTTAGCACCATGGATGGCAAAGACTTGAGCCCAATACCGTATCTGTCTTGAAGAAATTGAATATTGTTTTGCTAAGTAGAGAGATGATGTGCCATCTAAGTATTGCTTAGCAATGATACATTTTAGCTCTCGGTTATATTTGGACATAAAAAGACCCCCAATAATTGGTGTCCAACTATTGGGGGTCAGTTCAGTATGCAGGCTTTGGTTAATCAGGTTGGTTGCTATGAACTAGCAGTGATTAGAACTTGTAGTTCAAGCCAACTGAAACAATGTATTGAGACTCATCATAGAAGGTGATGTTCGAGTCGCTTGTGCCGTAACCAGCAAGGGAGACGAACGACCAGTTTTCCCAATCCATGAACTGATCATACTCATACGCGGCGAATAGATTGATGTTGTCATCGCTGCGCTTCTTTTGGAAAGTTATGCTGCTTGCATCGTAAGAGCGTTGGTTGTAACCCGCTGTTAGTGCGTATTGATGACGTCCCATACCACCAAATAAGCTGACCTCACCACCGAATTGCTCGAACGATGCCGCATCGCCGTCTGCGTCACTGGATTGATAAATTAAAGACGGTACTAGCATCATGGTGCGACTAATCGGTTGGCGGTACTGACCTTTCAGGTAGAAGGTATCGGCGTCGCGTTTTAGCGCGTCTTCAACTAAATCGCTTTTCACATCTTTGGTCGCATAAGCCATATCCAGTGAGAACGCAGAGCCAGCAATACTCTCTAGTTTTAGGCGGAACGCATTTCCGGTTTCATCGGTTTTATTGCGAGCTGAGCTCGTGTTGTATGGATCAGCCCAAGTTTTACCAGACATAATGGTTGGCAGTAGTGAAGCATCGATAACCATGCCTGATTCAAGTTGGTATTTGTAACCAACCTCAAGTACTACGGTACCCGTCGCAACATCATCACGAGCTGTACCTGTGTAAACCTGATGGTTCAGTTTTTCACCAAAGGTGTAAGCGATACTACCTAGCGGCGCGACAAGAAATGAGCTCTCAGACGAAGCTTTTTGATTGGTTGAGGAGATCTTACTGTCAGCGTCGGTATTAAAATTTGAGGTCGAAGAAGTGACACCGGTGTTGATAGAGATTTCACCACTGAAACCTGGCTCATCAGCAAGCTTGGCAAACGCGGGCGCAGCAGCAACGCTTAACGCTAATAACGTATATTTGATTTTCATTCAGAGGCTCCTTGCCCCAGTGATTGGCAGTAATAAATAGCTATTAATAAAAGGTTATAGAAAACAACGAAATCTAAAGGTTCACTTTATCGCACACCTTATAAAGGTAAATTGGATAAATGGGAAACCAAACCTCATCCAAAGATAGTGTCTCTTGCAAGAAGTCATTAAAAAGCGTCAGGCACAAAAAAGGAAGCCGAAGCTCCCTTATTTTGTATTTTTGATTGTTTTTTTACTTTTTCAGTAAGAAGTTAACCAATTCGAAGTACTCATCTAGGCTGCTGATACCTTGAGCTTCTACTAGGTAACGATTGTTAACAACAACTGCTGGTACACCAGAAAGGCCGCTGTCTTTGAATGCTTTATCAAAACGACGAACCATAGAATCTACAGCAAAGCCGTTGTAGGCCGCATCGAATTTCTTCGCATCTACACCTTCATCTAGGAAGATTTGACGAAGCTCTGCGTCGTCACGTGGTGCTTTACGCATGTTGTGAATGCGGTTAAACATCACGGGTACCATCTTATCTTCAATTTTAAGCGCAACCATGGTCGCATAGGCTTTGCTCATTGAAGGCCCCATGTTGCCCCCCATGAATGACACGTGGTTCTTTTGCAGTTTCACCCCTTCAGGTAACTGTTTCTTCAACTGCTGAATGATAGGTTCAAACGTATTGCAATGTGGGCAGTAGAAAGAGAAGAACTCAGTTACCACAGGCTTCTTTGATGCCTCTAGATCAAGAACTTTGTAGTGCTCACCTTCGTTAAATTTCGCAGCGTGAGCTGAAAGGCTCAACATGATCAATGAGAAAAATGCGAATAGCTTTTTCATTTATTCAATCTCCATTATGTTTGAATTTTTATCTAGTTGTATGTTGCGATTGCGGTTACCACTGAGGCCTTAACGAAAGTGGTGGTTCTTGCAGGGTAGCAATTTGCTCTTTACAAGCAAGTACTTGTTGCTCCCAATATTTCGGGTCATTGAACCATGGGAAGGCCAGAGGAAACGCCGGATCGTCCCATCGCTTAGCTAGCCATGCCATGTAATGCACCATACGTAGACCGCGTAGAGGCTCAATTAGTTTCAGTTGTGAGCTATTAAAATCACAAAACTCTTGGTAATTCTCTAGCAGAATATCGAGTTGCATCAGCTTATCTTGGCGCTCACCATTGAGCAGCATCCACAAGTCTTGTACTGCCGGACCGTTACGTGCGTCATCGAGATCGACGAACATTGGCCCATCGCGCCACAAGATATTACCTGGGTGGCAATCACCATGCAGGCGGATGTTCTCAATATTGCTTGGCCATTGATTCTCTAATTCTTTGATCAGTAGATCGATATCATTAAAGAAAGCGTTCTCTAAGTGCATTGGAATAAATTGAGAGTTTTCTAGGATCTTACGTGGTTGATGCAGGTATTCATCTAGGCTGATGGTCGGGCGATGCTGAAAGGTTTTGGCTGCACTTGCTTTATGAATCCTGCCAAGGAAACGACCAACGCCTTCTAACTGATCCAGATTATCCACTTCATATTGTCTACCACCTACGCTCTCAAATAGTGCGAACAGGTAACCTTGATACTCATGCAGGGTAGCACCATTGATACTCATTGGCGGCGCGACGGGAATTTCTTGGTCGATGAGCTCCAGTGCGAAGTCATGTTCTTCTTGGATCTGTTCTTTGTTCCAGCGCTGAGGGCGATAAAACTTAACGACGTAGCGTTTACGGTCTTCATCGGTGAATTGATAGACCCGGTTTTCGTAGCTATTAAGGGCAAGAAGCCCAGATTCAGCTCGCACCCCAATGCTCTCCAGTGCGTACCACATGAAGTCGGGGGTCAGGTTATCAAAGTTAAAGGCTTGCATCGTCATATAATAAAAAAGGCTCATTACTGAGCGTTTCCCAAGTTGTTTAGTATGGGTGGTAATGGTTCATAGCCATTAAATACAATCACTTAACAATCCGTCTTATGTGGTAATAGGTCGCTTTGGGTCGTGAGTGTGGTCATTTTGTGGATCTCTTAACCTGCTTAGTGGGTTAAGTTTTACCGCGTCAATTAGGTGGTCTGGTGCTAAATGAGCATAAGCCATTGTTTGGGTAATACTAGCATGGCCTAGGATTTCTTTTAGCGTAAGAATGTTACCGCCGTTCATAATAAAGTGACTCGCGAAAGTGTGCCGTAATACGTGAACCTTTTGCCCTTTCGGTAAGTTGAACTCTAATGAATCCATAATCTCGTATAGCTCTTTTTGCGGGTCATATGAAAACAAGTTTCCGCTTACATTGGTTTGCAACTTTTTATATAACTCTTCACTAATAGGAACAGTTCGAGGCTTGCCTGTTTTTGTGTTGGTGAATCTAATCCTATAGGGGCTTAGGTTCATTGGCTTTAGAGTTACGGTTTCTCTCCACCGTGAACCAGTAGACAAACAAATGTCTACTATCTTGGATAGTTCAGGGTGCGATTGTACCGCTGATAACAACGCATCTATTTGGTAGGTTGTTAAATAAGTCATTTCAGACCGATTAGGGGCGGGTTGTTTGAGGTCTTTTAACGGGTGAGGTGCGTTGAAGTCACCCGTTTCAATCAGTACAGTAAAAACATTACTTAGACACGATGTTAATCGGCGGACTGTATTTGCGCTTTGCCCTTTAGACATTCTATTCAGTTGCCAATTGCTAACCATCGCATTATTGATTTTATTGACGGGTGGATTACCAAGCTCACGACATACCAGGTCTAACTTTTTTCTATAGTTGCTTGCCGTTCGTTTAAGTTGGCCTGACTTAATCCACCATATTTCGACTAACTCAGAGAGTAGCCGTTTGTCGTCGGGTAGACCTAACCACTCTTTATTGTGATGCGTCGAAAGTATGTGTTTCTCATAGGCTAAAGCCTCTGACTTTTTATCAAACTTACGTCTAAAACGCTTGCCGCTTCTTCCGGACGGCCTTAAATCAACAAGCCATTTTTCGCCGTCTTTCTTAACACTCATATGATTTTCTTCATAACAGGGGCTACCGCTTTTCCTATTATTTTGAAGTTGCGCCCGTTGTTGTGATTAATGTTAAAGGCAGGGTACTTAAGGTTGTCAGAGATGATTTTATAAACACCGTTTTCGATATCCCATTGTAAGCGCTTAACATACACCGCTTCATCGATGCGGATTACATATACACCATTTGCAACAGGATGTTGTCGCTCTCTAATATCAACGAGCAATCTATCACCATCACTCAATATTGGTTCCATTGAGTCGCCGTCAACAAAAATTACGGAACTGAACTCTGGTTTTAAGCCGTATTCCAAAAGCAGTTCTACAGGCAAACTAAAAACGCCGATTTGATATTCTGATTGAACCAAGGCACCTGCTCCTGCGGCTGCATGCACATCATAAACTGGCAGTTTTGCCCATTCACCAAATTCGCTTAAAGGCTTAAGCCCATATGCATTGCTTGGCATTAGGTTTTCGAACTTCTCTAAAAGTTGGTTTTTCTCTACTTCATCTGTGATGTATGTCTCAATAAGGAGTTTTCGCACCTCGGGGCCAAAATTGGAGAGGTGGTATTCCATTGACCGACCGTTACCTTCTGCTTTTCTTTTTAACCAGTTGTTATTTCTAGCTTTTTGGTTTATCCCGTTTGTTGTATTTGGAGTCCCATCAACGGCGATTATTTCCGTACTTAAAAACCATTCCCTCATAAACCCTCCTAAACCCTATTGAACACACTTAAATATTAGTATTTAATTAAACCCACATTAACCCACAAATTGACGGGTTAGCCATCAGAAAAGGGAGTTAAAGGTTCATGATAGGTTATAAACAAACAGAAATGAATGAAGCGAATGGTTTTTATGGGTCTTTTGTGACGCCTGAAAAATACGCAGACCTAACAGGGTTGTCGTTGAATGCTGTCCGAATGCAGATTAAGCGTGGTCAATTGCCACTTTTAAAACGTGAAACTTCAAGTGATGCACGCCGTGTTTTTATCAATATGCGAGCTATTGACCAGTTAGCAGAAGAACAGGCGTCTAAATACCAAGACTGGCGTTCAGCGATTTAAGGGGCAAGTGATGAGCATTAGTTTAGGTATCAAACAAGATTTTAAAGATTTACGAAACTCACTTAGAGGCCGTAAGGGGCATTACACTATTTTTCGCATAGGTCAGGCGTATAAATACCAATCTGCAATTTTCTTTGCTGCTGAATCTGCGAATGAAACGGTGTGTAAATACCCCCTTTCAGCGAGGCTGGCAAGCTACAAAGAGACGCGTTCTTTATTCCCTTCTCGATACTTTGCGTAAGGGGCAACTATGCAAGTTTCTGATCCAATTCACCAGCCTTGTCCAGATATGGCAGGAATGGAAAACCCTGACCCAGAAAAGTTAGAACGTTCTCGATATTTACTTCAAAAGCTACGAGAAAAGCATGGAATTAAGAAGCCGGTGAAGCGAAAGCCAAGGCCTATGAATTACCAATGCACTGAAAGCGAATGTGCGGGGTGGTGATGTGAGTACACATATTTCTATTCAATCAATTAGAGCGTGTACCAAGTGCGACAGTAGCGCGGTTTTTTGTGAGTCCACATTAGACGATACACCACGTTATTTCGTGCTTTGCAATGATTGTGATTTTGAAGGGGGTGAAGCGATGAATGCTCAAGCGGCTATCGACCTTTGGAATAACCCCCAAACTATTAAGCCAGTTAGACGTTACAAGGAATTTTAAGTGCATACGTTATTTGCTCGTGAGTTTATGCCTCGATTACCTCGCATTGTTCAAGATGATGTGAGGTTTCAAGTTTCCCGCCGTAAACGTCGTACCAACGCGACTCCAGAGAACATAGACCGATTTACGAATGATTCAGTGAAACACGCGCTTAAATGCTCTCCGTTTATTGAAGATAAATATACTTTTGTTGATGAACGTAGCAATGCACCAGAAAGGCAGCGTCTGCATAGTGGTGCACGTAGTTCAGTAGAGCTAAATCACAGTGTTTTGATGTGTGATGAAACATTAGAGCGCTTAGCTACAAACCTGACTGAAATGTTCACACGCTTGATCCAAATGATTGAGATTGAAGAGAGTGAGTCGGGTTATCTCGATGCGCTTGAGAAAGTGTTTTATGGCATTCGTGAAGATATGAAACGTTTTTATATCAAAGCCCCACAAATTAAAAAGAAGCATGAAACCAGAGAGGACGCAGAGCGCGAATTAGAACGTGCAATTCGTCGTTGTCTGGATGTGAATTACCTCGTGCGTAAGTTTAAGTTTTTACGTACTCAATATATCGAGTATTCACAAATTGCTTTGAGTCGTGTTGGTGGTAACAAGGGTCAACGCAAGTATGTATCGAGTCGCTCTTATGCCCGTTGGGAAAAGAAGCAAATCGAAGCAGAGCAATTTGTAAATTCTATGTCGGTGTTAAACGATGAGACCGGTCAAGCGTTTGATTTGTCGGAAGTGGTTAAACGAACTACGGCAAACCCAGAAAACCGCCGTATTGAATTGGTGGTTCGTAGTCGTGGTGATGAAGAACGAGCAATCGATTTGGGTTATGAGGGGGTTTTTGTTAACTGGACACTTCCGAGTAAATACCACCGAAATTCTGATAAATGGAACGGCTGCACACCGAAAGAAGCTCATGAAGTAATGATGGCTAAATGGCGATGTGCGCGAGCTTGGTTTAAAAAGCCAAAGATTGATATTCAATGGTTTGGGCTTCGTGTTGCTGAACCTCACAAAGACGGTACACCTCATGCGCATATGTTCTTGTATGTGCACCCAGCGCAAAAGCAAGACCTGATAGACATCATTGAGGGCATTGCTATCGATGAAGATAAAAACGAACTCATCATAAACGGCAAGCTTGATAAAACTCCTCGTATAACGATTAAAGATTGTGACCCGTCACAAGGTACGGCTACGGGTTACATCATTAAGTACATTTCCAAGAATATTAACGGTGCGCACATGCCAGAGGGTGATGCGAAACAAGCGGCACTTTCTGCGACCGCATGGGCGCGTATACACCGAATTAAGCAGTTTTCACAATCTGGTGCGCCGTCTGTGGGTTTGTGGCGTCAGTTGCGTAGAGCAAGCCCGTTAGATACGGCTTTTGATGAAGAGTTAGAAGCCCTGCGAGACCATGCTGACAATTCGCGATGGAAAGGCTTTTGTGAGCTTGGTTTTAAAGCAAAGCTTGCCTATGAGGAAAAGTTTAACCAGTACGGTGATGCGGTAAAGCGCGTCATTGGTATCAATTGGCTTGGTAAGGTTATCGCAACTTGTAGCGAGCAATTTAGTTTGGTGAAAACGAAAGACGTAAAGCGTCGTGCTCTTGACCTTAAAAAGGGCGGAGCCCTTCCTTGGAGCACTGAAAATAAGTGTAACCAACCAGAAGAAATACCAATTTCACCTTTAGAACAAGCTTTGATAGACGTGACCGGATGGAGCGTTAAAGGGATTCAATGCTTGTTAAAACCTCTCTCAGTTGGGGCAACTGTCCCAATAGATAAACATCTCTCGTTGCGACTTCGAAACGGGCGACTCATCACGACTTAATAAGGGAACCAATGACGGAAAAAACAATACAAAGCGAAACCACTCGTTTACTGAATGAAATGGATTCGGAGTCGCAAGCGTATAAGCCCCCGATGGGCTTCGGTTTCATTAAGCCTTGGCTAGTGAAAACCATTTGGCTTTTTAAAGCCTTTAACCAACGTCTAAACGCATTAGAAAAGGAAAATAGCTAATGGAAAATGAAAACGAAATCTTAGGGTATGTAGTGTGCTCGACTTGCTTAACACCAAAGGCAATCAAGCAAGGCAAAGGGAAACGTTCGGCTTATGTTCATGGTCGCTGTGAGTGTGGCCCTGATACTCGTACAGGCAAGGCAATGCAAGCGGAAATGAATGCCTTTAAATCACTTGAAGAAGTGCAATCAGATATCGAAAAGCTCAAAGCTCCAAAGCTAGAGGTTAAACCGATTGTCAATCAAGGGGAATTTAAACCCAATCCAGAGCCAACACCGAAACCCAATACAGATACGGAATCAAAGCCAATCGGAACGGCGGCGTGTGTGGGTATCGGTGCTCTTATGGGGTTGGTGTTTGGTGGTCTAGTTAAAACAATCAAAGTGGTGGCGTAAATGGAAAACGAATTAGAAGTAAATGAAATTGAAGTGAATGAAGAAGTGCACACAACGGAAGATGAAGCGGCACTGCTTCAACAGTTAGGTGATGAGCAAGATTTTGACCCTAGTACCGCTGATATTAAACAAGCGGGTAATGCACAAGCTCTAGCACAAGGCTCAGCGTCTGTAATGGCAATTCTTAGTGTATCAGAGCAATTGCTAAAACAGTTTGGACATAAAGATTTTGCTATTGACCCATCGCAGGCCGAAAGCGTGGCAAGTACGGCAGCACCTTTGTTTGTGAAATATGGTGGTGAAATGCCCCCATGGTTAGCAGCCTACAAAGAAGAGTTTGCATTTCTGGTCGCGGCGGGTTCATTGGGCTTTACGTCATTCCAACAAATCAAAATGCTTAAGGCATCCGATGCGGCGAAAGAAATTACCCAATCGGAAGAGGTAACAGATTCCGCGGAGGAAGCACAATAAATGCAGCCAATTAACCCAAATAATGCCCTTAAAAATGGTCATGTGTTTGCGGTTGGTATGAGTGGCAGCGGGAAAACATCCGCTGCCAAAAAACTCTTTATCAAAGATACTGACCAAGTGGCTATGTTTGACCCAATGGGCGATTACAGTGGAAAGCTTGCAGGGCGTGTGGTGCGCGGGTATTCCAATATTAAAGAGTTTGCCGCCGCACTGATTGCAGGTCGTAAGACAAAACAAGGCTTTAAGATTGCCTATCAACCGACTCACGAAACCACAACCAAAGACTTTGATAAGTTTTGCCAAGTGGTTTGGGCTATGGGGAATGGTAAGCACAAAAAACCGCTTAAAATCATCTGCGAAGAGGTTGCGGAGCATAGCGAAAATGCAGGTAAAGCAACGGGCTATCATGGCAAAATATTGCGCTTAGGCCGTAAGTTTAACCTGCATACTATTAACCTGTTTCAACGTGGTCAGGAAGTTTCAAAGACCATTATCGATAACTGTCAGCATGCCTGTGTGATGATGCAAAAGACCAAGGCTAGTGCTGTGTATTTGGAAAAAATGACCGGAATCCCTGCAAGTGATATCGAAAAACTTGATCCACTTGAGTACCTATTACAAGACGGTAAAGCGTTCAAGAAAGGGGTGATTAAGTGGTAAATTGTGACACAAAGCCCATTTATTCCGAATCGATTCCCAATAACTATTAGGAATCGATTCCCAATAGCCTGTTTAAGTAAAAGCCGCCTAATGTTGGGCGGTTTTTTTTATAGGTAAAGAAATGGCAGGTTTTACACCGAAGAAACTCGCGGTTATTGCTCTTGTAGCATCCGTTGTGGCGGCTGGCGTGGTTTGGGCTTCAAACAACGTTGACGCTGTTGAAGATACCATCGGTTAAGGGAGTAATTATCAATGTCTGCTCCAACTAAACTCAATTCCTTCACGGGTGCGGATTACGGCGAGAAAGCAACGCTGACTATTCCGATTGGTCCTACTTATGAAGAAATCTTTCTTGAGACCAACCTTGCGGCTGCACAATTGCGCCGTATCACGCTGACACTGAATGCAGATGAAATCATTGTTTTAGATGGTGAGTTCATCAAGAAGTTAGAAGCGTACAAAGGTCTGACTCAGGTAGATGGCTTCTTCACAATCCCACTGTCTGATATCACAGCAAAAACGAAAAACGGCGTTCGTTACACAGGTCTGGTAACGGAAATGGGCGATAACATTACGCTAGAAGTAGAAATTGCTTCTACCTCTCAAGCGAATGCACCCAAGGTTCAATTGCAAGCATGGGCGACCGTTTCAGCGCGTCAACCTGCACGTGTGGTTGTGCCAAAAATCAAAAAGCAAACCATGCAAGCAAGCTCTACAGAAAATGAGTTTCTTGATCTTGTTTCGGGCCCGCTTCAACTGGTTCGCCGCATGCACTTTTTAAGTGATGAAATTCATACACTGCAAATCTACCGTGACTTTGTGAAGGTCTTTGACTCTTCACGAGCTTTGGAAGATATGCGAGCAAAACGCAATCGCCGTTTTTGGCAAGCGGGCTGCTTCCATTTCGACCCAATCATGCGCGGCTTTTACATTGATGAACTGTTTCCAACGGCACATAGCTCGGAGCTTAAGTTCACAGTGAAAACCAATCAGCCTGTCGGCTCTATTCCAATTATTGTTGAGTCAGTGGAAGTTGTTCGCCCTGATTTAGTGTAGGGGGTGACTTTTGGCTTTTTGGGATGATTTAACCGATTTTGGGTCTGGGCTTTTGGATGATGTAGGTGAAGGTATGGGTAACTTGATTGATACCGCTACCAAAGACGACTCATCGAAAAACGCAGGTACGACTCAGCAACCCCAACAGCCTGTAAAAGATAATCATGGCAACGCGGTGACAGGCTCACCGCTGCCCCAAACGACTGACAAAACATTGTTGTATGTCGGTGGCGGTTTGGGTGTCGCGTTATTGCTTACGGTGTTGGTTATTGCAGTGAAAAAGTAAGGGGGAAGTATGCCATTGATTGTGCTTCTTCCTCTGGTTGCGGGCGGCGTTGGATTTGGGGCGGGCTTTTGGTCTGGTTCAGGTGCAACGAAATTATTAAAAGTCGCGGCGGTAAGTGGCGGCTGTTATGTGGCTTATCGAGTCATTAAGGGGGGCAAATGATACCGGGTATCGGCGGCGGTTTAAGCGCGGGCGGTTCTATGCCTATCAGTGCCGGAGGTGGTTCGGCTGGCCCTAGTGAGGCAACAGGGACTAACTCGATTGGTGGCATTCGTAATGGTGCTATCAATTTTGGTGGGAGTGCGGGGCAAAGCCTTGCTCAAAACCTGCCGTTTGTCTTGTTGGCTCTTGGTATTGCGTGGGTGGCGTTTAAAAAATGAATTTTATGTTAATTAAACCTACTCGCGCTGACATCAAAGCGCAGTTTGCCCTGATTAAATCCGCATTTAACGGGGTGCATTGTGCCAAGGCTGAATATCAATTTTGTTGTGAAGCAGTCAGTAATAAACAGGCGAGCTTTTACCACTTAAAAGGTGCGGGTGTCTCTGTTCGTTTTGTTGGTTTGGTTACCAGTGATAACGAGTATTTAATTTTGGCTATGACAGGTAAGGGGTTAGTGAAAGCAGCTCCTTGCATTATTGAGGCGGTGAAGTCTCAAGGTTATCGCTCAATTAAATATCACACGGTGCGCCGTGGGATGGAACGCATCCTTAAAGCGTTTGGTTTCGTGGTTGCAGATAAGACAGAGCATGAATCGGTTTTATCACTCACGTGGGAGGGGTGCTAATGGGTGGCGGTGGCAGTAGTTCAAGTAAGAACGTTACAAACACAACCAACACTAGCGGCACCAGTGCCATTAGTGGGGATAACCTTGGTGTTGTTATTTCTGGTGTTAACGGCAATGTCGGCAATATTTCAGTGACTGACCATGGTTCGGTTAAGGCAGCAACAGAAATCGCAAAAAGCGCGATGAACAGCAATAGCGCTGCTATGAAAGAAGCGGCTCGATTGGGTTCTGATGCGCTTAAAGCCAACGAAAAGGCGATTGATGAATCATTAGGTTTTGGGCGTGATGCTCTCAAGTCAAACGAGAGCGTGAGCAAAGAAGCCCTTAAATCAAATGAAAGTGTTAGCAAAGAAGCAATTAAGGCTAATCACGAATCGCTTAAATCTGCTTTGAGTTCTGGTCAAGAGTCTCTATCAAAGGCTCTCGATTTTAGTCGTGACTCAATGAAAGAAAACAGCGTTGTGAGTCAAAAGGCAATGGACAATATGCGACAGAACAGCGCAGATACAACGTCCGCAATTAAAGCCATGGCTGCACAATCGGGAGAGAACGCCCGCGCTGCTCTGGTTATGGCAGAAAATACCGCATCACGCAGTCAAACAGGCAGTGCTGGCGAAATGTCAAAAGTTGCGATTGCAGTTGCAGTGGCAGCAGGTGTGGGAATGGTCGCAACGGCCTTTAAGGGGGCTAAATGAAACAGCTAACCTTACAGGCTAATGAAGTTAAACGTTTTGGTGTAGGTTCTGATAAGTGGCTGATTGTCCGTGAATCTCAAGAGTACCTCTATGTTCGCAGTGATAACGGCGAGCAAATTCGTGTTGATGCGGGAGATACGTTAGATATTGAAAGCTTTAAAGAGCTTGAAATTTCTAACCCTCATGCAGCGTCAATTCGAGTGGTGTACCAACTCACTAAACGTGACTTAAAAACCACACCACCCGCACAGGTGAAGTTTGCTCAATCGTTGGCAGTCAGTGAGATTCGCTCAATCGTGACCACTCGACAAGAAACGGCGCAACGCTTTATCAGTCGTGACCATTTGCTTATTAACCCTAATGAAAAGAAACGTTTGTTCAATGCTTCAGTTACACGACTAGAGGCTATTATCCAAAACATTAGCGATACGGAAGTAGAGGCGATGATTGGTGATAGCAATGTTTCTGCCGTGGTCGGGCTTCCGGTTATGGGGGACAGACAAGCCCCCGCAGGAATTACCATTACGGGTGGTGGTGAGCTTTGGGCGTACAACAATTCTAATCAACCTTTAAAACTGGCAATGATGGAGGTTCACCGATGAGCCACATCATGCCCCGTCGAGTGGTCGTGAAATACGACCCACTCACGGAACACCTTCAAAACCTACAGCCTGAGCAAGTAGACGCATTGGAAATGATGCAAGGCGTTTACAGCAATCAGGTGGCATTAAGTGCGGCGGTGGTATCTATGCAGCGTCACGCTTTCGATTCAGATAATGACGTTCACGAACTGGCAGATAGCGTGGCAGCAAATACGCTTCCTCGCTTACAGGTCGTAGCGGAAGAAATGGAGAAAGAACTCAATGAGTGATTTTACGGCAATCGGGCAACTAGTGACCGAAGCCCGAAACTTACTAGATAGCATCAAGGGCGGTGCTATTCGAACCATGCAAACGCAGTTTGATGCACTCAAAGCAAGTGTTCAAAGTACATTTAATTCGAAACTGGCGGGATTTGATGCACAGGTAGCTGCGGCAACAAAACCGACCTCGGATTTAACCTCAAAATTCATGCTGTCCAAGAACGTAAGAGCATTGGAATTGATTGCAAACTCAGACGTTCCTAGCGGGTGGAGTTTTCGTAGTCAAGCCAACGTAGAAGAGCAACTTTTGATCGCGGGAAGTAAAAACAGACCTGCTATTCAAAACTCGATGCTTGCAGAGTTGCAGAGTGGTGTTAGAGAAGCGTATCCCGCTTTTAATGCCTCAGTAAGTAATTATATTGCAGCCCCTATTCGTGCGATTCGAGTCTCATGGGACTTTTCATCGCAGGCTGATTTTACTCATGAGCACATCATCATTCCACTGGATAAAACATCGGGTTCACCTTTGTATCGTAACCAGTTGGTAACTCATGCCGCTTTTGTAAAGTGCATTAGTGGAGAGATATCTCTTCAGAATCACTCAATTAAAACCGTTGGTACGAAATGGACATGGTTACGCCAACTCTATAACAAAACGGCTCGTTTGGGTGATTACATTCACCCTTGTCTTGTCGCACAAACGCCAGTCGGTGAAGCGTGGATTTTATTGCCGGGTCATGCGGCAGGAAACATCACAGACCCTAACGATTGGATGGGATTACCGGAGCTTTAATTATGGAAAAGTTAATTACATTTGAAGAGTTGCACCCTATTTGCCAATGGCAAGTAATTCGAGAACAGCGTCAGCCGCTAATTGTAGAGGCTGACCACCTTGTGGAAACAGCGTTAGACCAAGGTGTCGATGCTGTGCCGTTTCGACAGTACCGTCAGGCGCTGCGCGATATTTCTAAAACGTACAGCAACGCAAAGGATGTGGTATGGCCTCAAAAACCATCATTGCCGCAAGCGTCTGTTTAGCCATTGGAGGGCTATTACTTATGAAAAAAGAAACCATTTCTAAGTGGGTACTATCTGCACGTAGTGAAGCTCGAATGGGTGGGGTTCACCGCGATTTAAAAGCCGTGGTTCATCGCGCTATTCAGCTTTCACCGTTTGATTTTGGTATCACCTCTGGCAAACGTACAGCGGAAGAACAAAACGTTCTATTCAAAAAAGGTGCAAGCCAACTGGACGGTTATTCTCGTAAGAGTCGACACCAAACAGGCCATGCCATCGATTTTGTTGTTTATGACGAAAACGGGAAAGTGACTTGGGGCTTTAGCTATTACGAGCAAGTAAGTTGGGCGTTTAAACAGGCCGCTCGTGAATTGGGTGTGCCTATCAAGTGGGGTGGTGATTGGAAGTCTTTTAAAGATGGTCCACACATCGAACTGGATAAGGCTGTTTACCGATGATGAACAAAGGTGACGCGAAACGAATCGCCGTCACCGTTGTTGGTGCGGTGGTAGCGGCTTACACAATCAAATTCTTAAAGAAGCAAGGTTGGCTATGATTGGATTAATTACCTCCCTTTTCACTGAGGGAGTCGGGTACTTTAAGCAAAAGCAGGAAGCAAAGCACAAGGCGCAAGAGCGTGACGACAAGCTAGAGCAAGCTAAGTTAGACGCTCAAATCAAGCGACTGCAATCCGGTGATGAATCAGCGGCGAAATTGGATGAGCTGAGCATTAAGCAGAGAGGCTGGAAAGATGAATATCTATTGATTCTGACCACCTTACCGCTAGGGCTATCGTTTATCCCTGATTGGGCGCATATCGTTGATGCGGGTTTTGCTGCATTGGATGGTGTACCAGAATATTACTGGTATGCGCTAGGGATGATTTACGTTGATACGTTCGGTTTTCGTCGAATGGTGCGGGTTGCCTTTGAGCATTGGCTGCAAAAACGTTTAGGGGGTGTAAATGGTTGAGCTATTGCAGTATCTCACGTCAATGGGCTTACCTCCCTCAATGTTAATCATTGTTGCTATATTCTGGCGACATAACAACCGACTTATCCGATTGGAAACTAAAGTCTTTTAGTTTT
The DNA here is from genome assembly GCA_000169995.1 of Vibrionales bacterium SWAT-3. GTDB lineage: Bacteria > Pseudomonadota > Gammaproteobacteria > Enterobacterales > Vibrionaceae > Vibrio. The sequence goes on along the minus strand of AAZW01000031.1, from coordinate 10,214 downwards.
ATAAAGCCCACTAACCTAAGTGGGCTTTATTGTTTTTGTTTGATACTATTTTGTGCGCATATGCAAATAGGGATAATGAATAAATGAAAAATAAAGGCTTAATCGTTGGTTTAATAGCGTCTGTATCACTAGTCGGTTGTGGTGGTGGGGGCGGGGGAAGCTCTACCCCTAGTAGTGCTAGTTCATTTTCGGGCAGTGGGATTTATGTCAACACTGCGGACTTAGCTGTGATGGTAATCGACTCTTCGCGTTCTGCTAATAATTTGGTGGTGGGTGACTTTGCAAATAATGGTGTTTACTTTACTGATAGTGCAACCACGACAGAAAAGCAGATGAAAACTAAGGGCGTAACATACGCTGATGCATCAAGTTTCCTTAAAAGTAGTAGTCAGGAAATGACTGCTAATTTTACGGGTAATTCTGTGTCACTGACTGCGGTTTTTAATGGAAGCAATCTAGCGTACTCAATGGATAAAACGTCTGATTCTTTGCAACTATCTGAGATTGTAGGTACTCATACAAACCTTAGTGATGGTAGTACATGGACAATCAATGCTGATGGCTCTTTTACTGTAAATGGTATTTGTACAATCACAGGAACCCTTGTGCGTAACGGCGCGTATTTCAATGTAAACAACGCAAACGCTGTGTCATGTGCTCAAGCTTCAATGAATGGTACGTATAGCGGTGTGTTTCTTACCGTTAAGCATGGCGGTATAGATTATGTGGCTGGCTTATTAGGAAATGATACTTCGTTGCTTTGGGGGAGTGCTCCAAAGAGTTAAAAAGAAAGCCCACTATTGCTAGTGGGCTTTTTTTGTGGTCATTTTGTGGTTTTGCTTTTTTTATTTTAATTTGAAAACAATGACTTAATTTTCATTAAAAGGCTCATTACTGAGCCTTTTTCCATTTATTGGGTGTTGTACCAATCGTGTGTGATTAGTATCAGAGTTTCTTGATAAAGCGGCTTTCTACTTCCATCGTAAACTCTTCATTATCCGAGAGTATAAACTGAATTGTCGAAACTGGTGAGCTCAGTTTTTCAGGATCGGCACCTAAACTGATAGGTAGGTTCAAAACCTCGCCTGGAGCAACGGTTACTGTCTGTTTGCCGTACCAAATTGAACCTGGTAACCCACTGACATCGAGTTTGTACTCTTGTTCTTGTTGAGTCTTGTTGATGACTTTGAGGGTATAGGTGTTTTCAACCAGCCCCTGAGTATTGACTCTGAACAGTTGGTTTCTATCACGCAGAACGCTCAAGCCTGCAGGATCGACACTGGCGATTTGTACGAAGAACAAGCCAAGCATGAGAACAAGTATTGCACCGTAGCCCAATAATTTAGGACGCATCACCTTAGTTGAGTGACCTTCAAGCCTATGCTCCGTGGTGTAGTTAATCAGACCTTTCTCATAGCCCATGCGCTCCATAGTCTTGTCACAAGCATCAATACACGCACCACAGTTAATACATTCGTATTGCAGGCCGTCACGGATATCAATGCCCGTCGGACACACTTGCACACACAGGTTACAGTCAATACAGTCACCAAGACCAAGCGCTTTAGGATCGGCCTTACGAGAACGAGGACCGCGGCTCTCACCACGCTCAGTGTCGTAGCCTACGATGAAGGTATCTTTATCAAACATCGCAGATTGGAAGCGAGCATAAGGACACATATGCAGACAAACAATCGAACGCATCCAACCAGCGTTGGCATAAGTACAACCAGCGAAGAATAGTACCCAGAACACAGGCCAGAACGAAGAGTTAAAGGTAAAGAAACCAACCACTAGCTCTTTGATTGGAATGAAGTAACCGACAAAGGTTAAACCGGTCGCAATCGCAATCGCCCACCATGCAATGTGCTTGATGGTTTTTCTGATCATCAGGTTGGTGGTCAACTTGCCAGAATCTTGTTTTCTTCGCTTGTTGGCAGCACCTTCCAGTTTCTCTTCGAACCAGATGTACATGAAGGTCCACACGGTTTGTGGGCACAGGTAGCCACACCACACGCGGCCCAAAAAGGTGGTGATAAAGAACAGGCCAAAGGCGGCAATCATGAATAAGATCGCAAGTAGGGTTAGATCTTGCGGGTATAGAGTGGTGCCAAAGAAGTTGAACTGCTGGCTACCGATATCGAGCAAGATTGCTTGTCGCTCACCAAATGGAATCCATGGGATCAGCGCAAAAAGTAAAAGTAAGAACCAACCACCGTAGCGGCGTAATTGTTGGAATTTACCTTTGCTTTCTCGAACATAGATTCGGTTACTTGGGTTAAATCGATCTCCATTACCTTTATGTGTCTTTGGGTTAAAGGTTTTAGGAGTCACATCTTTGATATCGATTTTATCCTGACTCATGGACTATCCTTTTGGTGGTTATACTCTTCTGCGAGAGTATTGACGACATTGCTTTAAAAAATATGATGTTAGAAGATCTAAGCTTAAGTTTGGTGCATAGGCTGAAAGAGCACTCACTCTTATTATTTTAGAAGATCCTTATGGGTGGCGATTATAGCGACAATCTTGTTCTCATTTCTTTAACGCTATCAACCTTTAACAACAAAAGTCATAACAGTTGTGACGAAAAAATAGCGAACAGAAACAAAAAAGCGACCCAGAGGTCGCTTTTTAGAATTGAGCTATTTATCTATAAGGCAATGATGCTTTAACACATTGAAGTGATTAAAGTAGGCCGCGCGCTTTTAGGATTGCGGTTTTGAAATCATTCTCTTGGTCCTTTTTCAGACCTGGAATCATTTCATCTTTCTCGCTGTTGCGCATTTTTAGATGGTAGATAAGCACATCGTCAGTCAGTCTTCAAGCTTGCCCTCGTAGCCTGCTTCTTTTGATAGCTTAATGATGAACTCTAATAAGTTAAGCTCTTGATCTTTTTGCCACTCAGGCTCCATCAGTTCAAGCAGTTCTTCTATGCGGTGACACTTCATACTTTATTCTCCACAAATTTTATAATGATTTGTGGTTAAGGTATCAAATCGGTTAAGGAATACCAACGTGTAAACGCATTTCCAGAGTATGTTGGGCAAGAAAAAAGCGCAGTAAAAACTGCGCTTTTTGTTAAGCGGCTTTAATTACTTTTGTTGTAGTCGGTGCTAATAAAGCAGTCTTCTCAACTAAAGTCATTGTAGGAGCCAATTTTTTTGCCGTTGGAGCAGCAACAAAGCCACTACGACGACGCATCGCACTACGGTTGGTGTGCGAGAACCTGACAGCTGTTGGGCGCATTAATTTACCTAACGGTCAGGCATATCCATTGCCAATCTAATGGCCTGATTCACTATGAGATCCGCCTCAATTGCTTGAAGAGTCACTCGTCTGGCTTCCGCCAATCCGAATAGTAAATCAGGATAATGATATGCATGCATATCGAGTATTAGATTATCACTATCTCAGTTATCGATCGACGCTTGAGTGATAAATAGACGATATTAGAGCTAAAATTGTGTGAGCAGTATATTTGAGTTTGAACCTCTTTCAGGCTTAAGATGATGCTTTAAAGGAGGTGCATATGTCGTTCTTAAAGAAAACGTTAGCAAGTTTTGGTATTGGGTCGGCTAAGGTCGATTCTGTATTGCAACAGGAAGTGCTGTACCCAGGGCAGAAGGCGAGCATTATTGTGCATGTGTATGGTGGCGCCCAGCCGCAGGAGATCGACAATATCGATCTCAATCTGTGCTGTCGTTACGTCAAAGAAGTCACCATGAACTCGCAAAGGCAAGAGGGCGGCCAAACACGCCGCATGCAGCAGACATACTCACTAGCAAAATGGAGTCTGCCATACGCGTTTGTGATTCAGCCGGGTGAAACTCGCGACTTTGAGTGTGAGTTTGATGTTCCGTTGAACACACCGGTGACGATTGGCGATTCCAAGGTGTGGCTGGAAACAGGGTTAGACATAGCGATGGCGATTGACCCCTCGGATAAAGATATCTTAACGGTTCGCCCTGATGCACTCCTTGATGGCATTTTTAACGAACTGGAAGCTCAAGGGCTGCGTATTCGTCAGGTTGAGTGTGAAGCGGTTGATGGCTTTGAACTACCATTTGTTCAAGAATTTGAGTTTGTTCCTACCACTGGGCCTTACCATGGCCGCTGGCGCGAGTTGGAAGTGGTTGCTCATCGAGATGACAAAGAACTTAAGCTATGGTTTGAAATAGACCGCAATCGCGATGGTGCAAAAGGTATGTTGGCAAGCTTGCTAGGCATTGGCCAATTGCATCGACAGTTGAGCGTTCCACTCGATACCTCCCCTGAAGAGGCGGGTAAGATGGTCATTGAGTACCTAGAAAACGCGTCTTAGTGTTTTCTAAATAAATGATAATTAAGGGATCGGTTGTCTCCGATCTCCTGTGGTTCTACATGTCATAAAAACTTAAGCTTACACGTGTACGCTTAATGTGTAATACTAGCGTTATCGAACATTTACTCTAGTAGGATAATCATGTCTGCATCATCGGCGAGCGAATATAGTGACATCGAAGAACGCGCCAATGCGATAACCCATGGCTTGGGCGTTGTACTTGGCGTGGTTGGTCTAATCCTGCTACTGATCCGTGCGTTTGACCATCAAGCCGACACACTGACTATTGCCAGTATGACGGTGTATGGCAGCAGTATCATTCTGCTGTTTCTTGCTTCTACGCTTTACCACTCTATCACCACAGAAAAAACCAAACGTCTGCTGAAAACTCTCGATCACTGCGCGATTTACTTACTGATCGCGGGCAGCTACACACCATTCTTACTGGTTAGCTTAAGAACGCCATTAGCCATGGGATTGATGGCGGTGATTTGGGGAATTGCGCTGGTCGGCATCATTATGAAGATAGCCTTCGTCTACCGATTTAAGCGCTTGTCATTGGTGACTTACTTAGCTATGGGCTGGTTGTCATTGATCGTGGTGTATCAACTGGCGATGAATATCGAGATGGGCGGTTTGGTGCTATTAGCACTTGGTGGTGTGATTTACTCATTGGGTGTGATTTTCTATGTGGCAAAACGCATCCCTTACAACCATGCCATCTGGCACTTGTTTGTGTTGGCGGGCTGCGCTTGCCACTTCTTCGCTATCTATCTGTACGTGACTCCGGTTTAGCGAGTCAGTACTTCAACGATTTCTGCTTTAATTTGGTACTCAGGATGTTGCTCAACCTCTAGCTTGATCGAGGTGCCTTCAGCATCCGTTTTTGGACGAAGGTAGGTATCTGCCATACGCTTGATTGACTTCCAAACGGCGACCGTTTTCTCTTCTAATAATTCACCGCTCGCTGAATACAGGTCGAGTTTTACCGACACCAAGATCACAGCTTGTGTGCTTTGGTTGGTAATTGCTGTTGGGATAATCAGTTCACCATCTTCATAGTGGCTAGCACCGAGTACCACATCTACCCCAGATTGAGATAACTGTAGGCTTGGCTTCTTGCTATCTACAACAATCGTCGTACCTTGCACATTCGTTGCAACCGGAACGGCGACAACAGGTGCGGCAGCAACAGGCACCGTACTCTCTGACGTTACTGCTTCTTTGGTTTTCTGCTGTGGTACCACGTATTGCCACGTAAAATCATCTTTCAGCAATATCTGTTTGCCATCTTGCAGAGTCACCATCTGATCGGCCAATGCTGAACCGCTCAGCAGTGCGCTTGCGATAAGTAGGTATGATCTCATCTCTGTATCCTTAAATATTTGTGTAACTAGCGTCGCCAGAAGGCAGGGAAGAATAGAACGATAAGTGTCAGGATCTCGAGCCTTCCCATCAACATGCCGAAGCTTAGTAACCATTTAGCACCGTCTGGCAGTGGAGCAAAGTTACCTGTTGGACCAATAACACTACCCATTCCCGGACCCACGTTAGCAACTGCAGTCACGGCACCAGAGATACTGGTGATTGGGTCCAATCCCATCGCACTCAAACCGCCAGCGATTAAGATAATCGTAATAAAGAACATCAAACCAAATGCTACCAATGAGCGCACGATATCGTCGCTCACAGGACGTTGATTGTAGCGTTGAACAAATACGCCTGATGGGTGAATCAACTTCATCATCTGTTTGTGAAGCATCGTCATCGCGATCTGGAAGCGGAAGATCTTGATACCACCCGAGGTTGAACCTGAACATGCGCCAGCCATCATCAAGAAGGCAAATAAAGTGGTTGGTAGTGCGCCCCATGCTGTGAAGTCTTCCAAACCAAAACCGGTAGTGGTGACCACGGATACTATGTTGAACATAGAAACACGCAGTGCATCCAAAACGGTGTAGCCATCTTTCACCACTAGCCATGCTGAAATGACCGCGCTGGTGAACAAGAACAGGTAAGTGAAGCCTTTCACCTGAGCATCCTTGTAGAGGATAGACAGTTTTCTACCACGCAGTGCGCTAACGAATAGCAGGAATGGTAAGCCACCAAGGAACATGAATACTGTGCCCACCCAGTGAGCGCTATTTGAGAAGTGGTTCATCGAGCCATCTGAAGTCGAGTAACCGCCAGTCGATAGTGTGGTAAACGAGTGGTTGATGGCATCAAACACGCTCATGCCTGCAAATAGGTAGCTCACTAGGCATAAGCCAGTTAATACCAGATAAACCGCTACGATGTTCTTGGCGACTGTTTTTGCTCGTGGGCTGCTTTTATCGGACCAGTCGGAAGATTCAGTTTGGAATAGGCGCATACCACCAACGTTAAGCATCGGCAGTACTGCCACCGCCATTACGATGAAACCAATGCCACCAAGCCATTGCAGTATGGAGCGCCACAGTAGGATGCTTGGTGCCATGCCGTCTAAGCCACTCAATACCGTTGAACCTGTCGTGGTAATCCCCGACATGGTTTCAAAGTAAGCGTCAGTAAAGCTGATGTGGTTGATGAATACGAACGGCAGCGCAGCGAAGGCACTGGCTATTGTCCATACCAGAGAGGTGATCAGGAACATATCCCGCACCCCGAGTCGGAACTTAGCTGAACGGCCCAAGCTCAAGCAGATGAACGCTACGATGTGCGTGATCACTACGGATTGACCGAATTCGAGAAAGCCACCTGTGCCGGTAAAGAAGGCCACCAGTGTTGGGATGTACATGAAAAGGGCCAGTTTTGATAACACTAACCCTATCACTAATAATATCGGACGAAAATTGACCATAGCTTAATGCCTAAGCGCGTTGTTACGTGAAGACTTATGAGAACAAGGCTACAAGAAGAACGGACTCGGTTGGAAAAGAGACTCAACATCAGGCACGTACTTCTTGTCTACTAGGAACATTACTACGTGGTCATCTTGCTCGATCACGGTTCTATCGTGCGCAATAAGCACCTCTTCTCCGCGAACAATGGCACCAATAGTGGTACCCGGTGGTAGTTTGATATCGCCAATCGCTCGGCCAACCACTTTCGATGTGGTTTCGTCACCGTGGGCAATGGCTTCGATCGCCTCAGCAGCGCCACGACGTAGAGAGGATACGTTAACAATATCAGCACGACGAACGTGAGTAAGTAGCGCAGAAATGGTCGCCTGCTGTGGGGAGATAGCAATGTCAATCACACCACCCTGCACAAGGTCGACGTAAGCACCGCGCTGAATCAGTACCATTACCTTCTTAGCACCCATGCGCTTAGCCAGCATTGCTGACATGATGTTGGTTTCATCTTCATTGGTTAGGGCAATGAATACATCAACTTGATCGATATTCTCTTCGGTTAGCAGCTCTTGGTCTGCGGCGTCACCACAGAATACGATGGTGTTTTCTAATTCTTCAGACAGCTTCTCTGCACGCGTGTAGCTGCGTTCGATAAGCTTGATGCTGTAGCTCTGCTCAAGGCGTTTCGCTAGGCTTGCACCGATGTTACCACCACCAACAATCATGATGCGGCGGTACGGCTTTTCTAGGCGTTGTAGCTCACTCATGACTGAGCGGATGTGGTTACTTGCCGCTACGAAGAACACTTCATCATCGGCTTCAATGATGGTGGTGCCTTGCGGGCGAATAGGGCGACCTTGACGGAAGATAGCTGCCACACGCGTATCGATGTGCGGCATGTGCTCACGTAAAGCAGACAGGGCATTACCAACCAGTGGACCACCATAGTAGGCTTTTACCGCAACTAGGCTGACTTTCTGTTCTGCAAAGCTCACCACTTGTAGTGCGCCTGGGTATTGGATCAAGCGTTCAATGTAGCTGGTTACCAGCTCTTCCGGTGCGATCAGGTGATCGACAGGAATAGCGCCTGATTTGAACAGCGCTTCTTTCTCTTCTAGATATTCTGGAGAACGAATACGTGCAATTCGGTTTGGTGTATTAAAAAGAGAGAAGGCAACCTGACATGCGGCCATGTTGGTTTCATCCATGTTGGTTACTGCAACCAACATGTCGGCATCTTGCGCACCCGCTTCACGTAATGTGTTTGGGTGGCTGGCATAGCCATTTACAACCCTAAGGTCATATTTATCTTGAAGTTCACGCAGTCGGTCGGCGTTACGGTCGACGATCGTGATGTCATTGTTTTCACCCACTAGGTTTTCAGCAAGGGTACCGCCTACTTGTCCAGCACCTAGGATAATGATCTTCATAGCCTTTCTCTTATTTTTGCCGTTGTTATTCTAGTGTTCTCATTTTGCTTTGATAATGCACTAGAAAGAAACAGCGGCTAAGAAATAAAATTCTTAGCCGCTGTTAATTGTTATGCCTGTTTTACTAGAACTGCGTAGTAGAAGCCATCCATATCTTCTTCACCAGGCAGTATTTGACGACCCGGATTTTCGATATCAGACCCAACTAGCGTTGCGTTCTCAGTACGTTCTAGGAATGCTTTCACCTGCAGAACGTTCTCTTGTGGTGTGATAGAACATGTTGCGTAAACCATGGTGCCACCTTCTTTCAACTGGCGCCACATTGCATCCATGATCTCACTTTGCAGTTCCGCTAGTGCTTCAATATCAGATGCTCGACGCAGCCATTTGATGTCTGGGTGACGACGGATTACGCCAGTCGCAGAACAAGGAGCATCAAGCAGGATGCGGTCAAATTTGTCGCCCATCCACCACTCTTCAGGGTAGCGAGCATCGCCACAAATGACGTCGGCACGCAATTGTAGACGTTCAAGGTTATCGTAAACACGGTCTAGGCGTTTAATATCACAGTCAATCGCAACCACTTCAGTGTCGTTGGTGTGTTCAAGAATGTGTGCGGTTTTACCGCCTGGGGCTGCACAACAGTCTAGGATTAGCTCACCATCTTTTGGTGTTAGGTAATCTACAGAAAGCTGAGCCGCTGCGTCTTGTACTGAAACCCAGCCTTTGTCGAAGCCTGGCAATAAAGTCACATCACAAGGTGAAGCCAATTTTATTGCATCCGCTGCTTCTGAGTGCAGGGTGTATTCAATGTTTTCGTTTTTAAGCAGTTCAACATACTCGTCACGAGTGTGGTGTTGGCGGTTTACGCGCAGCCACATTGGTGCCTTGCTGTTGTTGGCTTCAATCAGTTGTTCCCATTGTTCTGGGTAGCTTTCTTGAAGCATTTTTAGAATCCAGCTTGGGTGGCCGTATTTGCCCGCGTTGTGGCTAACCGCTTTTTCATCCAGCTCTTCTTGGTCACGTAAGTAGCTACGTAATACTGCATTGATCAAACCACTTAGGCTTGGACCGCGCAGTGTCTTGGTACCCTCAACCGTTTCCGCAACAGCTGCATGCGAAGGGATGCGCATGAAGCTCAGTTGGTAAATGCCCACCAAAATTAGGTGGTGGAATACGCGCTTTTTACCTTTAAGCGGGTTTTCCATCAGTTCGTTAGCGATTGACTCTAGACGAGGCAGGTAACGAAGTGCGCCGTAGCAAATCTCTTGCAGTAGAGCATGGTCTCGCGGGCTGATCGTTTTTTGAGCCGCAGGGAGAGCGTGTGAAAGAGAGTGGCCTTTATCGACAACTTGAAATAGGACATTTGCAGCAGCAGCGCGAACATTCATGAGGGGTACCGAATATTTATTTAAATACATGAGGGCATCTCTGCCCTCGTAAAGGTTTTCTAAACTGCGTTATGGCAGCTTTAAAGCGGTTAAGAAAGTTGAGTTCCAACTTCAAACCAGCTTGCACGAGAGTTCAAGATATCCTGAACTGACATGGCTTTTTTACCTGGTACTTGCAGCTGTTCAAGAACAAGTACGCCTTGCCCTGTTGCCACATAGATACCCGTTTTATCCG
>AAZW01000032.1 GCA_000169995.1 Vibrionales bacterium SWAT-3 | reverse complement strand
TTGCACACATTTTTGATATTCTTTTCGTAGACAACTCTCCACGTAGTTACTACGCGAGCGACCTATCTGGTCACATGCAACGCGATATCGGTGTTAACCGTTAATCTAAGCGTAAACGCATAGAATAGAAGAAAGACAGAATTAAAAAAACGCCAGCTTCTTAGCTGGCGTTTTTGTATCTGGAACAATTTGTATTTGAAAGAAAACATTAAGTATCGCGGTCTTTAGATAAGTAGCTTCTATGAGGATCACGGTATGTCACACGCCAAACACAACACATCATTGATCAAACTCTGCTTATTTGCCTTACCGATCGGTTTCTATCCTTCAGTGTCGAATGCACAAACCTGGAGTAACGAAGGGCAACCTGCGCAGGTTATCGAACTGTTCACCTCTGAAGGTTGTTCGAGTTGTCCACCTGCTGATGCCTACCTTAGTACTTTTGAAGATGACCCAGCACTTTGGACACAAGTCATCCCGCTCGCATATCACGTCGATTACTGGGATTACCTCGGTTGGGGGGATAAATTCGCGAGCAAAGCGTTTAGTCAAAAGCAACGTTTGTATAAAGCTTATGGTGTAACGAGCGGGGTTTATACTCCGGGATTTGTGGTTGACGGAAAAGAGTGGCGCGGTTATTTCAATTGGCTTGATAGAACACTACCTTCGCTCCCACAACAAAATAACCCTAAGTTGACGGTCAATCATAAAGGCGACACGTTCAGCGTGAGTTACGAAGGTAAAGGTGATTATGTGGCACATATCGCTCTATTGGCGATGAACGAAGTCACAAGTGTAAAAGCGGGTGAAAACAGAGGTAAGAAGTTAGAGCATGATTTTGTCGTAGTGTACGATGGCTACCAACGTGGTGAATCTGAGTGGCAATTCAATGTGGACTTTGATCCGCTAGTCGCTTCGCCCGATGCCGTAGCTGTCTGGTTAACCGCACCTAATTCGTACGCACCTGAACAGACGGTAGCAGGGTGGTTGAATTAAACTCACGGTGCTCAACGCCAATTGTCCTTCAATTATCAAGTTAGCAATTGGGGCGACACCAAACCGGTACTGTGTCGCCTTCGTCCCGTTTTAGTTGGTCTAAATTGAAGTAACAGGCTAGAAAGGGGCGATTTAGTTACGTAATACAGCGGAAATACGATAGTATAGCGCGCTATTATTTTAGCTTTGAGTTCCTGCAATTAATGACTAACACCACAGCACCAACCAACTTCTCTGATCTTGGCTTAATTTCTCCTTTGATGGCTCGTCTTACCGAGCTTGAATATCAACAGCCAACGCCTATCCAAGCGCAAGTGATTCCAAGTGTGTTAGCAGGACGCGACTTAATTGCAGGCGCAAATACTGGTTCGGGTAAAACCGCTGCATTTGCACTTCCTCTGTTACAACAGATCCATGAAGATGCACCTTTAGATCGTCGCTCGGGCAAAGGTAACTTCGTTTCTGGCCTTATCTTAGTGCCGACTCGCGAACTGGCTAAACAAGTTGCTGATAGCGTTAAATCTTACGCAGTGCATTTTAACGGTGCGATTAAAACGGTTTGTGTATTTGGTGGTGTGTCTGTGAACACGCAGATGCAATCGTTACGCGGTGGTACGGATATCTTAGTGGCAACACCAGGTCGCCTGCTTGACCTTATTTCAAGTAACGCAATCAAGCTTGATAAAGTCAAAACGCTCGTGCTTGATGAAGCGGATCGAATGTTAAGCCTTGGCTTTACAGAAGAACTAGACGCGATCTTGAAGTTACTGCCAAGCAAGAAGCAAACTCTATTGTTCTCTGCAACGTTCCCAGAGCAAGTTCAAACGCTTACTCACGAACTACTGACTGACCCAATTGAAGTCCAACTTCAAAGTGCTAATGCGAGCACACTGGTTCAGCGTGTATTCGAAGTAGAAAAAGGCCGTAAGACAGCATTGTTAGCGCACCTGATTCAGCAACACGAATGGCGCCAAGCGCTGATCTTCGTGAATGCAAAGAACAGCTGTGAACATCTAGCAGACAAGCTTTACAAGCGCGGTATCATTGCAGAAGTCTTCCACGGTGATAAAGGTCAAGGTTCACGTACTCGTATCCTTGAAGATTTCAAATCTGGCGAGATTGATGTTTTGATCGCAACAGACATCGCAGCACGTGGTCTGGATATTGAAAAGCTTCCAGTGGTTATCAACTTTGATTTACCGCGTAGCCCATCAGACTACATGCACCGTATTGGCCGAAGTGGTCGTGCGGGAGAGGTTGGTCTAGCCTTATCTCTGATCGATCACGAAGATTACCATCACTTCAAAATCATCGAGAAGAAGAACAAGATTCGTCTTGAGCGTGAGCAAATCGAAGGCTTTGAAGTGGATGCAGAAGCGGTTGCTGAACTGATTGCAGCGCTTAAACCTGTTGCGCCACCTGCTGGCACAGGTAAGAAAAAGAAGAAGAAAGCAGCACAAAACCAAGATGTTTGGCTGAAAAACAACTGATATGAATCGGTGACTATCGGTGAGTCAGTAATTATCGATACAGAAAAAGGCGCTTGATTGCGCCTTTTTTGTGTCGGTTGTTCCACCATTTTCTACTAGCCTCCATCAAATCAAACCGCCGCTTTTACTCTGAACAGGTCGGTAAACAGCTTGGCAATCATCAAAATAATTAGAAGAGTGGTCAACATAAGCAGTGGCGTCTCAATCCGATATACAGGTGTAAGGTTCAAAGCTCCGGAGGTAAGTACGACTAACAAGTTGATCCCCAAGACTCGATGTACCATCAGTTTAGGTGTAGCAAAAACCTTCCAGATCACCACGCTATTGATGAAGTAGAATAGCGCAAGTTGCCACAACTCAGTCATCATCGGCATGATGAAGATGTATTGAAGTAAGATAACCGTACCCGTTCCAATTACACCAAAAAAAGCATCTTTGATAACACTGGGTGGCATGGTTGGTAGCATCGAAGAGAATATGCCTGCGATCATCGGAAAGATAAAACCACCCGGAACAGGAAGGTATATCCAAACCAATAGTGACGTTACAAACATGGACACACCCTGTAGAACTTTTCGGCCATCTTCATTTAAGTGCTGAACAAAAGTGCGATGTTCTTGGTGCCAGCACACCTTCGGATGGCTCATCATGACCAAAGGTTCTCCCTCGACCAGAGAGTGGTGAGCCATCATTAAATCTAACTGTTCCATATTCTTAACCAGTATCGGCCAATGAATAGCGTCATCATGTTCGTCAGAAGCAAGTTCAAGCAAACGTCCTTGGATATGGGCCATTTCGTTGATTCGTAAACGCCATGATTTAACATTCTGTTTTAAATGGTAACTTCCCGATAGTGGTAAGTTTAATAACTGATACAGCTTATCAATGTTCGTAGAATTAGCCTCTAACGCTTCAACATCGAGCTGTGTTGGGTTTCGCATTGCTGATAACAGAGTTTCTTTGCTAGATTCAAAGCGTTGTACAAATTGTTGCTCTGTGTTCACTGGCCAAAGTAAACGATAGACTATTGAAAATGTGATTACGCCAAGAAGGGTCTCTTGTATACGTAACACAGCAAAATAGAACGTAGCTTGGTTGTCGAATCCACCCATACAAGCAATGATGGAGCAGACAGCAAAGCCGATCGAAAATATATAGCCGTATTTATCGTCGCTTGACATAAAAATACATACCCCAAGAAATAGGGTAAAGAACGTCAAAAACAATAAGCGGTCTTGCGAAAACATGGCGAGCAGAAAAAAGGCATAACCGGTTCCCAACAAAGTTCCCATCAACCGGTTATGACCTTTGTTTATTGAGTGTGCAAAGCTTTCATTTAATGCCATTACGGCAACGGCTATCGCAGCCCAATATGGCTTCTCCCATTGAAAACACAGGGCAAGGCAGATCGCGATGACAATAGAAAGCGCAGCTTTAATTGCTTCTTTAGTTGATGCACTGAACATAAAACCCACACTTCTACTTAATTATTTTGATCGAAGCCGTCATGCCTACGCGAAGTTGTAAGTCCTCAGGCACCTTATCGAGCTCTACTTTAATTGGGATACGCTGAGCAAGACGGATCCATTGAAAATTTGGATTAACGTTAGGTAAAAGATCGTTACCAGTGCTTCCATCTTGTTTGGCAATACCAAACCCAATGCTTTTTATATGGCCTTCCAATAGGATATCGTTATGCATCATGAGCGTGACCAACGCTTTATTATTGGATTCAACACCCACTAGGTCGGTTTCTTTGAAGTAGCCTTCAATCCAGAAGCTGTCTTCATCAATCAAGGCTACTACTGGTGTGTTGGCTACAACCTGAGAACCTGCACGTAGATTTAAGTTAGTAATGTAGCCATTTGTCGGCGCATAAACCTTGGTAAACTTCAGGTTCAATTGTGCTTCTTCAACATTTGCTTTTGCTAGCTCTACATTAGCAGCAGAAGTTTCAACCGCATTGCTCAAATTGTTGAGCGTTAGAATAGGCACTGCGCCAGGTGTGCGCTTTTGTAGGTTAACGGCACGTTGCTCTTCATTTTTTGCTTTCGCTAATAGTGCAAGCGCTTGTTTTTGCGTTGCTAATGCCTTGTGGTAAGCCGCTTTGTAAATACTAGGGTCAATTTCAAAGAGCAAGTCACCTTTAGAAACGTGCGAGTTATCATCCACATGGACCTTAGTAACTTGTCCGGTAACACGAGGTGTTATAGATACAATGTAAGCACTGACCTGACCATCTCTTGTCCAAGGGTTACTTGTATAGGATTGATAGTAGGTATACGCGACTGTTCCCGCAGCAGCGAGCAATAATAATGAAATTAAGTAACGTTTAATCATGTGAGGTGCCTTATAAAATGGGAATGAATAGGCCGATCACGCCCGTAAACAGTACGACTAAGCAAATCTCCGCAATCGCAGGAAAAGCGACAAACTTATGTAACCCGAACTTGGTTGCGAGCGACCCCGTGACCATTGTTAATGCGTAAGCTAAAGCGATAACCAATAAAAACGGGGGGAAATAGACTTCACCCCAAACAAGCTCGTGCGGCATAGTATTCATGTTTTGATTCTCTAACATCTGAAGAAGACAACGATAAATGAAAGAAAGAAATACTAAAACTCGCTTATAGAGGATCAAATCCATCAAATGAAATGAATTAAGGTATATACTGAAGTTTAAAGCGGTAAAGGTGAGGTCGATAATTTTTCTATCTCACTTTGAACTTATTGAATTATTAAGAAGCGAGCACATCAAAATGAACTTTAGTATTGAACAACTTCTCGCGTTTGTGACTGTCTATGAACAGCTTTCGTTCAGCAAAGCTGCGGTAAAACTCAATAAGCACAGAACCACCGTGGGCCAGGTAATTAGTAACTTGGAAGATCATCTTGCAGTGAATCTGTTTGAAAGAGTGGGTCGCTCTGTTGAGCCCACAGAGGATGGGCACCTCCTTTACCACTACGCAAAGCAAATGACCGAACAGGCGCGCACCTTCAACAAGGTTGCATCGAGCCTTTCTTATGGCGGTTTAGAAAACATCACCATTGCGTACTCCAGTATGGTTCCACAAGGTGTGCTAGTGGATATACGTAAACGACTTAAACAAGACTTCCCAATGATGCGAGTTAATTTTGTCATCAGGAATAAAAAGGAAATTAAGGCAGGGTTACAAAGTGGAGAATTGCACTTTGGGCTTGTAAATGCACATCATAGCCGAGCAATGCACAGTTTTGATTCGACGTTTCTAGGGCATTTTGAGTTTTATCCGTTCGCACAAAAAGCTGGCGAGCTCTCTCAAATAGACAAAGACGACGTATTAGTGGCTTTGAGAAACTCGAAACAGTTTGTTTTGAAATCGCTGGTTGATGAAGGGATGGCAGAGAAGATTATTGTTAGCTCTGACTATGAAGAAATTGACCAGCTGTCACTAATTATCAGAATGCTTGAAGAGGGGTTAGGTTGGGCATTGCTACCCAAGGCTTTTTTCACCGACTCAGAGTTTTCAACGCATTTAATAGAGCCGATTCATTCCGCTCAAATGGTAGAGGGCTTCAAATTTGGCTTCGCATTGTGGTGCCCCCACTCTAAGCAAGTCAGTGCCATCAAAGGCTCTTTGGTCTCGGTGATAAAGGAGTATCGCGATCAGCTTATTGGTAGCGTTGAGCGATGATAATCTCAGGTATAAAAAAGGCGCTCAACGAGCGCCTTTTTTCGTTCTGAATAGAAGCGATTACTTCTTACGGCAGTACTCAGCGATCACGTACATTGATTGACCACCGTTAGTTTTACCAGAAACAAGCTTAGGATCGTCACCAACGCTGATACCGCGGATAACAGTACCTTGCTTGATTACTTGGTTAGTACCTTTAACAGGAAGATCTTTGATTACTGTTACGTCGTCACCTTTTTTAAGTTCAACGCCGTTGCAATCAAGAGGCTTATCATCGGCAGACATGCCGATTTGTGCCCATACTGATGTTTCTTCTTCCATGTACATCATATCTAGCGCGTCTTGAGCCCAGCTCTCTGAGTTAAGACGAGTTAGTTGGCGCCATGCTGTTACTTGAACAGGGGCTTCTTGGCTCCACATGCTGTCAGTTAGGCAGCGCCAGTGGTTAATATCTTTAGGTTCGTCAATCTCACCAAGACATTTGTCACATACCATGATGCCGTGATCCACTGTTACGTGGCTGTGTGGCGGTACTGCGTATGCAGTAAGAGAAGAATCAGAACCACATAGTTCACATTTAGATTGGCAGCGTTCTAGCATAGTAGCTTCAGAAGACATAATGGACTCACATTTATTAGGTATTAATTTACGGGGCTATTATCCACTTTATTGGCAATAAAGAAAGAGGTCGTACGGTATTCTGTCTTGATTAATTTTAGCTGAGATCAACCATTTGTGTTTTAAAGTTTTATGCAAACGGTTAATTAGGCTTAGGTAAAGATTGCGGATACAAAAATGCCAGCGGTTAGGCTGGCATTTGGTTTCATTTTGAGTTCGTTACTATTCCAATACAGAATCGGTAATAGACGCTGCAGTTAAAGCGTTATCTATTAAGAAGTCAACAGCTTGTGTCTGCATGCTAACGTGATGGTTTAAATCTAATGGTAGAGGCTTAGTGTCATCTTGCGGAGCAACAAATGTACTATGGTCAGCCTCTTTGCCAAATTTAACAAAGTCGTTGGTCCCGTTTGGCGTTGTATTGCTTGCATCTAAAACGGTTAAGCCAAGTTTTGTAGCAAGTGGTGTAGTTCCTGCAAACGGGGCATCCGCAACGGTGTTTGGCACCGTTTCGTCACCTTGCACTTGACCCATGTAAATTGGCATCTGAGTAGGAGCTTCTAGCAAGTAATCAGCATTTGTGTAAGGGTCAATGGTATCTAACACGGTTTGTGCAGCATACGCAAACTGTTGAAATGCTGCGGTCATTGCTGCTTTTTGTGTCTCAGTCGCATGATCATAAAACGTTTTATAACAGACTTGATCTGTTAAACCTGTACAGTTTGCGCTGGCGAAACTTGCGTATTCGGTGGAAGCACCCAAAGCTACGTTATGCTTAACTTGTGGGCCAAAGTTAGTTGAACCTAGTAGAAGGTTAGATATTTGACCGCCAGAGTTTTCGATAGCGGCAGCACTGAATGAATAGAGAGCATCCGCAGTTGCGCTACCTAACGTACGGTTGGAGGATGCAACTGCAGTTGTTCCAACAATTCCACCTAACGAATGACCTAGAAATTTAACTTGTGAGCCTGTCGCGATGTTAAATCCTTTCAAAGGTGAACTAGCAAATAAACCTGCTTGCAAAGAAGCGGTTAACGATGCTCTTAAGCCCATTACGTCTAACGCACTTTGGCGTACGTTATCGCGAGCTACAGGTAGGTTAGCAAGGTTCAAGTAAGCCAACACATCTGCGTTTGCTGAACGGGTATCATCTAGGCTGCGCGTACCATGTATTGGTAAGTCAATTGCGATAACAGCAACGCCAGCTCTCGCTAAATTGTAAGCGAACGCATAAGCATTTTCTTTAGCAGAGGTTATACCGTGTTGGTAAATCACCACATCAGTAGGATCTGCACCATTAGGTGTAAATAACAAAAACTCTACAGACTCTAATGATTTTACCTGAGGAACTGGAGAGTATTTCGTAATAACTCTTTCGCTATCAAGTGGTGAACCATCTGCTAAAGTCAGGTTTAGGCCAACCAGTTTAAGTTGTTCTGTTTGGTTAGTCGCTAATACACTAGTATCGATACCTGCAGCAACTAATTGTGCAGCCATGTTAGCTTGCTCGTTAGCATCACTTAGAGCATTTGATACTTTAGCTAAGCTAGGCATACCTGATTCGAATGGTTGAGAATTCCATTCGCCAGTGCTGGTTTCTAGGTAATAAGGTAACTGAACAAAACCCTGAGTCACATCAACGTTGTCAGTCGCACCGTATAGTCCGTTAATCGCACCCTTCAGAGTAGCGATAGTTGTCGCGTCGCCACCTGCAACATATTTATCGAAGTCTGCATCGTTTGCTAATGCTGTAGTGAAAAGTTCTGTAGAACCGAATCGCATTGTGTAAGCTGCCGTAAGATCGACAGAGTTAGGGTTTGCGCTGCCTTTCCAGACACCATTTAGGTTTGTCGCTGCCAATCCTGTTGCCGTAGCGCCTTTAGTAGCAAATAGCGTGTCTCCAACAGACTCAGTAGTAAACCAAGTTGAATAAATGATGTTCTCTGTATCTAGGTTAATTGCACCTGCTGCTGTCGCGCCAGCGAAGATCTTCTCAACCCCTTGAGTGACTTGTTGAGCTTGCGCAAGGCTACCTTCGGTATAAATCACGGCACTCGATTTGAGTGCAGCGTAACTCGCCGACATACCCACAGGGTCGCCGTTAACATCTGTTAGTTCATTTGATAGTGCCAACACATACTCACTGGATGCATCAAGTGATTCGTTAAATACGATCGTGAATGTATCAGTTGTAGCACTAGATAGAACATTGAATTCGTTACCAAGCGTTAATACTTTGGTAACGCTTGGTGTGGTCTCAGATGTAAGTGAACCACTAAGTTTTAAAAGGTAAACGCCACCAGTCGCAACACCATCCGCTAAACCAGTACCTTCAAAATCCATGATGATCGGCATAGAGGTCGACCAACCGTCCATAGTGTTCATTGCTGCGATAGGGTTGGTCAATGAGTCATCACCGCTAGTCGGCAGACCCAGTGTGCCGTCTGTCGTATCCATCAACGCAAAGCTTGGAAGAGGCACTGCGACATCTGCACCTGTTAACTGAAACTTGATGCTAGTCGCTTGAGCAAGTGAATCTTGAATATATTGCTCATATTGAATTGCGGTTGATGCGCCAGAGCTTGATGAGTCGTCACCACAACCAGCAAGAAACATTGCTGAAGCAAGCAGCGAAACATTAAATAACTTTTTCATGTTTTGTAATTCCGTTTAGTTGAAGGTGTAGTTCATTTGAATCGCAGATAGGTACGCAACTGCATCGCCAGAGAACTCAAGCTCTTGGCCTAGTTCATTGGTTTCTTTGAAGTCACCATCTTTACTTTGTACAAGGGCAAAACCAGCATCGAACGAAAGGTTAGGGCTGTACTGGTAAGTTAAACCAGCGCTGTACCAGAAACGATCACTATCAGGGATACTTAATGTCGCTTCACCCGCTTGTTCGTCGTATGCAAGACCAGCTCGCAGAGTCCACGCTTGGTTCAGTTGATAAGTCGCACCCAATGAGTAACGGTTGTTATCGTCGTAGTGTTCAGTCTTTTTGAAACATTCACCATTTACACAATCTGGACTGGTTGCTTTAAGTTCTTTGAAGCTACTCCAACCCGTTTGCTGCCAACCGTAGTGAATTGCCCACTGGTCAGTCAGTTGGTGAAAAGCGGAGATTTCTATAATCGAAGGTAACGTGATCTTAAGACGACCTGTCGTAGATGTAGCACTGCCTTGTACGATGCTTCCGGTGTAATCGTTAAAGTCACCATCATCAAAATCTAGGTCGACTTCAGAGCGATAGGCGATAGCGAAGCGATTGTTTTCGTTTAGCTCATATAGCGCACCAACGTTCCAACCGAATGCAAAAGTTTCACCCGTCATGCTAACCAGCTTGGTAGAAGCCGGATCACCGGTAATGTTAGAAATTGAACCTTGGTGACGGTTCAGTTCTGCCTCAGCGTAAACAAAGTTCACGCCAACACCAACGCTGAATTGTTGGTTAATTCGATATGCTACGTTTGGATTGATGTTAACAGAGATCAGAGAAGTATCACCGGCGAGATCACCAGCATAGATATCGTCTGGGTAGTCAGTCGCTACACCATAGTTTGAGAACATACCGATACCCCAAGCCCATTTATCATTGATTGGACTAATGTAGTAAGCAGCTGGAACAACTTGCAGAGGCGCAACATCACTGGACTTCTGACTCTGACCGCCAGAACCTGGGACATTTTTCTGTGTGATGTCTACTTCTGGATCAACGATAGAAACCGCGCCTGAAAACTGGGCTGTATCAAATAGGGTCATTGCGGCGGGGTTTCTCGCTAGTACACTCGCGTTGTCAGCTACTGCACCTTCACCTGAAAACGAGCGACCAAGGCCTGAGGCAGAATGCTCAGCAACTTGGAAGCCAGCGGCAAGTGAATTACATGCAAATAGCACCGAAAGTGAAACGAGAGAGCGTTGTATTGTTTTCATCCTTGACCCTCCTAGGGCATCTAATTTCGTTATTATGGTTTGAAAACACACTGAGCATTTTTGGTGTCGAAGCTCCAATGTAAACAGCATGTTAAATTCATGTTTTATATAAAGTCAAAGAAAGAGTTGTTATTTTGTGAACTTATATTTTTGAGGGGCGGCACTTTAACATCAATATTATAAACACAATCAATGATTTATTTGTGGTTGGAGGTGTGACCAGAGTGTTTATGCATCGTTGCGGTATAAATAGTGTTCAACAACTCGATATGTAACAATTTTGTTTCTGTTTACCGTCATTACCTAAATCGGCATAATATCGGCTCATTTTGATGGTCATTTAATTGGAATTTATAGTTTGGAATTACTCGCGATAGAGTTTCTTGGTAAACCGCTTCGTTTAGAAGGATCGATGGCAGGGTGGCAGCAGCTATTTTGGGACAATACACTAGTGTCTCAATTAGATGCGACTTCGGAAGATGGTGATGTGCGAACACATACATTCATGCTTCGTTCTGGCGAAGAAACGTTGCAGTGTCACGTGGAATCTACGGTTCAGTGGCAACCTTTTGAGATGGTTTATAAGGCGCTAGTTAACGGACAAGTCGTTACCGAAGGAAGTCGTAATACTAAAGACATCGAGCAGCAAACTCCGGTTGTGGCACCTAAACCTGAAAAGCACTTTAGCCTGATTGGGTTAGTATCACTTGGAATGAAAGCACTAAAGAGTGCTAAGTTGATTAAAGTAGTGCTCGCATCAGCAAGTTTAGCGGCATATTCGTGGCTATTTTCTATTCAGTTTGCTCTCGCTTTGATCTCTTGCTTGATGTTCCATGAATATGGACATATCAGAGCCATGAAATACTTCGGTATGAAAACGAAAGGTATTTATCTAATCCCATTCCTTGGTGGCTTAGCACTCTCTGATGAAAAGATTAATACACGATGGCAAGATGTGGTTATCTCAATCATGGGGCCTTTGTTTGGACTGATATTATCGCTTGTGTTCACCGTGTTGTATTGGGTGACAGGTGAGATGTTCTTTGCAGGTCTTGCGGTATTTAATGCCTTACTTAACTTATTCAACCTACTGCCGATTTTGCCGCTTGATGGTGGTCATGTTCTAAAAAGTATCAGCTTTTCGATGAACAGTGTGCTCGGTATCGTTCTATGTGTCGCAGCGGCTGTAGGCGGCGTTGATATGACCCCCACTGTCAATTAAAAACGTAGAAGTTTCTGCTCCCTCATTTCAGAGCCTTTGTTCATTTTGGGATAGTGTTACCGCATAGATGAAGCAAGTAATGTCGTCGGTTCTCATGCTGATATACGTGGATTGCTCATCGTTTGATGAGTAGAGCCTACCTTACTTGTTCCGTCGTAGCACCTGTCTTCAGTCTATGCTCGTGGTTCAATACAGCCGAAGCTATATTGCCGTCCTAACGCCGTCGGTGTTTGTGCCACTCCCGATGCTTTATCCAATGCGATAACACTAATTCTGTCTTCATGCCGGTAAACGAGCGATTCGAGTTCTAGGATCTACGTCGCTAATGACAACTTCACGCGCAATGGCCCAGATGTAAGCGATCATCTCTCTTGCGATGGCGACCACAACGACATTTCGGTGTTTACCTTTTTGTAATAGTCGTTGGTAACGACGACATAACCTTTGCTGGGCTTGCCAAGCGATATCAACTATCTCTTTAGGCAGCCCTTCTTGCCTTAGTTGCAGCTCTACAGATATGTTCGCTTTATGCTTATAGGTGTGTGCGCCTTCAACGAGTAACCGTCTGGCTCGACTGTTGCCACACTTTGTTAAGCTGCCACGACGAGTTTTACCTCCACTGGAGTTTTCTGTTGGAACAAGCCCAAGGTAAGCCATAAGCTTTCTTGGATGGTCGAACCGCCGTAAGTCACCCAGCTCAGCTATTGTGCCAAGAGCTACGAGTAACCTAACACCCCGCATAGCTTGAATGGCTTTCACAACAGGATAGTATCGCCAGTTTTTGACCTGATGGAGCAGTTCATTATCGAGTCGTTGCAGCCGCTGTATCCGCTCATTGATTGTAATGATCATCTCTTGCAAGACGATTTGTTGACTATGGTGAGGAAGAATGAGGTCGGTCAGCCACCGTAGATGCTTTTTAGACCAGTTATCATTGACCGTCGCTTGGATATTATTGCGAAGAAGAAAGCCTTTGAGTTGGAACTTTGCGTCTTTGAGATCTTTCATTGCCGTTTCTCTGGCACGCGAGAGATCTCGAATAGCTTCATCTTCGGCTTCTGGTACATAGATGGGTGTAAGCTCTTCGGCTTTTAACAGCTTGGCGAGCTTTGCTGCGTCTCGTTTGTCAGTTTTAACTTTATCGCCTGGCTTCTTAGGTATAAGTGATGGAGCGACGACATAGCAGCAGTGTCCAAGGCTCGTAATCAGGCGATAAGTCCAGTAACCACACGGTCCTGCTTCATAGACAAAGTGCAGAGTGGCTTTTGGATACTTGGATTGCAGTTGTCTGGCTAATTTAATAAGCGCGGACTTGTTAGATTTAATACGGCCAAGGTGTTGTGGGTTTGCCCCTCGATGTTCTTGTAAAACAGCGACTTGAATAAATGACTTATGCGTATCTAAGCCAATGAAAATTATGCTATCTTTACTCATGCTAGCCTCCAAATTTAGTTGTTTGACGCACTAATTATGGCTCTGGCTTAAAGCTAACCCACGATATTGGAGGCTAGCACCTTTCGTGGGGGTCATTATGTCTATTCTAAGTTATCAGTTGAATCTAACGCTGTTTGGCTTCTTATTGATTATGGGTAGCGTCGAAATTCTGTTTGAATGGAGAGGGCGCCACCATAGCCACTTATTACCACTAGATAGATATGGACAGGTGGCTTCCTTCCTTTGGTATGTTGGCCTGGTTTCTAGTTTGATCGGCGTTATTTGGTATTTTGCTTCTACAGGCGACCAGCTACTAAGCCTACCGTTACAGATCCTTGGTACTTAATACTCTTGCGATAGAGCCAATGTCAGAGCAAGAATATAGCTAAACAAAAAAACGCCCTAACCATTTTGGATAGGGCGTTTTTTATGGAGTCATCACCGAGTCGTGTTGGTAAAGCGATCCGGACTTACATTATGCCTTACAGTTTGGTCTTGCTACATTCGATTGAGGTAGCGTTGTTATTTTTGACTGTAAGTCTTTAATACGAGTACTGTGCGAAGGGTGAGTAGAAAGAAGTTCTGGTGGTTGGCTTCCACCTGACGCTTTCGCCATGTTCTGCCACAAATCGACGCTCTGTTTAGGGTCAAAGCCAGCTTGCGCCATGTATTCTAAGCCAACAATATCGGCTTCAGACTCTTGAGTTCGACCATAAGGCAGAATCACACCATATTGAACCCCCAAGCCTAATGCGGCCATGGTCATCCCTTGATATTGCTTGTATTCAGATGACCCCAGAGCAACACTCGTAATCGATAAACCTGTATTGGCAATCTGTGATTGGGACAAACGTTCGTTGCTGTGATCAGCTAAAACGTGCGCGACTTCGTGTCCGATGACGGTAGCCAATTGGTCTTGGTTCACCGCAACCTTAAGTAACCCCGTATAAACACCAATTTTACCACCAGGTAGGGCAAACGCGTTTACTTGGTCACTATCAAAAACAACGACCTCCCATTCACTAAAACCTTGCTTAGGAATGTGTTGAGTAATACTGTTCGCTACACACTGTACATAGGCGTTTGTTTTTGCATCTGTACTAATAGGTTGCTCTTTTTTCATCTGTTCGAAAGATTGCGCGCCAAGTTGAGACATATCTTTGTCTGAAAACAGCAGCAATTGATTTCTTCCTGTTGGAGAAGCGCTACATGCGGTTAAGCCTGCGAGAGTGAGAAGCGAGGCAAACTTCATCCATGACGTCATACAATATCCTCTGTGTATTCGGTTTTTATGCATGTTAACATCAACTTGCGTAATGGCTAATAGCTATAAGATAACTTATTAGATGTAAGACAAGAACAGACACCAATATCAAACTCTGCTCAAGCGATAACAAAAATTAAGGAAACTGCATGACCATTTGGAAAAAGCCTGTTGACCTAGATACCTTCAACGCGACCTCAAAAAATACCTTAATTGAGCACCTCAACATCGTTTATACCGAGGTTAACGACAATTCATTAGTGGCGACTATGCCTGTTTGTCATTTTACTCACCAACCACTTGGTATGCTTCATGGTGGTGCTTCCGTCGTGCTTGCAGAAACGTTGGGCTCGTTAGCGGCAAATTTCTGTGTGCCAGAAGGCTATTACTGTGTTGGACTCGACATCAACGCTAATCATGTAAGATCAATGCGTGAAGGGCATGTTATCGGCACCGCTGAGCCAATTCACCTTGGTGTATCGACACAAGTATGGCAGATAAATATTACTGACGAGCGTCAACGCTTGGTCTGTACAAGCCGTTTAACCATTGCAGTAAAAAAGCACAAACGATAAAACGAACGATTATTGGTGGCACCATTGTGACCAACAGTTTGATCCCCGTTAACTAACCACAATTCTAGTTTGAGAAATCCATGGTCATAACCTTTAAAAATGGAAAAGTCATTGCAACAGCGCACGAGCTTGTTGTTCGTTTAGATGGTGAACATAGAGTCACGCTTCAAGCTCAAGTCGATGCGATTCAACTGATCGGAAAAGGGGCAAATGTCATCTCAGCCAATGGCTCTGAATGTAAGTGGTCAATAAAGTTAGACGATGAACAACAGCTTCGCGACATCGCCAATGAAATTGGCTGTGATGTGATGTAATCCTATGTCTGCAAAGCGCTATGCTGGCTTGCTATCTTAGTCAAAATAAACTTACCTACTCAAATTCGATAATTCTGAGTAAAAACATTATCAGTTAGATTGATTTTCACTAATAAAATGAGGAAACTGAATTCATTATCCCTTGAATAAGTTTTCCTCTTTATGAGTAGCCCAAGACTTCGCGTTCAATTTGAAACCCTGTTTGAATACTTCGATGGTAAAGACGCTGATGTTCAGCTTGATGACATAACAGATGTACTCTGTTGTACACGTCGAAACGCCAGAATGGTACTCAATAAACTCGAAGAAGAGGGCTGGATAGAGTGGTTACCTGCGGCTGGTCGAGGTAAGTTATCTCAACTGATTTTTAAGCAAAACCGCTGTGACGTCAGTGAAAACTTGGCAAGGCGCTACTTAGAAGAAGGTAAGATTGGACAAGCGCTATCCGTTCTTGACCAAAATGCTGCAAAGCTAACCCAAGTCATCCAAAACTACCTCGGGGTTCAATATCAAGAGGGTGAGCAGGTCATTCGTTTGCCTTATTATCGCCCGCTTTCCATGCTTAATCCGACAAAGTCGATGCGTCGCTCAGAACAACACATCACCTGCCAAGTCTTCAGTGGTTTGACGCGTTTGGATGAAAACGATCAGCTCCAGCCTGATCTTGCCCACTCTTGGCAGCAAATCAGTGACTATCAATGGCGGTTTTTCTTGAGACCCGGTGTGCGCTTCCATAATGGTGAGCCACTCATGACAAATCACGTCGTTGATACACTGCTAGCACTCGAGCCACTTAATATGTTCTCTCATATTAAAGATGTATCCTCACCGGCCAATTGCGTCGTTGATGTCTTTCTAACGCGCCCAGATAAATACTTCCCACTCGCGCTCACAGAATCCGTCGCAAAAGTGACGTTGCCGATGATTTTACGTGGAGAGGACTACGATATTCGTCCAATTGGTACTGGTCCATATCGCATTGAAAAGAATGACGAAAAACAACTCGTGTTAACCGCTTTCAATGGCTACTTTGGGTTTAGACCCTTGATAGACCGTGTGGAAGTTTGGGTTGTAGACGAAGCCTATTCATCCATGGTTTATCCAAGCCTTTCTAAGCCGGTTATGGCTGATCGCGGAGATAGCGATGAAGTAGAGCTCGACCCGGGATGTACGTATCTATTGCTCAACAGAAAGAAAGGTATCGCGAAGGACCCTGCATGGGCGGAGTTTTTATCCAATGCGCTAAATGCTGCCGATCTTTTTGTACACATTCCCAAAGAGACCGTCATTGATCTGGGTGTATTGCATGCTTATGGCATCAAGCCTGGTTGGTACGATATCAAGTTAAAAGTTCCGCAGTGTCCACCAGCCGATACTAAGCCTGCAGTAAAGTTAGCCTATCAGTGCCAACACCCTATGTTTCCTACGCTTGCCAAGGCCATTGTTACGGTACTCAAGCAATATAACGTTGATGTGGAGCTTTTCGGTTACGAAACCGATCCACCGCATGCGGATGATGTAGATATTTGGATAAACCCAATGGGAATTGCAAACAACAGAGACGATGCGTTGGCATGCTGGCTTATGGATTACAGTTTCCTTGATGAGTCGAGCCCAGCAGAAGATTTTGATCAGTGGTGCCATATGATCGATCGTTGGCGCTCTGGCGAATTTGAACAATTTCCGGCAAGGCAGCTTGGTAAACAACTGGTACAAAGCAATCAATTAATTCCAATGTTCCATTGTTGGCTAGGTGTAAACAAAGACCAATGTGGCACCTTGCAAAACGCGAAGTGTAATGCGCTTGGTTGGTTCGACTTTAGCCAAGTTTGGGTTAAACCAGACGTTGATTAATACGCGGATAGCTTCAGCAAAGGCAAAGGCAAAGGCAAAGGAACAATAATGCAAACCGTCTTAGTGACATTAATTACGCTGGTGGCCTTTGCGGCCAACTCAGTGCTCTGCCGATGGGCATTGATGGATCAAACCATCGATCCTTTGAGTTTCTCCGTTATACGTATTTTATCTGGCGCGTTTACTCTATTGATTTTGCTAGGTATAGCGTCGCAGAATAGCAATAATACAGCTGAACCAAGCCCTACATCGCTGTTTTCTAAGCTCAAATCTCAATTCAGTCTAGTCTCCATAATGTCATTGCTTGTTTACATGTTCGGCTTCTCTTTTGCTTACTTAGAGCTGGGAGCAGGGCTTGGTGCGTTAGTTCTGTTTGTTGCGGTGCAATTTACCATGATCGCGGCTCATCTCATCTCAGGTAATAAGATGTCCTTGATTGAGTGGGCGGGTTGTTTGCTCTCTGTTTCAGGACTTGTTTATTTGTTAATGCCGACCAGTTCAACCAGTTCACCTGATTTAGTTTCAATTGCGCTAATGTCATTGGCAGGTATCGGGTGGGGCATTTATACCTTGGCCGGAAAGCGATCTTCAAATGCTCTGCTGTCAACAACGGCCAACTTTGGGTTCTGTTCATTAGTTGTCTTGGTGTTTATATCACCGTGGCTCGTAGTACCAAGTTCAGCTCTTGATATTTCGATGTCTGAACAAGGGTTCATTTATGCCGTATTGTCTGGCTCTGTAGCTTCAGGGGTTGGTTACAGTTTGTGGTACTACGTAGTGAAGAAGCTCAATACTGTCGTGGCATCAATCGCACAGCTTTCGGTGCCGGTTATTGCGACGCTCGGCGGCGTACTGTTGCTCTCGGAGCCTGTCACCATGCAATTTGTTATTTCATCAACCATCATATTAGTCGGCATAAGCTTAGTGCTTGTAGCGCCTAAACTTAAACAATAAGAATCAGCACGTTACCTTTATGGCGAAACCGAACAAGAAGCAACCCACGAAAACCGTTCAAATATTTTGTGCGAAATGCAAAACACAGTTATTCAAATATCGAAAAGGCGGTAAGGGTGCGCTCGTAAAATGTTTTAAGGAAAGGATTGTCGAAGACTTTACTACAGAGCCGTGCGTTTGCCCTGAATGTGGAATTGAGTTTGCTCGAGATACCTTAGTACGAGGCACGCCCGCATTTAAGTTCGTGGGTGGTAAGGTCACTATGAAATAGCCTTGAAGCTAGAACACAAAAAAATGCCACAGCATATAGGGCATGTGGCATTTGAAAGTGAGTCTTGAATAAACTGAGTTAACGAAGTGTTTGGCTAAACTTTGGTACGTCCTTGAAGCTTTAGAAGTAGCAGTGAGACGATAGCTCCGGTCGTATCACATAACATGTCTTTTTGCGCATCCCAAATATCACCTTGTGAACCAAGGAAAGCGATACCTTCATCACCACCTGCGATTTCAGCATACCACCACTCAATAATTTCATAGCCTGCCGCAACACTCATGATGGCAAACAGTGCAAAGAAGCACGCAATCACTGGTTGAGCCAATTTCTTCCGAATAAGATATTCAGCGAGTGGGTAGGCATAAAGCCCGATAGAAAAGTGCGCGACTCTGTCAAAATTATTGCGCTCAGAGCCAATTAACTGATTAAACCAATCGAACGGTACCTCCGCAAAAGTGTACTTAGCGCCAATCGTGTGCAGTGCCAACCAAATGAACATCAAAACATAAGCGGTTTTTGAAAATGTTAATTTAGTGGATAGCCACCAAATACCGATAAGAATCATTAATGCAGGTACGATTTCCGCAATCCATACGGCTCTCGAAGAGGGAGCAAACGCTGAGAAAAGAAAAACAACGAGATACAAAACAGTGAGCGAGAGTAGAGGTCTATTTTGAGCAAGTGGCGTAATTGTCATCATCAGATCCTATATAAGTTTTATGTATAGTTACACAATAATGAACACCGTTCAATTGAGTTTTGATTACCAAATTTGTTGAAAAGTAGCGTTATCGCCCAGTATCTAGACAAACGGTTGCGAGAGTTTCACTAAAGTTTGATTTACAACAAAGCGGACCATAAAATCCCCGTATCACTACATAACAAGAAAGAAAGTCATGAAACTGGAAACTGTCGATTATCTTGCTGACGACGCAGCAGAACAATTTGTTCGCTCTTTACGTGAAACTGGATTTGGCGTACTGAAAAACCACCCAATCCCGAAAGAGCTTGTTGAGTCAATTTACGAGAACTGGTACCAATTCTTCATCTCTGAAGAGAAAGAAAACTTCCACTTCAATGTTGAAACACAAGATGGTTATTTTCCACCTTCAGTATCTGAAGTTGCAAAGGGCCACACAGTAAAAGACATCAAAGAGTACTTCCACGTATATCCTTGGGGTCAAATTCCTGAGCAGCTTAAAGAACAGATTCTAGATTACTACCAACGTGCTAATGCTTTTGCTCAAGAGTTGTTAGGTTGGGTTGAAGCGCACGCACCTCAAGAAGTACAAGAAAAGTTCTCTATCGCTCTATCAGAAATGATCAACGGCAGCGAACAAACTCTACTTCGCGTACTTCACTACCCACCAATGCAAGGTGATGAAGAACCAGGAGCAATCCGCGCTGCAGCACACGAAGACATTAACCTTCTTACTGTTCTACCAGCGGCAAACGAGCCTGGCCTTCAAGTTAAGTCTCAAAATGACGAGTGGTTAGATGTGCCGTGTGACTTCGGCAACATGATCATCAACATCGGTGACATGCTGCAAGAAGCATCAGGCGGTTACTTCCCATCGACGACTCACCGTGTTATCAACCCAACTGGCGCACGCCAAGAAAAGTCTCGCATCTCACTGCCACTTTTCTTGCACCCGAAACCAGAAGTGGTTCTTTCTGAAAAGTACACAGCAAACGAGTACCTAATGGAGCGCCTAAGAGAGCTTGGCGTTATCTAATTCGTCCGTTTTCGTATACTAAAGGTCAGCATAATGCTGGCCTTTTTGCTTTATAAATACATAACTGGTTGAAATTTATTTAGTTTGAAACTCGACAAACCACGACAGATCGCTTATCAATTAATTAGATACACACATGCATATGGCTGCGGGCTCAATTAATTATGTCAGACAATCTAGACTCATCGAGTCATCAAAATATTAGTTGCCAGTTTCAAGCACACATGGAAAACCCGTTGCTTTGGCCAATCATGGAAGTGCTCAAACAAAAGCCGACGGGGTGGAAAGTGCACACCTTAGCTGCGCACCTCAACGAGATCGGCTTTATTCCTGTCCTTGATCCGGTTCCAGAGAAGGAGTTATTCAAGAAGAACTTCTTAATCATGAATGCGCTTTACCAACTGCAAGAGACGCTATACCCAGATAATTGGCTGCAAGTTCAAGCGATGGAGATAGAACTAATGTGTGGCCGATATCACGGAAGTACACACGCTATTGACCACCAAGACCCGTTGCGTGAGTACTACATTGATTGGTTAAACTATGAAGCCGAAGAGGGTGAAGTTAAGCGGCTATTGAATGAGTTTTGGACCCGCTATAAGAAGTTTGTTGGTGGTAGTGAAACAGACATGGACCGAAACCGAGCATTGAGCTTGTTTGAGTTACCACTAGACGCGTCACCGGAAGAAATACGTAAACAGTGGAGAAGGCTTGCGCTTCGTTGGCACCCAGATAGAGATGAGGGTAACACCGCCCAATTTCAAACCTTGTGTGAAGCTTGGCATGTGTTGCGAAGCTAGGTTTTTTTACCTAGATGCAATGTTCTTTATAAACGATATAAAGCCCCACTGAAGACTCGTGGGGCTTTGTGCTTCTTGTGTGTTATGAGTTACCTTTACTCACACCGCTTTTATGTTCGAATGCATAATCAAGCACTTTGCGAATGTAAGGAGCACCGACCTTAGAGCCACCATTACCATGTTCAATAACGACAGTTGCAACGTAATCCGGGTGTTCATACGGAGCAAAGGCTGTGTAGAGTGCGTGATCAAGCAAGTGCCTTTCTAACTCTTTCGAGTTGTACACCTGATCTTTTGCTAAACCAAATACTTGAGAGGTACCGGACTTACCACCACTCGTGTATTTTGTTCCTTTAAACGCTCTTCTACCACTACCACGACTACCGTGGTTCACTAATCTCATCGCATTAATTGGTACATCCCAAATCTTGTCTGGGACTTCATCGATGGATGTCATTTGTTTAGGTTCTACTAGCTGTTGAGTCTCTAAGTCTTCACCGTGATCGAGTGTTGCTCGTAGGATATGCGGAGGCATCACCTTGCCATGGTTGACTAACACAGAGGTCGCTTTAGCAAGTTGTAAGGGAGTCGAGGTCCAGTATCCTTGTCCAATACCGATCGGTACCGTGTCACCTTGATACCAAGGCGTGCGGTAGCGCATCATCTTCCAATCTCGTGTCGGCATGTTGGCGTTACTCTCTTCGTAGATGTCGATGCCCGATGGTTTACCAAAACCAAAACGGTTCATCCACGTGCTAATTCGGTCGATGCCTAGGTCGAAAGCCATTTGATAGAAAAAGGAATCGACCGACTCTTCGATTGCTTGAGTTACGTCAACCGGACCATGGCCCCAACGTTTCCAGTCACGCCACGCTTTGGAGTTAGACTTAGAGCCAGGGATACGCCAAACACCGTGGTCATTACGGATGGTATTTTCAGAAATAACATGTTCTTCCAAGCCCGCAACAGCCATAAACGGCTTAACAGTAGAAGCGGGCGGATAAACACCTAACGTCGCTCTGTTTACCAATGGATGAGCAGGGTCATTAAGAAGTGTTTGATAATTCTTGCTAGAAATGCCATCAACGAATAGGTTAGGGTCGTAACTCGGGCTTGATGCCATAGCCAAAACACTGTTGTCTTTCGGGTCTAGGACAACAGCACTGCCAGTGCGATGATCAAGTTGTTCGAACACATACTTTTGCAGTTCAAGGTCAATGTTGAGCACGATGTCTTTACCAGCCACAGGCGGAACGTATTTTATCGTTCTGACGATGCGACCTCGGCTATTTACCTCAACCTCTTGATAACCTTTTTGTCCATGAAGTATGTCTTCGTAGTATCGCTCAACGCCGAGCTTACCAATGATAGTCGTCGCTTGATAATTCGCTTCTTTGCCTTGTTCTTCCAGTTTTCTTAAATCGTTATCATTGATATGAGCAACGTATCCTAGTACGTGAGTCAGTACCTCACCATTAGGGTAAAATCGTTTTAAGCTGGTATCGATAGATAACCCGGGGAATAAGTATTGGTGAACAGAGAATTTTGCGATCTCTTTTTCCGTCAGGTTCTCTAACAGGGTAACGGACTTAAAGCGGCGGGTATTGCGGTAACGCTTTTTAAAACGCGTAATTTGTTCTTTATTCAGCGGGATGTACTCGTTGAGTTTGCTGAGCATCTCATCCACATCTTTTGTTTGCTCTGGGATCATGGTGAGAGAAAAGACCAGTTTGTTTTCAGCCAGCAACACACCATTTCTGTCGTAAATTAACCCTCGCGTAGGGGCGATCGGGAGCACTTTAATTCGGTTCCCGTCGGCGCGGGTTTGGTAGCTATCAAAGTTTTGAACTTGGAGTCGGTATAGGTTACCGACTAAGACGAGAGTGAAAAGCAGAATACCTATGAATGCGACAATAACACGGTTTCTAAACAGGTTTACTTCACTTTTATGATCACGCATTTTTACGCGTTTGTGGTACATCAAATCTTAGCCTGTTACATTTAGTTACACTTGTTTAGGCGGACTTTACCATAGCTTCGTAAAAATAATGTCATGTTTTATGAGCTTCTCAAAGATAACCAGAGTTATATAAATTATGGCAAAGGAAGTGTAGGGCGATAACCTGCTTATTTATCGTGCACAAAGTTCGTTACTTAACGTTTGTGGTTTGATAGAGCGCTTTCTAGGACGAGTAGAAATAAAAACGGCCCCATTTGTGGGGCCGAAAAGTTGTATTTGGTTGAGTAAAACTTAGTTCGAAGGCTTGAACTGAGATTTGCGCATGCGGTTAAGAGCCGCCATAACATCCAACGTTCTTGGTTTCGCTAAGTCACCGTAGTTAGGCATATTTTGATGCCAATCATTACCTAGAATCGCGTTAAACTCTTTTGCTGGATTATTCGACCAGCCTGGCGTTTGTGCAAACTGGAACCAAGCCCAACCAATCGCGTTGACTTCAGACGTTGACTCTAGTTGCTCTAGTGCAGATAGGTCTGCAAACTCTTTACCAAAACGCAGAGATTCCTTACCTTTAGCACTCACGCGGAACTTTCCATCAGTAAGAATGTTCATTAGTGATGCACGGTTCAGTGAGCGAGGAACAAACATCTCCAATGGTGTTTCACACTCGTTAGTACGCTGAGTAGGGTGCTGGGAAATCACACCTTTTGCTTTCTCTGTCACATCTACCGCTTGGTAGTCGTGCATTTGAATCACAGTGTCTGCTACATCAAGATAATCACCAGACCCCCCCATAACAACGATGGTAGAGATTTCCATTTCATCACGTAGTTGGCCAATACGGTCTACAAGAGGAGTAATCGGCTCATCACCTTTTGAAACTAATGCCTGCATTCGTTCATCACGGATCATGAAGTTAGTCGCTGACGTATCTTCATCAATCAATAGTGTTTGAACACCGGCTTCAATCGACTCTTGTAACCAAGCTGCTTGAGAAGTAGAGCCCGAAGCATCTTGGGTACTGAAATCAGAGGTATCTTTCTTCATTGGAAGGTGATTGATGTAGTTTGACAGATTTAAGCTGTGCACACATCGGCCATCTTCAGCGCGAATCTTCATTGTATCAATCGCAGTCACGATGCCTTCACGGCCATCACCAGGAATATGGTTGTAGATAGAGCGTTCAACCGCATTCAATAGTGTCGATTTACCGTGGAAACCACCACCAACGATCAATGTAATCCCTTTAGGAATTCCTAAGCCTGTTACATCGCCTTGGTTTGGCGTGTTTAACGTAACGCTCAGTGACTCTGGCGCTGTAAATGGAACCGCATCTTTCATTGGAAGATCACAGTTACCCGCGATACGTGGTAATACACTGCCATTTGCTACAAACGCCGATAGGTTGTGCTCATCTAGCTGTGCACGTAGCGCTTCTTGGTCTTCGATTGTTTCACAGTGCTTGATCATTGCGTCTATGTTTAGCTCACGCTCAAGCGTTGCTCGACGGATAAACTTCGGCAAGTAGAATGTGATGATGTTGTTCGCTTTCTTCGCAAGAATGCTACGACCATCAGCAGGCAGGTTAATACGGAAACGAATTTCGATACCATGCTCTGTAAACACGACTGCAGTGTTGTCGAGTACAGTTTGACCCGTTAGTGCGATAGACACCGTTGCTTCTTGTTTAGCAAACTCAGCAAAGCTGCGAGCAATGAAATCACGAGCTGCTACTTGGTATTCGTAAGATTTTTCTTTCAGCCAATCTAACCCAGTCAACGACCACGCGCGTGTTGCACGAAAACGAGAGGCTGACGCGTACGGGTCACCTTGAATGTGGTCGATGTGTAATTCGAAATCAGCAAAGTCGTATTGACCTTTAATTTGTTGATATGCACGGTAGTTTTGTTTTTCGAGCTTTTTAAGCTTTGCAGTCAACTGATCCATAACGAGGAATGCCTATATAAAGGGGAAGATAAAAACAGAAAGGCGGCGATTATAAAAATCACCACCTATAGAGTAAAGAGAAACTAGGTTTAAATCCAAAACTAACGGCTATTTTTCACTTTAAGCGTAACGAGTCGTTCCTAAATAGTTTTGATTGATTAAGCTATGCTCAAATTCTTGACTCGGCATTGGTCTACCATACAGATAACCTTGTCCTACGTCACAACCTTCATCAATGATAAATTTCTCCTGAACTTCTGATTCAATGCCTTCGATCGTAACCTTTAGATCTAGCTTTTTCGCTATCTGAACGATGGAACGAACAATTTCTGAATCTTCACTTGAGTTGAGCATTTGGTCTATGAAGCTCTTATCAATCTTAATTGCATCGAATGGAAATTTCTTGAGATAGCTGAAAGAGGCATAGCCGGTCCCAAAGTCATCCAGTGACAATGTAACGCCAATATCATGTAGCGATTCTAAGGTATTCTTTGCGACCACTTCATCTGCAATCAATCCGCTTTCTGTCACTTCAAGCTCCAAGAAATGAGGCTCGAGGTGGTAGGTTTCTAGTAAATGAACAACTTGCTCTGCAAAATGCGCGTTTTTGAGTTGCACAGCAGACACATTGACCGCCATCTTGAAGTCCTCAACGTATTCAGACCATTCTTTGGCTTTCTCAATCGCGTTGCGCAGGACAAAGCTGCCCACTTCGAAAATCAATCCGTTCTGCTCAGCCATGTGAATTAACGTTTCGTTAGAAATGTCGCCTAAAACAGGGTGTCGCCAACGAAGTAGAGCTTCGGCACCCACCCAGCGATGAGTTAACGGGCACACTTTGGGTTGGAAGTAGAGCACTAAGTCATCGTTACGTACCGCTTGCAGCAAGTAACCTTCGATCTTGTTGATATGGCTTTGCTCGTCAGTATGAGATTGAGAGTAATACGCAAACTTTTGTCCGGAATCTTTGCAGGCCAGCATAGCCTCTGACGATTTCTGAAGAATACTTTCTGCATCGTCTTCGTTATTAGTAGTAGCAATTCCGATAAATGCGTGCAGGTGAACCTTATCATTTTCGATAGCAAATTCAGAATGACCGACTTTTACTAGAGTTTGGCAAAGCTCTTCGAGGCGATGATGCAAATCTTTAACACTGAACGCTAACACTAGATCCACAGAAGTAGGGCGCGCGGTTAACACCTCGATATCGGCAATGCTATCGATACGTTTTCGGTATTCAACTAATACTTGGTCCAGTGCTGTATAGCCGTATCGAGCTTGTATACGTCTGCCGTTGGTAAAACCGATGTGAATGACAGCAAAAGAGCAATCCATCAGCCTTCGTTGAGAAGAGAGTTTGTGGTTTAAACGCGACTCAAATGCACTACGATTTAAAAAGCCAGTTCCTAGGTCATGGTTCTTTTGGAAATTGATTTTTTGTTCAGCGGCTTTTCGCTTATCTATTTCTTGATTCAAGGAGTAATTCAAACTGGCGAGATCTTTAGTTCGTGTATACACCCGGTTTTTGAGGTCACGATTCATTTGAGTCAGTTTGGCGTGCTGAAAGAGGGTTTTAAGCTGGGACTCTATTGAGGTCCGAAAGCTTTCTAGGAGTTTAATGTAAGTCGGCGTGTAGTGATTTTCTTTAGAGTCCAAGATACAAATGGTGCCGAAAAGCTCACCATTCGGCCAAAGCAGAGGGATACCACAATAGGATATCAACCCTAGCTTGATGTCAGGGTTACTTTCCCATGCCGGGTCAGCGAGAGCATTGGGTACAAGAAGTTGCCGCTGAGATTCCATAACGGTTTCACAATACAGCCCGTTGCCTAATGTTTCAGAATCGCCCTTATTGTATGGGTTGTTCTCGCTACGACTGGTGGAAAAGACTTCGATGTAATTGGAATGAACACGCATAATAAGTGCTGCTGGCACTTGCGTTATTTGAGCCAACAGATCAACGATGTTCTGCCAACCGTGCTCCATATCGTCTGGAATATCTAAATCGAGAGTTTTTATTTTCTTCATATGACTCCGAGTCAATTATGCTAAATGCATCAACACATCCTGTGTTAATTATGATGAACCAAATAAACTGTGAATCTTAAGTTAATTAAGTATAAGAAATGTTGCACAAAAAAACCTCGGCAATTTTGCAGAGGTTTTCAAATGTGAATACGGGTCTCAGTAATGAGATAAATTTCGACTAGGGCTTTAATTTTATAAAGTCTTCGCTATTCAATTTCTTACTGTAGTCTACCGATGGTTGTGCAAAGCCGTTTAGCTGCAAGAATTCATCTTTAAACCCTTGGTAATCGCCCAGAGTTTGGAAGTTGTTTTCATTCATATTATTGAGCAACTCTGTCACATGGGCTTGTGTCTCTGGTTCTAGTTCCCAGTCGTCCATTCGTATCAACCGCTCGCCATCAAGTGGTACTTTAGATTGACCGTACAGCTTAGTGCTAAATAGGCGCTGCATTTGTTCGATACACCCTTCATGCGTCTGTTTCTCTTTCATCACTTTGTACAACGCAAGCAAGTAGGGGCTTAAGCCTGGGATAAATACACTCGCTTTGGTCACCAATGCCTTACATACCGTCGCATAAGCATTGCCCCCAAAGTTAGCTAATTCAAGGTTAAGCGCATGACTGGTTTGATGAAGGTCGATTTTTGCACGACCTAGTGTACCATCGAGATAAATAGGGTGTGTCACTTCAGGACCAACGTAGGAAAAGGCAATAGTTTTACAACCAGGAGCGATAGATTCGGCATTGATGAGCTCATCTATCCAGCTTTCCCAGTCTTCGCCGCCCATGACTTTGAGAGTACTGAGTTCTTCCTCTGCAGTTGCGGCTTCAAGGGTGTTAGTAACCCAGCTATCATTTTCAAGCGAGATGGTCGCGCCGGTAACGCTTTCGCCAATAGGTTTAATCGCAGAACGCCAGAATTCATCAGAATCGGGCTTGGGACGTACACCCGCAGCCAGACTGTAAATCACGAGATCGACTTCACCTTCGAAATAAGTTTCGATGGCTTCAACAACTTGTGCGCGGGTTTCTTGGGAAAAGGCATCGCCTACGATGTTAATAGCAGTGCGCTGCTCACGTTCCGCTTCTTTTTTGAAGTAGATGTTGTTGTACCAGCCGGCACTACCAAGAGATTTTTCGTTTGGGCCACGTTCGAATGATACGCCAATGGTGTCGGCTTGAGCACCACCAAAGGTAAGGGCGATACGAGCGGCAAGGCCAAAGCCTGAGGAAGCGCCGATGATCAATACTCGTTTAGGGCCATCTTTGATTTGCGGCGCACTCTTAACGAATCTAATTTGTTGCTTTACGGCTTCTTGACAGCCAAGAGGGTGAGCGCTTTTTGCTACCACACCCTTGATAATAGGTTCGATCAGCATAAATAACCTTACAGTTAACGGTGATATGCACTCAGGCTAACGTAAAGCTGTGTAAAATTTATTGAGCTAGACCATTAAAACCTAAAGATACTGATATAATTCTTCGGCGACAAATTCAGCAATCCAAGGTTGAGCTTCTGGTTTAGGATGCAAACCATCGTTCATCATCCACTCAGGTTTTAGGATGATGTGCTCTAGGAAAAATGGAAGCAGGGGGACATTTTGTTGATCAGCCAACGCTGCAAATACGTACTCAAACTGCTGGTTGTAACGCTTGCCATAGTTAGGTGGGATTTTAATTTGCATCATAATTGGTTTTGCACCCGCCGCTTTTATCTGCTCGATGATTTGATCTAAGTTTGAAGACATCAGCTTAGGTGGGAAGCCACGAAGACCATCATTGGCTCCAAGCTCAATAAGGACGGTGTCTGGAGCGTGTTCTTCTAGTAACTGGGGTAAACGAGCTAAACCGTTACCTGTTGTGTCGCCAGAGATACTGCCGTTGACCACGGTAACCGCTTTATCATGTTTCGCTAACGCATCTGGTAACAAACTTGGCCAACTCTGTTTGATATCCATGTTGTAACCAGCACTCAAGCTGTCACCAAGTATCAGTAACTTCGAATCTTGAACTGACGCAGAGCCTTGAGCCAAAGAAGCGGTAGAAAAGAATATAAATAATAAAAAGGAAATTAGTCGAGTCATGCATACATCCATCATTAAAGCAGAAGCTGTTTCCAAGACAGTGTCTACTAATCAAGAACATTTAACAATCCTAGAGCACGTCGATATTGATATTCGTGAAGGTGAAACAGTCGCGATTGTCGGTACATCTGGGGCAGGTAAATCGACCTTGATGACACTCCTGGCTGGCCTTGATGTCCCTACCAAAGGCGAAATCCATTTATTGGGACAACCACTTTCACAGCTAGATGATGAAGCTAGGGCGAAAATCCGAAGTGAATCGGTAGGATTTGTTTTTCAAAGTTTCTTGTTGATTCCTAGCTTATCAGCACTGCAAAACGTGACACTACCATGCCTACTAAAAGGCGAAGATGAAGACATTGAACGTGCAACTGCGTTACTTGAGTCGGTTGGCTTAAAAGACAGGCTAGATCATCTACCATCTCAGTTATCAGGTGGAGAACAACAGCGTGTTGCTTTGGCTCGTGCGTTCATGATAAAGCCCAAAATCCTATTTGCTGACGAACCAACGGGGAACTTAGACCAACAAACCGCGGCCAAAATCGTCGAGCTACTGTTCGAACTGAACTCTTCTCACGGCACCACACTAGTACTGGTGACACACGATCCTAAGCTAGCACAACGATGTCAACGAACGCTTAAGATGCATGTTGGACAGATAGAGGAAGTCTAAATTGAATTCATCAAACGGACTGAACAAGCGCCTGTTTTCATGGAGCATTGAAGAGATTCGACATGGTCAACTATGGCCGGTATCGATCGCTTTAACACTGATCATTGCCTGTGTTTTCGCACTATCAGCATTGGCTGAGCGCATGGAACAGGTCATCGTAAAACAGGGGAAAGATGCGCTGACTGCTGACAGCGTGTTCATCTCAGCAAACCCAATCCCACAACCGCTACTAGACATTGCTCAAGTAGAGCAACTAGAAAGCTCTCAGTTAACCCGTTTCTCAACCATGGCATTTAGCGACAACGCGATGCAGTTGGTGACAGTTAAAGCGGTGGAGAGTAACTATCCATTGCGTGGTGAAATGCTACTAGAGGGTGCAGACAATGCATCAAGTAATCACGTTAAGCCCGGTGAGCTGTGGCTCGACGAACGCATTTTCGCGCAGTTGGAAGTTGAAATAGGTGACAGTGTCACTATCGGCGATGCCGACTTAACCATAACAGGTCGAATCACCCAAGAGCCAGGGTTAAGCTTCAACCCATTCCAACAAATGCCTGCGGTACTGATACACAATGATGATATTGATGCGACAGGTGCCATTCAACCGGGAAGTCGTGTAAGTTTCAGACTGTTCTTAAACGGTGATGATGCAAAACTCAAAACCGTTCAAGACAGTATCGAATTAACCCCGAGTGATCGTTGGCGTACACAAGACTCAGCAAGCCGTACCAACGACATGTTTGAAAGCACCACGCAATACCTATCGTTAACTGTTGCGATTGTTGTGATCATGGCGGCGACGACTTTGGTCTTAACGTGCCAACATTATGTCGCGAGCCGTAGAAAAACCATTGCTATGTTAAAAAGCTTGGGGGCGAGCAAACCGTGGATCATTAAGTGGCTAGCGGTACAAGTATCATTACTTGTCGTTATTGGTGCCGTTCTCGGTATCGCGATAGGGATCGGACTCGAGTTTCTTCTTCGTATCCCGCTTGGTGATTTACTACCATCGCCGCTTCCAAGCTACGGTATTGAACCTGCGATTCTTGCAATCTTATCCAGTGTTTTAATTGGTGTGCCTGCACTTGGCATTCCGCTGATTGGGTTGGTAAATACCTCTGCGATTAGCGTGATTCAATCAAGCCATAAGACGCGCGATAGCTATAAGAAATTCGCTTTGCTGTTGGTGCCTATCATCCCAATGATGTTGATGTATGGTGACAATCTATTGGTGTGGATTGTTCTAGCCGGTATTGCGTGCCTATTTTTGGTCCTGGCCCTAGTTAGTACGTTTGTACTGCGCCTATTTGGCAAGCTTCCGACATCGACATCAATGCGCTTAGCATTAAGTCGAATTAATCGTACGCCGCTTGCAACGGGCATACAATTTGGCTCGTTAGCGCTGTCGTTGATGTTGCTGTCGATTATCTGGTTGGTAAGAAGCGATCTGTTGTCAGATTGGCAACAAACTCTGCCTGAGAATGCGCCCAATGCATTTGCACTGAATATCGCCAGTTATGAGAAAGACAGCTATTTGGAAACCATTGATGCTAACGGCGTCGAGCGTACGCAAGCTTTCCCGATCATTCGTGGGCGACTGACGACGATCAATGGCGTCGAAGCGTCTGAATACAGTGATACTTCAGAGCGTACCGACGCCCTCAGCCGTGAAATCAACTTCACGTGGGGCGAATCTCTACCAGAATATAATGAAGTACTTGAAGGCAGTTGGACGCAAGAGCAGGGCGTATCAGTTGAATCTGCTGTTGCCGAACAGCTAGATTTGAACATTGGCGACGAACTTATTTTTACTATCAACAGTCAAAATGTATCAGCTAAGGTCAATAGCATCCGAAAAGTGGAATGGCGTGAAATGAAGCCAAACTTTTACTTCATTTTCACCCCAGATGTACTGAGCTCAATACCTTCTACTTGGCTGGTTAGCTTTAGGCTAGAAGATCAACACAATTCCATGCTCAATGAACTCTCTCGAAACCATCCAACCGTGAGTTTGATGGATATCAGGGTGATGGGCAGTAAGATCCAAGAGCTACTCAAACAGATTGTTTGGTCTATTACCGTGCTGGCCGCGCTTGGTGTTGTCGCTGGACTACTGCTTATTTTCACGCTGTTACGTCTTAGCTTATCTCAAAGACAACAAGAGATACGTTTGTACCGTACGTTAGGGGCAAGCAAGAAACGGATCCTTAACACTATCTGGTGTGAATATGGGCTAATGGCACTGGTAGCAGGCTCAATTGCAGCACTCGGTTCTGAAATGAGTGTGGCCGGTGTCATGAGTTTTGGATTCGAGTTAGAACCGTCAGTGCATCCAATGTTGTGGGTTGTTTTGCCTGTACTCACTTTCATAACCCTCGCAGCTGTGGTTAACAGCTTAATCAAGCGTCTATTGGCGCCTGTAAATAAGGATTTTGGATAGTTAAGATAGAAAACCTTAAATAGATTGTTGAAGCGGTCTGATTGTGAATTTTTATACCAAAGCACTAGCCAAGGATAGAAGCCACAGTTAGGCCGCTTTTTATTTAACCAGCAATAGGCATAAATCAGGGATTGAGTGCCTTAAAATCGACATTTGTTAGCATAAAATGAAGCCTAATGTGTATTTATGTCGATTTAATAAACAGAGGTTAGTCCCTGTAAACAAAGGGTTTGCGCAACTTAGCGAGAACGTTATCAACAGTTATCCACAAAAACGGTGGATAACTTTAGGGATAAGTTAACATCTTTGTTTTACAAGTACTGAGACAGCCTTTATGTGGCGTCACTTAGGACAAATTTGACTGTTAGAATAACCTCGAAAACAGTATTGGGAGTTATTGAGTCAAGAGATTATTTAAGTTTTTTACATAAGTTCAACTAACCACCAAGCTAAGACCTTGATAAAAATGTGTTTTAATTCATCGTCGAACAAAAGTAGAATAGTGGCAGTTAATCTTATTCTACAGAACACGATGAACCACAACAAAACGGATACAAATCAAGCTTCTATTGCCATTGTTGGCGGTGGTATAGCCGGAACAACAAGCGCTATGCACTTTAGTGAGTTGGGTTTTAAGGTCACGATCTTAGAAAAAGGACCGAGTTTGGTTAATGGTCCACCGATTTGCCACCTACACGCTGGCGGCAATTTGTATCGAGATATTTCTGTAAAGCAGTGTCTTCAGTTACTTACTCAGTCTATTGATACCGTCCGTTTGTTCCCTCACACGATCAATATTCGTCCAACCGTCATAGCCGTTCCACACAGCGATGGTGGGGAGCCATTGGACTTGCTTCCTCGCCTCAAGATAATTAAAGACGCTTATATCGAACTCGTTAAGCAAGATGAAAGCAACCAAGTGCTTGGTGACCCAGAGGAATACTATAAGCTCTACAGCAAAGAAGAACTCATCGCGCTTTCTAAGAAAACACAACCACTGAAACCGACATCACTTGATGAGTGGTGCATTCCTTTTGCGAAGCATACCGACTTAGACACGCTTAAATATCCTGTTGCTATGGTTCAAGAGTACGGTTGGAGTGTATTCCGACTGTCTGCGACCGCTCAGCTCTCTTTGGGACAACAAAGTAACTGCACCGTGCTGACCAACAGCCGTTTACAATCGGTTCAATCAACAGGGCAAGGTTGGTCTTTGACTTATACCGATATTGATAACCAAAGCCGTAAACTAACCACTGATTATTTGATTAACGCCAGTGGCTTTGAAACCGGCATCGTGGATGACTTTGTTGGTTCGAAGCAGCAGCGACTCGTTGAGTTTAAAGCCGCTTACGTCACAGAGTGGCCATATTCTCAAGAATGTAAGGAAGAGTGGCCAGAGGTTATCTTTCATGGCCCAAGAGGCACACCGCAAGGCATGGCCCAATTAACGCCATATGCAGACGGTGTATTCCAGCTTCACGGTATGACGGAAGGGATCACGCTGTTTGAAGGCGGGTTAGTTTCATCTTCGACAGATTCTTCTCAACCGCAGTTACCATCAAAACTGCTCAAGAAGATTGTATCTGGTTGGAGTGAAGAACAGCTCGAACTCAGAACACGTGCGGCGATTACCCACATGTCTCAGTTCATACCAAGCTTTAGCTCTGCACAAGTTGGTGGTAAGCCTCTATTTGGAGCGCAGCAAATTCCGGGGACCGACCCAAGCCTACGCGCTTCAGATGTCTCTTTCTGCGGCGAGCGTTATGCAAGGCTTGAGGTAGTAAAGGCGTCTTCAACATTAGAAGCAGCGCAAAAGGTGGCTCAACACTGGTTCAATATCCCCGAATCTGACTCGATTGAAGATACACATTCAGTGACAATGTCACTTAAGTTAAACGATATTGAAAACAAAGCGATAGGGTTGACCCAAGAGCGTGGATACCCAAATGCACTGGCGAAAGTTTCAGGCCAAGACCACCACTAAAACGAAGAATCGGCTTACTTAGGTAAGCCGATTTTTTTATCCTTTGACAATCACCACTCTGAACGGTGGCTGAAAGCTCATTATCAATAACCGAAGAATCGTGCCCACTGACACCACACATCTTGCAAACCCAACCGGTCCCCCCTACTAAATGAAATCTGATGCCCAGGCTTTGCTTGCGCTAAACGCGGCAAGTCAATTCTTGCAACACACCCGATCTTTGGATAACCGCCAATTGTCTGCCTATCATTAAGCAGAACAATAGGTTGCCCATCTTGTGGTACCTGGATCGCACC
The DNA here is from genome assembly GCA_000169995.1 of Vibrionales bacterium SWAT-3. Lineage (GTDB taxonomy): Bacteria > Pseudomonadota > Gammaproteobacteria > Enterobacterales > Vibrionaceae > Vibrio. The sequence continues at coordinate 21,965 of AAZW01000032.1, read as the reverse complement.
CAGCGCAATGCCTTCGGATAACAGTGAGATATCTGGAGAGTGAACCGATTCACCACTAAGACGATAACCCATACGGTTCGAGTTTTGGTCCACGACATAAGGCGAGCTATAAAATGTCTCTTTGGCTGACTCTGAGAATAGCTCGCTCTGATAGCTCTCAATGACTCTTAAGTTAACAGGCAAATTGTAATCAGGAGTATACCGGAAGGTGACACTAATAGGTTTAAAGTGCTTGGTGAGAGCTTGCTTAGTGAAGCCTAATTGATACCCAACTTGGCACGCTTCACCGTCTTGAGTTAATCCACCTATTTTTTCACGAGTTACTGTTGCACAACTGTTGAGTACGACGGGAACATCAAAGCCCCCTTTAATTGCGAGATAAGCTCTTAATCCATTCTTTGGTAAACCAAACGAAAGCACTTGCCCTTTAAACGCTTGAAATGTACTCCAGTTGGCCAGCGGTTTTCCATCCAAAGTCGCCTGTAGATCACCACCGCAAATCGCCATCTCGCAATCGTCATTAACCTTTAGCGTGCATTGGCCAAGCGTGATTTCTAAAGCTGCTCGATTAACAGGATTTGCTAATAAATGATTAGCCCAACTGTAGGAGTAATCATCTACGGGCCCACCTTGTGTTAAACCTAGATGAGAAACGCCAAAACGTCCGAAATCTTGAATCAAACTTAAAGGTCCCGGTTTAATAACGGTGAGTGTCGCCTTATTGATTGATTTAGCCATTACCGACATCTCCTCCAATTTCAATGAATTCTTGCCTTGAAATTGCTTTAAAGCGCACAGAGTCACCTACATTGAGTAACGAGAGTTGTCCTTGTAGATTATGTGAACCATGCTGTTGGCTACCGTCGAGCTGGCTATGATCAAACAATGACAAAGGGCAGTTACCAATAATGTTCCAGCCACCTGGTGAGTCAGATGGGTAAACCGCAGTTTTTGAGTCTGCTATCCCGATACTGCCTTTGGGCACACTTAACCGTGGAGTGGAATGACGAGGTAATACCAACGGCTCAACAACATCTGACATGAATGCAAATCCAGGAATGAATCCGATAGCGCTAACACTGTAGATCTGAGAGGTATGATATTGAATGATATCGTCCAGCGATAAGCCTTTGGCCTGATATCTATCTAAATCAAGGGCTGTTTCGTTTGAGTAATAGGCTGGTAATTCAATAATGTTGCGAGTGTTACTCTCATTTGAAAATGTCGCCATTGCTTCTGTCAATATCGACTTGAGTTGAGAAATAAAGTGCTCTTCAGAAATTCGGTAAGGCAGATAGTCAACTAATATTGTGTTGTACGCTGGAGTGACATTCATCAATACTGTGGCTAAGCTCTGTCGAATAGCATCTGAAAAGTGGGCCATATATTGTGCATTGCTCCGACTAGAACCTGCGGTTAGTGGCTGTAGCGTCACAAGCACACTGCACTCAGCAACAGGCTCGATATTAAATTTTATCTCGTTTTTCGTCATTTGCTTTCCATACGTTTTATTCCAACTTCCATGTTCATGCGTCATGAGTGCTTCCTCTGTTCTTTTGCAGGGATCAGAGGGCATTCATTGCGCTGCTATCAATTAAACGCGTTGAGATCTTGTCGGATTTTTCTAATGAGTGCGATGGATTGAGGATTGTCACCATGAACACAGATGGTGTCAGCTTCGATGGGTAGCCTTTCACCTTCAATGGTCGTAACTGAACCGTAGTTAACGATCTGCATCACTTGGTTGTAGATATCGTCTTGGTTCACATACACCGAGCCTTTTTGCGAACGTGGCGCAAGGTGACCATTGTTTAAATATGCTCGATCAGCGAATGCTTCGAACAAAAGGGGTAAGTCGTGATCATCAGCGATGTCTAAATATTGTTGGTTGTCAGAAGAAGAGAGGATCATAAGAGGGATATTAAATTCCGCCACAGCTTGCGCGACGGCATTAAATACATCTGTATTTGCCATCATATCGTTATAAAGCGCACCGTGAGGTTTCACGTAGCCGACACTTGTATGGTGATAACGGCACAGGGCTTGTAATGCACCGACTTGATAGCAAACGAGTTCACTGATTTCGTCCATACTGTGAGGAATTGACCTGCGACCAAACCCAACGAGGTCCTGATAACCAGGATGAGCACCAATTTGAGTATGATAGTGCTGGGCCAGTTTGATAGTCTTTGACATCACGTGGGGATCAGACGCATGAAAGCCACAGGCGATATTTGCCATATCAACCCATTCCATGACCGATTCATCATCGCCCATCTTCCAGTTGCCGAAACTTTCTCCCATGTCGCAATTAAGCAAAATCTTCGTTGTCACGTGGTGCTAATCCTTTACGTTAAAGTTACTAATGACGGTCTTATAAATGCCATAAATAAACCGTGATCTAATTCAAACTTTCGATACCGAAAAATTAACGGTATAGCATTTCGTATATAGTTTAATTATTGATTAAAGGATTAATATCTATTTGTATATTAGGTGAGCACATGATATCCCGCCAGGTTTGCTTAGGACTAGCATTAACAACGCCTGTTTTTGTATTTGCTCAAGAAAACTCGCTAGATCAATTGATGTCAATGAGTCTTGAAGAGTTATCTATGTTAGATGTCGAAATGGAAACGGCATCAAAAGTGACGCAAAAACTCACCGACATTCCTTCCTCTGTCTACGTACTTTCTAATGAACGCATACAGCGTAGCGGCGCAAAAACTATTGCGGAAGTGTTGGCGCTTGTCCCTGGGTTAAAAGTAACTAAGTTCAATGAAACATCGTGGTTTGTGTCTACACGCGGCTTTCATGATGGCCTGTATAACAAAATGCTGGTCATGATGGATGGTAGAAGCCTATTTAGCCCAGTCTATGGTGGAACGTATTGGAGTGATGTTGACTATGTGCTTGCTGATATCGAGCGAATCGAAGTACTAAAAGGACCTGGAGGTACGATTTGGGGAGGCAATGCCGTGAATGGTGTGGTGAACATCATTACTAAGTCTGCCAATGATACGCAAGGAACCTATCTGTCTGGTGTCGCTTCTAATACCGATAATTACGAGTTTAGTGTCCGTCAGGGCTTGAGCCTAAACGACAATGTCAATGCTCGAGCATTCTACAAGTATCGCGAAGAGCCACCGTATCGTGTTGGCGAATCTGAAAAGTGGAAAGCACAAACCGCGGGCATGGTGTTTCAGCCGAACAATGCCGAAGAAAACTGGTCCTTGCGCATTGGTGGTGAAAAGAGCTTTCATGAGTCAGAGTTATATAGCGTTCAATATGACCAAACGGGAGCGTTTGTTAGTTCGCAAGCGAACGACTTCGACAACAAAAGTCAATCTGCCTACATTCAATTTAACGACTCTCGTCACTTCGATGAAAATTCTACGCTCTCTTATTCCCTATGGGGTGAGTATAACGAAGACAATGCTCCGGACGCCCCGGGAAGCTATTCGACGATAGATTTTGATTCAACCTACATCAGTCAATTATCAGCCAGTCATCAAATAACACTCGGAGGTGGTCTCCGATACATGTACCTCGATTTCTCATCAAGCCAAGTTGCTGATGTGGATTGGAATAACCCTGATTACTACGGTCGTGCTTATAACATCGAATCAGCGAACGATTATATCGCCAATGCGTTTGTTCAATCTCAAATTCAAATGACGCAAGCGCTTTCTATTACCATCGGCGCGAAAGTGGAACATTTCACCCAGAATGAATCAACAGAGATCTCACCTCAAGTACGAGGTTTATATAAAGTAAATCCACGTCATTCTGTATGGGCAGGACTCAGCCGTGCGGTTGTTGCGCCATCTTATATGGATTCAAACTCCACATACTACTTCAACAGTTATTCAGCTGATTCTAACAACAGTTACCTCGATGTTTATAAGTCCAATGCGGATCTAGACATTGAGAATGTCGTGACAGCCGAGATGGGTTATCGCTATTCGAATAATACGAACTTGGAACTCGATGCCACGATTTATCTCAGTGAGCACGACAATCTTCGTTTCCACAGTTATGACTCGACCGACATCCCTGCAAGCCATGTTTATATTGGTGCACTATCTGATGACTATAAAGCCAAAACATACGGTTTAGAGTTAGGGGCGAGCTACCAACTTTCTGAGGACCTAACCAGTTACCTAAGTTATGCCTATGCAACGTTAGAAGGTGAAAAAAAAGGCGATGATCCAAAATCCAGTCCGCAGACGAGCGTGTATTATGATATTGATAATGAACATCTCGCTACAGCACAAATTATGTGGAATATCACCGACAGCTGGCAATTTGACCTCATCGGTCAATACATCAATGTGAATTACCCTGATTACTGGACTGCAGCAGATGGCACTCAATATGAATGGCAGTCATACCCACATGAAATTACCTTCGATGCTCGTTTAGCATGGAAAAAATCGCCAGCGGCACCTTTGATAGAAGTTGTGGTTGAAAATATTGGTAAAAGTAATGGTTATCAAGCCGAGCGAACCTCACAAAAAAGTGTCAACCAAGAGTCGGTTTATGTGAGGGTTTCTCATGAGTTTTAATTGGGTTAGGGGCCAAATTACACTCTATGTCTTCACACTAGCGCTGCTCATGATTTCCACGACTACGTCTGCGGCTAGCTTCAAGTTGTATGAAGTCAAAGCAGTATATCTATTTCGAATTGCCAATTTCATTCGTTGGAACAACGAAAGCACAAAGGATACCGTCAACTTTTGTGTTATTGGCGACAAGAAAGTAAGTCAAGTACTCACAGAGATCACAGCGGGGAGGTCGATACGTTCACTCGCCATTAACGTTCAACAATCAATTACGTCTCTGTGTGATATCACTTATTTTTCTGAACACAGTAATAGTCAGTTCACGCGCAAGGATCATTCACCCCATACTGTAACGATAAGTGATATTCCCAACTTTACTGATATGGGAGGCGTTATCGAGTTAACACATATAGATAATAAGCTTAAGCCAAAGATCAACTTAGCTAACGCCAAGCAAGGTGAATACGTTATCGGCTCAAACTTATTACGTATCGCTATTGTGGAGGACAAATAATGCTGTCTTTCATCAACAATATGTCGATAAAAAACAAACTGATATTGCCAATAATCACCTTTATTGTGGTCACCTTTGTCACCATCCAATCAGTAAATTACACTGTCACTTTTGAAAGGGAAAAAGAGAGCCTCATCCAAAGAGTTAAGGTACTGGCTCAAGGTGTCGCTTATAACCTTCAAGCAGCGATACTATTTGAGGATAAATCGTCGGCTCAGGAGATCCTTTCTGCATTTGTCGCAGATAAAGATATCGTTCGAGTTAAACTCTATAACGTGAACGAACAGTTATTTGCCAGCTATCAAGCCAGCGATAAGAAAATACCTAGGCCAAATGCCGAAGAGCTCTATGATATCGCTGATCATCAGTTTGCTATCTCTGAAAGTTACATCTTCTTGCTTGTTCCGGTCACTTTAGACGACGCGGTAATAGCAAACTTGAGGGTGACGATATCAAAAGAAACGTTCAATACGATCTTAACCAACATCTTCAAGACCGCTATTGTCTATCTTCTGTTTCTTTTGATTCTGGGTGGCGTACTCGTCAAATTGATTCAGCGCTTCATTATCGCACCGATGTTTGAACTCAACGAAGCAATGCAAGCCTTCGTAGAGCGACGTTCTGACCAGCCTAAGCTCGTTGCAAGTAATCATGATGAGATAGGGGATCTCGTTCGTGCTTTTAATACCATGCAAGAAAGGCTGCAACATCGTGACAACCAAATCAATTTCACGCTAGACAAACTTCAAGAAGAAAAGTCCTTTGCGAATGAGGTGATTGAAACTGTTCAGCACTCATTACTCGTCGTCGACGAAAAAGGACTAATCGTTCATGCGAATGCAGCCACTCGCGACATCTTCAAATGTTCAGAGTCATTTCTCGAAAACTTATTAATCCAAGATTTGATAGTGACTAAACAAACAGGCTTCCTACAAGGCGTGATTGACTGCAATATCGAACTGAACGATGAGCTGTTAGAGACTACGAATCTTTTTCAATCCAAACGTTGGCTCCGAGTAAGCAGTCGTTCGTTGTCAAAACATGGCCGCATTCTTTATGCGGTGCAAGATGTAACGGATATCGAAATCGCGATGAGTCGCCAGCGTATTGCCGCCGGTGTATTCGAAAACAGCAAAGACGGGTTGATCGTACTGAATTCATCGAATCTGATTACTATGGTTAACCCCGCAGTCACTCAACTCCTCGGCTATCATGCAGATTTGCTGGTGGGCAAAACACCGTTTGAAGTCTTCTCATGGCAACAGTTCTCGTCATTAATGCCAACCATTCGTAGCTCATTAGAGAATTATGGGCAGTGGCAAGGAGAAGTGTGGGAAAAAAGTGCATCTGATGACTTAGTCCCAATGTTTGTCAAAGTTAACCTAGTTTCGTCGGACGAAGAGAAAGATGAGTTTGATATGGTGCTGACGCTATCCGATCTATCTAACGTCAAAGAGATGGAAAGGCTTGAGCACTTAGCACATCACGACGCGTTAACAGGCTTAGCGAATAGAGCACGACTGTATAAGGTGATGGATGAAGTTGTTTCCTCAAGCAATTACGCAAGTCAACAATTTGCTGTTATCTATTTGGATCTAGATGGTTTCAAACACGTCAATGACAACTACGGCCATGATGCAGGTGATGCCATCCTTAAGGAAGTATCAAACAGGCTGTTATCTCAAGTAAGAGCAGGAGATCTAGTCGCGCGTTTGTCGGGAGATGAATTTGTTCTTATTATTAAACAGACAAACAAAGTCATGTTAGCGAAGCTCGCTGAGCGCTTATTAACACTTATTGGACAAACAGTGCATCACAAACAGCGCTCTCTCAATGTTGGGGCTAGTTTGGGTATCCACTTAGTCGATAACTCTGAGCATGACATCGATGCGATTCTCAAGATAGCCGATGAAGCCATGTATCACGCGAAACACCAAGGGAAAGGGCAATTTGTGTTCTCAAGTGATGTTTGATTGCTCTGTGGGGTGTGACCCCACACTAAGTTGTTGTATCATAAGCGATAGATTGAGTATTCATAATTAAAAGGTCTAAACATGAATGTTTTAGTAACCGGTGGCATGGGCTATATCGGCAGTCATACAAGTATCCAAATGATCAACGCAGGCATGACGCCTGTACTTTTTGATAACTTGTACAACAGTAAACCAAGCGTTTTAGAGCGTATCGAGAAGGTGTCTGGTGTTCGCCCAGTGTTCGTTGAAGGTGACATTCGCAATAAAGCGCTGTTAGCGGAAACTATGAAGCAACACAACATCGAAGCAGTTATCCATTTTGCTGGCTTGAAAGCGGTAGGTGAATCTGTAGAGAAGCCTCTTGAATACTACGATAACAATGTTAACGGCACTTTAGTGCTTGTGGATGCTATGCGCGGAGCGAATGTTAAAACGTTAGTATTCAGCTCATCAGCAACCGTGTACGGCGATCCTGCAAGTGTGCCTATTACTGAAGACTTCCCGACTAGCGCAACCAACCCTTATGGTCGCAGTAAATTAATGGTCGAAGAGTGTCTCACCGATTTCCAAAAAGCGAATCCAGATTGGAGCATCACGCTACTTCGTTACTTTAACCCAGTCGGTTCACACCCAAGTGGTGAACTAGGTGAAGATCCACAAGGTATTCCAAACAACTTGATGCCGTTTGTTTCACAAGTTGCCGTTGGCCGACGCGAGTTCTTGTCTGTATTTGGCAGCGACTATCCAACGAAAGATGGTACCGGTGTTCGTGATTACATCCACGTTATGGATCTGTCCGACGGCCACATCGCGGCACTTGAGAAAGTAGGGCGCAAAGATGGTCTTCACATCTACAACCTGGGTACAGGTAACGGTTCTAGTGTTTTAGACATGGTTAAGGCGTTTGAACAAGCAAGTGGTAAGGAAATCCCTTATAAACTTGTTGAGCGACGCGCTGGTGACATCGCAGAATGCTGGGCAGATCCGGCGAAAGCTCAGAAAGAGCTGGGTTGGAACGCAACCCGCACACTGACCGAAATGACCGAAGATACATGGCGCTGGCAGTCAACAAACCCTAATGGTTTCCCTGGCTGATCTAGTCGTTTTATGAATGATTAACTTATAAAAAGATGCTTTAGGGCATCTTTTTTGATCTAAATCGAATAAAAAGTAAATTAGTGGTTAAAAAGTATCATTCTGTATTCATTGTGTTACTATGCACGCGAATTATATGTTTAATGTTAATTTTCTTTGGAGTTAATCATGGAACTAGGCCTAATCATCACTTTCATCATTGCTGCTGCGGTAATGGTAAAGAAAGAAATGGCAGAGAAGTAATTTCACTTATTCCTTTTTGATACAATTTTTAGTGAAATAGATAAAAGCCAGCATAAATGAAGTGACCCCGTAAAGTTGGACATTTCTGTTAAGCGGCTTTCAAGGCCTGAGTTCGATATTCTATCGGAGTCAGGCCTTTTAGTTTCACTTTTATACGTTTGGTATTGTAGTACTCGATATACTCTTTGATTTGCGCTATCAGAGCATCTGCATCTTCAAAGCTTTGGTTGTGATACATCTCTGTTTTGAGTAAAGCAAAAAAATTTTCAGCAACAGCATTATCCAAGCAGTTACCTTTTCTCGACATGCTTTGCGTTAACCCACTCTCCGCTACCTTTTTCTGATACTGTCGATGACGATATTGCCAACCTTGGTCGCTATGTATAATTGGCTTTGAGTTGGGTTTAAGCGTTGATATAGCCTCCGTTAGCATATCCGTGACAAGCGGCAAGCAGGCATTCTTGGCCACTCTATAAGCAACCACCTCCTGAGTAAACAAGTCGACAACGGGAGATAAGTATACTTTCTGCTCTTTGACTTTAAACTCCGTGACATCAGTTACCCATTTTTCATCGGGTTGAGTCGCACTAAAATCTCTTTCAAGCACGTTGGGAGCAGCTGTTCCAGACTCTCCTCGGTATGAACGATACTTTTTAATCCTGACCGTCGATTTAAGGTTGAGCTGAGCCATAAGCCTTTGAACCGTTTTGTGATTAAGCACGAACCCCCGATTTTTTAGTTCCAAGTGAATACGGCGGTAGCCGTATCGTCCCTTATGTTCATGATAAATTGACTTTATCAACCGCAGCTCACGTTCGTAGCTATTTGGGCGCTTGCTCGTTTGAACTTGATAATAAAAGACACTTTTTGCCAGCTGTAGAGTGTGCAGTAAGTGCTTTAACGGGTACTTGCCTTTAAGAGTTAGAGCTATGACCGCTTTTTCTTTGTTCGACGGTTTTTTTCCTGCTCCAACTCTTCCAACTTTTTTAGAACGGCATTCTCGGTTCGCAAGTAGAGCAACTCCTCTTTTAGCTCCTCAAGCGTCATTTCATCATCAGGCTTAGTGGTACGTTGAGGGTGCTGTTTCATTGGAGGTCTTCCTTTCTGGCGCATTTTGAGCCCTTTGATACCGAGCTCATTAAATCTTTTGAGCCAGACAGAGAGTATCCCAGGGGATGAGAGGTTTAATACTGCGCTAGTGTGCGTGAGAGACCAATCATTCGTCCACATTAAATTCAATGCTTTTCGTTTTTCCTGAGCAGTAGCAGCATGCTTAGTTGGTAAAAATGAGTTAGCACCATGGATGGCAAAGACTTGAGCCCAATACCGTATCTGTCTTGAAGAAATTGAATATTGTTTTGCTAAGTAGAGAGATGATGTGCCATCTAAGTATTGCTTAGCAATGATACATTTTAGCTCTCGGTTATATTTGGACATAAAAAGACCCCCAATAATTGGTGTCCAACTATTGGGGGTCAGTTCAAAAGCTGGCTTTTTAGTTTCTGCAATTTAGGTTTGTAACGAATTAGAATTCGTACTTAGCTGAAATACCGTAGTTTCTTTCAGCTTGAGAGTTCTCTTTGTAAAGCTCGTCATCGCCGCGAATATCATTCCAACGGTAGTACTCTTCGTTAGTTAAGTTGAACACACCACCACGAATCGTCAAATCTTTCATTGGTTTGTAATAAGCAGTTAAGTCAACAACCGTTGCACTTGGAAGTTCAGCTTGACCAGCATTACCGCCATTCTCGTCATCAAAGTTGATGTCTGAGCCAGATTTATCAGCCGTGTAATTTAACTTAAGGCTTGTACCCCAATTTTGGTTTGGTGCATCGTAGTTCAGACCTAACACAGCGTTCCATGGGTTAACACTGTTTAGTGCATTGCCGTTTCCATCTTCACCCTCAGTGTAAGATGCCACGAAATGAGTAGAAATACCCTCTGGCGCACCCACTAACACATCCCAAAGTAACGTGTTCGAGAACTCAATACCCTTGATCGTTGCTGATTCTAAGTTAACGTTAGAGTAGTGTGTCGTACCGCCGACTTTTTTCGTTACTACTGTTTCAATGAAATCATCGTAATCACTGTAGTAAGCTGCAATCTCAGACGATGAAGCTTGCGTATTGTGACGGTAACCAAGCTCGTACGAGATACTTGTTTCTGACTTAAGGTCAGGGTTCGGATCATTTACGTAGCCGTGACCAGGGTTGTCGTATGTGTAGTAGAGTTCATCAAATGAAGGAGCTCTAAAACCTTGGCTAATTTGACCGAATACAGTACCTGTATCAGTAAGCTTATATGTTGTACCTAAACGGCCTGTTACCGCAGAATCTGAGAAGTCAGTTAGAGATTCGCCAGTGTTTTTACCAGGGTCTGTAGAGAAGTAGTCGAAACGAACACCAGGAGTCACAACCAGTTTATCGTTCATTAGGCTGATTTCGTCCTGAACAAACAAACCAAACTTCTGCTCTTTCGCATCAGGCGTGTACACGTAAAGCTGATCGTCAGTCGCTGGATCTGAGTTGTACTCCATATTGGTGTTGCTGATGTCGCTATGCGTATAAGTCGCACCATAAACTAGGTAGTGATTGTTAATCTCTTTGTCTAGTTGCGTCTCTATCTCAAGCTTATCTTCGGTGTATTCATAATCTTTGGTTTGGAGATTATCGTTATTGGCAGGAACGTAAGGAGGGAAACCTGGGCCTGCAGGTTTAAAGCGCTTCGTTACACCATTCTCTTCTTTAGAAATGTACGATACTTTGCTCGTCACAGTGTCAGCAATCGCGCCATCTGCAAACCAAATGTGCTTGATTGCGAATCGGTTTTGTTTGGTGTCATCTTCACCAGTGTAGCTATCATAACTAGAGTGGTAGATGTCTGAATCAGAGGTATCTTTAATAAGCTCTGCTAGAAACTCAATGCGATGGCTTTCATTCAGTTGGTATTGAAGTTTTACCAATAGGTTATCTGCCGATGTGTCTTGATTTTCTACTGCATAGTTCTCTAAATCACCCGAGTTACGGAAGTTTTGAAGCTCTTCACCATCTCGGCGAGTATAAGCAACCAGAGTTTCTAAATCGCCAAAACGATTAGCTAATGCAACATGTTCGCTGAATGAATTGTCTTCAGAAGAGTAGGAGAGCTTAGCTTGGCCGCCGAAGTCTTTGCCATCTTTTAAGAAGTCAGAAGGATCTTTAGTTTCAAAAGCAACAACACCGCCAATAGCGTCACTTCCGTGTAAACTTGAAGCTGCACCTTTGATGATTTCGACGCTTTTTAACATATCAGGGTCGATAGAAATACCGCTAGAATTAATGAAAGCGTAAGGACCACCATCAAATGAACCAGGTTGCGATGAGCCATCTACTAGAATCTTAACGCGTTTACCTTCCATGCCACGGATATTAATCGTTTGGGCACCTTGGCGAGAGCTTGAGTTCATCGTTACACCTGGCGTGTATTCGAAGATCTCATTAACGTCTTTTGCCATATTCTCTTCAATTTGCCTATCAGAGATGACGGTGACAGAAGCAGCAGTATTGATAAGTGTTTGATTCGTACGAGTCGAAGATACAACAACCTCGTCAAATAGGGCATAATCTTCAGCTAAGGCTGAGGTTGATGAAAGCGCTAAAACGATTGAAGCAGAGAGTAGGGATTGCTTATACATCTGATAGTTACCTTAATTCCATAGTATTATCTTGATTTCGCGAAAGATAATATTGGATCTAAATGATAATTACTATTATTTGCATTTCAATTTATTTGTACTTTTGTCATTAAAAGCTCGCTTAAACCGTATAACTCATTGTATTAAAAGACCTTTAATGGTTCCATTTATCTGGTGAATGCTTCCATTTTTGTGATCAACATCTCATTTATAAAGTAGGAAACTGATGCATAGCCCAATAACACTTGAAGCGTTACACATCCTAGATGCCATCGACAGACGTGGAAGTTTCGCTGCTGCGGCCAATGAAATGGACCGTGCGCCTTCGTCACTCAGCTACCAAATTCAAAAGCTTGAACAAGACTTAGATATCATGATTTTTGACCGTTCAGGGCACCGTGCAAACTTCACGGAAGCAGGGCAATTGATACTTGAGCAAGGTAGGGTGATTCTTGGTGCGACAGAAAGGCTCGTCAACGAAGCCAGCATTCTAGCTAATGGATGGGAGTTAGATCTAACCATCGCTTTTGATGGCATTATCCCGATTGCTAATTTCTTCCCACTTGTTGATGAACTAGGAAAAATCAGTAAAACGCGTGTTCGTTTACAAGAGGAGATCTTAGCAGGGTGTTGGGAATCATTGTCAGATGGTCGCGCCGACCTTCTAGTTTGCCCGAAAGTCGACACCATTCCGAACGACCTAAAAAGTGACGTGATTGGTAAAATGGAAATGGTTTGGGTAGCAGCATCCAACCACTACGTACATAAGCGCTCTGGAGATTTCGATCAAAAGGCTAGAGAAAGTTACAGGGTGATTGAAATTGCAGATACTGCACGCGATCAGCCAGCATTAAGCATCAATATTTTAGAGAAACAACCGCGGTTAACGGTGACGAGCTTCCCAGCAAAAGTAGAAGCTTTAACTAGTGGGCTCGGCATTGGTACCTTGCCGTGTAGCGTAGCTAAACCTTTGATCGAATCTGGTGTTTTAAAACAGATTGCAGGGACGGAGCCGCAACCGATCGACATTGTGATGGCTTGGCGACGCAACAAAATGGGCGACGCCAAATCTTGGTGTATTCAACACCTTAAAAAAACATGGTCACTCAAGTAACGGAAGCACCATATCTGCTGTGCCGTCTTCAAAACAGATATCTAGCTTGAAACCCAGTTTTTGAGCTAGTGTCAGCATCCCTCTGTTGGTTGGCATTGTCATTCCCGACATCTGTTTAGTCTGCTTAGCACGGCAGTAATCAATAACCTTAGTCATCAGAATTCGACCTAAACCAACGCCTTTAAGATCAGAGCGAATCAATATCGCGAATTCGGCATCCGTATTCTCAGGGTTGATCAGAGCCCGAGACACGCCAATGATTGCAGGTACACCTTGTTCTTCACGCACCACAACAAAAGCAATCTCTCTATCGAAATCAATCTGAGTAAAATTAGCTAGTGCTTCATGATTGAATTCACCCACATCACTAAAGAAGCGTTTGTAGAGATCCTCTTTAGACACTCGGTTAATAAAGTCGGCATGAAGTGGTTCATCTTCAGGAAGAATAGGGCGTAGCAACACTTCTGTACCATCTTTTAACTGGATACGTTCTTCAAGCTCCACAGGGTAAGGACGAATCGCTAGTCTTTCTTGCGGATCCCCCTCGTAAGCTTTCAATATGATATCGGCATCCAATATCGTGAACTTATCGCCATTAGCAAGTACTGGGTGTATATCCAGGTCGTATATTTCAGGGCAATCAACCACCATTTGAGAAATACGAACCAGCAACTCAGACAAGCCGTCTATATCAATAGGATTAGGGAGCTTTTGTAGGCGAATCTTGCCACTCTTTATTGCTCGAATGATCAAGTAACGAGCCAGCGTCATGTTAAGCGGAGGGAAAGCAGCTGCCGCATCAATCGACTCATCCCATTCGGAACCGCCTTGACCGAGTAGAATAATAGGGCCGAACGTTTCATCGGTTGTAACTTTCACGCGAAGCTCTTGTCCGCCAGCCAGTTTCGCCATACCTTGAACTAACAGACCATGAATATGCGCTGTTGGGAATGATAACTGAGAGCGATCCAAAATCGCTTGTGCCGCATTCGCGACCTCACTACTGTTTCTTAAATTGAGCATCACACCTTGAACGTCAGACTTGTGCGCAATGTCTGGTGAACGGAGTTTAACTGCCACAGGGTATCCAATGGTTTCTGCAATATGCACCGCTTCACTGGGGTCAGAAGCGATCCAAGTAGGTAACACATCTAGATTAAAGTGTTTGAAAAACTGACTGTTTTGATGGGTATCAAGACTAACTGTATCTTTATCCAGTAGTTGGCGTTCTATCCAATTTCTGGCATCCGCTAAGTCCTCAATATGAACTTTCTCAGCCGTGGTGGGCGTCTCCATAAGCTGACGTTGGTTACGTCTGTACTCGACCAAGTGCATGAATGCGACTACTGAGCTTTCTGGCGTTCGATAGGTTGGAATACCAGCCTCTGTGAACAACTTTCTAGCAGGCCTTGCCGTCAGTTCGCCAGACCAATTGGTAAGAATATTAAATCGCTTGTGGCGAGGATGCTTTTTAATCGCATCAATGATGCGCTCTGCGGTTTGAGCAGAATGCGCGATGGCTGAAGGGCTATGCATGATGAGAATGGCATCCGCTTCGTCACCATCAAGTAGTGTGTTGATAGTATCGATATAACGCTGATCACCCGCATCACCAACAATGTCGATCGGATTGCTATGCGACCAACTTGAAGGTAACACCTTGTTAAGTTTATCGAGCGTCTCTTCCGATAACTCAGCGAGTTTGCCGCCACGTTCGAATAACGTATCAACAGCCATAATCGCAGGGCCACCACCATTCGTGACAATCGCCAGTCGCTCTCCACGTAATGGGACCGAGTGAGTTAAAGTTTCTACGGCAGCAAACAGTTCGTGCAGGTTCTTAACTCGCAGCATGCCACTACGACGAATAGCCGAGTCGTAAATAATATCGAGCGTGTCCGCACCACCAGTATGTGCCATTGCTGCAGCTCGGCCTTTGGCGGTCCGGCCACCTTTTAATACTAGTATTCTCCGGTTACGTGAGGCGGCTCGGGCAGCTGAAATGAAACGTCGTGCGTCTTTAATGCTATCTACATAAAGCAATATCGCTTCAGTATGGGAGTCGGTACTCAGGTAATCCAACAGTTCAGAAAACTCGATATCCGTGCCGTTACCAATTGAGATAAAAGCAGAGAAACCGATCTCTTTATCATTCGCCCAATCAAGTATCGTGGTACACACCGCTGCAGATTGAGAAACAAACGCAATCTTGCCGGGTAGTGCGGTAACTGGAGAGAAGGATGCATTGAGATTAAGCCAAGGGATTATCACGCCTAAGCTGTTTGAACCAAGCATCCTTATATTGTGCTTTTTCGCAATCGCTAGGCATCTTGAATCGTACGTTTCACCGTTATCACTCGGCTGTTGCATGTCTGAAGATAGAACAATGACAGACGCAATGCCTTTCTCCGCTAACTCCTCAAAAATAGCTATATTGCGAGTCGCGTTGGTACAAAGAATCGCAAGATCAGGGACGATCGGGAGCGACAAAATGTTTTTGTAGGAAAGTACACCCGCCACCGAATCATATTTGGGCGTAACTGGCATTACCGCCCCCTTAAAATCCCCATGCAACAGATTATTCATAACGATGTATCCCGCTCGGTTTTCACGTTGAGAAGCACCAACAACGGCAATCGAACGGGGTTTAAGTAGGGGATCAAGATGATTCATAGACATATCCTAGCAATGCACGTAAGTTCATCGTAACTTACTTTTCGATGACAGGTTGATGGCAAATTCACCGAATTCAGATGAATAAGCAAACACTGCATTAAGTTTGTGAAATAGGTCACCCACTAATGGTGTATAATCTCAAAGTTAACTTGATTCTAAACCGACGTATCGGCATGATTTATAGTAATTATTATTAAGGATATAGAGCTTTCCATGAAAAAAATTGCAATTGCGACTTTGCCACTGCTCTTGGCTGCATGTGTATCTGAAAACTACATCACGGATGTGACTTCAGACAGTTATCAAGAAGAGTACAAAACTGCCAAAGTTGAAGCTCCAGTTGTGTCTCAATCACAGCAATCAGGCGTTGTTGAAGAGAATGTTGTTAACGTTATCAGAACAGAACCTGTTGAGCAGAAAGTCACTCAAACAACTCAGGCTAAGCCAGTTGCGGCAGTGAAAGGTCCAACTAAGAAGCAACAAGACATGAACCAGCGTTTTGGTTACACAGTTCAAGTTGTTGCGGTTGGCAGCCAAAGTAAAGTCGACTCTTTCGTGAAAATGCTACCAACGACTTCTCAGCCAGTTTGGGAAAACTACAAGATGGTCAACGGCACTAAGTGGTTCACAGTACTTTACGGTGACTACGCAACACGTTTAGAAGCAAAAAAGGCGATCTCAACACTACCTAGTTCACTTAAAAACTTGAAGCCATTCGTGAAGAGTATTGATGACATCAAGAACTCTGAATACCCAACGCTTAACAAGTTAAACTAAGTTTTGAATCATAAAGAAGGAGCAAATGCTCCTTCTTTTGTTTTATGACGAACCGTTTTGTCTAATAGTTAATCGCTCGATCCTTCGGACGCAATTTTAACAATCAAAACACTGTACCTATTTCGACTTTTGTTTATCATTGAAGTCAGTATTCCTAGTTTCAAGGACCGAATTTACCCATGAACACCACAAACATTCTTCTACTATGCGGCGGTGGATCTTCAGAGCACGAAGTGTCTTTGGTTTCAGCCAATTACCTTTTTGATCAACTTAAGAGCGTTGAAGACTTTAACGTTGTAAGAGTTGAGATTAAGAGCGAAGGCTGGTGTCTAGATTCGGGCGAATTAGTATATCTTGATATCAATAATCAAACGCTACGTGGTGATGATCTAGAATCAAAAGTTGATTTCATCGTACCTTGTATCCATGGTTTCCCTGGCGAAACCGGTGATATCCAATCACTGTTTGAAATGGCAAAAATCCCTTACCTAGGCTGTGGTTCTGAAGCTAGCAATAACAGCTTCAACAAGATCACCTCTAAGCTTTGGTATGACGCGTTAGGTATTCCAAACACGCCGTATTTATTCCTATCTGACAATACAGACGAAGCTCATGCACAAGCAACTCAAGCTTTTGAAAAGTGGGGCAAAGTATTCGTGAAAGCGGCACGCCAAGGCTCTTCTGTTGGCTGTTATCAAGTCAACCATATTGAAGACTTGAGCGACGCTATCAACAAAGCATTTACTTATTCAGATCAAGTGCTTGTTGAAAAGTCAGTGGTGCCAAGAGAGCTGGAAGTTGCGGCTTATGAAATCGACGGAGAGCTGCACATCAGCAAGCCAGGCGAGGTGATTGCACCGAATGGCGCATTCTACTCTTACGAAGAAAAATACAGCGCAGATAGCCACTCGATCACAGAAGTTGAAGCAAGTAATCTTACTGATGAACAACGTCAACTGATTGCAGAAAGCGCTCGCAAAGTGTTTACACAAATGAAGCTTCGCCACTTGTCTCGCATCGACTTCTTCTTAACGCAGGATAACGAGATCTACCTAAACGAAGTTAATACCTTCCCAGGTATGACACCAATTTCGATGTTCCCTAAAATGGTTGAACACGACGGACATAAGTTCGCTCAGTTCCTAGAAAACTGCGTAAGAACCAGCCTTTCTTAAGGGTATTTTCTAGATTTTTGTATAACAGACTAAATATAAAAAGCGGCTCGGATTTTTCTCCAAGCCGCTTTTTGTTTGCGATGTTTTCAGTCTACTGCCGACCTAATATGGCTTATTGCCACGGTGTTAACGCTTTGAACTTCATTTTCTCGCTCTCTGCCGTGCCAGCATATCCAACGTATTGGGCTGGCATCGCAGGGCTAAGCCAACGTCCGAAATCTTGTATTTCTCTTACTTTAAGCCCTTGTTTTGAAAGCTCTTGCGCCGCGCCAACTCGAATCGAATTACCTGAAAAATGGTGATTGTCGGCTAAACCAAGTAAGTCACTTGCACGCCTTAAAATCCGATAGATCGACGAATCATCTAATGGTTGTAGGCCGATGTTTTCGTGCTTATCAATCGCCCGAAATACAGGTAATTCCTCTTCCAAACCAGTAAAGCTCAGCCAGCGTTCAAGAGCAGAACTTGCAACTGGTGAAAGCTTGTAGACCAAGCCCTTGATTGTGATTTGATAGTCATGATCAATACTCTCCACATCACTCGCCGATAAAGACTTGAGCTCAGAGCGCTTCAACGCACATTCGAACATTACGTTATAAATCGCTCTGTCGCGGATCTCTTTTAGTGTCGCTTTGTCATGTGAAAGTAACGAGTTCAATTGAGTAAGGTGCGAAGAAGTCATCGCGTTTGTCTGCTTAGCATCACCAGCCATTCGAGCTTGCAGATGGAGCAGGGTAAAGCGAACTTGTCTATGCTTAATAGGGTTGGCAAAGTTGAGTACAGTGTGCAGTAAGCTAAGCGTTGCAGTGTAACGTTTTAACGATGCATACTTTCGTTCACTAGACTCAGTCTCAAGAAAACGACGAACAGCCGTAATAGAAGCAGGGAGTGTATTAATTCGATGTTTGGAACAAAACGCGTGGTAGCGATTCCAATCACTGTAGATACCCAGCAGTGAATTATGAGAATACTGGAAACCTGTTAGCTCATCGATAATTTCAACGGTAACGTTGCTGTTTAATTTTTCAACAAACGAATTAATTATCACAGAGTCGGTTAAAATAGGGACTTTTTTTCTCAAATTACCGTACCTCGACAGGTGTTTTTGCCATATTATGCTTGCTATCATTATTAGTATACTTATGATTAATGCAGTGAAAACAAAAAGATGATCAATAGATATGGCTAATTCAATTTACCGAGGGATCCATCTCCAATCGACGGATGCCACGAACACAATTTGGCGTACCAAGTTAAAAAACCACGTTATTCAAGGTAACTTAGCTGCCGTAAAAAAGAGTATCGATTGGTGGATTGATACTGCATCTATTATTGACCCAAAAGAGTTCACAGCGTTAAGTAAGTCTAGAGGGACCGGTGGCCAAACTGAAAATTTCAATGGCTACCAAATCAAAAATGACACTGGTGAGCCGAATGCGTGGTACTGCATGTTTAACGGACGCCTTATTAAAGGCGGAAAGATTGCAATACAGCGTCATATAGAAGCTTACTTACTTGCTAAACAAAAAGCAGAGCAACAAAAGAAATAAATTATGAGCCTAGTATATTCAACAGAAACCGGTCGTATCAAACCTGAAGAAGAGAAAGTCCAACGTCCTAAAGGCGATGGTATCGTTCGAATCCAAAAAGAAACCAAAGGCCGAAAAGGCAAAGGCGTTTCTGTCGTAACTGGCTTAGATCTAGATGACGCACCATTAAAACTAATGGCTGCAGAACTTAAGAAAGTTTGCGGCTGTGGTGGCTCAGTAAAAGATGGCAACATCGAAATTCAAGGCGACGCGCGTGACAAGATCAAAGCACACCTTGAAAAGAAAGGCTACAAAGTTAAATTTGCTGGCGGTTAATCTCTAACTAATATCAGGGTTAAAATCGAAGATTATTATCACTGGATATTAGGTATTTTATGGTAAATAACCATTATGGTTAAATACACAGTATAATTCAGAGAACATCGACACGATACAAAGGCAGGGCATCACACAAAGAGTCCTGCCTTATAAACAACAAATTCAATTTAACATAACGTACATAATACGCAGTGATGCACATTAAAATCTGGGAGACTTACGAGCCTTATTCCTGGCAGATTTTACATACGCGCTGCTTAATTTCATTCGTTTAAGCACTTTTGAATTTGGATACACGTTAGCTCCATATAATTCACGCCATTTTCATTACGCCAGTAAAACAACCTTATAGGCTCTAAACCCAGCGCACTGTTCGAGTCGCCTTTAACCCAATTTCTAATGTTAGAACCTTTGCATTGCTTTGTTCACGAAAGAGAAATTCTCATCTGATGTTAACCACTGAATTTTTAAAACGTTCAATTCCCCCTAACTTACAACAATGGCTAAAGATTCCTGTGTGTAAACTTTGTAAGTTATCCTGCTGTTGTACTCTCAGATTTCACATACGCGAATGCTTCAACTACATAACAAAATCTACGTACTTAATTTTATCCATTGTGATGCATGCTATCTATGAGCACATTTGGGCCTACAGGTTTGAGCACACTCTTTGACAAACTGAGCTTCATATAACCGTGCCTATGAACCAGCGGACTTTTAAAACGTTAAACCTTGCCATTACCAAATCTCGTTTATCACTAGCTAGTAGCTACTAGCTGTATGTTTAACTCGACTAGCGCTCAAATCTACAAAAATCGGGCTCCTATCTTGTATAAACGCGAACAATTCAGGTGTTTGTTTAGTGGTTATCTTCACACGTTCTACACTTACTCACTAAAGGTACACATCTTAAAAATGACAGTGCAACATTGTTGAATTAGAACTGGAGAACAGTTTGCTTATGGCCCGCTATTTGGCTAACTCACAAAGGGGTTAGATTCGCTCTAATCACAACAAACAAACCCACTTAAAATTTAACTGTATATTTATACAGTTAAATTTATCTACCCGTAAAAACGGTAGTTACTGAGTAAATTACATTCAAAATCAATGCTCTGCGTTCAATTTTTAAACTTCATCTTGGTCTAATGGCGCAGTTTGCTGTATAACCGTCACTTCTAGAACAGTTTTAGGTATAGGTATAGCAATTCCAACGATACTAATACTCTAATCTTCGATTACGCCAACTCTAAGGCATTTCGTATTAGGTTCGAATCACGTGTACGGATTAACATCATGAGCGACAAAGCATTCCGCAAACTCAACATATTCCTCTCGATTTTTTGCTTGGCAATCACCCTATTGTCGCTAGTCTCTTTTGATAAACTGATGAACAAGAGCTACGTCATTGATCCAGACAAATACCCTACACTGGTCAACACAGATAGCATCCATAATGGCGGCACAATCGGCTCATTACGCAGCTCAAAAGACGGGATTGAGTTACAGTGTGACTTCAAGAGAACCTACAGCAAACCTTTCTGTGAGGTTGAATTCGTTATATCGAAAGAAGGGAAAGGGTTAGATCTCTCTACGTACGACTCGGTAACCATTAACATGGATTACAAAGGACAAGAAAACCCAAGATTTCGCTTCTACATTCGGAACTTCGACGAAGGTTATAGTGTGAAAGGCGATGCCATGTCTAATAAGTTCAATCGCTTAGACTTCTCGTTACCTGACGCAAGCCACATTGACTTAGGCTACTTCAATGTCCCTTTCTGGTGGATTGATCATTATAACCGCCCTGTCTCTGATAGCGCGGTAGACATCACGAATGCGGTATCTGTTGAACTCGGGCTTGGTGCTAGCACGCTTGCTGGACATCATTCACTTAATATCTCGAGCATTGTGTTCCACGGTAAAATCATCAGCAAAGCTGTACTCGGTGAGATCTTAGTTGGGCTATGGGTAATATATGCCGTCTACTATGTCTGTTGTGCTCTACATATCGCTCGACGAAACAAAAGGCGCTTAGCACAGCAACAACGCCATCTAACCCAAGAGATTGAAGAGTTAAAGGTAAAGGCCACAACAGATCCGTTGACTGGCTGCAGAAACAGAACCGAAGCGCTAGATACCTTCTATGATTTCGAATGGTTAGCACAACAAGGAAAAATGATTCACGTCGCGTTGTTTGACTTAGACCATTTCAAACAGATTAACGACCAGCATGGCCATGAAGTTGGTGATAAGGTTCTCATCCAATTTGTTACTACCGCAAATGAAACA
>AAZW01000033.1 GCA_000169995.1 Vibrionales bacterium SWAT-3 | reverse complement strand
AAGCACGAACGCAGCGCTCAATATGAGCCGCGTCATCACTCCAGTTGATACGCGCTTCTTCTTTGCTTAGCTTCTTCGCGTAGTTAGCAAGTTCGTCGTCTTGCTTTTCAGCGACTGCTTTGCCTGAAGCGATGTCAGCTAAACACTCAACAAGCGCGTCAGGGCCAAGGCCCGCTAACTTTTCGTACATGGAAGCACTGGTATCTGTTGCTTCGATTGGTAACGTAGCGATACTTAGCATGTCACCTGTGTCTAGGCCGATATCCATCTGCATGATCGTAACGCCAGTCTCTTTATCACCCGCCCAGATAGAGCGTTGAATTGGAGCAGCACCACGCCAGCGCGGTAGAATAGAGCCATGCACATTGATACAACCTAAGCGAGGCGTATCTAGAACCACTTGTGGGAGCAATAAGCCGTACGCTACAACAACCATGATGTCCGCATTCAAATCCGCTAGCTCTTGCTTAGCTTCATCTGACTTGAAGTTTTCTGGTTGGTAAACCGGAATGTTATTTTCAAGAGCGATGTTTTTTACTGGGCTCGCAGTCAGTTTCTTACCGCGGCCTGCTGGACGATCTGGCTGTGTATAAACAGCAATAACTTCATGCTCCGAAGACAACAACGCCGCCAAGTGACGGGCGGCGAAATCCGGAGTACCTGCGAAGACAATTCTTAAAGACTGACTCAAGGTAGGCTTCCTTCTTAATTTAATAATAGCTGCGATTAATTGCCTTGCTTCTCATTGAAGCGTTTGATTTTCGCTAGCTTATCTTGAATACGTTTACGCTTAAGTGGCGATAGGTAATCAACAAATAACTTGCCTTCTAGGTGATCAAGCTCGTGCTGAACACAGATAGCCAGAAGGTCATCAGCGTCGAAGGTGAATTCGTTGCCGTCACGGTCTAGTGCTTTAACCGTTACTTCTGCAGCGCGAGGTACTAGAGCTCGAGCGCCAGGTACAGATAGACAACCTTCTTCGATACCATCTTCGCCGCGCTTCTCGATAATTTCAGGGTTGATAAGAACCATTGGTTCATCACGCGTTTCTGAAATATCAATGACTACGATACGCTGGTGGAAATCTACCTGCGTTGCCGCAAGGCCGATACCTTCTTCGTCGTACATGGTTTCAATCATGTCATCAACGAACTTTTGAATCTCTGGGGTAACTTCTTTTACCGGTTTCGCCACGGTACGTAGACGATCATCTGGTAATGTTAATACTTGTAATACAGACATATACACTCGAAATATTGAACTGTGCCGAAACAGCTTTAACCTTGTTGGCTCAATTCTAGACATTTTAGAGGTCAAATGACAGCATCCTGATGGTAATTCTCCAATCCGATGTCATATATACAGACCAAGGAAGCTAGGTCATGCGTCATATTTACTCCACTTTATCGCTTGTTTTTTCCTCAATTTCTTTTGCCGTGGTGGCAGAGAATAGTGAACAACCTTTAACCATTAAGCGAGGTGCGCCAGAGGCTTATGTGGTGGTTAAGGGCGACACCTTGTGGGATATCTCTGCGATGTATCTCGATAGCCCTTGGTTGTGGCCAAGGTTATGGCAGGTGAATCCAGAGATAGAGAATCCTCACCTTATTTATCCCGGAGACAAACTGTCGTTGGTTTGGATTAATGGTGAACCTGTCTTGAGCATCAAGCCTGTTATCAAACTCAGCCCTAAGATTCGAGTCTCGGAGAAGAAAGCAGTACCTACCGTCAACGAGGGGTTGGTTTTGCCTTATTTGCAGTCTGATCGCTTGGTTGAGCAGCAAGATATTGACTTGGCGCAACGAGTGTTGGGAACAAGCGATGGAAAACGCTTCTTGTCTGGAGAAGACCGATTATTCATATCTGGAAACCAGCAGCATCCTAAGTGGGGTATCTACCGCGCCGTTGAAACTTATCAAAGGCAGCAGCCTCAAGCGAGTATCACTTCTCTGCGCTTGGTTGCCACTGCGCGCTTAAAAGATGTGGATGATGAGTTCAGTAGCCTACAGATAGACACTCAGCTGCAAGAAGTTCTACTTAACGACCTAGTACTACCCGAACTGGGCGTCGACCAAGTGAATCTTTCTACTACGTTTTATCCTACCCCTAGTGCGGCGGGTCAGTTCGCCAATGTTTTAGGTTCTCTCGAGGGTAATCAGTACAGCGCTAAAAATCAGGTGGTGGTAATCAATAAAGGCTCACAGGACAATCTTCGTCAAGGCTCCATGTTTACCCTAAGTGAAAGTGGTGCAGTCGTGTTCGGCAAACAAGGTGAATACAGCTACAAAGAGTCTGCAGCGAGTATTAAAGTGCAGCTACCAAGCACCTCGCTAGGTAGCTTGATGGTCATTCGTCCTTATGAGTATTTTAGCCTCGCCTTGATCACTCAAAGTTCAAAGCCAGTGAGTAATGACATTGTGGCGGTATCGCCTTTGGACCTTGCAGTGACGGAAGAGGGAAGCGAGTGAATGAACAGCAACTGATCGCTTGGTTAACATTAAGCTTTATTCCGCAACTGGGTGGAAAGCGTCTTGCTCGCCTACTGAGTGTTGATTCTCCTTTAAACATTGTTGGTTACTCAGGGCAACAGCTGCAAGCATTGGGTTTATCAACTAAACAAATCTCCTATCTAAGAGAACAGGCCCCAAGAGAGGTAGAGGCTTGTCTCGCTTGGCAAGCTAAACAACCCAACCATCACATCCTGACTCCGAGTTGCCTACACTATCCTAAATTGCTGAGTGAGATTGCTTCAGCACCTACAGTGCTTTTCGTAAAAGGTAACGTTGAAAAGCTGATTGAACCTCAAATCGCGATGGTTGGCAGCCGTAATGCCAGTATCGAAGGGCTACAGACGGCGAAATCATTCGCTAAAGAGTTTGTACAAAATGGTTTGATTGTCACCAGCGGCTTAGCGTTGGGTATTGATGGTTATGCCCATGATGGCACACTAGAAAAAGGAGGCGAAACCTTTGCTGTATTGGGATCAGGCTTAGATTCTATTTATCCTGCGCGACACAGAAACCTCGCGGCTAGGATATGTGAAAGTGGGGCGCTAATTTCAGAGTTTCGTCCAAGTGCCAAACCGCGACCTGAACATTTCCCGCGTCGCAATCGTATTATAAGTGGCTTATCGTTAGGAACCTTGGTAATCGAGGCGGCTGAGAAAAGTGGTTCACTCATTACCGCTCGCTATGCTTTGGAGCAAGGACGTGAAGTATTTGCGCTTCCAGGTTCTATTCATAGCCCGACGAGCCGTGGAGGCAATAGCTTAATTAAAGCCGGTGCTTGCTTGGTACAGAGTGCTCAAGATGTCTTGGTTGAAATAAAGAGTCTGTTAGACTGGTCTATAGATCAACAGCCTAATTTATTCGAACCTACGCCAAGCTTGGAGGAAAATGAACAATTGCCATTTCCACATCTGTTAGCTAACGTAGGATTAGAGGCGACACCCGTTGATATTTTGGCACAGAGAACCCATATACCTGTGCATGAAGTCATGATGCAGCTTTTAGAGCTTGAGCTCTCAGGGCATGTTGTTGCAGTTTCCGGTGGCTATATTCGAAAGGGGAGAGGCTAGCTATGATGATGGACATACTGATGTACTTGTTTGAAACCTACATCCATAGCGATTCTGAATTGCAGGTGGATCAAGACGAACTTGAAGATGAACTTCTTCGAGCAGGGTTTCACCAAGATGATATTTATAAGGCTCTCCATTGGTTAGAAGACCTTGCTGCACTGCAAGATACCGATAACCAAGCGGCGATTACTATGTGCTCTAATACCTCGATGCGTGTTTACACAAATAAAGAGATATCACGTATTAATATGGAGTGTCGCGGTTTCTTGCTGTTCCTTGAGCAGATCAACGTCCTCACGACAGAGATTCGTGAAATGGTGATTGATCGTGTGATGGGTTTAGAGACCAATGAATTTGAGTTGGATGATCTGAAGTGGATTATCTTAATGGTGCTGTTTAACGTACCGGGTAATGAAAGTGCTTACACGCAAATGGAAGAGCTGTTGTACACCAAAGAGCAAGGTATCTTGCATTAATACAGGCTTATCATGAGTAGTAAGATTGATAATCAGCTTTTTTCAGCACATGAACATGCACTAGAGCATGAACCGTGTCCACTGTGTGGCGGAGAGCTTCAGCTTCGCCATGGTAAGCACGGCCCGTTTTTAGGCTGTAAGCAGTATCCGAGTTGCGACTACATCAAGCCTTTGCACCAAAACGATGGCCATGTAGTCAAAGAGCTGGGTGTACCGTGCCCTAAATGCCAAAACGAGCTGGTGTTGAGGCAAGGTCGCTATGGCATGTTTATTGGTTGTAGCAGCTACCCTGTGTGTAATCACATCGAATCTCTAGACCAGCCCAAAGAACAACCTGAAGAGCAGTCGTTGGTTGGTTGTCCTGAATGTGGCAAAGGCCATTTGGTCGAGCGTAAATCTCGCTACGGTAAAACCTTTTACGCGTGTGATAACTACCCTAAGTGTAAGTTTGCAGTAAACCAGCCGCCGATTATTGGTCGTTGTGAAGTGTGTCAGTTCCCGCTGTTGCTTGAGAAGAAAACAGCTCACGGGATGAAAAAGCAATGTGCCGACCGCAAATGTCACCACATTCAATCTGAATAGTCTCAGGTTATAGAAATAAAAATGGCGCTCACTGAGCGCCATTTTTTGTATCTAAACTAACAAAGCCATGTTGGCTTATTTCATCTGCTCAGCAAATTCATGAATAGCCGGATAAGCTTTTTTGTCGAGGATATCTGCCAGAGAACATAATGTTCTTTGCAGTTCGGCGTTGTAGTCTGCGCTCACGTTAATATGACCCATCTTACGGCCTGCTCGTTTCTCTTTACCATACCAATGCACATGACAGCCGCCTTGAGCCAAAATAGCGTCAGGTAGAGTATCTTCACCAAGGATGTTGATCATTGCAGTTGGACGAATCAACTTGGTGCTACCAAGTGGCATTCCACAGACCGCACGAAGGTGATTCTCAAACTGACAAGTCTCAGCACCTTGCTGTGTCCAGTGGCCTGAGTTATGAACTCGTGGTGCAATCTCGTTAACCAGCAGTGAACCTTGAACGTCAAAGAACTCAAGTGCTAGCACGCCAACGTAATCTAAGCGCTCAGCAACCGCGGTAAACATGGCTTTCGCTTGTTCTTGCAGCTCAATATCATCAATTGCGGTCGATAGGCTTAATACGCCATCGGTGTGAACGTTTTCTGCCAATGGGTAAACTTGAACCTCTCCATTAGTTCCACGAGCACCAACTAGTGATACTTCACGGTCGAACGGAACAAACTCTTCTGCCACAATTGCTTGATTGTCGGTTGCAGCAATGCACTCGGCCATTTCTGTCCAAGTTGCTTCAACGCTGTCTAATGTTTTTAAACGCCACTGGCCTTTTCCATCGTAGCCGCCAAGTGTGCTCTTCAACACCATCGGTAGGCCAACATGAGCAATTGCAGCGTCAAAGTCTTCGCGAGAGTTAATCACATAGTACTTAGCGTTCTTCACGTTCGCTTCGTCTAATAGCGCTTTTTCGAGGCGACGGTCACCGCCAGCTTTGATTGCTTCTGTGGTCGGTAAGAACTTACCGCTGCGCTCACATACTTCAAGCACATCATGAGGGATGTGTTCGAACTCAGCAGTAATGACGTCCGCGCGCTCAATCGCATTTTCTAAGCCGTTGCCTAGAATTGCTTGCGTTAATGGATGAACAATATTTTTGCTGCCAACATCAAAAGCAGAAATTTCAATATTCAGCGGTGCCCCAGCTAGGGACATCATGCGAGCAAGTTGGCCCGCGCCTAACACAAGAACATGCATGGGAATTAGTCCTCTGCAGGGTTTGGATTAGCAAGTACCGTTTCTGTTTGCTCAGAGCGGAATGCTTCTACTTTTGCCATTACTTCTTCATTGTGTGTACCAATGATTTGAGCAGCTAGGATGCCAGCGTTCGCTGCACCCGCTTCACCGATAGCTAGAGTACCTACAGCAATACCTTTTGGCATTTGCACGATAGAAAGCAGAGAATCCATTCCTTTCAGCGCTTTAGACTGAACTGGAACACCAAGTACAGGTACGCTTGTGAAAGCAGCTGCCATGCCTGGTAGGTGAGCTGCACCGCCAGCACCAGCAATAATGACTTTAATACCGCGCTCTTTTGCACTGGTTGCGTAGTCTGCAAGCAACTGAGGTGTGCGGTGAGCTGAAACCACTTTTGTTTCGTACGCCACGCCAAACTGATCCAACATGTCCGCAGCTAGCTTCATTGTTGGCCAATCAGATTTAGAACCCATGATAATACCGACAGTCATCTCAAACTCCTTCAGGTACGATTTAATTAGTGATTAGATATTTTGCGCGCATTATACGGGTAAAATTGCTTAAGAAAAACGTTTGCGTCGGTCTAAATTGCCAATTGATACATTTTATAAACAAATAGCTTTAGTAACAGTGAGTGATAATTTGTACACTTAGCGAGTTCGATAACTGACTTAATGAGGCAACCCGTGGATAACTTTCAACATACATTGCAGGCATTACATCAGGGCGAAGTCATTGCTTACCCGACCGAAGGCGTTTTTGGGGTTGGTTGTGATCCTGATAATCCACATGCCATCAAGAAATTACTCGAGTTAAAACAGCGTCCAGTTGAAAAGGGCTTGATCTTGATTGCTGCAAGTTACGAGCAGCTGCTTCCTTATATTGATGAAAGCCAACTGACCGATGAGCAACTAGCGACGGTTAAAGCAACATGGCCGGGGCCGGTCACTTGGATCATGCCAACCAGTGCTAAAGTGACAGACTGGGTGAGTGGTCAGTTTGATTCACTCGCTGTGCGAGTGACGGATCACCCTTTGGTTCAAAGAATGTGTAATGAATTCGGTAAGCCGTTAACCTCTACCAGTGCTAACCTGACAGGCGAACCACCTTGTATGACGACTGAAGAAGTACAACAGCAACTTGGTCAACACTTGGTTGCGATTCTTGAAGGGAAAACGGGTGGTCGTGACAAACCAAGCGAAATCAGAGATGCAAAAACGTCGAAAATATTAAGACAGGGTTAAACCCTGCAAAGGAAAGTAAATGTCAGCAATTGATAAAGAAGCAGTAAAGCAGTTTTTACTGAGCCTACAAGATTCGATTTGCCAACAGCTTGAACAAGCTGATGGTAGTGCACTATTCAAAGAAGATGCATGGGAGCGCGAACCTGGCGATCGCCTCGGTGGCGGTGGTCGTACTCGTGTTATGACCGACGGTGCGGTCTTTGAACAAGGTGGTGTAAACTTTTCTCATGTTGCAGGTAAGGCAATGCCAGCTTCAGCAACCGCTCATCGCCCTGAATTAGCCGGACGTAAGTTTGAGGCGATGGGGGTATCGTTAGTTATCCACCCTAAAAATCCTTATATCCCAACTTCTCATGCTAACGTTCGATTCTTTATTGCCGAAAAGGAAGGCGAAGACCCTATTTGGTGGTTCGGTGGTGGTTTCGATTTAACGCCATTCTATCCTTTCGATGAAGATTGCCAGTCTTGGCATCAAACCGCTAAAGACCTGTGTGCGCCATTTGGTGATAACGTGTATCAAGAACACAAAGAGTGGTGCGATAAGTACTTCTATTTACCTCACCGCGATGAAACGCGTGGTGTTGGTGGTCTGTTCTTTGATGACTTAAATGAGTGGGGCTTTGAAAAGAGTTTTGCTTACATGCAGGCTGTTGGTGAAGGTTATGCTGCGGCGTACCTACCTATTGTTGAGCGTCGTAAAGAGACACCTTATGGTGAACGTGAGCGTGACTTCCAGCTTTACCGCCGTGGTCGATATGTTGAATTCAACCTAGTCTATGACCGTGGCACCTTATTTGGCCTACAAAGTGGCGGACGCACAGAATCTATCTT
Organism: Vibrionales bacterium SWAT-3; assembly: GCA_000169995.1. Classification (GTDB taxonomy): domain Bacteria; phylum Pseudomonadota; class Gammaproteobacteria; order Enterobacterales; family Vibrionaceae; genus Vibrio. Next base: position 46,349 of record AAZW01000033.1, on the reverse strand, counting down.
GATGTCTATGCCGCCATTGGCTCGCTGGGAATACCGTTATGAACCTCAAGCAGGGTCACCAGAAGCGTTGCTTTATAGTGACTACCTAAAACCTCGAGCTTGGTAGTTCTTCCTTCCTTATAGGGATAGTGATAGGGTCATCTATATAGATGACCCTTTTTATTATTTCTGTTAGGTAAGGATATGACACAGCAAGTAGATCGTTATGCCGTTTTCGGTAACCCTATTGGGCAAAGCAAATCGCCATTCATCCACACGTTATTTGCTCGCCAAACTAACCAGCAGCTTACCTATACAGCACTGCAGCCAGAACATGGCCAGTTCATTACCTCAGCTAAAGCCTTTTTTAGTGAAGGGGGAAGAGGGTGTAACGTCACAGCACCATTTAAAGAAGATGCTTATCAGTTTGCTAATCGATTGACTGAAAGAGCTCAACTAGCAGGTGCCGTTAATACATTGAAGAAGCTAGATGACGGAGAAATCATTGGTGATAACACTGATGGTGAGGGGCTTGTTCAAGATTTACTTCAACACCAAGTAGTATTAGAGGGAGCTCGAGTCCTCTTACTGGGTGCTGGTGGCGCAGCAAGAGGAGTGATTCAACCTTTGCTTGATCAAAAGCCAGAGCAATTAGTGGTGGCTAACCGCACCAGTTCAAAGGCTGAATTGTTAGCTGAAATGTTTGCTTCGCATGGAAACATAAAAGGGATGGGGCTAAGTGATGTGAACGAAGGCTTTGATGTCATTATTAACTCCACGTCATCAGGTCTAAGTGGTCAACTACCAGAAGTTTCTCCAGCTATCTTCAACGATAATAGTGTCGTCTACGACATGGTTTATGGTTCGGGCAATACGGTATTCAATCAATGGGCATTAGATAATGGTGTTCATGCTGCTTATGACGGCTTGGGGATGTTAGTAGGGCAAGCGGCTGAGAGTTTCATGTTGTGGCGTGGTCTTCGCCCGGGCACAAAACAGATTTTAAGAGAATTACGTAAGAACCTAGAGATATAACAAGGTATTCAGAAAAATGAATCAATCAATCCTATTCCCAGATATCCAAGATTGGGATGAAGAGAGTCAATCTATTATCTTCCCAGCTCAGCAGTCAGGCGCACTGATTGAGTGTGAAGTGTCGATTGAAGAGTTGTTACGATTATCAGACAAAGAAATCGAAGGCGGCGAACAAGCTTTGGCTATCTTTGCAGAGCTTCGTTTTGATATTGAAGAGTTAGCGGAAGAGTTAATAGAAGAAGAGGAGTATGACTCCTCTAATCGAATTCAGATTAAAGCGCTTTAAACGGGAAGCACAGAGTCTAGATAGTCGTTTTTATTCTGAACATAGTTGTCAGCCGACTTTTGTAAGAAAGCACGTTCCTTATCATTCAGTGGGCGTGCTTGTTTAACTGGGCTTCCTACATATAGATAGCCACTTTCAAGCACCTTGTTAGGTGGAACCAAACTTCCTGCACCAATCATCACGTCTTGTTCGACGACCACACCATCTAGTACGATAGCGCCCATACCCACGAGTACACGATCTTTAATCGTGCAACCATGTAGCATCACTTTATGGCCGATAGTGACATCATTGCCGATTAATAGAGGATAACCTTCAGGGTTCTCAGCATTCTTATGGGTAACATGGAGAACACTACCGTCCTGGATATTAGTTCTATCGCCAATATGGATATGATTCACATCTCCCCGAGCTGCGACTAAAGGCCATACACTAGAGTCATCACCAATTTTGATATCACCAACAAGTACTGAGCTTGTATCTATATAGACACCTTGCCCGATCTGAGGTGATATACCTTTGTAACTACGTATTGAACTCATAAATCCTCCTTTATATAGGCACCTTAAGCCTTTAATTATGGATAATACTAGTGAAAATGGCGTGTTTTGAACAAAAAACACTCGAACAATCAAAAAAGTAAGAAAAACTTAAAAAAGGGCTTGCCAGTGTGATCGAAATCTCTATAATGCCACCTCGCTGACACGGGATGGCTTCTTAGGAAACCAGAACGAATCAGCAAGCCAAATTAGCCAAGCTAAGCGCTTGAAAAAAGTTTTGAAAATAGTGGTTGACACTAGAACTTAAATCGCTAAAATGGCCGTCCGATTTGAGCGAGGCTCAAAAAGGAAAAGCTCTTTAACAATTTAAACCTATCAATCTGTGTGGGCACTCGTTGATGAATATCAAAAATTGATTCTTAGGAATCACATTGATTTCAATGAACTGAGTGACCAATCGATAATTTATTATCGGCACAGTCAATTCATTATCATTCTTTTGGAATGATAATAGCTTTAGAATTACTTTTTGTAGTTTTGAAGCCAGTATTCGTTGAGTCACAAAATCTTAAATTGAAGAGTTTGATCATGGCTCAGATTGAACGCTGGCGGCAGGCCTAACACATGCAAGTTGAGCGGAAACGACTTATCTGAACCTTCGGGGAACGTTAAGTGCGTCGAGCGGCGGACGGGTGAGTAATGCCTAGGAAATTGCCTTGATGTGGGGGATAACCATTGGAAACGATGGCTAATACCGCATAACGCCTACGGGCCAAAGAGGGGGACCTTCGGGCCTCTCGCGTCAAGATATGCCTAGGTGGGATTAGCTAGTTGGTGAGGTAATGGCTCACCAAGGCGACGATCCCTAGCTGGTCTGAGAGGATGATCAGCCACACTGGAACTGAGACACGGTCCAGACTCCTACGGGAGGCAGCAGTGGGGAATATTGCACAATGGGCGAAAGCCTGATGCAGCCATGCCGCGTGTATGAAGAAGGCCTTCGGGTTGTAAAGTACTTTCAGTTGTGAGGAAGGGGATGTCGTTAATAGCGGCATCTCTTGACGTTAGCAACAGAAGAAGCACCGGCTAACTCCGTGCCAGCAGCCGCGGTAATACGGAGGGTGCGAGCGTTAATCGGAATTACTGGGCGTAAAGCGCATGCAGGTGGTTCATTAAGTCAGATGTGAAAGCCCGGGGCTCAACCTCGGAACTGCATTTGAAACTGGTGAACTAGAGTACTGTAGAGGGGGGTAGAATTTCAGGTGTAGCGGTGAAATGCGTAGAGATCTGAAGGAATACCAGTGGCGAAGGCGGCCCCCTGGACAGATACTGACACTCAGATGCGAAAGCGTGGGGAGCAAACAGGATTAGATACCCTGGTAGTCCACGCCGTAAACGATGTCTACTTGGAGGTTGTGGCCTTGAGCCGTGGCTTTCGGAGCTAACGCGTTAAGTAGACCGCCTGGGGAGTACGGTCGCAAGATTAAAACTCAAATGAATTGACGGGGGCCCGCACAAGCGGTGGAGCATGTGGTTTAATTCGATGCAACGCGAAGAACCTTACCTACTCTTGACATCCAGAGAAGCCAGCGGAGACGCAGGTGTGCCTTCGGGAGCTCTGAGACAGGTGCTGCATGGCTGTCGTCAGCTCGTGTTGTGAAATGTTGGGTTAAGTCCCGCAACGAGCGCAACCCTTATCCTTGTTTGCCAGCGAGTAATGTCGGGAACTCCAGGGAGACTGCCGGTGATAAACCGGAGGAAGGTGGGGACGACGTCAAGTCATCATGGCCCTTACGAGTAGGGCTACACACGTGCTACAATGGCGCATACAGAGGGCAGCGAACTTGCGAGAGTGAGCGAATCCCAAAAAGTGCGTCGTAGTCCGGATTGGAGTCTGCAACTCGACTCCATGAAGTCGGAATCGCTAGTAATCGTAGATCAGAATGCTACGGTGAATACGTTCCCGGGCCTTGTACACACCGCCCGTCACACCATGGGAGTGGGCTGCAAAAGAAGTGGGTAGTTTAACCTTTCGGGGAGGACGCTCACCACTTTGTGGTTCATGACTGGGGTGAAGTCGTAACAAGGTAGCCCTAGGGGAACCTGGGGCTGGATCACCTCCTTATACGAAGATATTCACGATAAGTGTCCACACAGATTGATACGGTTTAGAAAAGAAAAGAGTTGAAGAACTCCCAAGTTCTTCGAAGTTTGTTTCTACTTTTTAAAGTGGAGATAAATCAGCAGTGTCCCGTTCGTCTAGAGGCCTAGGACACCGCCCTTTCACGGCGGTAACAGGGGTTCGACTCCCCTACGGGATACCATTGGGTCGTTAGCTCAGTTGGTAGAGCAGTTGACTTTTAATCAATTGGTCGCAGGTTCGAATCCTGCACGACCCACCATTTCCTCCCAAGGAAATAAAAATATGGGGCTATAGCTCAGCTGGGAGAGCGCCTGCCTTGCACGCAGGAGGTCTGCGGTTCGATCCCGCATAGCTCCACCATTCCTTCCATAAGGAATTAAAACTTTTATGGGCGATTAGCTCAGTTGGGAGAGCACCTGCCTTACAAGCAGGGGGTCACTGGTTCGAGCCCGGTATCGCCCACCATCTTTAAGCATTCTCGAAAGAGAGTATTTAAAAATGGGTTGAAAGTTTAACACTTTGAAACTCTTGCTCTTTAACAATTTGGAAAGCTGACTGATTAACTCTACGAGTTAATCAAATTAAAAGTTCTCAATGTTTATCCTTTGGATAAACACAACACAAACACATTCAAGTGTCTTGGCTTTTTGTCTTCACTTTTAAAAAGTGAAAATAAAGAGTATTAAATTGAGTCCGGCAAACACGTAATAAGAACTAACCCTTCTTGTTACAACCAAAAACCTTGGTTAGTTGCCATACACTAAGACCCTTTCGGGTTGTATGGTTAAGTGACTAAGCGTACACGGTGGATGCCTTGGCAGTCAGAGGCGATGAAGGACGTATTAACTTGCGATAAGCCCAGATTAGACAGTAAAAGTCATTTGAGTCTGGGATTTCCGAATGGGGAAACCCACTTACATAAGTAAGTATCTTGTTGTGAATACATAGCAACAAGAGGCAAACCGGGGGAACTGAAACATCTAAGTACCCCGAGGAAGAGAAATCAACCGAGATTCCGAAAGTAGCGGCGAGCGAAATTGGATTAGCCCTTAAGCTTTTAATGAGACAGACGAAGGCTCTGGAAAGTGCCGCAATAAAGGGTGATAGCCCCGTAGTCGACATCTCATCATCAGTGAAAACGAGTAGGGCGGGACACGTGATATCCTGTCTGAATATGGGGGGACCATCCTCCAAGGCTAAATACTACTGACTGACCGATAGTGAACCAGTACCGTGAGGGAAAGGCGAAAAGAACCCCTGTGAGGGGAGTGAAATAGAACCTGAAACCGTGTACGTACAAGCAGTAGGAGCACCTTCGTGGTGTGACTGCGTACCTTTTGTATAATGGGTCAGCGACTTAATTTTAGTAGCAAGGTTAACCGTTTAGGGGAGCCGTAGGGAAACCGAGTCTTAACTGGGCGTACAGTTGCTAGGATTAGACCCGAAACCAGGTGATCTAGCCATGGGCAGGTTGAAGGTTGAGTAACATCAACTGGAGGACCGAACCGACTAATGTTGAAAAATTAGCGGATGACTTGTGGCTAGGGGTGAAAGGCCAATCAAACCTGGAGATAGCTGGTTCTCCCCGAAAGCTATTTAGGTAGCGCCTCGGACGAATACTACTGGGGGTAGAGCACTGTTAAGGCTAGGGGGTCATCCCGACTTACCAACCCTTTGCAAACTCCGAATACCAGTAAGTACTATCCGGGAGACACACGGCGGGTGCTAACGTCCGTCGTGGAGAGGGAAACAACCCAGACCGCCAGCTAAGGTCCCAAAGTATAGCTAAGTGGGAAACGATGTGGGAAGGCTCAGACAGCCAGGATGTTGGCTTAGAAGCAGCCATCATTTAAAGAAAGCGTAATAGCTCACTGGTCGAGTCGGCCTGCGCGGAAGATGTAACGGGGCTAAGCTATACACCGAAGCTGCGGCTACGTACTTATGTACGTGGGGTAGGGGAGCGTTCTGTAAGCCGTTGAAGGTGGTCTGTAAGGGCTGCTGGAGGTATCAGAAGTGCGAATGCTGACATGAGTAACGATAAAGGGAGTGAAAAACTCCCTCGCCGGAAGACCAAGGGTTCCTGTCCAACGTTAATCGGGGCAGGGTAAGTCGACCCCTAAGGCGAGGCCGAAAGGCGTAGTCGATGGGAAACGGGTTAATATTCCCGTACTTCTTACAATTGCGATGGGGGGACGGAGAAGGCTAGGTGGGCCTGGCGACGGTTGTCCAGGTTCAAGTACGTAGGCGGAAGAGTTAGGTAAATCCGGTTCTTCTTAACGCTGAGATACGATGTCGAGCTACTACGGTAGTGAAGTCATTGATGCCATGCTTCCAGGAAAAGCCTCTAAGCTTCAGATTGTAAGGAATCGTACCCCAAACCGACACAGGTGGTCGGGTAGAGAATACCAAGGCGCTTGAGAGAACTCGGGTGAAGGAACTAGGCAAAATGGTACCGTAACTTCGGGAGAAGGTACGCTCTTATCAGTGAAGTCCCTTGCGGATGGAGCAGACGAGAGTCGCAGATACCAGGTGGCTGCAACTGTTTATTAAAAACACAGCACTGTGCAAAATCGTAAGATGACGTATACGGTGTGACGCCTGCCCGGTGCCGGAAGGTTAATTGATGGGGTTAGACTTCGGTCGAAGCTCTTGATCGAAGCCCCGGTAAACGGCGGCCGTAACTATAACGGTCCTAAGGTAGCGAAATTCCTTGTCGGGTAAGTTCCGACCTGCACGAATGGCGTAATGATGGCCACGCTGTCTCCACCCGAGACTCAGTGAAATTGAAATCGCTGTGAAGATGCAGTGTACCCGCGGCTAGACGGAAAGACCCCGTGAACCTTTACTACAGCTTGGCACTGAACATTGAACCTACATGTGTAGGATAGGTGGGAGACTTTGAAACCGCGTCGCTAGATGTGGTGGAGTCGTCCTTGAAATACCACCCTTGTAGTTTTGATGTTCTAACGTTGGTCCCTGAATCGGGATTACGGACAGTGCCTGGTGGGTAGTTTGACTGGGGCGGTCTCCTCCCAAAGAGTAACGGAGGAGCACGAAGGTGGGCTAAACACGGTTGGACATCGTGTGGTTAGTGCAATGGCATAAGCCCGCTTGACTGCGAGAATGACAATTCGAGCAGGTGCGAAAGCAGGTCATAGTGATCCGGTGGTTCTGAATGGAAGGGCCATCGCTCAACGGATAAAAGGTACTCCGGGGATAACAGGCTGATACCGCCCAAGAGTTCATATCGACGGCGGTGTTTGGCACCTCGATGTCGGCTCATCACATCCTGGGGCTGAAGTCGGTCCCAAGGGTATGGCTGTTCGCCATTTAAAGTGGTACGCGAGCTGGGTTTAGAACGTCGTGAGACAGTTCGGTCCCTATCTGCCGTGGGCGTTGGAAAATTGAAGGGGGCTGCTCCTAGTACGAGAGGACCGGAGTGGACGAACCTCTGGTGTTCGGGTTGTCATGCCAATGGCATTGCCCGGTAGCTAAGTTCGGAATCGATAACCGCTGAAAGCATCTAAGCGGGAAGCGAGCCCTGAGATGAGTTTTCCCTGACGCTTTAAGCGTCCTAAAGGGTTGTTCAAGACTAGAACGTTGATAGGCAGGGTGTGTAAGCGCTGTGAGGCGTTGAGCTAACCTGTACTAATTGCCCGTGAGGCTTAACCATACAACACCCAAGGGGTTTTGATGGACTCAGATATACAAACGCTTGAATGAGTTTGAAGAGAACAATAAACAGCTTTCCGAATTTTAAAATTTGCTTGGCGACCATAGCATTGTGGACCCACCTGATTCCATGCCGAACTCAGAAGTGAAACACAATAGCGCCGATGGTAGTGTGGGGCTTCCCCGTGTGAGAGTAGGACATCGCCAGGCTTTAAATTATGAACGACTTGTCAGCGACGACAAGTAGTCCACTGCGGAGTGGTAGTTCAGTTGGTTAGAATACCGGCCTGTCACGCCGGGGGTCGCGGGTTCGAGTCCCGTCCACTCCGCCACTTATTCGATAACCTCGGCTAGTGCGAGGTTTTTTCGAATCTAAAGTACAAAAAGTTTTAGGGGTGTAGCTCCAATTGGCAGAGCAGCGGATTCCAAATCCGCGTGTTGGGAGTTCGAATCTCTCCACCCCTGCCACATTAAAAGGCTCTAGCAGAAATGCTAGAGCCTTTTTGCTTTTTACCGGTCTAAATTCCAGTCAGTTATTCCCTCGTTCCGCTAATTCTGATGATGTAATGTAAGTGCTTACTTATCTCAGCCTCTTTTATTAATAGCCAAAGCACAAACTTCATTTCTTTATGAGAATTATTCTCAATATTTTGTTACATTTTGGTCGTTACTACTAAAAGGCTGCAAATATGGATATCTCTCGTCGTAAATTTATTCAATCATCTCTCGCTATATCTGCACTCACAGTTCTCCCTGCTTGTTCTATGAAGCGATCGGTTGATGAGAAGGGAGGGTATGTTTATGACTTAACTGCTGAGCCTTCGACTGCTGAAATTGTACCTGGGTTTACTACTAACGTTTTGGGGTTCAATGGTCAGATCCCTGCGCCAACAATTCGTTGTCGACAGGGAGAAAAAGTTACGATTCGCTTCACCAATAAACTATCAGAACCAACCACAATTCATTGGCATGGATTAAGAATCCCTATCGAAATGGATGGTGTGCCTTTCTTGAGCCAGCCACCAATTATGCCAGGTGAAACGTTCGTCTATGAATTTACGCCACCGGACGCGGGTACGTTCTGGTACCACCCGCACATGAACAGCGTTAAACAACTTGGTATGGGCTTGGTCGGCCTAATTGTTGTTGAAGAGAGTGCTCCAGTTCAGTTCGATGAAGAGCATGCTTTGATGCTTAAACACTGGCATCTCGATAAACAAGGTCAGTGGAAGGACTTAATGATCCCGCGTCTTAGCGCTCGTATGGGCACTCCAGGAGAGTGGAGTAGTGTTAATGGAGCACATGAGCCTACTTATCTGTTAAAGCAGCACGCAACGACTAGGCTTCGTATAGCCAATGTCGATAATACAATCACCTATCCTATCGCTGTTGAAGGTGCACAGGCATGGGTTATTGCTATAGATGGCAACCCAGTAAAGACACCTTACAAGTTGACTGAACATAAAATCGGTCCAGGTATGCGAGTTGACATAGGACTGATTGCTCCAAAGGCTGGCAAGCGAGTGAATGTTCTGCAAATGAAGGGGCGTTTTCCTTTTTCCTTGTGTGAATTTGAAGTCGTAGATTCCACGCTCATAGAAGGCAAAGCACTTCCTTTGTTGCCTCTGAATCCAGTACCTAAGTTAGATCTCGCGAATGCAGAAGAGATCGATTTTGTGTTTGAGTGGGAAGGGGCGGTGTCGCCGGTTTCTAAAGATGGGAAATCCATGCCTAAGTTTTGGCTGACAAATAAAAGAGCCTGGGAAGGAATGAGTAAAGACAATATTCCGGACCCACTCGCTACATTAGAGTTAGGCAAAACCTATATATTCGATCTTAAGAATGTTACTCAATACCATCATCCAATCCATATTCATGGTCATACGTTCACGGTACTTGAGTTAGATGGCAAAAAAATTGAAGAACCTTTTCACACAGATACTGTGTTACTTGGAAAGAACGGTCGAGCTAAAGCGGCATTTGTGGCAGATAACCCCGGACGCTGGATGTATCACTGTCATGTGATTGAACATATGAAAACAGGACTAATGGGTTATATCGAAGTTAAGTGACACCTGTAACGTTTAATATTTGCGCATACATTCTTAGTTTCCCCCTCGCTTTTAGCGGCGGTAAAGCTAGAATATAGGAACTGTTATTTGGGAGGATTCATGGGTCAGTTATCTATTTTAGGCTTTATTGCCATTGGTGGTGCATTTGGTGCTTGTTCACGTTATCTGATTTCAGAGCTGTGTGTACTACTGCTAGGACGTGGTTTTCCTTATGGTACGCTAACTGTTAACGTGGTTGGTTCTTTGATTATGGGTTTATTGATCGCTGCATTTGAAAATGAGATGGTTGCAACTGAACCATGGAGGCAGATCATTGGTTTAGGCTTTCTTGGCGCTTTAACTACATTCTCAACTTTTTCGATGGATAACGTGCTTCTCATGCAGCAAGGCGCATTTTTCAAGATGGGGCTTAATGTGCTGCTTAATGTAGTACTCAGTATTTCAGCCGCATGGATCGGCTTCCAACTTTTGATAAAGTCTTAAAACTTTCTTACGATTTGTTAACAACTCGGCTTGGTTTATCCAAGTCGTTTTTATATACTCGATCGTACTTGTCGGAGTGCCATATGGCTGAGACCGTTAACTCGGGATCCGTTGAACCTGATCAGGCTAATACCTGCGAAGGGAACAAGAGTAGATATCTAACTAGAATCCCTCTAGAGATCTATCACCAGATCACAACTGTATTTCTTACCGTGATCCCTCTTGTAGCATCAATCCGTCAAGCATTTTTATCCCAATAAATAATGGCTAAAAGCCAAGGAAAAATGCTATGTCGAGTCGTAAACAAGCAAGACTGGAAGCGAAGAATTTCATCGATTCTTTATCAGTACAACCTTATCCAAATTCAAAGAAAGCTTACATCCAAGGTTCTCGAGAGGACATTCAAGTCCCAGTTAGAGAGATATCACTCGCTGATAGCCTTGTTGGTGGTACCAAAAAAGAGCCTGTATTTGAACCTAATGCTCCTATTCACGTCTATGACACCTCCGGTGTTTATACCGACCCAACGCACGAGATAGACCTTTATAACGGCCTTCCAAAGCTAAGAGAGCAGTGGATCGAAGAGCGTGGTGATACCGAGCTATTAGATGATGTTAGCTCTGTTTATACCAAAGAGCGCCTAGAGGACGAAACCTTAGACGAGCTTCGTTACGGAAACCTGCCTAGAATTCGTCGTGCGACTGGCGAGCAATGTGTGACTCAGTTGCACTATGCTCGTAAGGGGATTATTACCCCTGAGATGGAATACATTGCGATTCGCGAGAATATGGGGCGTCAGAAGTTCGCAGATGAGCAACTGAACCACCAACACCCTGGCCATAACTTTGGCGCAAACCTACCGAAAGAAATTACCCCTGAGTTCGTGCGTAAAGAGGTTGCTGAAGGTCGAGCAATTATCCCTTCAAACATCAACCACCCAGAATCAGAACCTATGATTATTGGCCGAAACTTCTTAGTGAAGGTGAACGCCAATATCGGTAACTCTTCTGTAAGCTCTTCGATTGAAGAAGAAGTTGAGAAGTTAGTTTGGTCAACCCGCTGGGGCGGCGACACTGTGATGGACTTGTCGACTGGTCGAAATATTCACGAAACACGAGAGTGGATTCTACGTAATAGCCCAGTGCCAATTGGTACTGTTCCTATGTACCAAGCACTTGAGAAAGTGAACGGTGTTGCTGAAGACCTTAACTGGGAAGTGATGCGTGACACCTTAATTGAGCAAGCAGAGCAGGGTGTCGACTACTTTACGATTCATGCTGGCTTGCTTCTTCGCTATGTCCCTATGACGGCTAAGCGTGTTACCGGAATTGTCTCTCGTGGTGGTTCTATCATTGCTAAATGGTGTCTTGCTCATCACCAAGAAATCTTTCTATACACCCACTTCCGCGAGATTTGTGAGATCTGTGCGAAGTATGATGTAGCACTTTCATTAGGTGATGGTCTGCGTCCGGGCTCTATTGCTGATGCCAATGACGAGGCTCAATTTGCTGAACTTCGCACCTTAGGTGAACTGACGAAAGTGGCGTGGGAATATGACGTACAGGTGATAATTGAAGGCCCTGGACACGTTCCGATGCACATGATCAAAGAGAATATGGATGAGCAACTAGAGCATTGTCATGAAGCGCCTTTCTATACATTAGGCCCGCTGACTACAGACATTGCCCCTGGTTACGACCATATCACCTCTGGTATTGGTGCCGCGATGATCGGTTGGTATGGTTGTGCGATGCTTTGTTACGTGACCCCAAAAGAGCATTTAGGCTTACCAAACAAAGAGGATGTGAAGACTGGCTTGATTACTTACAAGCTAGCGGCGCACGCTGCTGACTTGGCAAAAGGGCATCCAGGAGCACAAATCCTTGATAATGCGCTTTCAAAAGCGCGCTTCGAATTCCGTTGGGAAGACCAATTTAATCTAGCACTAGACCCTGATACAGCCCGTTCTTTCCATGATGAAACCTTGCCACAAGAATCAGGTAAGGTCGCACATTTCTGTTCTATGTGTGGACCTAAATTCTGTTCGATGAAGATTTCTCAGGAAGTGAGAGAGTATGCTAAAGACACAGAACAAGTAGCCGCTGATCAGGCTATCGAGATCAAGATGCTAGACAATCCGCTGGAAGGGATGCGTCAAAAATCACAAGAATTCCGTGATACTGGATCTGAGCTTTACCACCCAGCCGTTGGTGCGAAAGAAGCTCAACTAGAGGAATAATGACAGTGAAAATTCTGATCCCATCTCAATATATTGAGTTAACGGGAGAGGTTCAACACTGTCTATTGGTTGCTAAGCGACAAGGCTTAGCAACTGATGCAGTTGAGTTGGGTGTCAGCCCAACTCAATACTTCTCTATCGTTGATTCTCAACACTCACTTACTATTGGCTTTGCTTCTGATGTCGTATCAGTTGAAGCGGAGCAGCTAGGCTCGTTTGACCATATTGTGAGTTATGACGAGCCGTTATCGCTGGCAGATGTTCGCGATGCTTTAGCGCAATACTCTAATACGATATACGTTGGGGTAACCAATGACGCTGCCGTGTTAGATATTTGGTCACACTTAAACGCTAATCGAGCTATTAAAAGTATTAACCCCGATCATCAAGCCATAGATAGCCGCCATCACTTTGCGTGGTTACTAATGCTATTGGCTCTAGATTTTCCATTAGAAGATGCACTGGTTCTCGCACGCGCTGCGTCTAATGTTTCACGTGGAACATGGCCAAGCCACTACCAAGAGTTTCCAACTCCGGTTTTAGAAGACAAGCGTTTAGGCATTAGTGTTGGCTGGGCCCATCAAGGAACGTCACTTTCATTCCCTGATTTGACTAAGAAAAGCCTCGGGCTGTACCCCGTTGTCGATGATGTTGAGTGGATTGAAAGGCTCCTTAAGCTTGGAATTAATACGGTACAACTGCGAATCAAGAACCCTCAGCAAGCTGACTTAGAGCAACAAGTCGCACGGTCGATCGAACTTGGTCGAGAACATAACGCTCAGGTTTTTATCAATGACTATTGGCAACTTGCACTCAAACATGGCGCTTTTGGTGTGCATTTGGGTCAAGAAGATATTGAAGAATCGAACCTCTCACAGTTGAGTAAAGCGGGTATCAAGATAGGTCTATCGACACATGGTTACTATGAGTTGCTACGCATCGTCCAAATAAATCCTAGTTACATCGCGTTAGGACATATCTTCCCAACCACCACGAAGCAGATGCCATCAAAGCCACAAGGTCTAGTGCGTTTAGCTCTTTACCAGCAGCTTATCGATACCATTCCATACAGTGAAGAACTTGTCGGTTATCCGACCGTGGCTATTGGTGGGATTGACCAATCGACGGCAGAGCAGGTATGGGATTGTGGTGTCTCGAGCCTCGCGGTAGTGCGTGCAATTACGTTGGCGGAAGATCCAAAAGCGGTTATTGAGTTTTTCGAAGCTCTTATGAATGGCAACTCTTCAACCGTTACTGAAGAGGTTCGTCAGGAGTTAAGTCATGCTGAGTGACTTTGAATTTGTACGCTATCAACGCCAAATCGCATTGCCTGAAATTGGTGAACAAGGACAACGAAATCAACTAAACGGTCATGTGTTAGTGATTGGTTGTGGTGGTTTGGGGAATGCTGCCGCTCTTTATCTAGCAGCGTCTGGCATCGGCAAAATCGTGTTGGTTGATGACGATTGTGTCGACTCATCCAATCTACAACGACAGGTCGCGTTCAAAGAAAGCGATCTTGGTACAGCTAAAGTCGATGCATTGAAACTACAACTGAGTGAGTTAAATGGTAGAAGCCAAGTTAGGACCATCGACAAGCGAATGGCCGAAAGCCAGTTAAAGCTTGAAGTGATGCTAGCTGATGTTGTGTTGGACTGTACCGACAACTTCGCCACACGCCAGCAAGTTAACCATGCGTGTTTCGAGGCTAACACACCATTGATATCAGGCTCCGCAATTGGTTGGAAAGGTCAGTTTGTTGTCTTCGATTATCAAAACCAGCAGGGGTGTTACCACTGTCTTTTCCCGTTTGACCACCATCCACAAACAACGCGTTGTAGTTATAGTGGCATCATTGGGCCAGTGGTCGGGACTATTGGAAACCTCCAAGCTCTTGCTGCTATTCAGCGCATTAGCAGTGGCGAGTTTCAAGTGGCGACACATCAGCTCAAGCTGTTCGACGGTAAGACTATGAACTGGCAAAACCTAATGGTTACGCAAGATATCGAATGTTCGGTGTGCAATTCGTCAGTGACCAATAATTTAGAAGAAGAAGCACTATGAGCAACATAACTATTTCAATAAACGAGCAACCAGAGCAGGTCGCGCAATCATCTTCTCTTGCAGATATTATTCATTCGCTTTCGCTACCGGATTTAGGGTGTGTATTCGCTATCAATAATGCGGTTGTCCCGCGTAGCCAGTGGCAACAAACTATCGTCAATGAAGGCGATTCTATCTCTCTTTTTCAAGCTATTGCAGGGGGCTAACCATGTTAACCATCGCAGATAAAACATTCCAATCACGACTGTTCACTGGCACAGGCAAGTTCGCCAACAAGCATTTGATGGCGAGTGCTATCGAAGCTTCAGGTTCTCAACTGGCAACCATGGCACTGAAGAGAGTCGATATTCGTTCTGAGCAAGACGATATTTTACAGCCCATTATTGATGCCGGCGTAAATCTACTTCCGAATACCTCTGGCGCGAATAGCGCGAAGGATGCGGTTTTTGCCGCACATTTAGCTCGTGAAGCGCTTGGCACTAACTGGCTTAAACTTGAGATTCACCCAGATCCAAAATACTTGATGCCAGACCCAATCGAGACACTTAACGCGGCTGAGCAACTGGTAAAAGATGGCTTTGTTGTTTTGCCTTATTGCCATGCTGACCCTGTTTTGTGTAAGCGCCTAGAAGAGGTGGGTTGTGCTGCTGTGATGCCGCTTGGTGCACCGATTGGTTCTAATAAGGGAATCGCTTCAGCCGACTTCTTAGAGATCATTATCGACCAAGCTAACGTCCCTGTGATTGTAGATGCGGGTATTGGTGCGCCTTCACATGCGGCGCGTGCAATGGAAATGGGTGCTGACGCTGTGCTCGTGAATACCGCGATTGCTGCTTCTCAACAGCCAGTTGAAATGGCGATTGCCTTTAAGTTGGCAGTGGAAGCGGGGCGTATGGCTTACCTTGCAGGTCTCGCTGGTCAGGTATCTCATGCGGTTGCTTCCAGCCCGTTAACCTCATTCCTAGACGAGTAGTATTGCCATGACGTTTGTTGATCGATTTAAACAACTCAACTGGGATGACATTGGTATGTCGATCTTCAGTAAAACGGCAGCGGATGTTGAACGTGCTCTGAGTAAACCTAAACGTGACTTAGAAGACTTTAAGGCTTTGATCTCTCCAGCGGCAGAACCTTACTTAGAGCAGATGGCACAACAATCGTTGGCTCTAACACGTAAGCGATTTGGCAACACGATGTCGCTTTATATTCCTTTGTATCTATCTAACTTGTGCGCGAATGCGTGTACGTATTGTGGCTTCTCGATGGAGAACCGGATCAAGCGTCGTACATTAACCTTAGATGAAATTGATGCCGAGAGCGCGGCCATCAAAAAGATGAAGTTCGATAGCGTGTTGTTGGTGACTGGTGAACATGAATCCAAGGTCGGGATGAAGTACTTCCGTGAAGTGCTACCAAATATTAAGGCACAATTTAACTATCTTGCGATGGAAGTGCAGCCGCTTGATCAAGATGACTACGCAGAGCTTAAAACTCTCGGATTAGATGCGGTGATGGTTTACCAAGAAACTTATAGCCCAAGTACCTACGCGGAACACCACTTGCGTGGCAATAAAATGGATTTTGAATACCGGCTCGAAACGCCCGATCGTTTGGCAAAAGCGGGTATTGATAAGATCGGTATTGGCGCTTTGATTGGCTTGGAAGATTGGCGTACCGACTGCTTCTTCGTGGCCGCTCACTTAGACTATCTTGAGCGTACTTATTGGCAAACACGTTACTCGATTTCATTCCCACGTCTTCGTCCGTGTGAGGGTGGTTTGCAGCCTAAATCGATTATGACTGATAAGCAGTTGGTACAACTTATCTGTGCCTATCGATTATTAAACCCTGAAGTTGAGTTGTCTCTTTCGACTCGTGAGTCAGCAACGTTCCGCGATAACGTTTTGCCATTAGGTATTACTAGCATGTCTGCCGCGTCAAAAACTCAACCTGGTGGTTATGCTTCAGGTGAGGAAGAGCTTGAGCAGTTCGAGATAAGTGATGAAAGAAGCGCAGCTGATGTTGAGGCTATGATTCGTCAACGTGGGTTTGACCCGGTATGGCGAGATTGGCATAGCGCTTATTCAGGCTAACTAATACCAATCTAAATAAGTATCTGGACATTCTTGCTAGTTAAAATCGCTGATAGCATCGTTATAGATTTTGTAGATAGGCCAACTAGCTAGCTGCAATCTCTGCCTTGCTCTAAGCGATTTTTCCTGCGCAATTATCTGATCACCTACTTATCCAGTTTGGTATAACATCTTGGCTAATGTTCCACGTGAAACATCAGTGATGTGATATCGACAAATAAAAACGGCTACCAAAAGGTAGCCGTTATCGTATCTAACTTAGCTAAACTGGTTTGACTAAGTTGCCTATCTAGTTAGGCACTAAGCGTGAGCTAGTGGCGTTGTTGCTTGGCGTAGCCACTCTAACGTATCACCTTCAACTAGTGGGCTAACATCGTTCCACACTTTTTGGTGGTAATCGTTTAGCCATGCAAGTTCCGGACGTGTCAGTAGGTCAACGTTGATGTTGCGCTTGTCGATAGGGCAACGTGTTAGCGATTCAAACGTTAGCACTGAGAAGTCACCTTGAGTTGGAAGCTCAACAACCAGCTCTAAGTTTTCGATACGGATACCAAACTTATCGGCACGGTAGTAACCCGGCTCATTTGATAACACCATACCTTCAGCAAGAGGTACGTCGATCAGCTTTTTAGAGATGCTTTGCGGACCTTCATGAACACTTAGGAAGTGGCCAACACCGTGACCAGTACCGTGGTCATAGTCGAAGCCTTCTGCCCATAAGTGCTGGCGCGCTAGGACATCCAGTTGGAAACCACGAGTACCTTGTGGGAAGCGTGCGCGTGCAATACCGATGTGACCCTTAAGTGCAAGAGTGAACTGTTGAATCATCTCTTCGCTTGGCTGGCCAATTGCGATAGTACGTGTGATGTCTGTTGTGCCATCTAGGTACTGACCGCCTGAATCCACTAGGTACAGAGTATTCATTTCTAACTGACCTGGCTCAGGCTGGTTCTCATGGTTGTAGTGACACATGGCTGCGTTTCCGCCTGCCGCTGAAATTGTGTCGAAACTTAGGTCCATCAGGGTTGGATCTTGCTCGCGGAATGACTGTACTTTGTCAGCTAATACCGCTTCGTTATGTAGGTTACCTTGCGCCACTTCTGCATCAATCCAAGATAGGAATTTTGCCATCGCCACGCCATCACGAATGTGACACGCTTTCATGCCTGCAATTTCAGTTTCGTTCTTAGCGGCTTTTGGCATTAGGCATGGGTCAGCGGCTTCAATGATATGAGCACCGGCGTTTTGTAGAACAAGCGTGTACCAAGCATTGCTTGTGCCTGAATCAACTGACACATTCTTACCTTCTAAAGATTGAAGGCGGGCTTCAAGCTCAGATGGGTGAGAAACACGAATACCATTATCAACGTGTGCTTCAAAGCCTGCAGGGATACGAGCTGGGTCTAAGAAGAAATCGACACTTTCATCGGCGTGAATGATGGCATTAGATAACACGACTGGTAGGCGAGATACGTCTAAACCACGAATGTTCAGTAACCAGCAGATTGAATCCAGTTCGGTAAGGATAGCGGCATCAGCACCTTTCGCTTTTAGTAGACCAGCAATTTCAGCACGTTTGCTTTCACTTGATTGGCCAACGGCGTCTGTTGCCATGAGGCGAACATCAGATACAACAGGTGTAGGGCGATCAGACCAAAGCTCATCAATCGGGTTTACTGTTAATGTGGTAAGTTCTACTTTATCAGCCAGTTTAGCTTGTGCGCCTTTCAACCAAGCGGCTGTGTGCATGCGTGGGTCAAACGCAACTTTACTGCCTTGCGCTAGTGAATTTATGATCCAATCTAAAGCTGGTTCTTCAATAAGGTGGCGATACTCAAATAGCTCACCAGGTACTTGTTTGCGAACCTGAACGGTATAGCGACCATCAACAAAAATAGCCGCGTTTTCGCGAGTGATAACAGCCGCACCTGCAGAACCAGTGAAACCGGTTAGCCAGTGAAGTCGCTCGTTGTGAGCTGGAACGTATTCACCTAGGTACTCGTCTTCATGTGGAATGATAACAGCATCTAAGTGGTTTGCTTCAAGCCAAGCTCGAACCGCAGTAACGCGTTCCGCAGTGATATTGTGCATCTGTGTTTATCCTTATTGTTAGGGTCCTTGTTAACACTCACAGCCGATATACCTGTGAGGGGACTTATTAGGTCAATAAGCTAGCGCTTTTGTTCGTTTGCTGCAAATGCTGTACGCCATTTTTATCTGAGGTGCAGAGTTTTTTCTTTGATGATATCTCGCAGCCAAGTTAAGGCAGGGTCGTTTTCTCTATCACGGTGCCAAAACAGAGTGTATGCCATTGGTGGAAATTCCATTGGCAGAGGCACAACCACTAAGTCGAGCTGTTTGGCAACAAGGTGGGTGAAGTGGCTTGGTGCGGTAAATACAAAATCAGTATAGGTGCACAGGCTTGCGGCACTGTTGAAGTCAGGAACAGAAATAGCGATGTCGCGTTGATGGCCGAGGTCTGCCAACTTGTAGTCGAGTAGCCAGCGATCGTTACCGTCACACCTTACTTGAACATGGCGCTGCGCTAGATAGGTTTCTAAATCCCATTGACCACTTAAAGCGGGATGGTTGCGCCTCAATACACACATCTGCGCGTCACGGTAGATCTCTTGTTCGCAGATATCATCTGGCGGCAGCATGGTTAAACGCGCGTCGTTGATGTCGATGTCTTTGCCTGTGAGGCCGATGTCTAACTCACCAAGTTGTAACTTCTTAAAGGTTTGCTCTGTCCAAGCGTGAGTGTTGATATTTACCTTCGGCGCTTGGCGAAAGATCGCTGGTAAGAAGTGAGGAAGAATCAACGGGTAGACACTTTCAACCGCTGCAATGTGAAAGCTGTGGTCACTGTTATTGGGAATGAAAGTCTCGGGTTGGGTAAGTACATCAAGTTGATTGATCAGTGTTTCTAGCCGTGGCTTAAGGAATACCGCTTTGGGTGTCGGGCGCAGGCCGTGTGCACTTCGCGTAAAAAGAGGGTCATTAAATTGCTCGCGAAGTTTGGCCAATGACTTACTCACGGCTGATTGGCTCAGGCACAATCGATGCGCAGTGCGCGTAACGCTCAGTTCTTCCATTAGCACCTGCAAGCAAACCAGTAGATTGAGGTCGAGGCGCGATAGTTTCTCGATATTCATGTGAGTTTCCTTATTGGAATAATGCTAATGATTATATGCCATTTTTGTTCATATCTTTAGTTGGTTATTATGCACCTAAATTAACTCATCCGGAGAATCTTGTGCCTTCTAACGCGCTTCCAACCCCTAGTAAACTGCAGGTTGCTTTATTGGCAATGCTGGTTCTTTTTAGCCCTTTGGCTATTGATATCTACCTACCAGCTCTGCCACAGATTTCGACAGCGTTTCACGTGGAACATGCATTAGCACAAGATACGATCACTTGGTTTTTGTTTGCTATGGGTGTCGGCCAACTATTTGCCGGCCCTTTGGCGGATAAGCTAGGACGTCGAACCGTTGCATTGGGAGGTGTTAGTATCTATGCATTGAGTGCTTGCTTGGCGTGGGCAGCTCAATCGATTGATATGATGCTAATAGCTCGGCTGCTACAAGGCTTAGGAGCTTGTGCGACTTCTGTGGCAGCCTTTGCAACGGTTCGCGATCTATTTGGTCCAGAGAAGAGTGGCCGCATGATCAGCTACCTTAATGGCGCTATTTGCTTTATTCCTGCATTGGCACCGATTCTTGGCGCTTGGTTAACTCATCAATTTGGCTGGCGTTCGAACTTTAGCTTTATGGCATGCTTCGCTGTCGTTGTCGGTACTATCTTATTCTTCCGAATGAAAGAATCGAACCCGGTGACGGAAAAGGTAGCGGTGTTCAAACTAGAGCGCTACTGGTCAGTATTAAAAACACCTTCATTCCTATTTCACGCAACTCTGTGTTTGATGGCGATGGCAGTGATCCTCGCTTATGTAACCTCGGCACCGGTTGTGTTGATGGAGAACCTTGGCTTAACCATGAAAGAGTTTACCTTCTGGTTTGGAGTGAATGCAGTGATTAACATCGCGGCAGCGTTTACGGCACCTAAATTTATGGACCGCTTTGGTACCTATAAAGCTCTGGTGGTTGGTATCTCAATGCTAGGTTTAGCAGGCGTGATCATGTTGGTGCTGGCAGAGCATGCGACTCCAATCGCATTCATGCTTCCTATCTTCTTATCATCTGTTGGCTTTGCTTGGATTCTAGGTGCGGCTGCGGGTAAAGCGTTGGAACCATTTGGTGACCGTGCGGGTACAGCCGCAGCGCTATTAGGTTTATTCCAAATGAGTGGTTCTGGGCTACTTGTTGGTACCATGCAGCGTCTTGATGTAACGTCACAAGAGATGATTGCGCTACAAATGTTCCTGATTGTTCCTGCGCTATTCGTGTTGGGGAGCAAGTCTGGTAAGTCGTGGCATGCAACGTTTGCAAAGGCAAAGGGCGGGATCGAACTTTAACCATTGAAAATAATGGATTTATTTTACAGGGAACTTTTTTAGATAATCACGATCTGATCATGAAGTAAAAAAACATGAGAAATTCGCACATGATTATCATTGAGCAACTTAAAAAAGTGAAAGATACCCGTTCGCACATCAATCAAGTTTATCCTGTTATGGAAGTCGCTTTCGTGGTCATAACAGCCATGATTTGTGGTCAAAATAAATGGACAGAGATTAAGGATTTCGGTGAAGGAAATATCGAGTGGTTACGTGAGTATTTCCCCTACGAAAATGGTCTTCCCACTCGACATAATATAGCTGCGATCATGAGATCCGTTGTGCCAGAGACGCTATTGGAAGCTATGGTGGGCTGGGTCAATTTGCACAGAGAGAAGCATGCTCAGCCTATAATCAGTGTTGATGGGAAGGTTCTAAAAGGGGCAAAAGCAAGCAAACAACAGCACCCCCTCTATATGGTTTCGGCATTTGATGTAGACGAGGGTTTGACTCTCACACACCAACCTTGTGACGGCAAAGGTATGGAGCTGCTAGCAATAAGAAACATGCTAGACGCTTTAGATATCAAAGGATGTTTATTAACTGCTGATGCCCTGCATTGTCAGGTTGAAACACTGAATAAAGTAGTTGATAAAGGTGGAGATATCCTAGTACAAGTTAAACTGAATCAACCAAGTTTATTAGCAGAAATTGATGTGCAATTCCAAGACTATTGGGCTTTGCCTGAAGATAAACAGGAATCATACATCACGGAAGAGAAAGGGCATGGTAGAAAAGAGGTTCGTGAGGTTTACGTGCTTCCTGCAGCCTTCAGCGAAGCACTCAGACAGAAGTGGTGTCTCGTAAAAAGCATTGTTGCAGTGGTAAGAGATAGGAGTGTCAAAGGGAAAGGAAGTTATGAAACCTCGTACTATATTTGCACAGACCATTTATCTTTAGAGTTAGCCTCAAAGGCAACAAGAAAGCATTGGCATATTGAGAATCAGCAGCACTGGGCGTTGGACGTAATTTTCAAAGAAGACGAGCAGCGAATTTACGCTGGGGATTCAGCGTTGAATATGGCTTGTTGTCGTCGCTTTGTGCAGAACCTATTTAGAAAATCAGAGGGTAACTTGTCTGTACCAAGAAAGATGAACCAAGCCGCATGGAATAAAGATTACAGGGAAAAAGTTCTTTTTACATCAGATTAACAAAGTATATTCGCGCCCTTTGCAAAGGCATAAGCAATAAGGGTGGCAAAATATACAAATGGCGGTTTGCGAAACGTTAAAACATGGTATATTTGTCACTCATTGAAACGTAAGTCTCCAACGGAAAAATACTGTAATGTCATTAACAACCTACGAAATGGCGCGTGTCTTAGAACAAATGGAAGATGCACCTGAAAAGGTTATGTTTGGTAAATTGCTTAAAGAGTTAGGCAACCAAAGTGAAGAGCGTATTCGCAGTGCGGCAAAACAAGTTCCAATCGATACTTTACGAGATATCATCTACCAATTTCAGCGAGTGGTAGAGTCTCGTAAAGGTGAACAAGTTCAGCTATTAGCAAAAGAGCTAGCTGAGCAAGGCATCTCGGCTGAAGAGCTTCAGGCTTTTTTAGAAAAGTAAGCTTACCCCAGTTAAAAAAGAAACCACTCAATTGAGTGGTTTTTTGCGTTTGGGGGTATCGATGTTTTAGTTAGCCTCTAAATTGCGCCTTCAAAACTCGATCTAATGAAAACGGTCCAGCACCCCATACGATGACGATAAGAATCATCAGTCCCCATAATTGGTGGTCGTAGAAGCCTTGATCCCACAGTACTGGGTAAGAGACGACAGCAATAATGTTGAAAACAAAAAGAGCGGCGGCCATCGGGCGTGTTAGCAAACCAAGTGCTAAGAATACCGGTAGGATTAATTCAGCAGCTGTTCCCATATAGGCCGCTAATTCCCATGGTAATAGGGGCACCTGATATTCCAATTCGAACAAGTAGAGGGTGCTATCCCAGGTCGCTATCTTGGTCAGCCCAGAGTTGAAGAATACCCACGCCACCCAAAGGCGACAGAAAAGAAGCAGCACTGGGACGAAAAGTGCCTGAGATTTCTCAATCAAATTGTCGTATTGAGCCATCATGTTTGTGACTGTGTTGTTATCCATATTATGTCTCCAATTCATCATTGATTGAAAAACCTGAGATGACGTTGAGCGCCATGACAGCATTCAGATGTTGCAGTAGTGAAGGCGTTACTTCTCCGAGCGCTTTACCAGATTGAAGCTCAATGAGCAGTTGGTGGCACTCCTTGGTTAGGCTGTGGCTTTCGAGCTGTGCATTCTCGGCTCGGATTATTATTCCAAGCTCTGAGCGATTGATGTCTAACCCTTCCAGTTGCTGTTGGTCGATAGCGTGTTCAAGCGCTATTACGGTATAGTAAGAATCGAATAGCGTTACCGAATCCTTGATGTGGAAAACCAAGGCACCTTGCTGCTCTTGTGGCACTGAAGCTAAACAGGAGAGAGGCTGTTGATTCGGCGGGGTTGCACACGCGTGTCTCGCTAAACAGTCCTTTTGCCATTCATAGCGTGCTACTTCACTAAGATAAGGTGCTGCCTCCACAACGGCAGGAAAGGCTTGTACGGTTTGTTCGAAGTGCTCGCCATAACCACTGAGATCTCCAGAGGTCGATGGGTAACTAAGAACGTGTTGACGCGCTATTTGTTGGAAGCACTCCTCACCAACTAACATCTCAGTCAGTGGGTAAGTCGCAGCGAGAACTTCGCTTAAACTAATCACAAAGTTATTGCGGTAAATTTGCATGCGTTGCTGATTGCTAAAATGATCGCTCACGATGTCGCATTGCTCGCCGTCATTTTGATAGCGCAGTGCATTCGCAAATTCGGATTGAACATCTGCTAGGGAGTAGCTCATGAGGCGCGACTCCTTTGATTGTCATGTTGATACAGTTTTTCACTGGCTTTGGCCGCCTCTGCCAATAGAATTTGTGGCTCTGGAATATCTAAATCCCACTCAATCAAGGTGTAGCGAGAGCCATGTTGCTCTATCCACTGAGTGTAAAGTTGCCACACTTCATCACAGACGGGTTTGCTGTGTGTGTCTATCCAAATCTCACCTTGTTCGAGCTTCTTTTTGGTAAAACCTGCCAAGTGAATCTCTTCCACTTGGTTTGCTGGTATGCCATTGAGGTACTCTTCACAGCTGAAGCCATGATTAAACGATGAGACGAAAATATTATTGAAATCGAGCAGTAGGCGACACTCGGTGCGCTTTTGTACCTCAGCCAAAAACTCCCATTCTGGAATCGTTGAATGCTTGAAAGCGAGGTAGCTTGACGGGTTCTCAATTAACATTGGACGTTGCAAACTGTCTTGAACCTCGCTTACGTTACGGCAGAAGACGTCCAACGCTTCTTCGGTATAAGGTAGTGGTAGCAGGTCATTGAAGTAGTGACCGCCAGTTTGGCTCCAACTCAAATGATCAGAAACCAAGAAAGGTTCGATATCATCAATAAGTGTTTTGAGTTGCAGTAAGTGCTGTTGGTTGATTCGTTCAACAGAACCAAGAGACAACCCGACCCCATGACAGCTTATGTGGTGATGATTGCGAATCTCTCGGAGTTGTTGGCGCTGTGAAGAATGGGGTAAGAAGTAGTTTTCGCTGTGAACCTCTAACCAACTTACCAAATCAGAATTCTGGCTGAAGAAATCTAAGTGCGGTGTTCTAAGGCCAACCCCTGCGTTGGGGTGAAGAGTTTGAGTCACAACGATTCTCCTAATGGGTAGTGGAGGTGAGCTGGTATTCAGCTCACCATACTGAGTGGTTCAGTTATGCCTTCAGGCATTATGATGATTGAGTGCTACCACCAGTTAACTTGCCACATAGTCCTTTAGGAACGACCACGAATGCATCGGATTGGTTGTCTTCTTTTGCTGTACCAGCACATGAACTTGTTTTAGTTGCACAGTCATTTTGGCCAGCTTTTGATACGCCATAGCATTTTTCTTTCGCTGCTGCTTCCGCAGGTGCTGATGTAAGAACGGCACCGCCAAACGCTAGTACACTTGTGATTGCAGCTGTAACAGCAAGATTAGAATTTTTCATAGTCATTCCCTCTAGACTTAATAGTATTTACACATCGCAGGTTAATGAGTTGTTAACTTGCTTACTAAAAAGGATAGGAACAACCCGAAAATAATTTCACAGTATTATAAGAATTATCAAAATCAGTGATGATTTACCTATTAAGTGTTTGATTAATTGATGTTATTTTTTGATGGTTTTTTCTTCTTAATATTCTAAACGCAGCCTAGTGTTTAGGTTATAATCAACTTTTATGTATAAATACCCAGTAGTGAGCATATCCAATGATAGATCCTTCGCTTTTACTCGATGGCCTAAACGACAAACAACGTGAGGCGGTCGCAGCACCTTTAGAAAACCTACTTATTCTGGCTGGTGCTGGTAGTGGTAAAACGCGAGTTTTGGTGCATCGTATCGCTTGGCTGCAGAGTGTCGAGCAAGCATCGCCGTTCTCTATCATGTCAGTAACCTTCACCAATAAAGCGGCAGCAGAGATGCGTGGTCGTATTGAAGAGTTGATGATGGGTAGCTCGTCAGGCATGTGGAACGGCACCTTCCATGGTATTTGTCACCGCATTCTGCGTGCTCACTACCTAGATGCAAAATTGCCAGAGGATTTCCAGATCATTGATTCCGATGATCAGATTCGTCTATTGCGCCGCTTAATCAAAGCGCAAAACCTCGATGAAAAGCAGTGGCCAGCTAAGCAAGCTTCGTGGTGGATCAACGGCAAGAAAGATGAAGGCCTACGCCCGAGTCACATTGATGCCTACCATGATCCAGTCACTCAAACATGGTTAAAGATTTACTCGGCTTATCAAGAAGCGTGTGATCGCGCTGGATTGGTCGACTTTGCGGAGATTCTGCTGAGGTCGCACGAGCTACTGCGCGACAAGAAACACATTCGTGAGCACTACCAAGCGCGCTTTAAGCATATTTTGGTCGACGAATTCCAAGATACCAACAACATCCAATATGCTTGGCTGCGTATGATGGCTGGCCCTGATTGTCGAGTGATGATCGTAGGTGATGATGATCAATCTATCTATGGCTGGCGTGGTGCAAAAATCGAGAATATTCAGAAGTTCTTGGACGAATTCCCTGGCGCTTCAACGATTCGATTAGAGCAAAACTACCGCTCAACCAAAACCATCTTGCAAGCATCGAACGAGCTTATCTCAAACAACACTGAGCGAATGGGTAAAGAGTTGTGGACCGATGGTAACGATGGTGAGCCAATCTCCGTCTACTCAGCTTACAACGAGCTTGATGAAGCTCGCTTCACGGTAAGTAAGATTAAAGAGTGGCAAGAGAAAGGTGGTGCACTCGAAGATACGGCGATGCTTTATCGTAATAACGCCCAATCTCGTGTTCTGGAAGAAGCGTTGATTCAAGCGGGCTTACCATACCGAATCTACGGTGGTATGCGATTCTTCGAACGTCAGGAGATCAAAGATGCATTGAGCTACCTGCGTTTAATGGGTAACCGTAACGATGATGCCGCTTTTGAACGTGTGGTTAATACGCCAACACGTGGCTTGGGTGACAAGACTCTAGAGACGATTCGATTTGCAGCGCGTGACCGTGGTGCGACGATGTGGCAAGCGAGTATCGCTTTGTTGGAAGAACAAGTACTGCCAGGTCGTGCAGCGGGTGCCTTAAGCCGCTTTATCGAGTTAATTAATGCGCTTGAAGACGACACGTTAGAGCTGAATTTACATGAGCAAACTGACCATGTGATTAAATCTTCAGGTCTATTTGCGATGTACGAGCAAGAGAAAGGCGAGAAATCGAAAGCGCGTATTGAGAACTTGGAAGAATTGGTAACGGCAACTCGTCAGTTCGAGAAGCCAGAAGAAGCCGATGAGATGAGCATGCTAACAGCATTCTTAACGCACGCGGCTTTGGAAGCGGGTGAAGGTCAGGCTGATGAGTTTGATGATGCGGTTCAGCTTATGACTCTACACAGTGCTAAAGGTCTAGAGTTCCCAATGGTAT
This sequence comes from Vibrionales bacterium SWAT-3, assembly GCA_000169995.1. Classification (GTDB taxonomy): domain Bacteria; phylum Pseudomonadota; class Gammaproteobacteria; order Enterobacterales; family Vibrionaceae; genus Vibrio. Next base: position 19,232 of record AAZW01000033.1, on the reverse strand, counting down.
TCATGGTGGGTGTCGAAGAAGGCATGTTCCCAAGCCAGATGTCTGCTGAAGAAGCGGGGCGCTTGGAAGAAGAGCGTCGCCTATGTTACGTAGGCATGACTCGTGCGATGGAGAAACTGTACATCACTTACGCTGAGATGCGTCGCTTGTACGGGCAAGATAAATACCACAAACCATCACGCTTTATTCGTGAGTTGCCAGAAACCTGTCTGGATGAAGTGCGTATGAAAGCACAGGTGAGTCGCCCTGCGAGCAGTGGTCGCTTTAGCCAAACTGCAGTCAAAGAGAACTTTAATGAAACAGGTTTTAGCTTAGGCTCTCGCGTGAAACATCCTAAGTTTGGTGAAGGCACGATCATCAACTTTGAAGGAAGTGGTCCACAGAGCCGAGTGCAAGTGGCGTTTAATGGGGAAGGCATTAAGTGGTTAGTAACGGCTTACGCGCGTTTAGAGCAGCTTTAACTTGTTACTTCGACATCTAATAACCGTTCATTATTGAAAACAAAAAGAGCAGCCAATGGCTGCTCTTTTTTATTGTTTATCGCCTAGGCAGTCGCAATAGACTATTGGGTGGAAGGGAGCTTACAGCGCAGTCAGTGCCGCTTCGTAGTTTGGCTCTTCAGTGATCTCTGCAACCAACTCGCTGTGTGTTACCACACCTTTTTCATCAACAACAACAACCGCACGTGTTGTCAGGCCTGCTAGTGGGCCCTCAGCAATTGCTACGCCGTAGTCAGATGCGAACTCAGGTGAACGGAAAGTCGAAGCGTGTTGAACGCCTTCAATGCCTTCAAGCTCGCAGAAGCGACCTGCAGCAAATGGGAGGTCAGCAGAAATACAAACAACAACTGTGTTCTCAAGTTCAGCCGCTTTTGCGTTGAACGTACGCACGCTCGTTGCACAAGTTGCTGTATCGATGCTTGGGAAGATGTTTAGAACCACTTTCTTGCCTGCAAGAGAAGCAAGAGTCAGTTCAGAAAGATCGCCTGCAGTTAGTGCAAAGCTTGGTGCCTGCTCGCCAGTTTGTGGGAATGTGCCAGATAACGGTACAGCTGCGCCTTTGAAGGTAACGTGTGACATGAATTTGTCCTTAATTTAATTATGGTTATGAAACTAGTTGAGCCTAGTAAGGCTTACGTTACTCGGAAGCGGTTAAGAAGTGAATGATTTAAATGTCAGAATTATAATTAAGTTGAAGCGTTTCTTAGATTCGAGGAGGGGTGAAAACATCAATCGATAAGAGACAGATAAAGAAAAACCCCGAGAGCTTGCGCTCATCGGGGTCTATAGTCTTACTCGCAGCAATCCGGCTACTAAGTGTGCTCCATGCATCAAATCCATGATAGTGTGCTGTTATCCTTCAGCGTATTCCTTTCGTCGCCTTCCTAGCGGTGTCCTTGATCTTATCCTGATCTGCCAACAATCCTCGTTAGCGCGCGTCACTTGTTCCTTGAGCGGTGTCCTTTACATCATCCTGATGTTCAGTCCTTTCCTCATCCAGAGGTGTCCATTGTCTTTCCTTAGTAGCAACCATCCTAGTTACTATTGCGTCCATTCAATGTCCATTTCGCTATCCATGCCGATTATTCATCCTGAGTAATCGAATCTTCATCCTGAAGATAACCAAGTCCTTGGCGTTTCCTGTTCCGTGTCAGCATCCTTCCGACACCATCCATACTACCGATTCCTTATTTATCAGCAATGGTGCATAAGCGAATTTCTATATAATTATTTGAACGATAAATGTACGTGTTGTTTTATTTCAATTGCTTACGATATCTTAGTGCTTAAATTCGCAGTTAAATATCGATATTCACTCACTGCCTTGTGAGAGATCTCGCACAAAGCAGGGAGTAAAAAGGGAGTATTTTCCCTTATTGGCCGATGGCAGCGCCTTCACGACGAGGGTCTGCTGCACCTTCTAGACCATCTTTTGTGATGCGAATGGCGTGTAAACCCGAGTTAAGATCGCGAATGTTGACCTCAAATCCCATCTTTTCGAGCTCAGGTTTGAAGTTTTCCGCCGATGTTCCTTTTTCCAGATCTAGCGTGCCGAAGCGGTTTAGGAAGTGCGGTTGGTTGATCGCTTGCTGGATATCCATGTCCCATTGGGTATGAGCAATGATCGCTTGTGCTACATAACCTATGATACGGCTACCACCTGGAGAACCAATCGCCATGTAAGGCTGATCGTCTTGCATAATGATGGTCGGTGCCATCGAAGAGCGTGGACGCTTACCTGGCTCAAGTCGGTTTGCGATAGGTTTGCCATCGTTGTGGGTCTTGAACGAGAAATCGGTCAGTTCGTTGTTCAGTAGGAAGCCTCTTACCATCAAGCGTGAGCCAAATGCATTCTCAATGGTGGTGGTCATCGACACGACATTGCCTTCGCTATCGACAATATTGAAGTGGCTGGTGGACGGCAGTTCAATAGACACATCTTGGCTGCGCAGCATGGCGTGATCCCACGGTGGGATACCTGATGGCGCATTCTCTAATGCCTTTCCAGCAGTAATTAGCTGGGCACGTTCCTGCAAATAGTCAGTATTCACTAACCCTTGTGTTGGCATTGGTACGTAATCTTGATCTGCCATGTACATACCACGGTCTGCAAAGGCTAGGCGAGAAGCGTCTGCTAACACTTGCCAAGATTTTGCATCGTTTGGTCCCCAAGATTTGAGATCAAACTGCTCGGTCATCGCCAAGATCTGCCCAACCGTTAATGCACCTGAACTCGGTGGTCCCATGCCGCATATATCGTAACTCTCATAAGCGGAACAAACGGGTTCACGTTGTTTAATTGAATACGCATCGAAGTCTTTCTGTGCCAATACACCCTGGTTACCTTTGGCGGTTTGTACTGTGTTGATGATGTCGGCAGCAATCTCACCTTGGTAAAATGCCTTAGCACCATCCTTTGAAATTGCATTCAATGTTGCAGCATATTCTGGGTTCTTAAGCTGCGTACCCGCGGTTTTTGGGCTGCCATCGGCATTGAAGAAGTAGGCTTTGGTTATGGCAAAACGGCTCAGTCGTTCTTCGTCATTTTCAATTAAGGTGGCCAAACGTGGGCTGATGGTAAAACCTTTCTCAGCCAGTTGAGCAATAGGTTGGATCAGCGATGCCCAGTCTAACTTGCCGTATTTCTGGTGAGTGTCCCACAACAATTGCACTGTGCCCGGTGTAGCAACAGAGCGGCCACCAACCACGGCATCATAAAACTTAAGCGGTTGACCGTTTTCGTCTTGGAATAGACGTGGTGTCGCATCAAGTGGTGCGGTTTCACGGCCATCGTAGGTTTTAAGTTGTTTGTCCTTTCCATCAAAATAAACAAGGAAGGCGCCACCACCAATACCGGATGACTGTGGCTCAACTAAGCCAAGCATCAGCTGCACTGCAACCATGGCATCAATCGCGTTACCACCACGAGCAAGTACATCGGCACCAGCTTGGGTTGCTAGAGGATTGGCTGCGGTGACCATCCAATCGTTAGCTTTTACGAGTTGCTTGGTTTCTAAACCACTACTTTGTTCGGGAGCGACGGAATCGGCAGCTTGATTTGCCCAACTGACGTGAGAGGCAAAAAGTAGGGTAGAAGTGGCGAGGGTTGTTAGTTTTGTTTTCCACTGCATGATCTTCTCCTTTTCATATGCAGAGCTAGATTGGCAGTGGAAAGATAAGATAGCCAGTACGTTGTTAACGAATTGTAATCTTGATTCGAATTTAAGCGATTAAACCAGACAGCGACTGCCAAAGAATACTGACGCCAATTAGGCTAAATAGCACGCCACACAAGCCATCAATGTAGACTGTCGCTTCACTCAGTTTCTTTTGCAGTGCCTTCGTAGAAAGCATCCACGCTAATAGAGAGAACCAGAACAGTGATAGGCCGAATAGGATAATCAAAGCAAACCCTTTCCCTGAAAGTGACATGTCAGCCGGTACCAAGCTCGACATCAAACTGATGAAGAACACTAACGCCTTTGGATTAAGAATATTGGTCGTAAAGCCTTTTGAAAATGCCTGACGTTTATTGGTCAGAATCAGATCTTTCGAATTGACCGTGTCTGTATCTTCTTCATGGTGGCTAATGAGCTGCCATGTTGCTTTTAATGCACCAAAGCCGAGATACAGTAAGTAGCTGCCGCCAGCCAATTGCATCAGCGCAAAAAGAGTTGGGTGCTGATGGACTAGGTAACTGATGCCCGTCAGACTTAATAATGAATGCAGTAAGATCCCGCAAGACAGTCCGAGAGCAATGTATAAGCCAGTTTGTCGCCCGTGGCGTGTTGCGTTTTGTACCACAAGTGCAAAGTCAGGGCCTGGGCTCATCAAAGCGATAAAGTGGATAGAGGCGAGGGTGACTAATATGGTGACTTCATTCATATCTGTTCCAATAACTGGGTTGTTCTGTTGAGAGTTGTTGAGCGCAGCTTACCGTGATTTCGATTCTCTCAATTGTAAATTATCAACACTTAGTTAATTTTCGATGGAGAAACACCAAATGCAGTCTTAAATGCCTTTGAGAAATGGGCTTGGTCGTAGAAACCCACTTGATGAGCGACCTCGGTTCCGCCGACCCCTGATTTAATCAATCGCATGCCTTGCTCCATGCGTAAGCGGCTTAACCATGCATAAGGGGTGATACCCATTTTGTTCTTAAAGTGACGCTGAAATTGAGTTGTTGTCAGGTCACATAGCTCAGAAAGTTGCTCTAAGCGCAACGGTTGGTCGAGGTTTGCCATTAAATAGTCTTTGAGTGTATTCACTGATTGAGTGCCAAGCTTCACCTGAGTTTTCGATCCAAACTGCGCGTAACGATCCACAATCGTCGAAAAACCTTCGAATGGCAGGCAATCTTGAGCGAGTTGACTGATGTTTGGATTGATAAGCAGCCCATGAAGGTTACGCAATTGTAAAAAAGTCGCTTGATCGGAGAGGATCAACTCAGAAAAGCTCAAAGCGTGACCATTTTTACTGTGATCGGCAAGATCGCCAAACCATTGAGGTGAGACAGAAAATACGCTTACTTGGTAACCCGATTCGAGTTTTGAGTGGCCATCATGCAGCTCATCAGGTGGCATCATTACCACTTGTCCGGCGCCTGCGTGGTAACTCGTCCCTTTATAGACAAACTTTTGCTGCCCTTGGGTGATTAGGCCGATGTGAAAGTCCAAATGATAGTGGCGCTGAAAGGCAAACTCTTGGTATTGAGCTTGGATCAGGCTGATATCTTGGCTAGATGTCGAGTAGTAGTGGACTTTATCCATGGCATAAAAAAGCTTGGTTAAATTATCATCAATTCAACCAAGCTTATCTTTGTATCTATAGATTGTCTTGTAAAAAACGATCAGTGTTAGCTTTTCGCTTGCTTACTCTTCTTGTTATTACGCAAGCCGTCAAAGCTGAAGATCACCAGTGCGCCCCAAATGAAAGCAAAGGTAATCGCCTTATCCATGGTAAAGGCTTCACCGTAGATCAACACCGCAAGCAAGAACATCAAGCTAGGGCCAATGTATTGGAAGAAGCCGAGTGTCGATAGCTTCAAGCGGGTTGCTGCACCAGTAAAACAAAGCAGCGGAACCGTGGTGATAACACCTGCTGCAATCAGTAATAGGTTGAGCTGCATCGGGTTCATCGAGAAATCTGAGGTTGGGCTGTCTGCAATAAACAACAAGTAAGTTGCGGCGATAGGCAGCATCACTAATGTTTCAATGAATAGGCCTGTTTGCGCTTCTAAGCTGACTTTTTTACGCAATAAGCCATAGAAACCGAAACTGAAGGCTAGGGCAATGGCAACAATTGGCACAGAGCCAAACGCGATCAATTGAATGATCACGCCAATTGCAGCAAGGGCGACCGCAAACCATTGAAGCTTACGTAAACGTTCGCCAAGGAAGAACATCCCGAGCAATACGTTAATCAATGGGTTGATGTAATACCCCAAACTGGCATCGAGCATGTGATTGGAGTTTACCGCCCAGATAAAGATCAGCCAGTTAGCACCCACCAAGATAGAAGTCGCCACCAAATAGAGCATTTTTGGCTTTGAGGTGAGGGTGTCGCGCACTTTGCGCCAGCCACGACCAACGTGCAGCAGTAAAGCGAGTAGGAAAAAGGACCATACTACACGGTGGCTCAGGATCTCGAGAGGGGATACTTCACTGAGAGATTTGAAGTATATGGGAGCGATTCCCCACATGGTGTACGCGCCAATCGCAAGCAAGATTCCTTGGCGTGTACGTTGTTGTTCGTCTTGTGTCATGTCACTTTCTCTGGCACAGAGTGCTTATTAATAGGATTTATAAAGAGAGTTGGTCAGTATAGGAGCGTTAACCCTTTTCACCTAACAATTTGCGGTTTAATTCGCCAGCATTCCACTCTACAATGTGCGACTTGCTTGCCAATGCTGCATGCTGACTTTATACCTCGATTAGGAACCACAATGACCGCCACTCTGATTGCTGAGCAAACACCAACACCCGCGAATGATGCGCAAAACATCCTCGAAGATGTATTTGGCTATCAAAGCTTTCGCGATGGTCAGCAAGAGGTCATTGATTTGGCTGTTCAAGGCCGAGATAGCTTGGTGATAATGCCGACGGGTGGTGGTAAATCTTTGTGTTACCAGATCCCGGCTTTAGTCCGTGAAGGGCTGACTTTGGTTATCTCACCGCTTATCTCGTTGATGAAAGACCAAGTCGATCAGTTGAAAGCCAATGGTGTAGCAGCGGAGTGCATTAACTCTTCCATGCCACGTGACCAGCTACTGAGTGTGTTTAATCGCATGAACTCAGGTCAGCTCAAGATGGTTTATGTATCACCAGAGCGTGTGTTGATGCGTGATTTCATTGAACGCCTACAAGGTTTACCGCTTTCGATGATTGCGGTCGATGAGGCGCACTGTATCTCTCAATGGGGACACGACTTCCGCCCGGAATACGCGTCATTAGGTCAGTTGAAACAGTATTTCCCGCATGTGCCTTATATGGCGCTGACGGCAACGGCTGATGATGCAACGCGCAAAGATATTGTTTCGCGTCTACAGCTGGTGGATCCGCATACCTACTTAGGCAGCTTTGACCGTCCTAATATTCGTTATAATCTTGTTGAGAAACACAAGCCAGTGTCTCAGGTGGTTCGCTACCTAGAAACTCAGAAGGGCAATTGCGGCATCATCTACTGTGGTAGCCGTAAAAAAGTTGAGATGGTCACCGAGAAGCTGTGTAACAACGGTATTCGTGCTGCGGGCTATCACGCGGGTATGGACACCGACGAGCGCGCTTACGTTCAAGAAGCCTTCCAGCGTGATGACATCCAGATCGTAGTCGCGACGGTGGCGTTTGGTATGGGTATCAACAAGCCTAACGTACGCTTTGTGGTGCACTTTGATATTCCACGTAACATCGAGTCTTACTATCAAGAGACTGGCCGTGCGGGTCGTGATGGCTTGCCTGCTGAAGCGATGATGCTGTTTGACCCTGCTGATATGGGTTGGTTGCGTCGTATGCTAGATGAGAAAGAAGAAGGTCCGCAAAAGCAGGTTGAGATGCACAAGCTAAATGCGATGAGTGCCTTTGCTGAAGCGCAAACTTGTCGTCGTCAGGTACTGCTCAACTACTTTGGCGAATATCGTGAGAAGCAATGTGGTAACTGTGATATCTGCTTAGATCCGCCAAAACACTTTGATGCGACCCAAGAGGCGCAGAAGGCGTTGTCTTGTGTGTACCGTGTGAATCAGTCGTTTGGTATGGGTTATGTGGTGGAAGTGATGCGTGGCATGCAGAACATCCGCGTGCGCGATAATGGTCACGATAAGCTTTCAACTTACGGTATTGGCCGCGACCACAGCCATGATTACTGGATCAGTATCTTCCGCCAGCTCATTCATAAAGGCTTGTTGTTCCAGAACATCACTCGTAACTCAACCTTGCAGTTAACTGAAGAGGCGCGTCCACTGCTGCGAGGTGAGATGTCACTAGAGTTAGCGGTACCTCGTCTAGACACTGCGGTACGCAATGCTAAGTCAGATAAGCTAAGCAGTAAGAATTACGATAAAAAGCTATTTGCCAAACTGCGTAAGCTACGTAAGTCGATTGCCGACGAAGATGGCTTACCACCATACGTGGTATTCAGTGACGCAACATTGATTGATATGGCAGAAGTTTTACCGACTTCTTACGGTGAAATGTTGGCGGTAAATGGTGTGGGCCAGCGTAAGCTCGACAAATATGCCGACCCATTCCTAGATTTGATTCAAGAACACATCACAACACACGGCTAATAACAGAGGTAATAAATGGAATTTGGTTTACGAGAGTATTTAGCAGAAGAAGGGCGCTTATTGGTGACAACACCGAGCTTTGACTTCGACTCTTACCCTGAAATTGGCGAACGCTTAGTTAACTTGCTATCGGCTACGGTTGTTGAAAAGCAGTGGGATGCTGACATGCACTCATGGCTGGTGGATTTTGAAGGGTGTCAGATGTTCTTAAAATCAGAGCACTACAGTGAATCTGTGTGGTTTGAATCTCTTAGTCCAGAAGCGAGCCGTGAAGAGTTCGATTATCTAGCCGCTTTGTTCAAGCGTGGTTTCTAACGGTTAACATGGCCTCAAACTTGGTTTCTAGAAACCGAGCTTCAAACTCCTTCTAGCAATAAAAGTGAGAATAAACGTTTGCGTCTATTCTCACCGTTGCAGCTAAAATTGATTAATGTATAATCGCCCGCCGCTCGATAGAGCAAATGATAGATACATTTTTCATTCACATTATTGGTAAGAGCTTTCTTTGTTTCGATAGAGAAATGACTCGATTTGGGTTCCCTCACCCCCAAACCAAACTAAAAAGGTATAGCATGAGTAACTTTACCCCTGCGCAGCAGCGCAAAGCCCTAGCATTATTAGTTTTGTTCCACTTAGTGATTATTGCGTCAAGCAACTACTTGGTTCAGCTACCTTTTACCATCTTCGGTATGCACACCACTTGGGGCGCTTTCACTTTCCCATTTATCTTCTTAGCAACAGACCTGACCGTTCGCATTTTTGGCGCTCAGCTTGCTCGTAAAATCATTTTCTTAGTGATGTTGCCTGCACTGGCGGTTTCTTACTTCTTGTCGGTGGTGTTCTTTGAAGGGCAATTCCAAGGTTTTAGCCATCTGGGTGAATTTAACCTATTTGTAGCACGTATCGCTGCTGCAAGTTTCATGGCTTACTTGCTTGGCCAAATCTTAGATGTTCATGTTTTTAACCGCTTGCGCCAGCTTAAGCAGTGGTGGATTGCGCCAACCTGTTCAACGCTTTTTGGTAATGCTATCGATACTATCGCGTTCTTTGCGATCGCTTTCTACCAAAGCCCAGATCCATTCATGGCTGAACATTGGACTGAGATTGCACTGGTTGATTACGGCTTCAAACTTATCATCAGTCTAGGCTTGTTTGTTCCTATGTACGGCGTGCTTCTGAACTACATCGTTAAGAAGTTAACCGCTGTGAACCCTGACTTTAAAGCGACAGGTGTTAACGCCTAGCTTGATGGAAGTGCGGTTGTTCAAGGTCATCTCTGAATAACCGCCTTTCGTTCCTCTTTGTTTGTTCCTTTCTTTCTAATTCTGCTCCACTAAGCTTGGCCTTCAAGCACTGTCTCGACACCAGCTCCTGCATCCTTATTACTCTTTCTTGGCACTGATACCTTATATTTCGAGTGCTTTGAGCTCACCTTTGTCACGCTTTTTTGCAGTAGCAGTGAATTAGGGTAGGTAATCACATTGCCCTCTGGATGGCGGATTAGGGTATGGAACATTTTGATGTCGAGTATCTTTCCTTCAATACCATCTCCATCGGCCACAATAATTGAGTCCCCGATACGGTAGGGGAAGACAAAGAAGATTAAGAAACTGGCGGTGATGTTGCTGAGAATTGACCACTGAGCGATAAAGCCGACACCGATGACAGTGAACACTGAAGAGATAAAAATCGAAAAGTTACCGTAGCCGATGCCGCTGACAATTAAATAGGTCGCAAACAAGAACCCGAAGTAAAGGATATTAAAGCAGCGATTGATGAAAGCAGTGCGTGTCGCATTGACGGTTTTTGTCTCTGCGAGTGCCTGAATGGCTTTTTCCGTAGAGTGTTTAAGAACCCAATAGATAAGAATAAACAGCAAAGCAAGTAGCAATTCGTACTGTTTTAATGTCGCAAAAATGGTGTCGATGTAGCTAAGCATAGTAACCTCTAAATAGTTGAGGCTGCATTATTGTGGCCACTCGTTTCCAATACATCATTAAACCATTATGGTTTTATTTTCCTTTCTAGTTCGACTTTTTCCAAGCATAGTTATCGTTAATCATGGGCTTGTTTTGTGCAATTAAGTGTTTGACATATATGGCTTTATATTTCTGTTATATCCCTTTTATCTATAGGTGACGCTTTGGTGATGAAGCCATTTCGCCAATTCGTAGAATGGCCGGCCATTCACAACTTGGTTCGATTACTGATGATACTGATTACCATAAAACTGACGATGTTCTGCTTTCTAAAGCTAAAAAAGCAGGGCTATTTTGGAGCGCGTAACACTGTTTGCACACGTAATAACGTGGAGCCATCATAGCCATGCTGACTCTATTTATTACTCAATTGATCCTACTGTGGCTAATGGTTGAGCCACTTCTCTCTGCGGCTAGGATGAATGCCATCAAAGCCAGAGGTGTTTATGTACGTTGATTATCTCGCGTCATTTAGCATGCTTTTACTACTAGAAGTGATTCTGGGAGTCGACAACATTATCTTCATCTCAATCTTGGTCGAGAAGTTACCCGTGAGGCTAAGAAGCCGTATTCGTAACCTTGGTATTGGCCTAGCGGTTGTTACGAGGATTGGATTGGTATTCTCGGTTACCTGGTTGATGTCGCTCACCGAACCCTTTATTACCGTTTTTGAGCGCGGCCTATCAGGTAAAGATCTTATCTTGATTGTTGGTGGTGGCTTTCTGCTATTGAAGAGCTTTAAAGAGCTATTGAATTGGTTGCTAGTAAAAGAGAAAAAAGAGAAGAACGCACTCGAAACCAGTGTCACCATGATTGTGCTACAGATTATTGCTATCGATGCAGTGTTCTCATTCGACTCGGTGATTACTGCAGTGGCTTTGGTCCACAATGTAGAGATCATCATTGCAGCTATTGTTATCTCTGCAATCATCATGTTGGCGGTTGCTGAAAAGATTCAAATAACCATTACCGCTTATCCTGGTTTGAAGTTACTTGCGCTTTTATTCCTGATTTTATTGGGTGGCTTACTGGTTGTCGAAGGGTATGGGTTACATGTGGACAAAAGCTATTTGTACGTTGCTTTGGTGTTTGGACTAACGCTCGAAATCTGCCATATCTTACTGGATAGACAGCTTAACAAGGCGCAAAGAGCTTTCAACCCAGACAACGAACGAGTGGAAGAGCGCGCCCTACAACACAGCGAGGTTCTATAGAGGCTATTACTCTAATTCTTTCAGAAGAGGCTCTAGGTTACTGTCAAAAAACAGTGGTGAGGCCATCTGTATTGCTTTGAGAGAAGAGTTGCCTTGCGTTGCTTTGTACAGCTCTTTTGCTGCCCCCGCATTACCACGAGACTCTTCCGCTTTCGCAAGCAGTAGGTAGGTCAATATCGACTGGTTTTGCGGTGGCATCGACAACAAAATCTTCATCGCTTTTTCTGGATCATCCTCAGAAAGGGCGATGATGGCGTTGGCGTCATAGGCGCGCGCCAGTTTCCCTTCCTCGAGCAGACGTTCGAGCCTTGGCTTAGCCTCTTGATTCAACTCAGCAATGGCTTGTTTTTTACTGCCCGAAGAAGCGTAGAAGGTGTTCATTACCTTACCTATGTAATTGGCAACGAAAACAAGATCATTACTAGGGTCAGCTTGTTGGGCTTTTGCGAAGTAGTCCATCACCATTGGCAGTTCTGCCTCGTTGTACAGCACACCAAGACCACTGAGCGTATATTTTAATGCGTCGGGCGCCATTGGCAGTTGGGAAATACTTTCTGTGAGCTCCTCTTTCGGCACCTTGATATAAAGGGCATCGAGTATGTCATCGACCATTCGATAGAGTGTGTGGTGCAGCTCTGGCAGCTCCGTTGGGTAACGGCGGTTGAGGTGCGATAGGTCAGAGATGTTATTGTGATAACGCATGGTGAGGCGAGTATGCTTGCCGTCTCGACTTCGGCTCGTACCAAAGGTGAGTTTGATTGCCGCAATCTTTTGTAATGGCTCACTGTGGACTATGCGTATGCCACTGTAAGCGCTCAAGTACTCAATGAATTTGGTGATGGTGCCGTATAAAACCGGGTCGTTTTTGACGTCATCGCTAATATCCAACATGACATAACGAAACTCATAGTGTCGGAGTTGGGTTGCAGGAGCGACTTTCTCATCTGGCGTGCTGCTCGATGCCGAATAAAGGATATAGCCAGACTCCATAACAACGATAGCCCCAAGTAGTAAACCAATCATCAGGTTTCTTTTATTGGGCTTAGTTTTCTCACTGACATCAGTTTGGGGCAGTTTATCTGCTGGTGGCGATTGTTCTGGATCAGAGGGCTGAGCAGTTGATGGTTCAGGTTCAGCGACTTGGTCAGTCTCGATTTTGCTTTGTATTACGTCTGCTTCAAATTTATAGCCACGCTTTGGCACAGTAATGATATAGCTGTTGTGCTGTTGAGAGTTTTGCTTCAGAACCTTACGCAGCTCAAACACCGCTTGTGTGACCACTTGGTCACTGAGAATCATACCGCTCCAGACGTTGTTGATGAGTTCGTCTCGGGTATGAGTTTGCCCAGGATTGAGGCACAAAAATTCAAGTAGCTTAGTTAACCGTTTATCTATGGTTACCGTTCTTTCGGCGAAGAGGATTTGCCCTTCATTTGGAACGAATAGCCACTCATCGACACTAAAACATGAATTCTTCTCAAGCATCCTTTTCTCCTGCATTCAAACGGCATCCTGCGTTCTATATTCACCTTATTAACTCTATTACATAATGTGATGAATTTGTTGTAATTTTCGAGTGAACTCTAAAAGGTGTGCGCGAGTTAAATATTTGAGGTGATGGATTAAGAGGGTTGCCGTGAGACATAAACGAAAAAGCTCCCATGATAGGGAGCTTTCGAATAACTGTTGGGGCTGATTTAAGCTTGAGCGTTACTGCTCAGCAATCGTCAGTGGCCAGCCAATGTCTGTTTGTCGATTCGATTCAATCTCTAGCTCTGCAGCGGTCAGCGGGTTGTCGGCTAGCCATTGCTTAGAGAGTGTTAGAGTTAGATTATTATCGTCAGCCGTTAGCGTAAACTCAGGCTCTAGCTCTGGATTACGACGATGCGTTAATAGAATCGCCAGACGCAGAATACGTAGGATACGTTTACTGCTTGTGCCTGATACTGCGTGTTGCTCTGGCAGTGATGTTAGCTGTTCACGGTAGCGTCGCGTTAATTCACCTAGGTAGTGTTTCTGTGCGCGGGTAAAACCAGGTAAATCTAGGTTCTGCAGTAGGTAAGCACTGTGTTCACCGCCTTTCTTGAAGTCGATGGTTAAACCGATTTCATGAAGTTTGGCTGCAGTTTGCAGTAGGACACCAGCTTGAGGTTCTGACACCCAAGCTTCGCCGCCCGCTTGCTCTAACAGAGTCTGCGCTGCTGCTGCGACTTGGTCACCGTAGCTTACGTCCATCTGGTAGCGTGATTGAACGCTCTTGATGGTGCGAGCGCGGATATCGTCTTGGCGAAGCTCATCAACCATTTCGTAGGCTAGGCCTTCACGAAGTGCGCCGCCAGCCAGCGTCATCGAATCGATTTCAAGCAACTCAAAGATAGCAATCAGAATAGAAAGACCGCTAGGGAACACTAAAGCGCGCTCCAGAGTTAACCCTTCTATTTCTAGCTCTTCTAAGCGCTCAGTAATCATCGCTTGTTTTTGTAAGCGCTTAAGTTTGGTATGAGTGATAACCTCATCCATGCCTTGCGCTAGCATGATTTCTTGCAGTGCTTGAACAGTACCACTGGCACCAACACACACATCCCAACCGATATCTGTGTAGCTCTCTAAGATAGGAGCTAGGGTAGACTTCGCTGCTTCAATCGCGTTGTCGAAGTTAGTTGCGGTTAATTGGCGATCTTTAAAGTGGCGCTCAAGCCATGTTACACAGCCCATTTTTAGGCTAGTCAGCGCTTTTGCTGAGAAACCTTCACCAATGATCATCTCGGTACTTGCGCCACCAATATCCACGACTAGTCGGCGGCCACTGCCACCAGAAGTGTGTGCTACGCCTTTATAGATAGTCGCAGCTTCTTCTTCACCGGAGATAACATTGATGTCGTAGCCAAGGATCTGGTTCGCTTTCTCAAGAAAGATATCCACATTAGTCGCGGTACGTAGGGTCGCTGTACCAACAATGCGGATATTTTCTTTTGGAATGTCCTGCAGTCGCTCTGCAAAGAGACTCAAACAGTCCCAACCGCGCTGCATAGCTTCGGTACTAAGCGCATTATTTTCATCTAAGCCTGCAGCTAAACGCACTTTGCGCTTAATCTTAGCCATGGTTTGTACGCTGCCATCGATATGACGCACAACGAGCATATGAAAACTGTTCGACCCGAGGTCGATTGCAGCGTAAAGCGGGGGTGACACTGTTTGACTCATAAGCGACTAAGCTTCCTTGTTGTGACGCGGTTGGCGTGGGCGACGGTTCTGGTTTGGTTTACGGTTACCGTTGCGTGAGCCATTGTTGTTTGAGCGGCGTTGTTGCGGGTTACGTGTGCGTAAGCGCAATGGTGCTGGTAGATCTTCAAGCAGTGCAGAAGCGTCGTAGTCAGACACTGGGATCGCGTGCTCAATGTACTCTTCGATTGGTGGCAAGTTGATTGCGTAATCTTCACAAGCAAAGCTGATCGAGTGACCGCTTGCACCAGCACGACCTGTACGGCCGATACGGTGAACGTAATCTTCACAGTCGTCAGGTAGATCGAAGTTGAATACGTGCGTTACTTGAGGAATGTGTAGGCCACGAGCAGCAACGTCGGTTGCAACCAGTAGGTCAACATCACCTTGAGTGAATTGCTCAAGAATCTTTTCACGTTTCTTCTGTGGTACATCACCAGTCAGTAGACCAACACGGTGACCATCGGCAGCCAAATGGCCCCAAACTAATTCACACTTATGCTTAGTGTTAGCGAAGATGATAGCGCGCTCTGGCCACTCTTCTTCTACTAGTGTCTGTAGCAGTGCCATCTTGTGTTCGTTAGAAGGGTAGAACAACTCTTCTTTAATACGGTGGCCTGTTTTACGTTCTGGCTCAACAACAACATGCTCTGGGTTATGCATGTGCTCGAAAGCCAACTCTTGTACGCGGTAAGACAGCGTCGCAGAGAACAGCATGTTCAAACGATCTTTAGGCTCAGGCATACGACGGAACAAGAAGCGGATGTCTTTAATGAAGCCCAGATCGAACATACGGTCTGCTTCATCCAGTACTACTGCTTGAATGTGGTTAAGGTTAAATACCTTCTGCTTGTAGAAATCGATAATACGGCCAGTGGTACCAATTAAGATATCTGCGCCTTCTTCGATCTTACCTAGCTGCTTGTCGTAGCTTTCGCCACCGTAAGCCAATGCTGCTTTGATACCAGTGCTTGCGACTAGAGATTCTGCATCGTTGTAGATCTGAATCGCGAGTTCGCGAGTAGGTGCCATAATAATCGCACGTGGCTGGTTAGGCTTGCGCCCTTCATGCTCAGGTGTTTTTAGTAGGTGGTTAAAAGTAGCAGTAAGAAACGCAAGCGTTTTACCAGTACCCGTTTGGGCCTGGCCTGCAATGTCTTGGCCGGTGAGCAGTACCGGGAGCGCCAAGGCTTGGATAGGGGTACAATAATCGAACCCTTTTTTCTCCAATCCTTCAATGACTTGCGGAAGTAAATCCAAGTCGGCGAACTTTTGCTCTGTGATATGCGTCTTTTTCATTGCTATAGAATATCAGCTTAAGCTTGCAATACGAAAGTAAATACATTCCAATAGGGCATCTATTTACTGGTTATCATCCAACCAGTTCTAAAAAATACATTGGAGTGGAAGATGAGTGATAAGATTTTGCAGCTAACTGATGACGGTTTTGAGAACGATGTGATCAACGCTGCAGGCCCTGTTCTTGTTGATTTTTGGGCAGAATGGTGTGGCCCTTGTAAGATGATTGCGCCGATTCTTGATGAAATCGCAGACGAGTACGAAGGCAAGCTCACTATCGGTAAACTTAATATCGACCAGAATGCTGGAACACCACCAAAGTTTGGTATTCGTGGCATTCCAACGCTTCTTCTTTTCAAAGATGGCGGCGTAGCAGCAACTAAAGTTGGTGCATTGTCTAAAACTCAACTTAAAGAGTTCCTAGACGCTAACCTATAATCAGGTGAGCATTTGATAAAGAAACCGTGCAGTTAACAAATGCACGGTTTTGTTTTTTCTAAGCTATGGACTAGTCTTAGTTTTAGTGCTAATTTATCGCACGTTAATTGAACGAATTTCTCTTCTTGGTCGATCCTGTGACCGAATCCCTCTTAACTAGAAAACAGATCTTATTTTGACTAAACAAGCATCCACCACAATGAATCTTACAGAACTGAAGAACAGACCTGTGTCTGAACTTGTTAAACTTGGCGAAAGCCTAGGCCTTGAAAACCTAGCTCGTCTAAGAAAACAGGACATTATCTTCGCTATCCTTAAAGCACATGCAAAAAGTGGTGAAGACATCTTCGGTGACGGTGTTCTTGAAATTCTGCAAGACGGTTTTGGTTTTCTTCGTAGCGCAGACAGCTCGTACTTAGCGGGTCCTGATGATATCTACGTATCACCAAGTCAGATTCGTCGTTTCAACCTACGTACTGGTGACTCAATTGCCGGAAAGATTCGTCCACCTAAAGATGGCGAACGTTACTTTGCTCTACTGAAAGTAAACACGGTAAACCACGACAAACCAGACAACGCTCGTAACAAGATCCTTTTTGAAAACCTTACCCCTCTGCATGCTAACGAACGCATGGTTATGGAACGTGGTAATGGTGCGACAGAAGATATCACAGCTCGTATCCTTGACCTTGCATCTCCAATTGGTAAAGGTCAGCGTGGCTTGATTGTTGCTCCGCCAAAAGCGGGTAAGACAATGCTTCTGCAAAACATTGCGCAAAGCATCGCTCACAACCATCCTGAGTGTGAACTAATGGTTCTACTTATCGATGAGCGTCCGGAAGAAGTAACAGAAATGCAGCGCCTAGTTAAAGGTGAAGTAGTTGCTTCTACATTCGATGAACCAGCATCTCGCCACGTACAAGTAGCAGAAATGGTTATCGAGAAAGCGAAGCGTCTTGTTGAACACAAGAAAGACGTGGTTATCCTTCTGGACTCAATCACTCGTCTAGCGCGTGCATACAACACGGTAGTACCTTCATCAGGTAAAGTACTAACAGGTGGTGTGGATGCAAACGCACTTCACCGTCCTAAGCGTTTCTTCGGTGCAGCTCGTAACGTTGAAGAAGGCGGTAGCTTAACCATCATCGCTACAGCACTGGTTGATACTGGTTCTAAGATGGATGAAGTTATCTACGAAGAATTCAAAGGTACAGGTAACATGGAACTGCACCTTAACCGTAAGATTGCTGAAAAGCGTGTATTCCCTGCGATTGATTTCAACCGCTCTGGTACTCGTCGTGAAGAGCTTCTTACTAAGAACGATGAACTACAGAAGATGTGGATCCTGCGTAAGATTGTTCACCCAATGGGCGAAATCGATGCAATGGAATTCCTTATCGACAAGCTAGCAATGACGAAAACGAACGATGAGTTTTTTGACGCTATGCGTCGTCAGTAATCTTGATTAGCTGATAGTTATTAGAAAGCGCTGCCCTCGGGTAGCGCTTTTTATTTGCATTTTGCAGCGGCAGCTTGCAGAATGACCAAAAGTGTTACAAGGAAGTTAAAATGCAACATGGACTGTTGTCATCATTACTCTTGTCTACTTCACTGTTACTTTCACCGGTCGGCATCGTTAATGCCACCGAGATGTCTCCACATACAGTAGAGTCTTGGCTTGAGAATGATCAAGTAAAACTAAAAACTGCTGAATTGCTTGAGCTTGTCGTGCGTGATGAAGTGAATTCGTTACGCTTTGCACTTGAGCGCCTGACATTTCCCCAGCAAGAGGTGGCTCGTTACCAACTCTTGAAGAAGATTGAACAGCAAAAAATCGTACTCACACCGAAGATGTCTATCTTTGTGGAGCAGCAACTCGCTATTACGCCAACCTACCAGGTATTAGAGCGTGGTGATGGCTATGAGTTTACGGTACCAGCCTTTAATTATCCTTCGATAGCCAACCGTTTAGTCAAACAATTCCGCGCTGACCAAAATACATTGGTGTTTGTGCTCGATGCAGAGAAACAGAACCTCAACCTTAAAGAGTGGCTAACTGGCTCTGAGCATCAGGTCCAAACTCGAGAGGCGCTACTCATAAGAGAACTGGATAGCTTGTCTCCAGAGGCCGTGAATTACTTAGCAAAACAACTAACAGAGTCACCGATAGTCAGCTGGTTACCCTCTACCGAAGTAGTGGTTCGATTAGCACAGGTGAGCGAAGACCCGGATGTCTATCAAATCCTTTGGAAGATGAAAGCCGATTATCATAGCCAAGCTGAGCTGGTTCGTCTCGCTGAGAATAAATCCCCATTTGCCTTAGAGCAGGTGATGGCAGCAACGAAAAACCCAAGATTAAAAGAAGAAGCGATTACTTTGCTGACGAGAGTGAACCCACTTTCAGAAGAGGTGAAAGACTTTTTAGTTTCTCGCATGGCGATCGCCGATGATGCGCCATTGGTCGCTCGTGAGTTAGCCAAGCAAGGACATACTAATTGGTTACAAGAGCTAGTGAGTGACAACCCACAAGTCAAAAGTTCAGTGATACAGCAAGTGCTTCCGTAACTGGGTTTTACCTCTCAATAACCTTACTAAAAAGGGGGATCTCACGATGCCCCTTTTTGATATACTGAGCGCAGAATAATCAGCATGTAGAAGTTCTATGAGTTTTAAAGATTTACGTGATTTTATCGACCATCTTGAAAGTATTGGTCAGTTGAAACGCATTTCTCACCCAGTCGACCAGACTATGAAATGACCGAAATTAGCGACCGTACTCTACGTGCTGGTGGCCCGG
>AAZW01000034.1 GCA_000169995.1 Vibrionales bacterium SWAT-3 | reverse complement strand
CCGCTTGGTTATCCCTGACAACGGAGGCGCATTATAGAGATAATAATCTTGCGCACAAGGCCAAAAACGAAAAAAAGCCGCCACTAGCAACTGTTCGAATAGTATTTATACAAAGCGTTCGAAATAGGTACGATTTAGACTAAATTTAGCGAATCGTACCTATTGTTTCTGCTCCAATTACTGGTGAGCAATAATTCTGTCGTTATTAACTAATAGCTGTACTTTTTTCTCTGGGTTGATTTTTCCAGCAAGTATCGCTTTCGCCAATGGGTTCTCTACACTCTGTTGAATCGCTCTTTTCAACGGTCGTGCTCCATATACAGGGTCGAAGCCAACTTGAGAAATTAGCTTCAGCGCTTTTTCTGATACCTCAAGTTCATAACCATTATCTTCCATACGCTTTTTCAGGTGTTCAAGCTGAATAGAAGCAATAGATTGAATGTGCTCTTGCCCTAATGGGTGGAACACAACGCTTTCATCCACTCGGTTCAAAAACTCAGGACGGAAATGTTTACCTACCACTTCCATCACCTCATTCTTTATTCCTTGGTAATCGAGCGTATTGAAGTTTTCTTGAATTCTCGAAGAGCCAAGGTTAGATGTCATGATCACGACCGTATTTCTGAAGTCGACTGTGCGGCCTTGTCCATCAGTCAAGCGTCCATCATCAAGAACCTGAAGTAAAATATTGAAAACATCTGGGTGTGCTTTCTCGATTTCATCTAACAAGATTACTGAATATGGTTTGCGGCGCACTGCTTCAGTTAAATAACCACCCTCTTCGTAACCGACATAGCCCGGAGGCGCGCCAACTAAACGAGCAACAGAGTGTTTCTCCATAAACTCAGACATGTCGATACGTACCATTGCATCGTCACTATCAAACATGAAGTTAGCAAGCGTTTTACAGAGCTCCGTTTTACCTACCCCTGTAGGGCCAAGGAATAGAAAAGAACCAATTGGCTTATTCGGATCAGATAAACCAGCACGGCTACGACGAATCGCATTCGAAACCACTTCTACTGCTTCGCCTTGGCCGATAACGCGCTTATGCAGAACACCTTCCATCTTTAGAAGCTTCTCTTTTTCTGCTTCTAACATCTTAGAAACCGGAATCCCCGTTTGCTTTGATAAAACATCTGCAATTTCTGCGTCAGTAACCTTATTACGTAATAAAGTCATCTCTTGCATTTCAGCTTGGGTAGCAAGGTCTAGTTGCTTCTCTAACTCCGGGATACGACCATATTGCAGTTCAGACATTCGATTTAGATCACCTGCACGTCTTGCAAAGTCCATATCCATACGAGCTTGTTCTAGCTCTGATTTGATATGTTGCGTGCCAGACAGTGCTGCTTTCTCAGCGTTCCACACTTCTTCGAGTTCAGCAAAGTCACGCTCTTTATCTGAGAGCTCCGCTTGTAAGGTGCGAAGACGCTTTTCACTGGCTTCATCGTTTTCATTAGTTAGCGCTTGCTGCTCGATCTTAAGCTGAATGATCTTACGCTCCAGTTTATCCAGAGACTCAGGTTTTGAATCGATCTGCATACGGATACTCGATGCGGCTTCATCAATCAGATCAATTGCCTTATCTGGCAGTTGACGATCAGAAACGTATCGATGAGATAGTGTTGCTGCAGCCACGATCGCTGGGTCGGTAATTTCTACATGATGATGAAGTTCATAGCGCTCTTTCAAACCACGAAGAATCGCCACCGTGTCTTCAACCGTTGGTTCATCGACCAGCACTTTTTGGAAGCGGCGCTCTAACGCTGGGTCTTTTTCTATATATTGACGGTATTCATCAAGGGTCGTTGCGCCAACGCAGTGAAGCTCACCACGAGCCAACGCTGGTTTTAGCATGTTACCCGCATCCATAGAGCCTTCACCTTTACCCGCGCCGACCATGGTATGAATTTCATCGATGAAGAGAATGATATTGCCCTCTTCTTTAGACAATTCATTGAGGACTGACTTCAAACGCTCTTCAAACTCACCACGATATTTAGCGCCAGCTACCAAAGCACCCATGTCTAATGAAAGTACGCGTCGGCCTCTTAAACCTTCTGGCACTTCATTGTTAATAATGCGCTGAGCCAAACCTTCAACGATAGCTGTCTTACCAACACCAGGTTCACCGATAATGACAGGGTTATTCTTAGTACGACGCTGAAGTACTTGGATGGTACGGCGGATTTCGTCATCTCGACCGATAACAGGGTCGAGCTTACCTTGCTCTGCTCTTTCAGTCAGATCAATGGTGAATTTCTCTAATGCTTGGCGTCGGTCTTCGGCATTTGGGTCATCAACTTTTTGACCACCGCGAACCTGCTCGATAGCTTGAGATAATTTTTGCTCAGTAAGACCTAGTTCTTTAAGCAGATTACCTAAAGGACCTTTATCTTCAATTGCGGCAAGTAGGAAGACTTCCGAAGAAATGTATGTGTCTTGGCGCTTTTGTGCGACCTTGTCACATAGATTGAACAGAGTGCCCATTGCATTCGAAAGCTGAACATCACCACCGATACCACTTACTTTCGGTACACGGTCTAATATTTCGCTTAACTTTGAACGCAACTGAACCACATCAATATTCAACATAGTAAGCAATGGACGAATCGCACTACCATCTTGATTTAATAGCGACACCATTAGGTGTACAGGCTCTATATATTGGTGATCACGACCTAATGCGAGCGACTGAGCATCAGATATCGCAATTTGAAATTTACTAGTGAATCGATCGAGACGCATGCCAACCTTCCTACTCTTAGATATGTTTATCTTATGGTTAGAAGATGGATACGGTAACGCGAATTTTCAAGGGATAGGAATGAAGAATAGAGTTTATATAAAAATATAATTGTGCTGGATAAAAGCGGACACTTACTAAACGTTACTCTAGCCAAATAAAGGTAGCCTGACGGCCAGTAACGCCATCTCGACGATAAGAATAGAAAGCGTCAGAATCGGCAAAAGTACAAAGGTTCGAATCCGTCACTTGCGAAACACCCACTTTAGTAAGTCGCTGTGTTGCAAGTTGAGACATGTTCGCTAACCATTTGCCCGGTTCAGTTTTCGCTTTGAATGCAAGCTTGGCTTGAGGGTCAAAACCAACGAAAGCTTCCAACACATCATCACCAACCTCAAAGGCTTGTTTGCCAATCGCAGGGCCTAGCCAAGCAATGATCTGGTTGTCAGAGCTGAGATTGGTAAACTTTGCGACTGCATTTTCAAGAATACCACCAGCAAGACCACGCCATCCCGCATGAACCGCAGCAACTTGAGTACCTTTGGTATCGGTGAGGATAACTGGCAAACAATCTGCAGTCATCGCTGAACACACAACCCTAGTCGCTGTAGTAAATGCGCCGTCCGCGTCGAGAACATTGGATGTTGGCTCAAGAACCGTTGCCACATCAGTTGAGTGTGTTTGGTTGAGCCATACCGGTGCTGCCGGCATGTTAGTGTGTTGCGTAAGCCATATGCGGTTACGTTCAACCAGTGAAGCATCATCCCCAACATGCATACCGAGGTTTAGCCCTTGATATGCATCAGCAGAAAAACCACCAACACGTGTCGAAGCAAAAGCCTTCACATTACTTGGTGCGTTCCAGTTAGGGATGATCATCGACATAATTAAATGTCTTCTTCTAGGTTATCGCGAGCATCAACGCGCAGAGCTTCAGCCATCACAACCATGTCATTTGGCACAGGTGCGTGGAATTCAACTTCTTCGCCCGTGATTGGGTGAACAAATTTAAGCATAACCGCGTGTAGTGCTTGACGATCAAAAGCACGAATCATCTTCGTTAGTTCTTCTGATGCACCTTTTGGAATACGTGCACGACCACCGTATGCAATATCACCTAGCAGTGGATGCTGAAGGTAAGACATATGTACACGGATTTGGTGAGTACGACCCGTTTCTAGACGTAGGCGAATACGTGTATGTTCACGGAAGTGCTCTGCAACACGGTAGTGAGTTACCGCTGGTTTGCCCGTTTCATTCACAGCCATCAAAGTACGCTTGGTTGCGTGGCGGCTAATGCCTTTTTCTACCATGCCACCAGCGGTCATTTTGCCGATTGCAATCGCTTCGTATTCACGAGTAATACGACGCTTAGCCAATGCGCGTACCAGGCGAGTCTGTGCTGGTACTGTTTTAGCAACAACCATAAGACCTGTCGTGTCTTTATCGAGACGGTGAACAATACCTGCACGAGGTACTTCAGCGATTTGTGGGTAGTGGTGCAGCAACGCGTTTAGCACGGTTCCATCCGGCGTACCTGCTCCTGGGTGAACAACAAAATCACGTGGCTTGTTAATAACCAATAGGTGTTCATCTTCAAAGACAATGTCTAAAGGAATGTCTTGTGCTTCCCAGCGCTCTTCATCTTCAAGTTCAGCTTGTAAGATGATCTCTTCTCCGCCCATAACCTTAACGCGTGGCTTGGTAATAACTTCGCCATCCACTTGGACTTTGCCGTCAAGAAGCCACTCTTTAATACGAGAGCGAGAAAAATCGGTAAATAGTTCAGCGACAGCTTGGTCTAAACGTTGACCTAACTGGCTGCTTTTTACTGTGTCTGTTAATGTGATCTGCTGAGCCATATCGAACTTTTTTAAAAACCGTGAGACTAATACCCATTAGTATGGATAAAATAGAATAATTGCATCATTGTATCTGTTACTGGTTAGAAAGTAACGGAAGCTTACGAAATATTTAATTCAAGGAATCGACGCCTGACATGAAACACCTTACTTTAGCGGGTCTATTAGCCGTATCACTCTTGGCTGGTTGTTCAAGTACCGAAGAGATAGTGCCAGATGTACCGCCATCGGTTCTCTACTCTGAGGCGCAAGAATCGCTGCAAAGTGGTAGCTGGCTTTCTGCCATTGAAAAGCTAGAAGCTCTAGACTCTCGTTACCCTTTCGGCGCCTATTCTGAACAAGTACAGCTAGACCTGATTTACGCTTACTACAAAAATGATGACCTAGCGCTTGGCCTAGCGACCATTTCACGTTTCTTGCGTTTAAACCCAACTCACGAAAAACAAGACTGGGTTCTTTACATGCGCGGCCTAACGCACATGGCACAAGACAGAAACTTTATGCACGATATTTTTAATATCGACCGTAGCGACCGAGATCCTGAGCCAGTAAAACTCGCTTTTGCTGATTTCAAACGACTACTAGAGCGCTTCCCTGCAAGCCCTTACGCAGAAGATGCACAAAAACGCATGTTCGCACTTAAAAACCGTTTGGCAGATTACGACCTAGCAACGGCAGATTTCTATCTGCGTCGTGAAGCTTGGATCGCTGCAATCAATAGAACGCAAGAACTGCAAAAGACTTACCCAGATACTATCGCAGCGCGTAAGTCTTTAAAAATCCAGCTAGAGGCCTACAAACAGCTTGGCCTTGAGGACGCAATTCAAAGAACAGAAGCCTTGATTGAGCTAAACCCACTACCTTAGCCAACCATTCTGTTCCTGACTAAAAAAGCGCGCTAATTTATTAGCGCGCTTTTTTTAAACCTATTCCACGAACTTGATGAATCGCACAATACACGGTATCTTCAATAAATAACTTTTAACAAAACATCAACATGGAGTGTGGATGTGAGTAGGTTGTTATTATTTATTGGGATCGTGCTCTTTAGCCAATTTTCCCACGCGTTAGAACTCTCGCCATTAAGCAATAAGCCTTACATGGGGGACCTCGATGTACTCAAAACCAAAGGTACAGTGAGAGTGCTGGTCTCTGCTGATCTTGGCTTCTACTATATAGAAGATGGCAAGCCCAAAGGCATCGTTGCCGAGATGCTTTACCATTTCGAAAAAAGTCTTCGCAAGAAGCACCCTTACCTGAACGTTCAAATTATTCCTGTGCAGCGGGATGACCTGCTCCCCTCTCTACGGTCAGGCTATGGCGATGTTGCTGTTGCAAACCTGACCGTCACCGATAAGCGATTAAAGGTGATCGACTTTTCAGCCCCTATGATTAAAGACGGTAAAGAGCTCATTATCACAGGCAAGAATTCAGAAGCGATCACCGAGATCAAGCAACTCAGTGGTAAGGAAGTATGGATTCGGGCAAGTTCTAGTTACTTCGAAAGCGTGCAAAGGGTCAATAAAGAACTCAACGAGCTAGGTTTACCGCCGCTGCATGTCCACTTCATCGAAGAGTCACTGCAAGACTATGAACTGATCGAACTCGTTAACCAAGGCTATATACAAGGTACGATTCTGGACAGCCACAAAGCGAAACTCTGGATCGATGTGATGGAAAACATTCAAGTCCATCACGACTTACCTTTACGCGAAAATGGTCAAATAGCCTGGGCATTAAGAAAAGACAGCCCTCAACTAAAGAAAGAGATAAACAAATACGTTAAGACAGCTCGAACAGGTACCCTGCTTGGAAACGTTATCTATAAGAAATACATAGATAATACTCGTTGGTTAGGTCGGGCACTCAACCCGAACAAAGTTGACCGCGTTGCTAAACTGGCTGATGTATTTGAAAAGTATTCGAATAAGTATGAATTCGATCCTTTGATGATGTCTGCGCAAGGCTTCCAAGAGTCGGGCCTTGATCAGAGCAGAGTCTCCCACCGAGGTGCTATTGGAGTAATGCAGGTTCTACCTAGCACTGCGAGAGACAAAAACGTCAACATCAAGAATATCCACATCGTCGATAACAACATCCATGCTGGCGTAAAGTACATGCGCTTCATTAAAGATAGATATTTTGATGACCCAGCCATTACTCCAGATAACCAGCTTTACTTTACTCTAGCCTCCTATAATGCAGGCCCCGCTAAGATCAGAAAGATGAGGAATCTTGCGAAGAAGAAAGGCTACAACCCGAATATCTGGTTTAAAAACGTAGAGATCATTACTCGTAAATACGTCAGTAAAGAACCCGTCACCTATGTCGCCAACATCAACCGCTATTTCGTTATCTATAAACAGTTAGAAGCCATCAATACAATTCGAGAGAACGGCACAGCGAGATTACTGCAAACCAACGATTAATTGGTCATAACCTGAAAAACGACGGGGAAGACTAAAAACACAAAAGCCGCATAAGCAAAGTTATGCGGCTTTTGTTTATCGAATTCTGAAGAAGCTAACTTGAGGCTTCATATCACATGCTCTATGTCACAAAGTACAATTGGATAAATATCCATCAAGCACTTTCTATAAGCTGTAAGACGCCCCTAAAAACTGATTTAATTTTTAGCGAAGCCTTGCCTCCAAGTTATCGTTTTTCATAAGGATAACAAGCATTTTTCGCCAAAAAGATATCAAGACTTGCGTAAGATCACATTTGATTTTAATGCTCATTCCATCCTATCAAAATAAGATCTAGATCACATTACCAATTCCCAAAAGTCGTAATCTGAAGTTAACCCATGAGGGATACAACAGAGGAAAACTTCTATGAAAATGAACATCACTGGTAAAAACATCGACATTACCTCTGCAATCCGTGATCACATAGAAAGCAAATTTAAAAAGCTGGATAAATGGCAAGTAGACATCATTGGTTGCCAAGCGAGCTTTAGTGAAGAACCAAACAAGAAGAAGAAATTTGAAGCGGTACTAACCGTACCAAAAGGGCAACTTGTAGCTTCATCAATCCATGACGACCTCTACGTTGCTATCAACGAAGTAGAACAAAAACTAGAGCGTCAACTCAACAAGCTACGCCATAAACCAGAAGCGCGCCGCGCTGAAAAGCCTGAAATCGAAGAGCTAGAAGCTGAAGTAGAATAAGGAAAGATAACAGATTAAAAAATAGCGCCTCAGGGCGCTATTTTTTTGCTTGACGCTCGTAGCTCGCTTGCTTATTGTGTTTAAACATTCATAAAACAATCACTTTTTATGCAAACTCAATCTTTGTTTATTTTTGACTTCTTTTTTCTTCCGTAAATCGGAGGCTAAGTCGTTTTAGAAAAACAAGTCAAAAACGAACAAGAAGCCTCCCACACTAGGGAGGCTTTTTTATAAGGACACATTTATGACTGACAGCTCAATTTCACTGGATGATATCCGCCTTCGTCTCAATGATTTAGATGACGAACTACTGAAGCTACTTTCAGAACGTCGCAAGCTAAGCATCGAAGTTGCTAAAAGCAAGGTAGAAACATCAAAGCCAGTTCGTGACGCAGTAAGAGAACAACAACTGTTGGTTAAACTGATTAACAACGGTAAAGACAAATACGAACTAGATGCTCAGTACATTACCAAGCTGTTCCACACCATCATTGAAGATTCAGTCCTACTGCAACAGTCATACCTACAAAACCTTGCGAACCCGCAAAGCCGTAAACCATTGGCTCGCGTTGCATTCTTAGGCTCTAAAGGGTCCTACTCCCATCTTGCGAGCCGTGAGTATTTCAGCCGTAAGAATATGGAATTGATTGAGTTAAACTGTAATCACTTCAAAGAAGTAGCGTCGACGGTAGAATCGGGACATGCGGATTACGGTGTATTGCCAATTGAAAACACCAGTTCAGGTTCGATTAACGAAGTGTACGACCTACTTCAGCACACCACGCTTTATATCGTTGGTGAGCTATCTCAACCGATTGAACACTGCCTAGTCGCGAAAAGTGATATCCGTTTAGAAGACATCAAAACACTTTACTCGCATCCACAACCACACCAGCAGTGCAGTGAGTTCTTGAGCCGCCTGAAAGATGTAACTCTTGAATCATGTGCTAGCACAGCCGACGCAATGAAAAAGGTCAAAGAACTGGATGGAGATGATGTTGCTGCAATTGGTAATGCATCGAGCGGCAAGCTTTACGGACTTCAGCCTATCCAAGGCAACATTGCGAACCAGACAGAGAACCACACACGTTTCATCGTAGTAGCTCGTAAACCTGTTGAAGTCTCGACTCAGATCCCTGCGAAGACAACACTGATTATGTCAACTTCACAAGAAGCAGGTTCATTGGTAGAGACGCTACTGATTCTGCAGCGCTTAGGTATCAACATGACTAAGCTGGAGTCTCGTCCGATTATGGGTAACCCTTGGGAAGAGATGTTCTATGTGGACTTAGAAGCACACCTAGATTCGGATAATATGCAGCAAGCGATCACAGAGTTGACGGCCATTACTCGCCACTTAAAAGTCCTTGGTTGCTACCCAAGTGAAAACATCAAAGCGACTCAAGTTAAGTTGTCATAAGTTAGAATAAATAACCGCTTTTTACTAATAGAAGTATTTGGCCTGCAGTAGGCCAAATACTTAAGTCCCCCATATTTACAATACTCTTAGACCCCCTCGGCCTCCCTATCTACTACTGCTTTATGCCTTGCTAATAGAAAACTCATTAGTGGCATTTTTATCAATAAAGACAAAACCTTACCGCCTTCACAGGAAAGCACCGTACAACGTGTAATTAATAGCGAGCTCACCGCAAGTGACATAAACTTACGCGCTCAAATTTATAAACCATGTTGTGAATAGCCATGAAGCTAAGTACGAAAATATTACTTCTGATTGCCCCCGTAATACTGATCAGTACTGCGGCTTCCAGCTATATCATTTACTCGACTCAAAAAAACAGTTTCATCAAACGCGAAGATAATGCTCTGCAATTGAGTATGGAAAAGCTCGCCGGACACTTTCGTCAATCGCGATCTTTTTTGAACAGCTATTCTTATGCGCTTACTAAAAGTGACATGATTAAACGCTTCTTCTTGGCCGAAGAGAACCCTAGCCAAGAGCTCGCACTCATTGATGATCTACACGAGACGATAAAGTTATTACAAGATGGCGACGATAGCTTTACTGGCCTTGCTCTTCTCGACGGCGATGGTACCGTCAGCTACTACGCCGAAAATAGCCGTGACCCCTTTGCAGAGATGGACCCGAAGGTCTTAGAGTTTGTTGATCGTCAGTATCAAGAAAAACACGTAACCTCACATACTGACTACATCCAAAACTCGCAGGGCGAAGGGATGCTTGTTCACTATGAAGTACTTGATAAAAAGAGCGTTTCGGCCCCGATAAGCGAACAGATCAATGATGTATTTTTTCTAGTCGTTTCGGTCTCTCTCGATAAGTTTAATTCACTGCGTAAACAGATAGAGTTTGACTACCAAACCAGTCTTTTTTTTTACCGATGAACCGATAACTCTTGGGCATGGTTTAACTCAGTCTGTGAAGCTGGGACCTGAACTTTACGCTACCCTCGACCCGGCTCAATTTTTGTTGGACAACAAGCTAAAATCAATCTGGAATGAGCTCAGCTTGTCGTTTGCTCTATCTGCCTTTGTCAGTGTGGGCTTATTGCTCATGCTTTTATCCCGATGTGTGATTAATCCAATCACGCGCTTGGATAAGCAGCTGCAACAGGTCGAAAAAAAGCAAAGAAAGAACATTGAGCGCTTAGGCACTAATGATGAATTAGGCCGCTTGTCACAACGTTTTTATGACATGTACCAAGAGCTCGATAATACCTACCAACAGACCAAAGTGTTGGCAGAGAATGACCAGCTAACGCAAATCCCCAATCGACTTCAATTTCAGTCGTTTGTGCAACAATCTCTGCTAGCCCCTGACTCGAAAAACAATACCTGGGTACTCTATCTCGATTTAGACAACTTTAAGTTTGTGAACGACAAATACGGACACCAGATTGGGGATTCAATACTGGTTTCTTTTGCAGAGCGCATCACCGCTTTATGTGACTTTTTTCAACAGAGCGACAACGCTCACTGCATGCCTGCGCGCTTGTCGGGCGATGAGTTTGTTATCTATATCAATGCCCCAGCGAATGCCGATAATATTGCGCATCAATTCTCTGAAAAGTTACTCGATCCACTACAAAAAGGGTTCATCACCGACTCAGGAAGCTTTCCAATTACAGTGAGTATTGGTATTGCGACCTATCCAAATGATGGGCATACCATCGAAAAGCTACTCTCAAACGCTGACACCGCTATGTACCAAGCGAAACATGCTGGTAAGAACCAGTTCGCGGATTACTCGTTAGACTTGGATAAAACCATTCAACGTCAAGCCAATATTGAGCGAGCTCTAAGAGATCAGAACTTTGATGAAGAGTTTAAACTCGTTTACATGCCATATATGGATGCTGCAGGGCACCACGTAATTGGAGTTGAAGTTCTGCTACGTTGGGAGTCAGAACAGCTTGGTACGGTAACTCCTAATGAGTTTATTCCAATTGCTGAGCAAACAGGGCTGTTCGAGCTTGTCGATCGCTGGGTTATCGAGAATGCCTTTGCTTCTTTCCATCAGCTTCAGGCTCAATTTGATCACTCAATTCAGCTGTCTATCAACCTATCTTCTGCCGGGATAGAGACTACGCATCTCGCAGATTTCATTGAACAACACGCAAAGATTAATGGCATTCCACCAAGCTTAATTGATTTTGAGATCACCGAGACCTTCTATTCAAATTCACACGGTTTTCCGCTACTCAACGAACTCGCTCGAATGGGCTACCGATTAGCTATCGATGATTTTGGTTCGGGCTACACATCCATCACTCAATTGGTTGAGTATCCGACGCAAAAAATCAAATTGGATAAAGGTTTCTTGGAAGCCTTGATCGAAACAAACAATCAGAACATAGTTAAGCCTGTGATCGGACTGTGTCACGCGCAAGGCAAAACCGTGACTGCTGAAGGTATCGAAACCAAAGAGATGCACCAATGGCTACAAGACGCGCATTGCGACATGCTGCAAGGCTTCTACTTTGGTAAGCCTATGCCTCTCAATGAGCTAAGCGACTGGTATCAGGAACACCAACAGCGATTTAAGCACCAACAGAACGATTAACACGTACCAACTGAATCAACCGACTATAAGAATCGAATACATGAAATCTGTCATCATCGCCTCGCTAAATCCCGCTAAGATCAATGCTGTCAAAAGTGCTTTTGTCTCTGCGTTTCCCAACACCGAGTTTGAGTTCACGGGTGTAAGTGTGCCAAGTGGTGTTGCCGATCAGCCTATGAGTAATGATGAGACCTATCAAGGTGCAGTGAACCGTGTACACAATGCGACACAACAGCAACCTAATGCGGATTTCTATGTCGGGTTAGAAGCGGGAATAGAAGGCGGTGTCACGTTTGCTTGGATGGTGATTGAATCAAATGGTCAACGTGGTGAATCTCGCTCGGCAAGCCTGATGCTGCCACCAGCCGTTCTTGAAAAGCTACAACACGCTAACGAACTCGGGGATGTGATGGATGAAGTATTTGGTACTGACAATATCAAGCAAAAAGGTGGAGCGATTGGTTTACTGACACATAACCAGCTTTCACGTAGCTCGGTCTATCACCAAGCGTTAATCTTAGCGCTGATCCCATTTGTGAACCCTGAGCATTTCTCGGCTTAACCAATGACTGCTTCTCAAGCTCTCTAGCAGCTCGATTGCACGCTCTAGAAACTAAAAAACGCTAACCCTCAGTTAGCGTTTTTTTCAATTCGCACTCTCGCTATTCAGTGATTGCTTAAGCCCATCATTACTTAAGCAGCAGATCGGCAATAATCGCTTTCTCTTGTTCTGATTTTGCCTTGAGCTCATTCGAGCCTCTGGTGATGGTTGCAACACCGACTCCCAGCATTTGGCTTACTTGTCTTTGAGACATTTCACCTTTCATTAGCTCACAAAAAATATTAATTCGAGCAACCAGAGCATCTCGCTCATCGGGCGTCATCATCATGGTCAACAACAGTTCATGCTGATCTTTCTCAACCGCTGTCTTAACTAAATCCATGAGTTGTTGCCAGTTATCATATTCAGGTTGTGATGCCATATCTCTACACTTACTTTTAAATTCAGACTTTAAAGAGTCGCTTATCGATTGAAAGCGTTTACCACTTTATACCGAAATACTGGATGTGATCCAATGTAAAAAGGCAGTAAGCGGAAATGGTTCGCACTCACTGCCTTCGATTGTCACTCAGTTTCAGGCTTTATCGGCCGCTAGTATTTAGTTTTCACCTCATGGGGAGCCAAAAACTCACCCTGCTCACCCAAGATGTCTCGGTAATAAGTCTCAAACATTAAGATGTTCTGAACGTAACCGCGTGTCTCTTTGAATGGAATCATCTCAATGAAAGCAAAGGCATCAAGCTTTTCATCACTGCGAGAACGCCACTGCTTCACACGGCTTGGTCCTGCATTGTAGGCAGCAAAAGCGAAGATACGGTTGTTGTCATATTGAGAAAGCAAACCATCTAAGTAGTGGCTACCAATTTCGATATTCTTGCCGACATCGTAAAGATCATCGCTACCCTTGTACTTAATCTTATGCTTGTTCGCCGTATATTGCGCTGTCTTTGGCATAATTTGCATGACACCACGTGCACCAACTGGAGAACGAGCTTCAGAATCCATCGCACTCTCTTGTCTTGCTAGAGACATCAAGGTGATTGGGTCAATATCATGCTTCTCCGCGTAGAAGTTAAACCACCACTGATGAGCAACCGGAAAACGCAGTGCAATGTTATCCCACATTTTCGCTGAAATACTCGCAATCACTGTGAAGTGATTCCAACGCTGTGTCGCAGCGTAAGCGGCAAGCATCTCTTTTTGCTCTTTATCTGCATTGGTCAGTAGCCAGCGCCATTCACTTTTAGCGGCGGCAATTTTATCGCGAGTAATCAGTTCATCGATACGAATCAGCGAAGTATTAAAAGGCTTCACTGTTTCAGCATTATACTTGAGCGTTGATGTAGGGTACTGAATAGGCTTACCTAACTGCTTAGCCGCCGCAACACTGTAGAAATTACGCTTGCCTAAAATATCAGACAGACGTTGGTTGCCCTTTTCGGTATCTCCAGTTGCTATTTCAGCCCTGCCTAACCAGTATTGCCAACGCAATGAAGCTTGGTGCTTGTCGTCCAAGCGTGCAATCCACTCTTTCAATCCAGCCCAATCTGCATGCTGAATAGCCAAACGAGCACGACGTTCCAACAAGACTTGTTTCGACGAACTCGCCAACATCTTGTCTCGCCACTCCATCAACTCTTCAGAATCGGTATTGATTAAACGGAAAGTCAGGTAATCAGCGAGCTCTTGAGATTTCTCTTCAGAAAACTTCTGAGCCTTGATGACCTCATCGAATACTTCTTGAGCACTGCTAGCCGATTTTCGCGCGAGCTTCTCAAAAGCAAACTCCGTTTGAGCTTGATAAAACTCATTGGCTGGATGCTTCTTAGCGAATGCGAGCACGTTTTCAGGCTTGTTGTATAACGCCTTCATCTGCTTAGCTTGAGCAATTGACTCATCATGATCCAATTGCTTGATCAGATAGGTCATCAGCTTACCGTTACGCCCTTCAAACGCTAACAGCATACGCTCTAAAATCAGCTCATCAGTTCTTAAGCCAGCTTGATCCCAACTCTTAAATAGCGGGTCGCAAGCATCATCAACACCATCGCCACTTAACCACAGTTGCTTCGCCCCTTTGAAAGCAAACTCTTTATTACCTTGCTCATAGTTCGCTCGGTAATAGATGCATTGGTACTTTTCACCTACTGGCTCTTTGGTCTGAAACTCAAGGATGGTTTGCCACTGTTTTCTAGACGCCAGCATATCTAAATATGGTGCTCGCATACGATTAGAAAATGGCAGCGCTTTGTTCTCTTCAATAAACACATCCACTTCAGCTGGAGTGCGCTCACCAAGACCGATAAGAAAAGCACGATAATCGGTGTAAGGCGTGAGAGGATATGTTTGAATTTTGCTGCGCAGTGCTGAATAAGCTTTTAGATCACGGTTGTCTAAAACCTCTTGCGCTCTATCATAAACATCACGCTGCATTTCTAGCTCTGAGGCATTGCTAGCCATAGCCATTGGGGCTAGTGAAAATGAAGACAAAATTGCCGATGCAGCCACAGCAACCTTCGTATTACCAATTCGGAAAAACATTCGCTCTTTCCTTAGTGCGTGTATGAATACGTGAAATCTATTTACGCCCGACATCACATAAAATGTAAAGGAATTGAGTGTAAATATTATTAATATTTAACACTTCATCTAAGAAGAATATTAAATATAGTTTTAATAACCAATGTGACAATAGTAAGTAAGGATTCGTTCAAGAATGGCTTTTCTTTCCTAGGAGTAACATCTTTAGGGATATTGGTATAAAATAGCTAACAATTTTGAACAATAATTAGGATCGATCGGCAATGGCTGAATACGTATATACCATGTCTCGGGTGAGCAAAACTGTTCCACCTAAGCGTCAAATTCTTAAAGACATTTCTCTTAGCTTTTTTCCTGGCGCTAAAATCGGTGTTTTGGGTCTAAATGGTTCAGGTAAATCTACCCTACTACGTATCATGGCTGGTATTGATACTGATATCGATGGCGAAGCTCGTGCACAACAAGGCCTGAACGTAGGTTACCTACCTCAAGAGCCAGTACTAGACGAATCAAAAACGGTTCGCGAAATCGTAGAAGAAGCGGTTTCTGATGTTGCTGACGCACTTAAACGTATCGACGCAGTTTACGCCGCTTATGCTGAACCAGATGCAGATTTCGATGCACTAGCAAAAGAGCAAGGCGAACTAGAAGCGCTTATCCAAGCAAAAGACGGTCACAACCTAGAAGCAGCTCTAGAGCGCGCAGCAGACGCACTTCGTCTTCCTGAGTGGGATGCTAAGATTGAACACCTTTCTGGTGGTGAACGTCGTCGTGTTGCTATCTGTCGTCTACTTCTTGAGAAGCCAGATATGCTGCTTCTTGATGAACCAACCAACCACCTGGATGCAGAATCAGTTGCATGGCTTGAGCACTTCCTAGTTGACTACAACGGTACTGTTGTGGCGATTACCCACGACCGTTACTTCCTAGATAACGCTGCTGGTTGGATTCTAGAGCTTGACCGTGGTGAAGGTATCCCATGGCAAGGTAACTACACGTCTTGGCTAGAGCAAAAAGATGAGCGTCTAAAGCAAGAGAAAGCTGGCGAAAGCGCACGTCAAAAGACCATCGAGAAAGAGCTTGAGTGGGTTCGTCAAAACCCTAAAGGTCGTCAAGCTAAGTCTAAAGCTCGTATGGCTCGTTTTGAAGAACTGACGACTGGCCAATACCAGAAGCGTAACGAAACCAACGAACTATTCATCCCGCCAGGTGAGCGCCTAGGTGACAAAGTTCTTGAAGTTAAGAACCTAACTAAGTCATACGGTGACCGCGTTCTTATCGATGACCTATCGTTCAGCATGCCTAAAGGTGCAATCGTGGGTATCGTAGGTGCCAACGGTGCGGGTAAATCAACACTATTCAAGATGCTAAGCGGCGCAGAACAACCAGACTCAGGTACGGTTGAACTAGGCGAAACCGTTAAGCTTGCTTCTGTTGATCAGTTCCGTGACAGCATGGACGACACTAAGACAGTATTCCAAGAGATCTCTGAAGGCGCTGATATCATTAAGATCAACAACTTCGAAATCCCAGCACGTGCATACTGCTCTCGTTTCAACTTCAAAGGCAACGACCAACAGAAGATCATCGGTGAGCTTTCTGGTGGTGAACGTAACCGTGTTCACTTAGCTAAGCTACTAAAAGCAGGCGGTAACGTACTGCTACTCGATGAGCCGACCAACGACCTAGACGTTGAAACGCTACGTGCTCTTGAGGAAGCGCTACTTGAGTTCCCTGGCTGTGCAATGGTTATCTCGCACGACCGTTGGTTCCTAGACCGTATTGCGACCCATATCTTAGACTACCGTGATGAAGGTCAAGTTAACTTCTACGAAGGTAACTATACTGAGTACACTGAGTGGCTGAAGAAGACTCTGGGCGCTCAAGCGGCAGAACCACACCGCATCAAGTACAAACGTATTGCTAAGTAAATAAGCTTGTATTTTGAACAAAGGCCGCGATAATAGCGGCCTTTGATATATCTGGCTTACGCATTCCGCACCGATATAGAGAGAATACTTATGATTGAAAGACGTCAATTTTCACGAGTTATTTATCAAGTTCCGACTGAAATCTCACAAGGACAAGTAAATGTATCAGGCTCAGTGCAAGACTTATCTCTTCATGGTTTACTCATTCAGTGCGAAGAGTTAGAGCAACTTAACCAGGAGAACCCTGTTCACGTTAGCTTTAAGCTGACCAACAGCGATATCAACATTCAGTTAGAAGCAACGATAGTCTCTACCATCAATACCTCAATGCGTTTACGCATAGAGCATTTAGATATTGATAGTATCAGCCACCTTAAGCGCCTTGTTGAGCTTAACGTTGGTGACGATGACCTGCTTTATAGAGAGATTGAACACCTTACCGACTTAGGCAAGGAATAATATCTCCATTACCCTTTTTCTATTAGAAGCATTTAGTTAATACAGAACCATGTCTAAAAAAGTGTCCATTACTATTCCCTCTAGTCAGGGGGAACAGACGTTTTACTTCGGTCGAAAAGCCGTACTCTTATGCATGACAACCCTGCTCTCAGTACCGATGCTGATTGGTGGTGCGACCTACATGCACCTTGAGAGTAAAAACAAGCTGGCTGCACAAGCCGGTGATGCACAACAGTTAATTGAAACTCTGATTGTTGAAAAAGAGCAGACCGAGTTCTTATACGCGGAACAAGTTGAAACCAACCACAACCTATCTCAAGCCTTAACTGAGAAAGAAGGTACGATTCAATTACTCGGTAAGCGTGTATTCGATGTGGAGTCCGTTCTTGGCCTGGCTGATGAAGAGTTACACACCGATGAGGTTTCACTAGAAGACCGCATTGATGCTGCAGCCGTCGATTCCGCGGTAAGAGCTACCATGTTCCGCTTAATTCCTAATGATAGTCCGATGGCTTATCAACGCATCTCGTCTTCATACGGTCGCCGTACTAACCCAATTACAGGCAAGCGCCACAACCATACTGGTATCGACCTTACTTGTAAGCGCGGTGAAGATATCTTAGCACCAGCAGATGGTGTGATTGAAACCGTACGCCCAAGCAAGAAAGGCTTTGGTAATTTTATCACCATGCGCCATTCGTTTGGCTTCATGAGCTCTTACGCGCATCTGCAAAAATTCAAAGTTCGCAGCGGTCAGTTTGTCAGTAAAGGTGATGTGATTGCGAGCTGTGGTAACTCAGGTAACTCAACTGGGCCACATCTGCATTATGAAGTACGCTTCCTTGGTCGCTCATTGAACCCTCAATACTTGATGGATTGGACACCAGAAAACTTCAATTACGTGTTTGAGAAAGAGAAAAAGGTGAAATGGGGCCCACTCGTTCAGCTGATTGATAACGTGGTTCGCTTGCAGATCAACCTAACTAACGTGCCTTACATCAGTTCAACTATCGACACAGTATCCAGCGATGATAACCGAGTATCGAACGAGAATAACAAACAGCCTATCGTGACTAACTAGGTTTGTTCGTTTGGCCCATGATGATCCAAATGCATTTCGCCTACTATAGGCCAGATGCAATATCGGCATTCAACACAAACAAAAAGAGCGACCAAATGGTCGCTCTTTTTTATTTTTCAAACCACACTATTAACCGCGATGAATCGAGTCATGTGCTTGTTTTAACAGGCTTTGACTCTCTTGCAAGAATTGCTGTGAGTAGTCACCAAACCAATCACTCACCTGGTTAAAACTCTCAACGAACTTGGCTTTATCTTTTCCGTCTAAGATCTCGAGTGCTTCACCAAAACAACGGTGGAAGCGTCGAATCATATCAATGTTCTCATCTGAAGATAGGATGATGTCACCGTACAAGTTCGGGTCCTGAGCAAATAGACGACCAACCATCGCAATCTCTAAACGGTAGATTGGAGAGCTAAGCTTCAGAAGTTGGTCGATGTTCGGGTTCTCTTTGCTTAGGTGTAGACCGTAAGCAAAAGAGGTAAAATGGCGAAGCGCTTGAATCAGAGTCATGCCGTGGTCGTGCTCAGCAGCATCCATCTGACATAGACTCGCACCCCAGATACTAAATTGCTCCAGTAGCCATTGGTAGCTTTCAGAACCACGCCCATCACTGTAAACAATCACCTGTTTCGCTAGGCTTGGTACATCAGGGCCAAACATAGGGTGAAGACCAACAACAGGGCCTTTGTGCATGTTCATCATTGCTTGCAGCGGCTTTGATTTAATCGATGTTAAATCACAAAGAATACAATCACTTGGCAGGTTACCAAGTTTCGCAATCACACCTTCCGTTAAGTGAATTGGAACGGTTACAACCACAAGACCAGCGTTATCTAGGATTTCATCGGCTTTATCCCAATCTTGACTACCAAGGACTTTCACTTCGTAGCCAGAAAGCTTAAACATACGGCCAAATAAGCCCCCCAGCTGACCATTACCACCAACGATAACCACTGAACGTAATTCTGGGTTGAGACACTTAAAACCAGAGTCTTTTTCGCTGGCATAAGATTCACGCATAGTTCGACGCAAAATATCTTCGATGAGCTGTGGTGGTACCCCTATTTTTTCTGCTTCTTGACGGCGAGACGCCAACATTGCCGCTTCACGCTCCGGCACATAAATAGGTAATCCATGTTCACTTTTCACTTCACCAACTTTCTCAACAAGAGCAAGTCGCTGAGCCAGTAAATCCAGCATTTGTTTATCGACAGCATCAATTTGGTCGCGTAATTCGTTCAGTTCAACGGCCATTTTATTCCTTACTAATCTATAAGCCCGTACCAACGCCGATTTCGTTAGCAACAGATCTTAAAATGCCCCATTAGATGAGGCACTTAACTTTAAAACTCTGACTAACCTTTCAATCGGTTCTCTAAGAACGGGACTAGTTCCGTATGTGCATGTTTCAATAGTGCCTCAGTTGTGTCCCAATTGATACACGCGTCGGTAATTGAAACGCCGTATTTCATCTCATTGAGAGGTCTATCAGAAGATTGGTTTCCTTCGTTGATATGGCTTTCAATCATAAGGCCGATGATCGACTTGTTACCTTCACGAATTTGGTGAATCACATCTTCAGCAACCAGAGGTTGGCGGCGGAAATCTTTGCGAGAGTTAGCATGGCTACAGTCAACCATCAGTGCAGCTTCTAAACCTGATTTACCAAGCTCTTGCTCACATTCGTGTACCGATACTGAATCGTAGTTCGTTTGCTTACCGCCACGTAAAATAACATGACCGTTTGGGTTACCTTGAGTAGTTAATAGTGCAACTTGACCTTCACGGCTGATACCCATGAAACGGTGGCTAGAAGAAGCCGCCTGCATCGCATTGATCGCTGTGCCTAGGTTGCCATCTGTACCATTCTTGAAGCCGATTGGCATTGAAAGACCACTTGCCATTTCACGGTGAGTTTGTGATTCAGTTGTACGTGCGCCGATCGCTGCCCAGCTGAATGTATCTGCTAGGTATTGCGGGCTGATTGGGTCTAGCGCTTCTGTTGCCAGTGGAATTTCCATCTCAGCAAGTTCAACCAGTAGTTCACGACCTACATGCAAACCATGTTCAATGTCGAAAGTACCATCTAGATGAGGGTCGTTGATTAAACCTTTCCAGCCCACCGTAGTACGAGGCTTTTCAAAGTAAACACGCATAACAATATACAGTTGATCGCTAAGTTGCTCAGATAAAGCTTTTAGGCGTTTCGCGTACTCTTTTGCCGCTTCAACATCATGGATAGAACACGGGCCACATACAACCAGCATGCGGTGATCTTTCTTATGGATGATGTTTGCGATAGTTTGACGAGACTCTTGAATGAAACGACGAGCATTATCACTCAAAGGTAGTTTTGCTTTTAACTCCTCAGGAGTAATCAGTACCTGTTCGTCGATAATATTGACATTGCTTAATTCACTTTTCTGCATAACTCAACCTGTATATTTATTTTTACACCCAACATTTCCATTTGGGTCAACAATCTTTAAAAACACAATAACAGCTACAAAAACGATTGCAAGCGTAAATAATAAAAAACATTTAATGTAAATTTAATTTTACACTTAGGTTTTAAGTCCTTTTAATTAAATTGCTGACTTAAACCACAGCCAGTACAAACAAAAAAGGCGATATTTCTCATATCGCCTTCTTGAAATTTGTAGAGTGTTTATTTATCACTCATCGTTTAGCATTCGCTTAATCTTCTCTGAAGCCTCTTTCCATCGGGCGTCAGAGTGTAGAGTCGGCAAATCAAAGCTGTGTTTTTTAAGCAATGAGTTGGCTAAAGGCACCTCTTGAATCGCTAAGTGATCAAGAGCCTCAATTTGTGCATCTCGTTTATTACACATCAACACCATGTCACACCCCGCATTCAAGGCTGCATTTGCTCTGTCGGCAGGCCTACCCATGATAGTAGCGCCTTCCATCGTTAAATCATCAGAGAAGATCAGGCCTTTAAAGCCCAGCTTTTGTCTCAATACTTTCTGTAACCAATATTGAGAGCCACTTGCTGGTTGATCATCGTAATGAGAGAAAACCACGTGTGCAGGCATCATCGCATCTAATATTCCCGCTTCAATTTGCGCCTTAAAGATCGCCATATCGGTTTCAAAGATATCGTCTCGAGGGTCGTAAGGGGTTTCAAGGTGCGAATCGGCTATCACACCACCATGACCAGGGAAGTGCTTTCCAGTTGTCGCCATACCAACCGACTTCATGCCTTTGATGAATGCACTGCTATGACGAACGATGGTATCGATATCTTCACCAAATGCTCGGTTACCAATCGCCTTACATTGATGACCTTTATCTAATACTGGTGCAAAACTTAGATCGATATCGTGAGCAATCAGCTCCGCCGCCATCAACCAACCTGCTTGTTCTGCTAATTGTTCACCATTGTTATGAGTCGCGAACTCTTGAGCGGCAGGGATAATAGAAAAACCATCACGGAAACGCTGTACTCGTCCACCTTCTTGGTCAACACCAATTAAAATAGGACGCTTAGCCGCTTTACGAATCTCTTTGTTCAGTGCCGATAGCTGCTTGCTATCGTAGTAGTTTCTAGCAAATAAAATGAGACCACCAACGGTTGGGTGCTCTAAAATTTCTTTGTCTTCCGCAGTCAGTTCGTAGCCTGCAACATCAACCCACAACGGTCCCATAATATGTCCTTCTATTGCTTAAATTCCGCTACCGCAGATTTACTTTGTTCGATTAATTGGTCGGCTTGCTCTTCTTGCTGAGTTAACGCAATGAACAACAAGTCAGTAATATAAAATTGGCTATCACGCGCTGTGATAGAGGAGCTACGAATATGATTCTCATCAGCCGCCGAAATGAGTTTGATATCAGCATATTTGTCCAAAGCCGAGGGAGATAACTGACTAATCACAATCACCTTGGCCTTCTTCGACCTCGCTAGCTGAGCCACTTTTACGACTTCTCTGGTTTTTCCTGAATAGGAAATGGCTACCAACACATCATTTTCAGTAAGCGATGCCGCATTGGCAATCTGAATATGAGCATCTGGCTCAGCATGAACCGCATGACCGATTTTCATCAGCTTATAAGCGAAATCTTTCGCGACTAGAGATGATGCTCCGACACCTGAAATTTGGATTTTATTAGCAAGGTGCAGTAAGTCAGCGGCATTACTCAGCTGTTCGCCCTCATTTAATAACACGGTACGTTCAAGCGATTGTGTTTTGCTTGCAAGAAGTTTTTCCATCACGGTATCTGGTGAATCTTTTCTGGTGATGGTGCCGTGTATGCCTCGCTGAGATACAGGCTGATAACTCATATCACTCTGATAGAGTTTCACCTTCATTTCAGAAAAGCCTTTATAACCGATCTTCTGACTAAACTTGACGATCGTTGACTGACTTACCCCTACCGCTTTCGCTAATTCAGGGGAAGAGAGCTGCTTGACCTGCTGCGGGTGATCCAATACATATCGTGCCACCAGCGAATCCGATGGAGAAAGCTTTGGTAATAACGCTTTTACTTTCGCAATGCCTTTCACTCTAATCCTCCCCTCTTTCAACTGTCATCATCATAACGAGTTTTGCCTTTCCATTGGAATAATTATTCCTTTTCGCCTTCTTATTTGGAATAGCTCACACCACCTTCTGGGAGCATCATCAAATAAAACCTCTGGTCACTATTCCACCAAGGAATAGGTTTTGAAACTCATTATTCAAACTGTCATTCTGAAAAAATAATAATAAACACCTTCTCATCTATTCATGCTATGGAGCTGCTATGAATTCACTATTTACTTCGCTGGATTGGGCGGTAT
Organism: Vibrionales bacterium SWAT-3; assembly: GCA_000169995.1. GTDB lineage: Bacteria > Pseudomonadota > Gammaproteobacteria > Enterobacterales > Vibrionaceae > Vibrio. The sequence continues at coordinate 28,594 of AAZW01000034.1, read as the reverse complement.
TTGCGATTTACTTCGTTGTTATTGCCTTCACAGGTTGGCATTTCAGCCGAACCAAAATCACGAGTACCAAGGACTATTTTTTAGGTGGTAACTCAATGCCAATGTGGGTTGTGGCTATCTCAGTACTCGCAACCTCACAGTCAGCAGCGACGTTTTAGGTGGACCAGAATCGAGCTACCGTGGCGACCTCACTTACCTAGCCACGAATATTGGCGGTATTTTGGGTGCTATTTTTGTCGCACTGATTCTGATTCCTCGCTTTTATCAAAACAAAGTTTCAACAGTATATGAGCTACTGAAAGTACGTTTTGGCGAGAAAACCAAGCAGCGTGCCGGTGTGATGTATTTGGTGGGTCGTGTGTTTGCTTCTGGTGCTCGCCTATATATGGCGGCTATCGCAGTATCTATGATTCTATTTACCAATATTGACCCAAGTAGCGTTATCACTTCCGTGGTGATTCTGGTCACCGTTGGCCTCGCTTACACCTATATGGGCGGTATCCGCTCGGTTATCTGGAGTGATCTTATCCAACTCGTGGTGTACGTCGGTGCAGCTATTGCGGTCATTATCTACTTATTAGGCCAGATCCCGGCAGATTTCAGCCAAATCGCACAAGTGCTTGCGAACCCTGGTGAAGGTCAATCTTCGAAGCTGACCTTGCTCGATTTCACTCTTGATTTAACGCCAGCTGGTACTTTCAGCTTCTGGGCATGTATTACTGGTTTTGTACTGCTGAACATTGGTGCGTTTGGTCTTGATCAAGACATGACCCAGCGAGTTCTAACTTGTAAAGATGCCAAGCAAGGCTCTAAGGCAATGATCAACTCAATCATCTTTTCTATCCCCGTTGTGTTGGTTTTCATGTCGATTGGCCTACTTCTGTATGTTTTCTATCAACGACCGGACCTGATGGGCGTCGAAGGAAAAGATGTCGTGCAGAGCTTTAATGGTGAGAATGTGACAATTTTCATGTACTACGTGCTTAATGAAATGCCGGCAGGTCTTCGAGGCTTAGTGACCGTTGGTGTGGTTGCCGCTGCGCTTTCAACACTAAACTCAGGCTTGAATTCAATGTCTTCTGTTGCGATTCAAGATATCTATAAGCCGTGGCTAGAAGCTCGTAAAGGCGAACAAAATGATTTCCATTATGTAAAAGCGGGTCGCTTCGGTATGGCCGCAGCTGCGCTAGCCTTAGGTAGCATGGGTATCTTGTGTTACTACTGGCAGCAATACACCGACATGCCATTATTGTCGTTCGCTTTGAGTGTGATGGTGTTTGCTTACACAGGATTATTGGGGGTCTACTTCACGGCGATTTTCACCGAGCGTGGCAATGAAACATCAGTAGCGTTAGCGCTTGTCGCCGGCTTCCTAACGACGTTACTGATGCAAGCTTATGTTTGGGATAGCGTAATGGGTATGATTAATACGAATTGGGTGGGCGTTCGATTGGCCTTCCCATATCAACTGTGTGTAGGCACCTTTGTCTCATTAATCGTATGTCTATCAGGTAAAAAGCAGCCTCAAGAGGCAAATAAACTAGAAACGGTTAGCCAATGATTACCCATACTCTAGCCGTCGATGGCGGCGGTACAAAAACTGCCATGAGACTCAAGCGAATTTCACCAACACCGAGCGTAATCAAAGAACGTACTTTAGCCGCAACGTCACTAACCCTATACGGTAAAACAGCCATCACTCAACTGACTCATTACATTGAAGAAATGCTGAGTGTGAATCAGATAAATCCGAAACAGTGTTATATTGTGGTCGGTGTTGCTGGCGCAGGTAATGCTCAACTAAAAGCGAAATTACAACTGGCACTGTCCCATTTCCCAAACCTGTATGTGACGACCGATGCTGAAGCCTCGGTCGTTGGTGCAAATAGAGGAGAAGGCGTAAACTGTATTGCTATTGGCACAGGTTCGGTTGCGATTCAGTTAGACAACCAATACGTGACTCACCAATTTGGCGGTTGGGGTTTTCCCATTGGCGATCAAGGTGGCGGTGCTTGGCTTGGTTTTAAAGCGGTTCAGCAAACACTGGTCGAGTTTGACGCTCAACGTTGCTCATTAACGAGTCAACTTGTGATGAAGAAAACAGGTAATGTCCGCAGTGCGATTCTAAAATGGACTCGCTCAGCCAACGCGACCGATTATGCTCAATTTGCAAAAGAGCTTGTCGAGTTAGAACCATGTTGTCCGACGGCAAAACACATCGTTAAGCAAGGTATTCAAGAAATTGAGCGGCTTGCTCGAACATGCTCAGACAGCAACTCACTACCGATCATGTTCTTAGGCAGCTTAGGCGCTTTCTATCGTGACAAACTGCCACAAGCACTACAAGATCGCAGCTTAGAGGTTCAAGGTAATGCTTTAGATGGTGCGGAAATCATCGCACATCAAAAGCTTTACCCGCTTAATTAAGGAAATGACCATGAAGTCAGAGTTATACATTGGCGTGATGTCAGGCACGAGCATGGACGGCGTTGATACGGCACTGGTGTCGATAGAAGACAACCGGATCACACTGCTTGCTCATGATGAGTTTCCAATGCCAAAGGAACTCAAAACACGCTTGCTTAATGTATGTATCGGTCAGCAAACTGACTTGATTGCCATTGGTGAACTCGACCACCAGCTTGGCCACCTATTTGCTGATGCTGTTCTACAGCTTCTCGCCAAGTCTGAGACTCCAGCATCCGCTGTCACTGCAATTGGCAATCATGGTCAAACGGTATTCCATCAGCCAACAGGCGACTCTCCCTTCACCATGCAGTTAGGCGATGCCAACGTTATTGCCGCTAAAACCGAGATTCAAACCGTCGCTGATTTCAGACGTAAAGACATGGCACTTGGCGGACAAGGTGCACCGCTGGTCCCCGCTTTTCACCATACTATTTTTCAACCGCAAGAAAGCTCAGTTGTGGTGCTGAACATTGGTGGCATATCGAATATTTCAGTACTGCGCCCGAATCAACCAACACTTGGTTATGATACTGGCCCTGGCAATATGCTGATGGACGCTTGGGTAGATAAGCACACGGGTGAAAAATTTGACCGCGACGCTCAGTTCGCACTTCAAGGTCAAGTCAATCAAGTCTTATTAAAACAACTATTGGAAGAGTCTTATTTATCTCTGACACCACCGAAAAGTACCGGTAGAGAGCTGTTCAACCTACCTTGGTTAGAGCAACAATTAACAGAATTTAATGACATCTCAGCACAAGATGTTCAGCGCACGCTTTGCGAATACACGGCTTTGACGATAGCCAATGAAGTCGAGGCTTACCGCTTAGGCAACGCACCAGCATTGTATGTATGTGGTGGTGGGGTTAGAAACCCACTATTGATGAAGAGATTGTCTGAGCTTCTACCAAGCTGGGAGGTTGCCTCAACCACCAACAAAGGTGTAGACGCTGACTATATGGAAGCCATGGCTTTTGCTTGGCTTGCTCAGCGTCATACTCATCAACTACCGAGTAATTTACCAGAAGTGACTGGTGCAAGCAGAGCTGCCTCTCTAGGCGTTCTATACAGTGCTAACTAAACCATTTTAGAATCATCATTTAAGGATCATTATGAGTAACGACGCTCTCATATCAGCGCTCTCGCACCTCGTTTCGGAGGGGAGAAACCCTGACACTATGGATATTGATCTACTCACTTCTCTTGAAGTGGTCGAAAAGATTAACCAACAAGACAAACAAGTCCCACTAGCGATCGAAGCTGAACTGCCACAAATTGCTAAAGCCGTTGATAAAATCGCTCACGCCTTTCAAAACGGTGGGCGACTGATTTACATGGGTGCTGGCACCAGTGGTCGATTGGGCGTATTAGATGCATCAGAATGCCCACCGACTTTCGGTGTTTCTGACAAAATGGTAATCGGCCTTATCGCCGGCGGACCGGAAGCCATTTTAAAAGCAAAAGAAGGGGCTGAAGATTCACTGACGTTAGGCATCGATGATCTAAAAGCGATTCAATTTTCAGAAAAGGATGTTGTGGTTGGCATTGCGGCAAGCGGGCGCACACCTTACGTGATTGGCGCACTAAACTATGCCAATCAAATCGGTGCGGTGACGGTTGCTCTGTCTTGTAATCCAGATTCGCCAATTGCTGATATTGCTCAGATCGCGATAAGCCCAGTGGTTGGCCCAGAGGCACTAACGGGGTCAACAAGGCTGAAATCCGGTACTGCACAAAAGCTGGTACTTAATATGCTGACCACAGCGAGCATGATTCGCATTGGTAAGAGCTACCAGAACCTGATGGTCGACGTAAAAGCGACCAACGAAAAGCTAGTAGCCCGCGCCGCTCGTATCGTTATTCAAGCAACCGAATGTGATAAAGTGTTGGCAGTGTCGACACTTAAAACTACCGATTATGACGTTAAACTAGCGATTTTAATGATTCTGACCGGGCTTGATTTGCAGGCGGCGAAGGCTCAACTTGACCAGCAGAACGGCTTTTTAAGAAAAGCGGTCGAGAATAATCAGTAAATGTCGGATTAATCTTCAATACTGACGAAAGCGTGATACAAAAAACCAGTACACATAAGGTACTGGTTTTTTTCAATTTAAGCTTAATGATTCCGCTTAAGAGATGTGATTAATCACGAGCGAAGTTAGTGGTCGTTTGAAAACTCATCCCAGCCACGTTGCCACTCCATACGGAAAGAGACTGTCTTAAATTCTGTGTAACTGTCTAGACTTAAGCCTTAAAGGCTAAGGATGGATAGTATGGATAAGAAAGCACTTGAAGCTTTTGCTCGTGAAGCAGCTAAATCAATTAAGACAGAATCTGATCTTGATGACTTCCGCAAAATGTTAACCAAGGTGACTGTTGAGACAGCATTGAATGTTGAGCTTGATGAGCACCTTGGCTACGAAAAACACTCCCCAAAACCCAGCTCCAACTCACGTAATGGGTATACCAGCAAGTCAATTATCACTGATGATGGTGAAGTGACGATAGACGTTCCTCGTGACCGTGAGTCAAGCTTTGAACCAAAGCTGGTTCGCAAGCACCAAACTCGCTTCCAGTCGATGGATGACAAAATCTTAAGCCTCTATGCTAAAGGCATGACTACCCGAGAAATCGTAGCCACATTCAAGGAAATGTACGATGCGGATGTCTCACCAACCCTCATATCTAAGGTGACAGACTCTGTTCTAGAGCAGGTTGTTGAATGGCAATCTCGCCCACTAGATGAGGTCTATCCAATCGTTTATCTCGACTGCATTGTCGTTAAAATCAGGCAAGATAAACAAGTCATCAACAAAGCTGTTTATCTTGCGCTAGGCGTGAACATGGAGGGTCAAAAAGAACTGCTTGGCATGTGGCTGTCAGAGACGGAAGGTGCTAAGTTCTGGCTTGCTGTGCTAACAGAGCTACAAAACCGCGGAGTAAAAGACATTCTCATTGCATGTGTCGATGGTCTGAAGGGCTTTCCTGATGCCATTAATGCCGCATTCCCGAATACTCAAATCCAGCTCTGTATCGTCCATATGGTGAGAAACTCAGTTAGGTATGTACCTTGGAAAGATTATAAAGCTGTGACTGCCGATCTTAAGAAGATCTATCAATCGAAGACAGAAGATGAAGCCTTGCTAGCGCTAGAGCAGTTTTCAGATAAATGGGATGACAAATACCCTCAGATCAGCCGCTCTTGGACAGCTCACTGGGCTAACCTGAATACGCTCTTCAACTACCCAGAAGATATTAGGCGAGCAATTTATACGACTAATGCCATAGAATCACTTAATAGTGTTATTAGAAAGGCGATTAAAAAGCGTAAGCTGTTCCCGACTGATGAGTCGGCAAGGAAGGTGATCTTCTTAGCGATCCAGGATGCCTCCAAAAGATGGACGATGCCAATTAGAAACTGGCGACAAGCCCTGAACCGCTTTATGATTATGTTCGAAGACCGATTAACTGAATATATGTAACCCCGACAGTTACACAGAATTATTTACAGGGTCTACGGAAACGCTGGGCATCTTCGGTACCAGAACAAACACCTTCATACACCTGACCTGATAAGCCAATCTGGTATGCGTGGTTCGGGTTACAATATTCAGTCACACCGATTTGGTAACCTTCGTTGTAGCTTGCTTGGTCAACGGCACCCAATTCTGCCATCTCTGAATACGAACGTTGAGTGTTGCCTTTAATACCATCGCGGTAGCCAATCTCTTGCCAGTTACCTTCTGCTGCTAAATCTTGAACATTGGCGCTGCATCCTGCAAGGCTAAATGCTACAGCGAATAGTGCTATTATCTTTTTCATTTCAATCCTTTATATTTCCCTAGCCACTTCTAAATGAAGCTTTGCCTCTGTTGGTGATTTTCCGCTGAACGGAAGCTGATGTCCACTCATCTCTGTTATCTACCATTACTCTTTAATTACGCGCCGTTTAACGCTCACCATCGACCACTTAACAGAAGCACGATACTTCTCAACACTTCTACCCCACCACTCAACAAAGGTCACAAACCACTAAACCGGTTATAACACCACTTAATTAGCTATTCGACCACTCACTCCAGTAGCGGAAGTTTCTTTCCATACACTCCTCTAATATACACCCTGACTTAATTAATACATTCAGGGATAACAAATTATGATGTGGTTTCTTACCTGTGTCGCAGCACTCATTGGTGGCTACTTTATTTACGGTGCCTTCATCGAGAAGATTTTCGGTATCAATGAAAAGCGCCAAACACCCGCTCACACTAAGCAAGACGGCGTGGACTACGTTCCAATGTCGACTCCAAAGGTTTACCTAGTTCAGCTGCTTAACATTGCAGGTGTAGGTCCAATCTTCGGCCCTATCATGGGTGCCCTATACGGCCCAGCAGCAATGCTATGGATCGTGCTAGGTTGTATCTTCGCCGGTGCAGTACACGACTACTTCTCAGGTATGTTATCTATCCGTAATGGTGGTGCTTCGGTTCCAACCATCACTGGACGTTACCTAGGCAATGGCGCAAAACACTTTATGAATATCTTTGCCATTGTTCTACTGCTTCTAGTTGGTGTGGTATTCGTTTCTGCTCCAGCAGGCATGATCACTAACCTAGTGAACGACCAAACTGATTTCGCGATGTCTGCAACGACTATGGTTGTTGTTATCTTTGCTTACTACATCATCGCAACGATTGTCCCTGTCGATAAAATCATTGGTCGCTTTTACCCACTGTTCGGTGCTCTGCTTATCTTCATGTCTGTAGGCCTAATCACTGCAATTGGCTTCTCTGATGAACACCAAATCATGGGTGGTTTTGAAATCAGCGACATGTTCTCCAACATGAACCCTAACGACCTACCACTTTGGCCTGCTCTATTCATCACTATCGCTTGTGGTGCAATCTCTGGCTTCCACGCAACTCAGTCACCACTGATGGCGCGTTGTATGGAAAACGAGAAGAACGGTCGCTTTGTATTCTACGGTGCAATGATTGGTGAAGGCATCATCGCTCTTATCTGGTGTGCACTTGCACTATCGTTCTTCGGTTCGGTTGAGTCTCTATCTGAAGCGGTAGCAAACGGCGGTCCAGGTAACGTGGTATACAGCGCTTCATTTGGCCTACTAGGTGTATTCGGCGGTATCCTTGCTTTCCTAGGCGTGGTTATCCTACCAATCACATCTGGTGACACAGCATTCCGCTCAAGCCGTCTAATCCTTGCTGAATACTTCAACATGGAACAGAAGACACTGCGTAACCGCCTACTAATGGCTCTACCACTGTTCGTTATCGGTGGCATCCTGACTCAGGTAGACTTCGGTATCATCTGGCGCTACTTCGGTTTCGCTAACCAATCAACAGCAGTAATGATGTTATGGACAGCTTCAGCTTACCTACTACGTCACAACAAACTGCACTGGGTAACGACAGTTCCAGCTATCTTCATGACGTCTGTGTGTATCACATTCATCCTGAACAACAGCCAACTTGGTTTCGGCCTACCAATGCAAATCTCAACTATCGTTGGTGTGATTAGTGCTCTGGGTGTTGCAGCTTACGTAATCAAGATTTCTAAAGGCAAAGGCGAAACCGACCTTGCTGACGAAGAAAAAGAAGCAAAAGGTGAAACTAAAACAGCCTAGTTCTTTAGACTCTTTGTAAAAGACCGTCTTCATAGAAAGACAAGAACAGCCAAACACAACTTCGCTTGTTCCGGTAATCCCTCAGTGATTCATGGATATTAAGACTAAAGCCCATCCCCTGTGATGGGCTTTATTGTCTGTACTGGTTAAGCAAGACAGTAAGAAGCGCTAGTCGCTCGATAAAAGCCTTACAAACACAAGCAAAACTACCCTTACCACACAATGAGCTTTACACTTAACAAGCGTCTCAATAGGTGAAAATATGGAACTCATTCTCTCTCTGCTTCAACAAACCTGTGTCTACTTAGTGATCGCTTACATGCTAAGTAAAACCCCACTGATTCTTCCTTTGTTGAGCATCTCTTCACGCTTAAGCCATAAGATCAGCTGTTACGTTCTGTTCTCTCTGTTCTGCATTATGGGCACCTATTTCGGCCTACAGATAAATGACGCCATCGCCAACACACGTGCAATGGGCGCAGTCATGGGCGGTTTGTTTGGTGGTCCTGTGGTTGGTTTTGCGGTGGGTTTTACTGGCGGGATTCATCGCTACTCATTAGGTGGCTTCACCGACTTAGCATGTGCGATTTCAACCACCGCAGAGGGCTTGATCGGTGGTTTGCTGCATGTGTACTTAGTCAGAAAGAACAAAGCCAGCCAGCTATTTAATCCGATGGTGGTGTTCTCTGTGACGCTATTTGCAGAGATCATTCAGATGTTGATTCTGCTTGCAGTCGCCAAACCATTTGAACAGTCTTACGCGCTGGTTTCCGACATTGCAGCGCCGATGATCATTGCCAACTCTGTGGGTGCAGCACTGTTCATGAGTATCATCCAAGACCGTAAAACCATCTTTGAGAAATACTCAGCGACCTTCTCGCGGCGCGCACTAACCATTGCTGAACGTTCGGTGGGTATTCTTCACGGTGGTTTCACGTCTGATAACGCGCAGAAGATCGTGCGTATCATCTACGAAGAGACCAACGTAGGTGCTGTGGCAATCACTGACCGCGAAAAAATTCTCGCTTTCGTTGGCATTGGTGATGAACACCATATCCCTAACACCCCTATTTCATCGCAAAGCACACTGACTTCGATGAAACAGAACGACATCATCTACCTCGATGGCAAAGAGAACCCATACCAATGTTCTCTCTCGCAGGATTGTAAGTTGGGGTCTGCGCTGATTATCCCACTGCGTGCCGGTAACGAAGTCGTCGGCACCATCAAACTGTATGAGCCTAAACTGAAGCTGTTTTCAACCATCAACATGTCGATGGCTGAAGGTATTGCTCAGCTGTTATCGAGTCAAATCCTGTTCAGTAACTATCAGCAACAGCAAACCCTGCTCACACAAGCTGAGATCAAACTGCTACACGCACAGGTCAACCCACACTTCTTGTTTAATGCACTCAACACCATCAGTGCCGTAACACGTCGTGACCCAGATAAAGCACGTGAGCTCATTCAGCACCTATCTCACTTCTTCAGAAGTAACCTTAAACAGAATATCAATACCGTAAAGCTCACAGACGAACTCGCGCACGTTAATGCGTACCTGACGATTGAAAAGGCACGTTTTACTGACCGCTTAGAAATTGAATGGGACATAGACCCACAACTGTATGAATCACAACTGCCAAGCTTTACCCTGCAACCCTTGGTTGAAAACGCCATTAAACATGGGATTTCAAATATGCTGGAAGGTGGCAAAGTGAAGATCTATAGCGAAGCTTTCCAAGGTGGATTTAAACTTATCGTCGAAGACAACGCTGGTAACTACCAAAAGCCATCTCAAGATCATGTTGGATTAGGGATGGAAATTGTTGATAAACGACTCACTAATTTCTTTGGACAAGACTCAGCACTAAAAATAGAATCTCAACCACAGCAATTTACTCGAATGAGCTTTATCATACCTATACTAAAATAATGGTGTTTTCGTAGGTAATCGCTTCTCAGTAGCGACATTTAGAAGCAGACATTAAAAAGATAAGCGGAATAAGCAGGGACAGAACAAAAATGAAGATTGCAGGATGTTAAAAGCACTCGTTATCGATGATGAGCTTTTTGCTCGCGAAGGGCTGATTGAGTTACTGACTGAAACGGGAGAAGTGGAAGTCATCGGTCAAGCAAGCAACGCGATCGAAGGACTTAAGCAGATCAACCTTCTTAAACCCGACGTGGTGTATCTAGATATTCAGATGCCTCAAGTTACGGGTATCGAGTTGTTGAGTATGCTTGACCCAGATACCATGCCTTACGTGGTATTTGTGACGGCTTACGACCAATATGCAATTCAAGCCTTTGAAGACAACGCCTTTGATTACCTGCTTAAACCCGTTGAGCCCTGCCGACTCAATAAAAGTGTCTCTCGACTGAACAAGGTCGTTAAGCAGAACCAAAAAGCACCAGAGCAAGATGTTGCTTCGATTGCCCCATCCCGCTTAGAGCAGATTCCGTGTATTGGTCACAACCGCATTGTGATCATGGCGAGCCAAAGTGTCGAGTGTGCCTATTCTGATATCAGCGGCGTGCATGTTCGCTGTTCATCGCAAACGGCCACTTCACAGTTGACGCTAAAGATCTTGGAAGAGAAAACCGATTTGATCCGCTGTCACCGACAATATTTGATCAACATAAAATCGATCCAAGAGATCAAGTTGCTCGAAAATGGATTAGCAGAGATCATCACACTTACCGGCTTTGAAGTGCCTGTGAGTCGTCGCTATCTCAAGACACTAAAAGAACAACTCGGTATCCAATAGCTTATCAAAGCGCACGATCAAAAAAGCCAACGTATCAACGTTGGCTTTTTGCTGCTTGCAAATCGACTGTATGACGAATCGTTAATGTCACAAATCGATAGGGATTAATCGACTTGTTTAATCTGTAGCTCTTTTGGTACTTCGAAGAACATGTTCTCTTCACGACCTTGAATCTCTTCAACGTCTGTAGCACCAAGCTCGCGAATTCGATCTAAGATTTGATTTACCAGCTCTTCAGGAGCAGATGCACCAGCCGTTACACCGATTTTCTTCTTACCTTCAACCCATTCTGTTTGAATGTCTTCAGGGCAATCCGTTAGGTAACCAGGTGTGCCTAGTTTTTCAGCCAGCTCTTTCAAGCGTGTTGAGTTCGATGAGTTCTTAGAACCAACCACAATCACAACGTCAACGTCGTTTGCCATCTCACGAACAGCGTCTTGACGGTTTTGAGTCGCGTAACAGATGTCGTCTTTACGAGGGCCTTGAATCTCAGGGAATACACGACGTAGCTCTTCGATTACATCAGCGGTTTCATCAACAGATAGCGTCGTTTGGCTCACGTAGTGCAGGTTAGTTGGATCGTTCACCACTAGGTTTTGCACGTCCTCTGGTCTCTCAACCAAGTACATACCACCCGTTTGGCTCGCGTATTGACCCATAGTACCTTCAACTTCAGGGTGACCTGCGTGACCAATCAGTACCACTTCCATATGTTTGCGGCTCGCACGAGCAACCTCCATATGTACTTTAGTTACCAAAGGACACGTTGCATCGAATACCGTTAGCTCGCGCTCTTTCGCTTCTTTACGAACCGCTTGAGACACACCGTGAGCAGAGAAGATCACGATGTTATCGTCTGGCACTTCGCTAAGTTCTTCGACAAAAATAGCACCGCGTTGTTTTAGCCCCTCAACAACAAAGCGGTTGTGTACCACTTCATGGCGAACGTAGATCGGTGGCTGGTACATTTCGAGTCCGCGCTCGACAATGCTGATCGCACGATCAACACCGGCACAAAAGCCACGAGGGTTAGCTAACATTATTTTCATTTCATTGCTCATCATTTACCGCGGTACTAAGGTTGTTTCTATAGAGTTCGCCGTCGGCGAGGCTCGCATTCTACAGTGAAGCGCCTAGACAGTGAAGCTCTGGGTGACATCACAGCTGTAAGGCTATCTTGTTCTAGCGTGAAGACAGCTATTCTAACGTTCAGAGAGTTAGTCGACAGCTAAGATATTGACGTCAAACGTAACATCTTGGCCTGCAAGTGGATGATTAAAATCAACCGTCACAGAATCGCCAGCGATCTCAGTGATAATACCTGGAATTTCCATACCGTCAGGGCCAGAAAATGCCATGATAGTGCCCACTTCAACCTCCGAGTCACCAACAAATTTAGCACGATCCATATGGTGGATATGATCTGGGTTAGGCATACCAAACGCATCTTCCGCTTTCAGGTCGATAGACTTTTCAGTACCTGCTTCAAGCCCAAGTAAGCACGCTTCAAAGTTCTCGCTTAGGCTACCATCGCCCATCACGAACTTCGCAGGTTTGCCCATATTTTCTGTGCTATCGGCAACTGAACCATCCTTCATCTTAATCGTAAAATGTAGGGTTACTGCTGAATCATTTTTAATTGCTGCCACGTTACTTTCCTTAGACTTCTTTATTATTTGAGGATGCATTTTGCTTTGCTTCCTTGTTGACTGAAGCATAAAAAAAAGCGCCACCGGAATCAACCGACAGCGCTTAGGGCTATTCTATTCTGTGAGTCATAGACTGACTTTAGAGCATTTATTGAAAAGCTATTTGCTTTCGTCTTTCTTACGGAAACCATCTAGGATGATCATCGCGGCACCAATACAAATTCCCATATCGGCTAAGTTGAATGCAGGCCAGTGGTAAGTGCCCCAGTAGAAATCTAAGTAATCGACAACAAAACCATGTACGACACGGTCAAATACATTACCGACTGCACCACCAAGGATGATGGCATAAGCGATGTTGTTCCACTTTTCTGTCGCTGGTAGCTTGCTCATCCAGTACGTCAGCATGCCAGTTACAGCAAAGGCAATACCGGTAAATAACCAACGCTGCCAACCACTTTGATCACTCAAGAAGCTGATGCGGCGCCGTAGTTATGAACGTACAAAAGTTAAAGAACGGCAACACCTCAATACGGTTTGCCCAGCCATAACCCATGTTGTCCATGACAAAGAGTTTGATGCCGATGTCTGCTATAAAAACCAGCAAAGCTAACCATAACCAACGTACACCAGATTGTTTTAACGAAACTTCACTCATTTCTATTCCTAGTATTTACGAAGCGATTCCTCATTCGCACACTCGGTTTGAGTCGCGATGAAAAATCAACTTGGTTAAACACATTTCCTATAACTAAAAATAACCCCAGTTGATACTGGGGCTATGATTTTTACAAAAAGTTCAGTCTTTCTCTGAGTCGTTATGCGAACTTACGCACTTCGCCTTCACCATCAACGTTTGATACACAACGGCCACAGATCTTCTCGTGTCCTTCAATTGTGCCTACGTCTGGTGTGTGGTGCCAACAACGGTCACACTTCTCAGCTTCTGTTGCTGCAACTTCAACGAATAGACCTTCAACGTCTGTCGCTTGAGCCGCATCAGACTTCTCGCTCAGTGGCTTAACAACCGCTGCAGAAGTGATAAGTACGAAACGTAGCTCATCTTCTAGCTTGTTGATCTTAGCCGCTAGTGCGTCGTCAGCGTATAGAGTCACTTCAGCTTGCAGTGCACCACCGATTGTTTTCTCTTTACGAGCGTCTTCAAGAAGCTTGTTTACAGCGCCACGAACCGTTTGGATTTCAGCCCAGAATTCGTTGCTTAGCTCTTCGCCTTCAGCAAGACCGAATAGGCCTTCGAACCATTCGCCAGTAAACACGAACTTGTCACGTTGACCAGGCATCTCGTTCCAGATTTCATCTGCAGTAAACGACATGATAGGTGCCATCCAACGAACTAGAGCTTCTACGATGTAGTAAAGCGCAGTCTGACAGCTACGTTGAGCATGGCTGCCCTGTTTTGCTGTGTACTGGCGGTCTTTGATTACGTCTAGGTAGAAAGAACCCATTTCGATAGAACAGAACTGCATTAGACGCTGAGTTACACCGTGAGTGTTGTACTCGCCGTATGCTTTCACGATCTCTTCTTGTGCAGCTTGTGCACGGCCAACAGCCCAGCGATCAAGTGCAACCATCTCTTCAGCAGGCACTAGGTCAGTTTCAGGGTTGAAGCCACTTAGGTTTGCTAGGAAGAAACGAGCTGTGTTACGAATACGACGGTAAGCATCAGCAGAGCGCTTCAGAATTTCATCAGAAACCGCTACTTCACCCGTGTAGTCCGTAGAAGCAACCCATAGACGTAGGATATCTGCGCCTAGTTTGTTGGTTACATCTTTAGGTGCAACAACGTTACCGATAGATTTAGACATCTTACGGCCGTTACCATCAACCACGAAACCGTGAGTTAGCACTTGCTTGTATGGTGCTTCGTCTTTCATCGCGATAGATGAAATTAGAGAAGACTGGAACCAGCCACGGTGTTGGTCTGAACCTTCAAGGTAAAGATCAGCACTGTTGCCGTTGTATTCTTCACGAGAGTCAACAACAGAGAAGTGCGTAACACCTGAATCGAACCATACGTCTAGTGTATCTAGCACTTTTTCGTACTTGTCTGCGTCTTCAGCACCCATAAGATCTGCTGCGTCTACATCCCACCAAGCTTGAATGCCTTTCTCTTCAACTAGCTTCGCTACTTTTTCGATTAGCTCAGAGCTATCAGGGTGAAGTTCTGACGTTTCTTTATGAACGAACAGAGCAATTGGCACACCCCAAGTACGTTGACGAGAGATACACCACTCAGGGCGACCTTCGATCATACCTTCGATACGGCTTTGACCCCACTCAGGCATCCACTCAACATTCTTCGTTGACTCTAGTGCTTTTGCACGCAGGCCCGCTTGATCCATAGAGATGAACCACTGTGGTGTTGCACGGAAGATGATTGGAGTTTTGTGTCTCCAACAGTGTGGGTAGCTGTGCTCGTAAGCGTGGTGATGCAGAAGTGCACCTTTCTCTTTTAGAACTTCTAAAACAGAGTCGTTCGCTTTGAATACATGCTGACCAGCAAATAGCTCAGTATCAGGCAGGTAAACGCCGTTAGAGCCTACTGGGTTAGCGATTTCTAGGTTGTACTTCTTACCAACCACGAAATCCTCTTGACCGTGACCAGGAGCAGTGTGAACTACACCAGTACCAGAATCAGTCGTAACGTGATCACCTAAGATCGCAGGAACTGTGAAGTCGTAGAACGGGTGGTTGAACTGAGAAAGCTCAAGATCAGCACCAGTTGCAAAGCCTAGGTTATGGAAATGCTCGATGCCTGCACGATCCATTACGTCTTTTGCTAGTTCAGAAGCAACTACGATACGTTGAGCTGGCTGGTCGCCATTCGCTTCAACTTGGATAAGTACGTATTCAAGATCGTCACGTAGACATACCGCTCGGTTAGCCGGCAGAGTCCATGGTGTTGTTGTCCAGATAACGATAGAGATTTCGCCTTGACCAGCGTGGCCGTCAGCTAGAGAGAATTTCTCTAGAAGCGCCGCTTCGTCAGCTGCAGTAAATTTCACATCGATAGATGGAGATACTTTATCTTTGTATTCAACTTCAGCTTCAGCCAGGGCAGAACCACAGTCAGTACACCAGTGAACAGGTTTGAAACCTTTCAGTAGGTGACCTTTGTCTGCGATTTTGCCTAGAGAACGAATGATGTTCGCTTCTGTACCGAAATCCATAGTGCGGTAAGGTTTGTCCCACTCGCCCATGATACCAAGACGTTTGAAGCTCTCTTTTTGACCTTCAACTTGGCCCGCAGCGTACTTACGACACTCTTCGCGGAATTCAGCAGCCGAAATCTTCTGACCTGGCTTACCTTTCTTCTTCTCAACCATTAGTTCGATTGGAAGACCGTGACAATCCCAACCAGGGATATACGGTGCATCAAAACCAGAAAGGGTCTTAGATTTAATAATAATGTCTTTAAGAATCTTATTCAGCGCGTGGCCAATGTGAATGTCGCCGTTCGCGTATGGAGGGCCATCATGCAGTACGAAAGATTTTTTACCTTTCTTTGCCTTACGGATTTCGCCGTAAAGATCTTCTTTGTACCAACGCTTAAGCATTTCTGGCTCACGATTTGCCAGATTGCCGCGCATTGGGAACCCTGTTTCTGGTAAGTTCAGGGTATCTTTATAATCACTCATCGATTCTTAATTCCGTTATATTGGGCGAAGTTAGACATTATGTTAATCGGTGGAATCATCCGATTAATTCTTTAGCTGAAGCAGCCACACCCTTGCGGCTTCAGCATCCAATTCTATTTGATTCTTTAATGCGTCGAACGATTCAAATTTTATCTCGTCGCGCAGTTTGTGCAAAAGTCGTACTTCTAACTGTTTACCATACAAATTGGCTTTAAAGTCAAAAAAGTGCACTTCTAATTGCTGCCTTGCACCATTCACCGTTGGTCGTTGTCCAATATTAGCAACGCCACCGACAGGAACCCCATCGATATCCAATGCTTCGACAACGTACACTCCCGACACAGGAGAGACACAACGCTTTAATGGAATGTTAG
The DNA here is from genome assembly GCA_000169995.1 of Vibrionales bacterium SWAT-3. GTDB lineage: Bacteria > Pseudomonadota > Gammaproteobacteria > Enterobacterales > Vibrionaceae > Vibrio. Next base: position 12,031 of record AAZW01000034.1, on the reverse strand, counting down.
CGGTAGGGAAACCTATGGTTCTCCCCAGTTTTCGACCATGAGACACACGACCACTAATGCTGTAATCACGTCCTAACATGGTAGCACTTGCAGCCAAATCATCGACCGCTAATGCATTTCGTATCTCAGTACTGCTGACACGTAATTGGTTTAAGCAATAACTTTGGGTGCTTACCACCTCAAAGCCATACTTTTCACCCGCGTCTTTAAGCATAGCGAAATTGCCAGTGCGGCCTTTGCCAAAACAAAAGTCATCACCAACCACCAAAAACTTCACGCCAAGCTTATCAACCAAAAGATCTTTAATGAATGCTTCCGCAGATAAACTTGCAAAGTACTGATTAAAATTGACACACAATAAACGACTGATATCTAGCTTGCTCAGTTGTACGTACTTATCGCGTAAGCGAGTCAAACGTGCTGGCGCTCTATCTCGGGCAAACAGCTCCATAGGCTGCGGTTCAAACGTCATAACAACAGAAGGTAAACCTAATGCTGCCGCTTGTTCAGACACCTGACTAAGAACCTCTTGATGTCCTAAATGAACACCATCGAAGTTACCTATGGTCAATACACAGCCGTGATGCTGCGCTTTAATATTGTGTATACCTCGGATCAGTTTCATTATGATCAGCTAAAACCTGTTATTTGCATCATTCATTGTGTGAAACCGACGGATTATATACTAATCAGTATTAATCTGTCGCTGCTTTTAAATGTTTTACTCGGATACCTAAAACCAGTACCGAAACAATATAAACAAAGCCACCAAGTCCAATCAAGCCTGTTAGCATCAGCGCTCTCTGATTAAAGCTCCACTCAAGCCACTGTTGCATATTATCCAACTGCCACAAAATAGCCGCGACCATCACGCCGCCTGAGACAACAAGCTTCGCGCAGAACAGCAAAGTGGTCTTTGTCAGCTTATAGACACCAGCAAGATGTAAACCGCGATATAACAAGGCCATATTCACAAAGGCTGACAGAGCGGTTGCAATCGCCAAACCTATGTAGCCATAGAAATAAGCAAAGATAGCGTTGAATACCATGTTCGTAACCATTGCGATAATGCCGTACTTCACTGGAGTTTTCGTATCTTGACGAGAGTAATAACCCGGAGCCAATACTTTAATCAACATGAAGTTAAGCAAGCCAGATGCGTACGCCACTAAAGACATCGATGCTTGTTGCACGTCGTGTGGAGAGAACTCACCACGCATGAATAGCACCATCAGCATTGGTTTCGCTAAAACAATAAGCCCCAACATGGCAGGAATGCCAAGCAGTAGCACCATACGCACGCCCCAGTCCATAGTGTGTGCAAAGCCTTCCCCTTGAGCATCAACGTGCTTACGAGATAACGCAGGAAGAATCACAGTCGCAATTGCAATACCGAATAGGCCCAGTGGGAACTCAAGCAATCGATCTGAGTAGTACAACCAACTAATAGAGCCTGTCGCTAGGAAGCTGGCAATGAAGGTATCAAACAGTAGGTTGATTTGGCTAACTGACACACCAAACAGAGCAGGAATCATTAATGTGCGAATCTTAACGACGCCCGGATCTCTCCAGCCCCACTTCGGCTTAACCAACACACCTGCTTTAATAAGGAAAGGCATTTGGAAAAGGAATTGAACTAAGCCACCAAGAAACACACCGATCGCCAAGCCGATTTCTGGCTGCTCTAAATTCGGAGAAATAAACCACGCTGCGCCGATGATCATGACATTCAAAAACACAGGGGTAAAAGAGGAGACCGCAAACTTACCCAGTGTATTGAGAATGGCACCAGATAACGCAACAAAAGTGATGAACCATAAATATGGGAAGGTAATCTTGAGCATAAAGCTCGCTAGTTCGAATTTAGGAGCTGCAGGGCCATCATTGAGCCAGTCGATAAACCAACCCGCACCAAACAGCGCGGTAATCGCTCCAGAGCCCAGTACACCGATAATGGTAACAATAGAGACTAACACCCCGAGCGTACCCGACACCTTAGCGATTAAGTCTCGGGTTTTCTCTTTATCACCAGCCGCGTGATATTCTGTTAATACTGGGACAAACGCTTGAGAAAACGCACCTTCTGCAAACAGTCGACGTAAGAAGTTCGGGATTTTATTAGCGAAGAAAAATACGTCGGCACTCGCTCCTGCTCCCATCAAATTTGCTACTACGACATCACGTACTAGCCCCAATACACGGGAAACAAAAGTCATTGCACCGACAATCAGGCCTGACTTTAATAGTCGTTTACTCACAGAAACCTCTGACACTGGTTGATTACTTTCAAGGGAGGATAAATACTATCCTGTCCTAAGAAGCATATTTATTAGCATTGGTCTAAAAATGCTGTTAGAATCCCCGCCATCTTAACCGCGATGACCTTTCCATTCCAAAGTTTGTTTGGCTACGATTGGTTTTTGCACAAATCATTTGACAATTAAGCGCTAATGAGGGATAGTCCTCGTCCTTAAATTGTCACCGAACTAAGTTTTTGGGAGTTAGACCCTTGGCAAACAGTAAATCTGCTAAGAAGCGCGCTATCCAAGCTGAGAAACGTCGCCAGCACAACGCTAGCCGTCGTTCTATGATGCGCACTTACATGAAAAAGACTATCGCAGCTATCGCAGCTGGTGATAAAGAAGCTGCAACTGCTGCTCTTGTAGAAGTTACACCACTTCTTGACCGTATGGCGACTAAAGGCCTTATTCATAAGAATAAAGCTGCACGTCATAAGTCTCGTTTCGCTGCTGCAATCAAAGCTCTTTAATAGAAATTTGATTACAACGCAAAACGAAAAAAACCGGCTTAGGCCGGTTTTTTTATATCTGAATTTTGAGTAACACAATTAAACGACTGACTGACAGTAGTTAAAAATAACCAACAGACTCAGATATCGACAGGGAATAAAACAGAGAAGAGTCAAATAGATAGGTAGTGGCTAAATAGGTAGAAAGTAGATAAGTAGCTAAATAGAGAGTGAATAGACAGCTTTTAACGTTCGACGCGAAATACTGACACTTCCTTGTGTCGACCTTATTCCTGATAAGAAACCACTTTTCTTACCAACAATAAACTACTTACAATATAGACCATGCAGTAGATTAATCATTGCTTTTACTTCTTCACTGCTCAATGTGTAATACACGGTTTGAGCTTCTTTGCGAGTATCGACCAAACCATCTCTTCTCAACCAAGCAAGGTGTTGAGATAAAGCCGATTGACTCAGTTCCAACTTGCCACACAACTCCCCAACCGACAGCTCAGTACCATGTAAAAGGCACAAAATCTGCAAGCGACGTTCGTTGGCCATGGCTTTGAGTAGAATCACAGCTTGTGCTGAGTTCTTCTCCATCTCTTTTAAGTTCATAGTTTGGCTCCCTACAACCTTTACGCCAACTACGGGCTATCAGTATTTACGGCATATTGCGGAGTTATCATAGTCGATATCAATTCATTAACAAACTACCTCATTCGAACAATTTGCTAAAATCTGCGTCACATACATTTTGTACTGCTGGATGCTGGATCATCCTCTCAGCAAAAATGACGTAGTACTCCTCTTTTAACTCTTCAATACCACCTAATAGCTGCAATGAAGTGTCTTGTTCTACTTCTGACATATAAAGCGTTGGCGCTAAGAAAATCGCGTCATGGTGGTAGCGAGCGAACGCTTTCATCAATGCCGCGTCATCAAACTCTCCCAAAATATCCGGTTTTAGACCCTGTCTATCAAACCATTGCAGTATCTTGCGCCCCATTGAGGTTCGACTTCCCGGGATCAACAGCTTTCTTTGCTCTAATACGGCTGGGAAATTAACCCCTTTCACTTCACCGGAGCTGAAAAAGCTCATACCACTCTCACCCAACTTCTTGCTGAATAAGCCTGGGCTTTGGCTAGAGTCCACTGGGCAGTCAGACAAGATCATATCGAGCTTATGTTGAGAGAGCTGTTCAAGCAGCATTTCGTGAGTCGATTCAAAACAGCGAAGGTGGATACTGTTATCTTCTGGAATCGTCGACATCAAGATCTTACTAACCAGCCGTTTCGAAAGTGCGTCTGCCACACCGACATCAAACAAGATGTTTGAGTGCTGACTGTAGTTCACGATATCCAGCATTTCGTAGCTCAGACCAAACATACGATCCGCGTATTTGAAAACCAACTGCCCAAGCTCTGTTGGTTCAACACTGCGACCATTGCGCTTGGTCAGCTTGCCGTCCATTCGCTCTTCTAATGCTTTTATCTGGCCAGTGACCGTTTGAGGTGTGAGAAATAGAGCTTCTGCTGCTTTAGTAACAGAACCTTGCTTGCAGACCATCCAGAAGTAATAAAGATGGTTATAGTTGAGGTGCGACATAGGTGTGCCGTAAATAAGAGAGTCGATTCCTTTTTATATCAAATATGACACCTCCGCTCAACAAACTCGGAAAAACCATTAATAAAACCATTTAATCGCTAATTTTTTCGAAGTGTTTGATTTCATAATGTAATATTAACGCCAATTTTCTCAATTTTTTTCTAACTTTTAAGATCTATATCACCCATCAAAAAAACGCGATAAAATCATTTATAAACAACCACTTAAAATATCCACATTTACTGTCAGAATATTTAAACAGTAAATCATCACAAAAAAGTCCCGCCTCAACCAAAATGTAATATTACTGAAATATTTCCCCTCTAACATCACGCTCAGATTAAACAAACAGACCAAACACAGACTTAAACGGTCCTATGGAGAAAACATTATGAACCAAGCTACTACTGCAGCAGCGCCTATTTCGAGCACAACTCGTTGGCTACGCTGGGCTAACTTGGCATTCATGCTTTACCTACTATTACTTTCAGTTTCAATGGTTGGTACAGGCTTCAAATGGGCAACAGGCGAACAAGCAAAAGTTCTTTTTGAATTTGCTTCACACCCAGTTGCAGGCTTAATGATTGGTTTAGTTGCAACCGCACTTATTCAATCATCAAGTACAGTTACTTCAATTATCGTTGGCCTTGTGGCAGGTGGTTTACCTGTTGAGCTAGCAATCCCTATGATCATGGGTGCAAACATTGGTACTACGGTAACCAATACGCTAGTTAGCCTTGGTCACGTTCGTTGTAAAGAAGAGTTCAAACGCGCATTCGCAAGTGCGACGATTCACGACTTCTTTAACCTATTGGCCGTAGCTATCTTCCTACCGCTAGAGATGGCGTTTGGTATTCTAGAGAAGATTTCTCACTGGTTGGTATCTCCGATGCTAGCAACAGGTGATATGAGCATGAAGGGTCTTAACTTCATCAAGCCAATCACTAAACCAGTAGTAAGCGCAATCAAAGAGCCTCTATCAACATTTGGCGACACGATTGGCGGCATCATGCTTATCGCTCTAGGTATCGCAACTATCTTCGTAGCTATCACTGTTATGGGTAAGCTGATGAAGAGCCTAATGGTTGGTCGTGCTCGTGAGATTCTTAAGAACGCAATTGGTCGTGGTCCAATCCACGGTATCGCTTCTGGCTCTATCGTTACTATCCTTGTTCAGTCTTCTTCAACGACGACAAGCTTGATGGTTCCACTAGTAGGCTCAGGTGTTCTTAAAGTACGTGACGTTTACCCATTCACTCTAGGCGCAAACATCGGTACATGTATTACCGCTCTGCTAGCAGCGACAGCAGTATCTGGTGAGTTCGCAGTATTCGCACTACAGATTGCTCTAGTACACTTGGTGTTCAACATCATGGCAACGGTATTCATCTTCGGTATCCCGTTCCTACGTGAGCTACCAGTTAAAGCGGCAGACATGATTTCAGACATGGCTGTGAAGAACAAAGCTGTTGTTGCCGGTTACCTTGTTGCGGTATTCCTTGTACTGCCAGGCACAATCTTGTCTCTGACTGCTTAATAGCAAAATACACATCGCTTATAGTAAAGCCCGCAACCTAGGTTGCGGGCTTTTTCTTTTTAGGAACAGATGCGGGAAACAAAAAAAGGTGCGGGATTCGAGTAAACGAGTAACGAAGAGCTAAAAGCAGATACAGAAACGATTGTGGTAAGCAATCAACCGGATTGCATCAAGAGATTCCCTACTCCCTCATTCGTCGGTCTAGGGAGTGACGAGGGATTTGAGCTTCTTATCTCGCATCTCGTTTACTCGCATCTAAAAAATCCGCCATTCCCTACTGCGAGGCACTGGCGTGATAGGGAATCTCACGAACGCACCACGAAAGAGATTCCCTACTCCTTCCTTCGTCAGTCTAGGGAATGACGAATTGAAAAAAGATTCGAGATGAGAGTAAACGGGTAACGAAGAGATAAAGCTAGGTACGAATGGCGAAAAACTCGAACTCTAATTTTCTTATTTAATATCTAACCTACCTCTCAAACTAAAGATGCTCTTCGTATCCCTAGTCTCGTTTACTCGTATCTGCTCCTGATCTTCGCATATCGAGACCCGGTTACTCATCACTGCCCCTTAAATAAAAAAGGCTGCACAGTGGCAGCCTTTCAATCAAACGAAACGGATTCGATTAAACCGAGAATGGGTACTTAATCGCTTCGTGGCACTCGTAACCTTCAACCCAGAAGTCATCCATCGTTACCCAAGTTTCTAAATCCTCTAGAGACTTAATTTCAGGATTGATGTGGAACGTTGGGCCAGCTAGAGGCTCTCGCTTCAGCTGAATATCACGCATTGGCGCCAGTTGATCTTCATAGATATGAGCGTTAACTAGCTTGTGGTAAGCCACACCCGCTTTTTTACCCGTGATTTGCGCCATGATAGCTAGGAAAACGTACACTTGAACCATATTGAAGTTCAGGCCTAGTGGGACATCACAAGAGCGCTGAGTACTGTTTAGGTACAGCGTGTCACCAAGTAGAGAGAAATGGTGGCTGTACATACACGGACGTAAGCAGCCCATGTGGAACTCGCCTGGGTTGTAGAAGTTTAAGATCTCACCACGGTCATCGATACCGTTCGTCAGGTCATCTACAATCTTCTTCAATTGGTCGATATGGCCACCATCAGGCTTTGCCCATGCTCGGCCTTGAACGCCATAAACACGCCCCATGTCATCTTCACCCTTACGGTAAGGATTGTTCAGCCATGCTTCGTTCAAGTTAGAGTTTGCGTCCCAAGTTTTTGTACCTAGTTTGCGAAAATCTTCAGCGCTGTCGTAACCACGGATGTAGCCAAGCAACTCAGCAACTGCCGCTTTCCAAAAGCTCTTACGCGTTGTGACAAGTGGGAACTGGTTGTTACCAACATCATATTCAAGGTCAGCATTGATCACGGTTAGGCAGCGCTTGCCCGTGCGTTCATTTTCAATCCAAGTACCGTTATCAACGATACGCTGACAGAGATCTAAATACTGTTTCACACCAATTCCTTACTTCGTTTGTTGTGGTAATTCGTCTTTGTAGTGACCACGCTTATATGCCCATACCATCATCAGCGCACCGATGATAACCATTGGCAGTGACAGGATTTGTCCCATAGAGATAAAGCCGCCGAACAAGCCTAAATGAGCATCTGGTTCACGTACGTATTCTACTAAGAAGCGGAATGTACCATATCCTGCAAGGAATAACCCTGATACAGAACCAAGAGGACGCGGCTTTTTAATAAACCAGTTCAAGATAAAGAACAGCACAATGCCTTCAAGCGCCATTTCATAAAGCTGAGATGGGTGGCGAGGAAGTGGACCGCCATTCGGGAATACGATGGCCCATGGCACATCTGTAACGCGCCCCCATAGCTCACTGTTCATGAAGTTACCTAGACGCCCCATCCCTAAACCAAATGGAACCAATGGTGCAATCATGTCTGCCACGCCGAAGAAGGTGCGACCATTCTTTTTCGCATACCAGAACATTGCGGTGATAACACCCAGCAAGCCACCGTGGAAAGACATACCGCCAGTCCATACTTTAAATAGATAAAGTGGATCCGCCAAGAAAAGGTCAAAATTGTAGAACAACACGTAGCCAATACGACCACCAAGTACCACACCTAGAAAGCCAGCGAACAATAAGTCTGATACTTGCTCTCGAGTCCAACCGCTACCCGGCTGATCAGCTCGGCGATTTGCTAGCCAAAGAGCAAACATAAAACCGACAAGGTACATTAGGCCGTACCAACGAACTGAGATTGGTCCTAGTTCAATAAGAACAGGATCGATATTTGGGAATTCAATAAAACCCTGAGACATACTTGGCTCTCTATCTAAATTGAATAACGGTTAGCTCAATCGCTAACGAAAGACACTACAGCAGCATGGTCGCTGCTATAAACATTAAAAATACCGCAAAGAACTTCTTAAGTACTGGTGTTGGTAATTGCGTAGCCAGCTTCGCCCCCACTCGTGTGGTTAGTACTGATGTGCACGATATCGCTACCAAGGCAGGCAGGTAGACATAGCCGAGGCTAAACGCAGGCAGCCCCTCGACAGACGAGCCATGCCAAATAAAGCCTAGCATTCCAGAGATAGCGATAACGAAACCACACACCGAAGACGAGCCCACCGCCTTGCGCATTTCCACACCATGATGGTTAAGGAAAGGTACAGACAACGACCCACCACCAATACCCGCTAAGCTTGAAACCAAACCAATGCCACCACCACATAACATGGTTGTCGCAGAGCCCGGCATCGCTTTTTGGCTCTTAGAGCGAATCGACAACAGCATCTGCAGTGCTAGCACTAACACAATCACACCAAAAACTTTAGGCAAGTATTGAGAAGGAATAACGTCAGCTACAAAAGAACCGAGAAAACCGCCAACCACAACCCCTGGCATTAACCATTTAACGACAAATATCTCGACGTTACCCAACTTTAAGTGGTTAATCGCAGACGATCCTGACGTAACAATAATGGTAGATAGCGAGGTCGCTAATGCCATTTGCATTGCAAACTCTTGAGGGATATCCGCTTTCGGGAGCAAGAACAGTAAGGCCGGAACCACCAACAACCCACCGCCAATACCCAGTAAGCCAGCTAAAACACCAACAACAGCACCAAGGCCTGCTAGCAAGCCTATCAGTTCATATGACACGTTAATTCCTATTTTTTACCTGCTCGAATGAAGCCTGTAAATTCACGCTCTTCGAAATAGTTCAGCATCATACTATAGATGTCACTGCCATACGGCTTTGAAAGTGCCTTATTTGCCAAATCCTGTAATTCGCTCAAGTTAGATTGGCGAATCAAATATTTGGTTCTAGCCACATTCGAGGTGTTCATACTTAACGTCTGATACCCCAACCCAAGCAGTAACAATGCGCCCATTGGATCACCGGCTAGCTCGCCACAAATACACACAGGTAATTGATATTGCTTACAAGTATCATGAATTTGTTTCAATGCCATGATCACTGCCGGGTGCATAGATTCATAGACATCAGAGACGCGGGAATTGTTCCTATCAACGGCCAATAAATATTGGGTTAAGTCATTAGTACCGACAGAAACAAAATCGACCTTGTCGGCAATCAGTGGTAACAAGTAGAGCATCGAAGGCACTTCAATCATGATACCGATACGAGGCATCCGTACTCGATTATCAAGTTCATGCACTTCATCATAGGCTTGTTCAATCAACTGTAGTGCATCATCCAACTCCTGAGCGCCCGATATCATCGGCAGCAAAATGCTCAAGTTGTGGCTTTCACAACTCGCACGTAGCATGGCACGCAGTTGGATAATGAAGATATCTGGATGATCCAGCGTAAAACGGATACCACGCCAGCCCAAGAAGGGGTTGTCTTCCTCGATAGGGAAGTAAGGTAATGCCTTATCACCACCAATATCGAGTGTACGCATCACCACTTGCTTATTTGGGTAACTAGAAAGTACAGATCGATACTGCTTGAACTGTTCATCCTCTGACGGGAAACGTTGTTGCAATAAGAACGAGATTTCCGTTCGATACAGGCCAACGCCATCAACGCCTTGATTGATAGCAATATTGGTATCAGCGCTCAAACCTGCATTAAGTAGGATTTCGATCTGTTGATCATCTTGCGTTTTTGCAGGTAGATACAGCTCGCGATTAACCATCGAAGAGAGCTCACTCTCTTCTAGAATCAACCCGCGATACTCTTTGAGTAGGTTCTTGGTCGGCTCGATAAAGATCTCGCCACTATAACCATCGACAATGGCTTGCTTACCATTCGCCTGCTCGAGGTTAATGTTAACCCCCATCACAGAAGGAATGCCAAGCGCGCGAGATAAAATCGCAGCGTGCGAGTTCGCCGCCCCTTCCAAAGAGATTACAGCTAACAGCTTCTCTTTTGGAATCGACGCTAATACAGAAGCCGTTAACTCACGAACCACCAGAATAATCGGCTTATCTAAGGCACGTAGCTCATACTCAGAGTTATGAAGGAAGTACAACAGCCTTTGACCGAGTTCTCGAATATCCTGCGCCCTTTCACGCAAATACACATCCGACATACGAGCAAAGCGGTTGGAATAGCTCTCAACCACCTGTCTTAGTGCCCAGTCCGCTTTATCGCCTTTCTGAATCTGGCTTTTTAGATCCTTACGCAACATAGGATCGTTGAGTAAGTGCGTAAACAGGTCAAAGATCGCCAATGCGTCTTTATTGATTTCACTGTCTAAGCGCTTTCGCATGCGCTTGAAGTCATTGAGGGCATTCTCAACCGCCACTGCCAATAACTCTTGCTCGCGCTCGATATTGAGCGTCGAAGCAGGATACACATCCGTTAATTCAGGTTGGGTGTTGTCCCACCACAGATCACCAATCGCTACCCCAGATGAAGCAGCAATACCTTTGATACCTGGCAGCTTTTGTTGTTCCAACAGCCAATGACCTTGGGTTTGAGCGTGCGCGACAATAACCGCAAGTTGAGCTGAGAGCGTAACGAGGAATGACTCTTCCATCTCGCTGAATAAACGAGGTGTTTTTTGTTGAATAACCAATACGCCAAGCACTTGCTTGCGATGGATAATAGGAGTACCAAGAAAAGAGTGGTAAATGTTTTCTCCAAGTTCTGGAAAAAACTTATAAGCAGGGTGAGCAGACGCTTGTGCAAGGTTAATAGGTTCAGCACTTCGTTTCACGAGGCCAACTAAGCCTTCGTCGAAACCAATGTGAATACTATTACCTTCAAAGATCAGGCCTTGAGTTGCCATCAACTCAAGGCGCTGCATATCATTATTGGCTAAATACACGGTGCAACATTCCGTCTGCATCGCACTGCATGTCTCTTTAACTAGAATATCAAGTGCCGTCGATACATCTTCAACTCTTGATACGTGTTCAACTATTTCCCTTAGTTGACTGAGCATGCTTAACCTCTACGCAATTTGCGTTTTCCTTTTGTTTTTCGCTCTTTAAACGGCATTGCTAAAGATGCGAACTCTTTCATCGCTCGACGGTAAACATCTCGCTTAAAAGAAACTACTTGTCGAACTGGGTACCAGTAACTCACCCAACGCCAACCATCAAACTCAGGTGTACTCCCACGCTGCATATTGATACGCGATTCATCGCAATCTAAGCGTAAAAGGAACCACTTCTGTTTTTGTCCAATACAGACAGGTTTAGAATCCCACCGAACCAGTCGTTTGGGTAGCTTGTAGCGTAACCAATGACGACTTGTCGCGACGATCTTTACATCCTTTTTAGTAAGGCCAACCTCTTCATACAACTCACGGTACATTGCCTGTTCCGGAGTTTCACCTTCATCTATTCCCCCTTGAGGGAATTGCCATGAATGTTGCCCGTATCGTTTAGCCCAGAAGACCTGACCATGGTTGTTACAGATTACAATACCAACATTTAATCGGTAACCATCGCCATCTATCACTGGCCAACCTCTATCTAAATTTTTAATTACACTGATTTTTCCACATATCCCCAATTGGAGCAAACTTAGTGACGTGATAAGCGCTATATTTATGAATATTATCTGCAAATATGGATAAGTTTTGCTCAAATCCGAGTTACCCACACAATAGTGAGACCTAGACCACATTTATTCACCTTTTCTGTGAATAACTATGTGA
>AAZW01000035.1 GCA_000169995.1 Vibrionales bacterium SWAT-3 | reverse complement strand
ACAACCATGAGGGTCGCAAGATCTTTAAAGATCGTTTTTTAGGATCGAGGTTCGGCAGGTTTTTCTTAAGTAAGAGTGACGTCGAACTACACTTTGCTTGGATTCGAGATTTATCAGGAACGGAAGTTTACGAGGAGTAGCAAGCTAAAGAACCGGGAGGCTCTTTAGCTATAGAACGGAGTTAGCTGGTTTATTGTTTGCCTAACGAGGCCGCGAAACATTCTTGGTTCGGGTTACGCAGTTTGATGATGGTTTTGCTTGGGTCGACACGGTTGAGGGCATCATCATCGAGATTGGCGTGACTGAAATCGGTACGAAATAGATCCGCGCGATACAGATCGACGTTGAGCATTTGTGCATGGCTCATGTCTGCGTTTCGTAAATCTGCATCGCGGAACGTTGCGTTGTTCAGGTTCGCGTGGCTGAAATTGGCGTAAGTAATGTCAGCCTCATTCATGTTTGTGCCCGATAAATCGGTGCCACTAAAGTTGGCTCGGATTAGGTTAGCACAACGCAGGTCTAGGTTTTGAAGTGCTAGGTGGCTTAAGTCGGCATTACGTAATTGCGCTCGTTCGCCGCCTTGGTTTTCTAGCCACAGTTTGTGTTGCTCAAGAATAGAATCAAGCTCTTGCTGAGTGTAGGTATTCATAATTCACACCACCATTTTCAACAGGGATACTGATATTGAGCATCCCTTTGTTTCGTCTCTCGCTCTCTCTTTTGTTATCGAGCTTCTATCTATTGAGCTTCTTTCTGTCGAGAGCTAGCTAATCTTGCTGTGCCATATTTCGCTGTCTGGGCCGACAACACATTCGCCATCAACTCGCATTGATAAACGAATCAAGCAGCGTTTGACCACTTCTTTAAAATCGTCTTCAGGCAAGTGTCTTACTGAATCGACCAAGGCTTTGCAGTGCGGAGCAGTTTGCTCTTTTAAGGTGTAGAACACCCATTTGCCTTTCTTCTCATGGTTGAGTAGGCCAGCTTTGTAGAGCATTTTTAGATTACGAGACACGTTGTATTGAGTTTCACCAATGATGTCCATTGCTTCAGCCACTGCCATGCATTCATCCACATGCAGGAACAACCAGAACAATCGCAGTCGATTTGGTTCTGATAAGGCTTTTAGCGAATCAATGTATTTTTCATCCATCATGGTTTTACCCTTCCAACTGAGTAGCGCCACTCTTTATGAGCGGCGCGAAGTTTTATTTTGTTCTGAGGAACCGATTTTACACAACGTATTGGAAGATAGCGCCACCAATGATGGCTGTCGTTAAGACGATTCCTACAAACGCGATTACGGCTTTTCTTTTTAGAACTGCAGATACTAGCGCGATTTCAGGCAAACTGGCACCTGTACCGCCAATAATAAGTGCCAATGCCGCGCCTAAGCCCATTCCTTTAGCAATTAACACGTTAAGTAGCGGAATTGCCATCTCGATACGTAGGTAAAGCGGGATACCAATTAATGAAGCGACCACGATAGATTGGAAGCTATCACCACCCACGTATTTCTCTACTAAGTCTGCTGGCAAGTAAGCTGCCGAGAACCCACTGATCGCCGCACCCAATAATACATACGGGATGATTCGTTTGAACAAAGCCCAAGCTCCGCCCATTGCATTGCGCATTCTTGATGCTGAAGAAGGTGCCGCGCCACAAGTGTTGCCTGTGTTTTTCGTATTGCTTGAACCTGAACAGCCTTTGCCTTTGGTGTCTTCTAGCTCAGCACCGCGTTTGATCTCGTTTCTCCAAGGTGATTTGGATATCAAGTAACCACCAAGAACCGCGGCGGTAAAGGTCACCAAGAAGTACACCACGGTGATCTTCAGTCCGAACGCGGCGTACACCATCGCCAATACGATGAAGTTACACAGTGGCGCTGAGATGATGAAGCTCATCACAGTACCTAATGATGCGCCCATCGACGCCATTGCCATGGTCACCGGAACCACGGCTGCGCTACAAAACGGAGTCAGCATTCCGAACAATGCGCCCAACAAGGTTCCCCATTTATCGTGTTTGGTCAGCGTCGCTTGGAGCTTATCTTGAGGGATATACTCTCGCATGATGCCAGTCAGTACCGACACAATAGCGATGATAACGACCAGACCTTTGGCCACATAAAAGAACTCATTTAACGCAATAACTAATTTAGTATCCACAATTGGAATCTCTAGCAAGTGAAAAGAGGTCGGATCATATACACACTTGCACGATTGTGCAGGTTTACATGTTTAAGTTAATTAAAAATAGACTAGGTTAAGGGTGAATGTGGCTTATGGTTTTCTTTCGGGATGGCTATGTTTTGAATGGATTTAATTTTTAATAATCAGTGGATTAGGCTTTTGTGAGAAGTGGGGTAAGGGTGTGTAAGGGAAGGAGATTAGAGGCTGAAATAAAAACGGTGTCATGACGAATTCGCCATAGCACCGCTGTTATTTTAATTTTTAGGCTTTTATTAAAGGCTGTTTTTATACACTTTACCGTCTTTCATGATCAGCTTTTGTGTCTCTGTATTGGCCACACATGCCACGCCTTCCAGTGGGTTACCGTCGATAATCAATAGGTCGGCATACGCACCTTCAACAATCTGACCTAGCTTGCCTTCTTGGTAAGGGTGTTGGTAAGTCGACATCTCGAACAAGCGTCCGCAGTTTGATGTCGCCATACGAAGTGCCGTGATGGTATCGAACACTTGCTCAATCGCACCAAGCTCATTCAGTTGAGTTGCATGCACATTGGTTTCGCCCACACAGTCAGTACCAAAGGCGATGTTTTGGATGTCGTATTTCTTAACCAGTTCTGCCGACTTGAACATGGCTTTGCCTACACGCTCTGTTTTGCGGTATGTCTCTTCGTTTGGCAGCGGGATCTTACGCGCAGCAATCAATGAAGAGGTGAAGTAAGAAGGAATCACCCAGATGCCTTTCTCTTTGATGATCTCGGCAATGTCGTCGTCCATGATGGTCGCGTGTTCGAAAGACATCACACCCGCTTCAGCAGCTCGGCGCATCGCATCTGAGGTGTGGATGTGCGCAGCAACATAAGTACCGTAATCTGAAGCGGCTTGCACTGCGGCCTCCATTTCGTCAGAAGTAAACTGCAATGTGTCTAGCGGGTCTAAGGTTGATGATGCACCGCCACCTGCCATGATCTTGATTTGTGACGCGCCCATAAACAGTTGCTCACGTACCGCTTTCAAAACTTCTGAACGGCCATCAGCCACTCGCATTGCGCCAAGCTTCATCATTGGCGAATCTTCGTGCCCGTTAGCTAAACGTTCTTGCGCTTGGTTCTGGCGGTAATCAGAGTGACCGCTGGTTTGTGAAATCGCCGCCATTGAAGGCAGAATACGTGGGCCAGTTGCGTAGCCGTTATCGATACTTTTCTTAAGGCCAAGCGTGTTACCCGCGACATCACGAATGGTGGTAAAGCCGCGCATCAACATCTCTTCTGAAATCTTTGCTGAGCGAATTGCCACTTCTTCACGTGTCATGGTATCAATCACATTGAAAGGTGCAGATAGCGTGATATGAACGTGCGCATCAATCAAACCTGGCATTACCGTGCCACCTTGAGCATCGATAATTTCATCCGCTAACGTTGCATCAATCTCACCAATTTTTGTAATCAAGTTGTCTTCAATAAGAATTGATACGTTCTCGATTAGGTTGTTATCAACACCGTTAAATACGTTCGCGTTAGTGATTAGCTTTTTCATAGTCTGCACCTTTTTCAAATGAGTGTGTGTCGCTGATGGAGTTATCTTATGGCGGGCAGCATTTGAAAAATGGCCATTTGGTGACAAGCAATGATGAGACTTATCTTTTGGTGCTTTTCTATATTTTTGAAAATTGCTTTATAGAGGGAAGCTAATTATTGGCGTGAGAAATGATCAATCGACAAAAACTAATAATTTCGAATGGAATGGTTGTGGTGTCATCAAATGGTAAGTTTTGCTCCGATTCGAACGCTAAGATGTATTTCAAATCGAGGCTACTTATCAAATTAAAGAGAGACAACATGACTAAATCAGACAAAGTTTACGGGTTCAACACACCACAACGTCTATTCGTAGGTTACACGTTAGCTGTGCTGGTGGACTTAGTGGTGCTTAACTTTTTTGATGAGTACTGGGACTTCGTGAACATTGAGTCTTTCACTATTTCTTTGATAGCGGCGTTGCTTTTGCAGTTATTGTTGAAGCTCTCTATTGGTTTGGAACACAAGATTGCTGAGCACTTTAAAAGCAAGCCGGGTACTGCTCCTAAGGTTTACCGAGCGATTACCACTTACATCATTTTGGTGGGTTCAAAATTCGTAATGCTTGAAGCGATTAACTTATTGTTCGGCGAGAAGGTGAGCTTTACTGGCCCTTGGAATGGTGTAGTAGCGTTCTTCGCAGTGGTATTTACGATTCTGATTGCTGAAGTGATTGTGTCGAAAATCTACTTTGCTCTTGATGACAAGCAAGACGCAAACTTGGATGAAAAAACAGCATAATCGAAAGCTGAATACAAATAGGGAGTTCGAAATGAATTCTCAACTGAGAAGGGTTAGCAGTTTTGCTAGCCCTTTTTATTTACCTGTATTTGGTTATTGGTTAGCTATTCAGTGCAGACTTTGCATACTCGTTGCTCACCGATATTTTAAAGCTTATGACGGGTGACAATATCAAGCGTACAGCTCTGCCGAAAATACCTTCATAATAGCAAACAACGCGATTTCTTCATGTTTCATTTTTTCTTTAACTAGCACATAAATTTGTACAGCTAGAATGGTGTAAATCAATGCTTATGATGTCTATCTTATTGAATATTTGAGTTTACTTCTGGTGTTGAGATTTCTTTACTGAAAATTAAATATGCATTTTGTGTCATATTGTTTGTTAGCGCATATGTTTGTGGAGGGAACACTACAAATCGATATAGGAAATCCAATGAAAGTAATCTTATCTAACCTTGGGTTAGCGACAACATGTCTATTTTCTTCGTTCGTAAATGCGCAGCCACAACCCCTAGTTCAGCCCAATCTGACTGTTCAGCCACACTTACCCGTTATTGCAAATGAAGTTGAGTACCTATTGTCACACCAGGCGTTGATTGAGACATCGGGCAACGTGCGCAAACAGCAAATCGAGCATGTGGGAGCATCATTCATTAAGCTTCACTTCAAGTCGCTTGTTGTGCCGAAAGGCAGTCTATTGCGCTTAAGTTCGGGCACCAATGATGAGGTTGTTGAGTATCGTGACAGCCAAATCGATTGGTTTGCTCAGTCTATTTCAAGCGAGCGCATGCTGATTGAGGTTATTCCAAACTCACAGGGCCAATACGCTGAGTTCGAGATAGATTACTACATGGCGGGCAAGAGTGCAGATGAAGAGGCATTGGCAACGCTATCGACCTGTGGCGTTAATGAACGCAGGGACGTAGCCTGTTGGGAAGAGTCTTATCCAGATAAGGTGGCTTGGACAACCCCCGTTGCAAGGCTACTCATTAATGGGCGTAGTTTATGTACCGCTTGGCGGGTGGGGCCAGATAACCATATGTTCACCAATAACCACTGTGTCGCATCAGAATCAGAACTGAGAAATACAGAGGTATGGTTTAACTATCAGCGTCGTACTTGTGACGGTTCTATGGCCACCACGGTAAAAGTCATGGGGAGTAAGATACTTAGCACCGATTATGATTTGGATTACACACTTTTCACCGTTGATAATTTTTCAAAAATTGAGTCGTTTGGTTATCTAGGCTTAGATGCTCAGGAGCCAACCTTTGGCGATGGTATTTATATTCCTCAACACGGAGCTGGTAAGCCGAAAGAGCTGGCAATTGAAAGTGACCAAAATGGCTCCGGAATGTGTCAGATCGATGTAGCTTCAACTGGTGGGCGAGGTGCCAATACCGACACTGGCTATTTCTGTGACACCATTGGCGGGTCGTCTGGTTCACCTGTTTTGCGTACTGACAACAACAAAGCGATTGCGCTGCATCACTTTGGAGGTTGTGAAAACCAAGGCGTGAAAATCAGTAAGATTTGGCCACTCGTGTCTTCATTCTTTGGTGATACCTTTCCAGATGGCTCAGTCGGTGAGCCGAACAATGATGTTCCAGAGGTGACTTTAGGAGGCTTGATTACCGATCTCGCCGCGACGTCCGGACAACAGAAGTTGTTTGTGCTCAAAGCAGCAAATCGCACCACGGACGTGAATGTCGTCATTAAGTCTGGAATAGGGGATGCTGATCTCTACATTCGTTCTGGCGCGCAACCAACGAAAAGTACTTACGATTGCCGGCCTTACCGCTCTGGCAACTTTGAAACTTGCGAGGTGCCTAGGGCTGATGAAGATCTCTACATCATGATCAATGCATTCCGAAGTTTTTCTGGTGTATCTCTCTTATTGTCAGAGTCTCAATAAGAGTCGTGAAAGTAGTTTACGATATGAATAATAAAGGCGAGCCTACTAGGTTCGCCTTATATTTTTAATAATTAAACAGAATAGTTAATAAATAGAGTTAGTAATAGTTTTAGATTTTTTGATTGTTCAAAGTTAAATTTATTAATAATAATCCTAATATCTCTATTAAGTTTCTCTCACTAACTAATTGTATATCCATATTAAATTTAAGCTATTTAACCTTCGAAATATAAAATATACCCGACGCCAAACCTTAATATTCATAAAAGTAATCATTGCTTCAACCAAGATCACAAATATTAGTATGCATTGTGTTGCGCATTGGGTTTCTGAGTTATTTTCCTGCCGCCAATCACAAAGGACAAATAACAATGAAAAAAACAATAGCTTTAGTGTCTGTAATCTCTTCTCTTAGTTCGTTTGCTTATGCTGATAATACTAACGTTATCACTGGCGAATCACCGGAAGGGGTTTACGTTCAATATCAGTCGATTAACCAAGTTACCGAGTCGATGAAGAGTGAGGGTTTCACTATGCACCGCTGTGGAATCAAGGCTCTTCGTAATAACATCCAAGCAACTCAGAGCTTGGAAGTTCCTCATAGTCAGATCCAGTGTGTCTACTCTAAGCCTGGCACATCAACCAGTGATGAGTCTGAGTTGATCTACTGGCACTTGAATGTGCTTTACAGCATGGAAAATGAGCATTTTATCGCGGAGAGTGAGTTTACCGAGCGCTACACTAGCGAGATCTATACACATAGTCCTGAGTATCTTCTTGATATCGGGCCACATTACTACCGTCAGCGTTCTGAAGTTGAAGCGTTGGGAATGAAGGTTGGTGAATGTAATCTACAAAAGATTTATTACTTCAGCGCTCCAACAGAAGAGTCATACTTATCCGATATTGCATCATGTCCAGTGTATAAAACAGATGGAGAACTGTCTGGTAGTATTACAGTGGAAGTTAATCACACACCGGCTAACTTTGGTTATAGTGAGCGACTTGTTAAATTTAACGCTATTTAATCGTGTGAAGGTTTGAGTAGATTTTATATTAACAATCTGACTCATATTTATTTGATTGCTCTAAATTAGTATTAAATAAAAAAGGGTTGGTAATAAATACCAACCCTTTAGGTCTATCGAATTTTATGTGCTTATAGATATACCACAGAAAATTTAGAGTCGTGTTTTCATTAGAATGGTGACAAGTCTGGGCTATCAAGCATTCAATTTATAAAGCCGCTATCAAATAGGATTTAAAAATCGTATTTTAGACCAACTTGTGGCATGAATTCGCCTAAGTCAGCACCTTGAGATTTAAGTTTTCGATAGCCGAGCGCTGCTTCAAAAGCCCAATTGCTGCCGAATTTCGTATCTGAAATGGCATACGTTTCGTATAAATCAATGTCCTGACCGCTCTCTTCAAGCTTACTAATGCTACCTAAAACTTTCAGTGTCCAATTCTCACTCATATGAATGAACGAACCTAGCTCTAAACCATAACCATCCGCGGTGTAGCTCGCATCAGTTATATCTGGTGGTGTTATACCATTTGTGCCAGGAGAAACGCTTCCAGTTGTACCTTTGTAGCTTTGCTTAAATGACGTCTTGTTTACTTTTACATAAGGTGAGTAAGAGCCGAATTCGAAGTAGTAGCCGATGCCGAAATCTTGCTTTGTTGTTGAAGCATAGGTTGTTGTTGAAAAATGTTGGCTTTGAAAGCTAGGTCCATCAAATGAGCTATAACTGATGTTGTAGTCAGCAAAGATATGGTCGTAAAAATTCCAAGATAAACGACCGTACCCACCAAGGCTACTTTCTGCATGCCCAATTACTGAGTCAGATAGGCCATCATCAATGCCATATTGAGCACCAAATGAGATAGAAGAGAAGTCATTCGCAGCAGCAGGTAAAGACGTTAACGCAGCAAGTAAAATTAAATGTTTCTTCATATGTAACTTCATTATTTGTAAAAAGCTGCAGCATTGTAATTACTTTATTGGCTCTTCTCCGCTTAGATGAGCTTGATTTCCGGATAAATGGTAGAGTGAGTTTCTAGGATTGAGGTTTGTCTAATCTTCAATTTAAAGTAATCAGTATCCCTTACTCCTCGGGCTCTCCGTCTAAGAAGACCTATCGATACATTCCCTGCTTCCACTCGGGCATTCGTCAGCTTATATTTTGCATAGTTGCAGATCCCAACTCTTCTCTCCCAAAGCGCGTCTGCAAAGTTGATGAGAGATAAGATCCTCGTCTTTTTAGCAAGCTGGCACCACGCATCAAGCGCTGCGATCATCAAGTCAAAATTACGTTCATCCCATAAGGCTTGAAGCTGCTCTTTGAGCATATAAATCGTACAAAGAGTCTTATTGCTTTCCAGTAAATCATCTAGCCTATCTGACTGCTTATCGCTTAATTTCGGCGCATTTTTGAGGAGTAAAAATAGCGTCCCTTTAAGCATTTTCTTCTCGTCATGTGTTCCTTTCCTAAACGCTTTATTACGCTCTTTCCTTATCAGAAGAGAGTAGTTCTGCATAACGTGAAACCGGTCAAAAACGATGTCTGCATTCGGAAGAGCGTTTCTCACTGCTGATTGGTAAGATTGCCCCATATCCATTGATACCGCTTGGATGCCGTCTCTCGTTTGCGGTGATAATTGTTCAAAAAAGTTGATGAGTACGTTTGAAGTCCGCCCATGGTCAACCCAAATAAGTTGTCCTGAAACGAGATCATAAACGACGGTCATATAATCATGGCCTTTAGCCCTGGCGACTTCATCAACGCCAATATGAACAAGGTTGGTCAACTTCTTAGGCTCTAAAGCAGGCAAGGTAGAGAGAAGGAATGCTTTATCGATATTTTTCACGGTTTCCCAGCGTATGTCTAAATGCTTCGACACTGCGTGGATGCTCATATAGCGGCACAGTCCACTAATAAAGTGACAGAACCTCTTTGTATAACGACTCCCCTTATCAACAAAATCAGCCTCTTCAATCAACCTTCGGCCGAGCCTATCCCTTGTCTGAGCCAATTCAATTTCTATAACGCAAGGGCGACCACTGACAGGTAAATCCGACAGGCGACGGTGAACGTAGTGGTCGACGGTGCGCGGAGCTCCAGTCTCAGGATCAACAACTTTACAGCGTCTATCTCGCTTGCACTTGACGAGTACTGAATGAGAGCTTTCTTCAAGCGTTACAGACTGTACGGATTGGCCTTTAAAGTTAAATAGAGCGGAAGATAATAACGACAAACTACAACACTGATATATAAGGTGGGAAGCGATTGTAAATCAATGTGTTAGCGGTTTTATTGTTAGTTTATAGACTCATCTAAGCGGAGAAGAGCCCTTTATTTAATCTGTCTGTTGCGAAAACTAACATTCTGAAAATGACATGTAACAATTGTTTCCTTGTGGTGAATAATGTCACTTATTGTTAGTTGTAAAATCTATTCACCATTTTGATACACCACATCGCCACGCAGTACCGTCATCAGCACTTGAGTCTTGGCGATGCCTCTTGCTGACAAGGTGGTGATATCTTTATCTAGAATGGCGAAGTCTGCAGACTTCCCAACCTCAATTGTCCCCGTAATATCATCAATCCCTAGACTCTTAGCTGCGTTGAGGGTGTAAGCATCGATGGCGGTATAGATATCTGTTAGGCCGGTCTTTCCCATGATCAAGCTATTCGCGATGCCAACCAGTGGGTTGATGTCGTGTACATTCCAGTCACTACTTAACGTGATATTGGCGTCGGTTTTGAGGATTGCGTCGAGGTTCATCATAGCTTTCGCGCGACGAGCACCTAAGAAAGCATTAGCCCATTCGTGATCATGTTGCGCGACGTAGTCTGACCCAACTTGAAAATCCGCGGTTACGCCGAGTTGTTGAAATCGTGGAACATCCTCATCATTGATCAATTCAACGTGAGTTAGCGTGTATGGTTTTTTCGAACCTTGCTTACGTACGCTCTCGATGGCATCTAAAGACTCTCGAACTGCGCCGTCACCAATGGCATGTATGTGAGCACTAAAGCCGATTTTTTCTAGGGTCGTTAACCACTGTTTCATCTGTGCTGGTGGAATGTAGTTCAAGCCGTTAGGAGAGTTTGGTAAGTAAGTATCTAAGTAAGGAGCGAGCGTTTTTGCTGTACCATTGATAAAAATACCATCGCTGTACATTTTCACCTGATCGACCAGCAATAGACGACTTTTGTCATCGGAATACATCTTCTCAAACACTTCCAATTTAGAGGGCATTGCCATGGAAGGGTAAACCCAGGGGCGCAATGAGACGCGCGCGGTGAGGTCTTGGTTTTGCTCGGCTTCTAGCCAAACATCGTACCAACCGCGTTTCCAATACATTCTACCGTCACCTATGGTGGTGATACCGTGCGCGGCCGCTTCTTCAAGGCCGTACATTAAGCCTTGGTAACTTTGTTCGAAGAGTTCGCTTTGACTGTTCCACGCCATTTCCATCACTTGGTCACCGGCGTTGTCCAGTAGGATGCCGTTGAGCTTGCCGCTTGTCGGATCTTTTAAATAGGCTCCGCCTTGTGGGTCTGGTGATTGGGGACTAATTCGTGCAATTTTCAGTGCTTTGGAGTTAACCCACATTGAATGTGAAGTCTGCTCCATGATCACGACTGGTCGATCGGGGAAGATACTGTCGATGATCTCAAGTGGCGTGTACTCGGAGTCACTGTTGATTGTGGATTCTAATGAAAAACCATATCCCATCAGCCAACCTCTGCCATTTGAATCAGCATTGATCTTACAGGCTTCTAAGTAGGGGATTTGCTCTTCGAGTGTTGCTTCAGAATCGAGTTCACAGGTGCCACCCAGCTCTGAGGCCGCTTCGAAAACATGGTTGTGGTTGTCTATGAAACCCGGCAGAACAAAAGCATTCCCTAAGTTGATAACGTCTGTATTCTGCCCTTGAAACGTTTGTGCTTGTTCGAGGTCGCCAATAAAAATGATCTTGCCGTCATGGGTAACGATAGAATCTGACTCTCGATGCCCGTATATATCGGCATTAGTGAAAATTTGGTCAGCCTCTTGGCTTTGCACTGCTGATTTAGCTTGTGCGAGGGCCGGTGATACAGCACCTAACGTCATGATTAAGGCGGCTAATGCAGTGCGTGGCAAAGTAAGCTTGTTGTTCATTATTGTGTCTTCCATTTTCCACTGTTTAATAAGTATAGAAAGCGAGTGGTCAGTGTGAAACTTTACATGAATGACGAACAAAAGCCGCGATTACCCCGCGTATTGTGGCTCTGGTATACCTTTCATCACGGTTATTGTTTCAAACTTTTAAGCAAATCATTCTTGTACTCGGCGTATGAGTGATAGCCATAAAGTTTCCACGTATGATCACCTTTAATATTGTGGCTGTAGGTGATTTCTCCGATCCACTGCTGACGTGTGGCATGAATCATATCGCGTATTTTTAATAATAAAGTGTCCATAGTTGCTCTCCTGATTAAGTTCACCTGCAGTATATTTAGCGGATAAAATTGGATCAGTACCGCTAGCGCAATATCCAATACTTTTCAGTCAAAGTACTTATTTAAATGGTTTGAAGGGTATACTTTCAGTATTAGAGGGTCACAGAGTGTCGTAATGAAAGGTTACTTAGAAAAGGTGCCGCAAAGGATTGGTGCGTCATGGCGCTACAAGAAAATCGTTGAAGGCAGCAAGAGTTACGGTTGGCATAGACATGAAGAGTACGAGATAGCGATACATCGTCACTTCTCGGGGCACAGCTTTGTTGGTCACCACCAAAGCGAAGTGTCCCATAACCATATGATTTTGGTTGGCCCAGACTTGCCTCATGCCATTTATTCGAAAGAGAGCAGTGATGACTCACGTGTTTGCGAAACCCATGTGATTTGGTTTCGTAAAGATTGGATTGAGCCGTTGATAGCGTGCTGTCGTGAACTTGAACCGTTACGTGTGCTGTTAGAGGACTCAAAGAAAGGACTTCAGTTTTCTCCTAATACCGCAGAGAGGGCAACACAATTGCTAGATAAGGTGATGGAACAGCCTCCTCATCAACAGCTACTGACTCTATTCTCTCTGTTTGCTCTGCTGATTGATGATCAAGAAGTCGTGCAGCTAATTAACCCAACCTTTAACTCCATTGAAGAAGACGAGGTCAGCGACAAACTAGACAAGGTCGAAGCCTTTCTGATGAATCATTTTATTCATGACATTTCAGTAAATGACTTAGCTAGTCATTTGTATGTTAGTGAGAGCAGCGTCAGGCGTCTGTTTCAAAAGCATTACAACGAGAGCTTCAGTCAGCGGTTGAAGAAAATCAGATTAAATGTGGCGTGTGATTTACTGCTAAATACATCTCTGCCTGTGAATCTGATTATGGAAAAAGTCGGTTATGACAACCAAGCTAACTTCAATCGCCAGTTCAAATCTTATAAGCAGGTGACGCCGACTCAATATCGAGAGTCAATGAAGCGACTTTGATTGATTCACCAACGAAACGATTTCCATAAACGTCTGAATAATTTAATGTTATATGAACCATGCTAATGGGGTTCACGTATTAACAAGGACGTAAGTTAAGACTCAAATGACTTACTCGTATTACGATTAAAACAAGTCGAGGTTAGGATGAAGAAAATACTTTTGCTGCTGAGCGTGATTTTATTGGGTGGATGCGTTGGCATGCCAGAAACCGTCAAGCCAGTTCAGCAGTTTGAATTGGATAGATATTTAGGGAAATGGTACGAAGTGGCTCGTTTAGACCACTCGTTTGAGCGCGGCTTAAGTAATGTGAGCGCTGAATACAGCCTACGCGATGATGGCGGCGTCAAAGTGATTAACCGCGGCTATTCGGCTGAAGAGGGCGAATGGAATGAGGCAGAAGGCAAAGCGTATTTTGTTGAAGGTAGCGACCAAGGTTACTTAAAGGTGTCGTTCTTCGGTCCGTTTTATGGCGCCTACGTGGTGTTTGAATTGGAAGAGGAAGGATACCAATACGCGTTCGTTTCTGGGCCCGACACTGATTACTTATGGCTACTCGCAAGAACGCCTGAAGTCGCACCAGAAGTGATGGAGAAGTTTAAAGCGATGTCGAAAGAGCGTGGGTTTAATACCGATGAATTGATTTACGTCGAGCACTCAAAATAACGGTATGTAGCGGTTTCTTGGTCTTTACGTAACTTTACGTAAAGACCATGTTAAGTGTAATGATAATGAGTCAAAATAACACCTAGGTCAGAGACATAGAGTGGTCATTATGAATAAATCATTATCTAAACAGACGGTTATTTTCCATTGGCTTACCGGCATTTTGTTTATCGCTGTGTTTGTTATTGGACTTCAATTCGAAGGCATGCCTCGAGGTCCCGAAAAAGGCGAGTTAATGGGGCTGCACAAATCATTAGGTTTAATTGTTTTAGTTGTGGCACTTTCACGCTTTGTATGGCGTTTGAAAGAAGGGGCAATTGAGAGTGTGGCTGTATTAACCAGAGCACAAGAGATTGCCGCGAAAGGCGTTCATCATTTCTTATTATTAGCGACGTTAGCGATGCCAATCTCTGGTGCCGTGATGAGTGTTGCTGGTGGACGTGCATTAGAGCTATTCGGCATTGAGTTGATTGCTGCTGGTGAGAAAACTGAGTGGTTGCAGTCTGCGGCTTCTTTCGTTCACGTGAATGCGGTGAACTTGATTATGGTGGTGTTTGCTCTGCATGTTTTGGGTGCATTGAAACACCAATTAGTGGACAAAGATGGCACACTGAGCCGTATGCTTGGTCGTTCATCGTCTGCTAGCAAATAGCAAAGTCAGACATCAAGATTATCTCTTATTTAGTGAACCTAACTTTGGTCTTGATAGAAAGATGAATATAAAAACACTCGGCAGATACCGAGTGTTTTTTGTTTGTGTTACCTGAAAATCACGCTTACTAAGCTTGCTTGCGAACCTGCAACACGCTCAGTACTGATAGCAAAAGGAAGAACGCTGGGTCGCTCCAACCAAAGCCAACAAAGATACCCGTAAAAGCAGCATACAGTGTGATGATCGCACCCAGCATATTGGTGACAACCAAACCTTGGATGAGCTTTTTAGCGCTGGCTCCTGCTTCAATATCTCGCAGTAACCATGTTATCGCTGCAATACCACCAAGGAAGATACTGGTGTGTTGAGAGAGAAAGTAAGCGTACTTATCATTAATTTCCAAACCGTACATGGGCCACATGACTGTTGGTAGGAAAAACAACGCGAAGGCAAACCCTGCGTAAATGATGCCGTGTAGGCTTAAAAACGTTTTATTGTTCATTTGTTATCTCTCTATCTCGTGCCTTTCGCTCATTCTTTATTCATTTCATTAGCCGTTGATTGGGCCTTTGTTAATGGTAGTTAATGGCTGATTGACGTCAAAAATCACGCCGCGAACTTCATCAACGCCCATCTCTTTTAAGCGAGCGGCATGCATGGCTAAGTAAGCTTCAGCGCTGAGTTGATCTTCAAAAAGGTAGACACCACCGCCCAGTTTTTCAGCTTGGTTTTCTGTCCAGATTTTCCAGATCATGCCCGGCTCATTGTTGATGGACTGGGCTAGATCAACGAGTGCGTTAGACATCTCTTCACCGAAAGGGCCTGAAAATTCAAAATCAACTTGTAGTAGTTTCATGGTGCTTCTCCGTTTAGCAAATTCCGTTTGACAAAATCCGCTCAAAAATAGGTGTATAAGACAAACAAGCCATTCTCGTTTGTTGTTGAGATTTATATTACCTGTAAAAAACAGACAGAAAAGTTCATAATATTGCCATTAACTGTCAGGATTTTAGACCAATGAGATTGAAGACCACCCTCGACCAATGGCAAACACTCTATGAGATAGACCGCGCTGGCAGCATTCAGGCGGCGGCACTGCAATTGAATAAGAGCCACACCACGCTGATTTATGCGTTGAGAAAGTTGGAAGACCAGTTGGGTGTGCCTTTGGTTCAGGTGGAAGGTCGAAGGGCAGTGTTATCAGAAGATGGCAAAGCCTTATTGCGTAGGGCGAGCAGCATGCTAGAACAAGCGCGAGAGCTTGAGCTTATCAGTGAGCAGTTAGCAAAGGGAGTCGAATCGGAAATCGTGGTTGCGGTTGATCATTTGTGCTGCCTTGAGCGCCTTTATAAGCCGATGGCTGCGTTTATGGCCGAGAACAACACCACCTCAATCCAAGTGGTTGAAACATCCTTGTCGAAGACCACCGAAATGGTCACTCAAGAACGTGCCGATGTTGCCATCATTAACCTTCCAATTACCAACTATTCGGCCGAAGCCTTTGGGTTCACTATGATGGAGCCCGTTGTCGCAAGTTCGCACTCTTTGGCTAACGTGTCATCCATATCGCTAAACCAACTGTCGTCGCTGCCACAAATTGTGGTGAGAGATTTAGGCTCGGTTGAAAAGCTGGGAGAGAAAAAAGATGTGGGTTGGTTGAAGTCGAGCCAGCGTATTACGGTCGATAATTTCGACCATGCCTTTGGTGCGGTAGAGCAGGGTGTAGGCTATTGCAGGCTGCCAAAGCATATTGTTGATAGCCGAGGCAGTGACAAGATCACGGTGTTGAATGTAGAAAATGGCAGTGGTTATCAGGTTCCATTGCATCTTACTCTGCCGAAAGGCGTGAAGACAGGGCCCGCCGCGAAACGTTTCTATGAACTGCTTCTTGAATCAGCCCAGAATGCGGACTAAGTGATATGAGAAACTAGCTATGATCTATGAGTTATGAGCGATTAACGAGGCTGGTTTCCATTCAAGAAAAGTGCAACGCATTCGCGCGTGTAGTTGAGTCTTTCTTTATCGGATTCACCGCTATCATGGCCGAAGAAAGACCAATAGGCTGATTTGCCATGAAACATCAGCAGCAGTTGACGAGCTGCAATGATCGGTGAGCTAGACGTCGACAGAGTAAGGTCACCAGAATCTATTTTCGATTGCAGGTAATCGGCGAGTAATTTTGTTGTTTTTTGAGGGCCAGTCTCTAAATAGATAGAGGCGATCTCTGGGTGCGTGTTGGATTGGCTGACTGCGTTCTGAAAGGTTTGTCGTGACTGTTCATCCAGCAATAAGTCCTGAAACTTGACACCAAACTTCACCAATTCTTCTTCCAAAGTGGCGCCCATATCAAAGGCTGAATGGCTCAGTTCACGCTCGGCACATTTGGTTTGCATGCAGGTTTCAAAAAGCACGTCTTTATTTTTAAAGTGGGAGTAGACCGTTTGCTTGGAAACGTTCGCTGCTTTGGCTATCTGATCCATATTGATCTTGAAGCCATGTTCAGAAAAAAGCTTACTTGCTGCGGTTAAGATCTGCGATCTCTTCTGTTCACTCTTGATGATTTTCGTCACGTGCTTATTTCTCGCTACCTAGTGCTAACCCGTTGTGCGCTAGCATTATGCTTTTTGTGATGGTTTTATCAATCACTAACGATGAAACTTATTTTTAACATAATCAAACTAGACAGTCTAGTTTGGTTTGGTTAGTCTAAAAAAAGAACATAATTGAGTACCGCATAGGAACAGTGAGTATGTATAAATTGATGAAGGGAAGCGCAGTAGCCGTGGCGTTGTCGACTCTTCTTATTGGGTGTGGTGAAAACACACAAGCCGAGACACCTTCCAATGCTGCGGTCACTGCTGAATCGAACAGTACTGAATCGACAGTGTTAACGGTAGAAACTGTTGCCCTAGAACACTCTCCATCATACGAAGTACAACGTGAATATGTCGGTGTGGTAAAAGCAGGCCAACAGGCGAATCTCGGCTTTGAATTGGCGGGGAAAGTTAACGAGATTCTGGTGGATGTCGGTGACACAGTCACAGAAGGTCAGCCGTTAATCACGTTAGATACTCAGCTGTTGAAGACCGAATCGAGCCAACTAAAAGCACAAGCTGAAGAAGTGAAAGCTCATTGAGCCTTGTGGCTGCGAACTTAAAACGTCAACGTTCACTGAAAGCAAAGGCTTAGTGCCGAAGCAGAAATCGATTCGTTAACCAGTGAGCAGCGTGTATGCAAGCGAACTTGTTGCGCATTGACGCCTCGGTCAAAGGTAACGATCTCAAGCTAGTGAAGTCGACGATTCTTGCACCTTATTCAGGTACCATCGCTACTCGATTTGTCTCGCTAGGTGATGTGGTCAATGTCGGTAATCCAACGCTTACTCTATTGGCATCGGAAGGCAAAGAAGCCTTTATTGGTATTCCTGCCCACCAAATGCAAAAGGTCACCTCACTCTCCGCGCCTAGTATTCGAGTTGGACGAGATGATTACGCAGTGACGCTGCTGAATCCAGGAGCCATGGTCGATACTCAGTCTCGCAGCGTTGGATTACGCTACTTATTTCCGGAGCAATCTTCGGTATTGGAAGGGCAACTGGCCTACCTTCAATTTAACGAACAGGTTGAGGAGCAAGGCTATTGGGTCCCTTTAACTGGCTTGATTGATGGCTTGCGTGGTGTGTGGAATATCTTTGTGATTGGTGATGGCAACAAGGTTGAACGTAGAAGTGTTCAGGTGTTGTTTGCGAACAATCAACAAGCGTATGTGAGTGGTAAGGGCGCGAATATACTTTGTTAATCTGATGTAAAAAGAACTTTTTCCCTGTAATCTTTATTCCATGCGGCTTGGTTCATCTTTCTTGGTACAGACAAGTTACCCTCTGATTTTCTAAATAGGTTCTGCACAAAGCGACGACAACAAGCCATATTCAACGCTGAATCCCCAGCGTAAATTCGCTGCTCGTCTTCTTTGAAAATTACGTCCAACGCCCAGTGCTGCTGATTCTCAATATGCCAATGCTTTCTTGTTGCCTTTGAGGCTAACTCTAAAGATAAATGGTCTGTGCAAATATAGTACGAGGTTTCATAACTTCCTTTCCCTTTGACACTCCTATCTCTTACCACTGCAACAATGCTTTTTACGAGACACCACTTCTGTCTGAGTGCTTCGCTGAAGGCTGCAGGAAGCACGTAAACCTCACGAACCTCTTTTCTACCATGCCCTTTCTCTTCCGTGATGTATGATTCCTGTTTATCTTCAGGCAAAGCCCAATAGTCTTGGAATTGCACATCAATTTCTGCTAATAAACTTGGTTGATTCAGTTTAACTTGTACTAGGATATCTCCACCTTTATCAACTACTTTATTCAGTGTTTCAACCTGACAATGCAGGGCATCAGCAGTTAATAAACATCCTTTGATATCTAAAGCGTCTAGCATGTTTCTTCTTGCTAGCAGCTCCATACCTTTGCCGTCACAAGGTTGGTGTGTGAGAGTCAAACCCTCGTCTACATCAAATGCCGAAACCATATAGAGGGGGTGCTGTTGTTTGCTTGCTTTTGCCCCTTTTAGAACCTTCCCATCAACACTGATTATAGGCTGAGCATGCTTCTCTCTGTGCAAATTGACCCAGCCCACCATAGCTTCCAATAGCGTCTCTGGCACAACGGATCTCATGATCGCAGCTATATTATGTCGAGTGGGAAGACCATTTTCGTAGGGGAAATACTCACGTAACCACTCGATATTTCCTTCACCGAAATCCTTAATCTCTGTCCATTTATTTTGACCACAAATCATGGCTGTTATGACCACGAAAGCGACTTCCATAACAGGATAAACTTGATTGATGTGCGAACGGGTATCTTTCACTTTTTTAAGTTGCTCAATGATAATCATGTGCGAATTTCTCATGTTTTTTTACTTCATGATCAGATCGTGATTATCTAAAAAAGTTCCCTGTAAAATAAATCCATTATTTTCAATGGTTAAAGTTCGATCCCGCCCTTTGTGAGTGGTGCGATTGAAGATGGCGAGCAAGTTATTGCGAGTGGTTAGCATCGCTTGGTTCCGGGCCAAACCGTGAAGCCAGTAGCCACTGCTGCGGAATAGGGAATAGTATGAAAATCATAGAGACTATTTCCAATACCCGATTACTGATCTTAATGACCGCGCTGCTGATGGTGAGTGGCATTTCAGCCTTCATGACGCTGCCGCGCGCAGAAGATCCGGTGATCATCAACCGTTATGCAAACATCACAACCAGCTTTCCCGGAGCCAGTGCTGAACGTGTAGAAACCTTGGTTACGGAGGTTATCGAGAATAAGCTTCGTGAACTGAGTGAAGTTAAACTGGTGAGCTCAACCTCAAGGCCGAGCGTGTCTATTGTAACGCTTGAGCTTGATGACACTATCACCGAGCCTGAACCGGTCTGGTCGCAAGCACGTGACAAGCTGTCTGATATCGAATCCATCTTACCTGCGGGTGCCCATTCTCCCGATCTCGACAGTGACCATACCTACGCTTTTACCACTATCGCTTCCCTGACTTGGTCTGGTGCGGGTGAACCTGACCGATTAACCCTAGGGCGATATGCCAAAGAGTTAGCCAAGCGATTACGAACCTTGTCGGGTACTGAGTTTGTTGATGAATATGGGATGCCACAAGAAGAGATTCAAATAAGTCTAAGAACTGCTGATGCCGCAGCGCTTGGGCGTTCGAGTGCTAACATCGCTGAATCTCTGGAAGGGGCAGATGCGAAGAACTCGGCGGGTGAATTGGTCAGTGCTTATTCTCGTTTTGGTTTAGAGATTGAATCGGAACTTGATTCGATTGAACGCATTAAACAAGTCCCAATTGCGACCGACAGTAATGGTCACATCATCCGTATGGAAGATATTGCATCGGTGAGACGTGGCGAGAAAACCCCACAAGATCAGATTGCCATTATTGATGGTGAACCGGGTGTGATTGTTGCAGCAAGAATGCATCCTGATCTCCGAGTCGATAACTGGACGTCACGAGCGAACGCTTTGATCGACAAGTTTCAACAAGAGCTGCCAAGCAATATCGATGTCACCGTGCTGTTCAATCAGCAGGGCTATACCGAAACTCGCCTAAATGATTTAGGCAAAAGCTTGATGATCGGTTTCGGTTTGATCTTGATTGTATTGTTCGTGACCTTAGGTGTCCGCGCGGCAATATTAGTGGCAATTTCGCTGCCACTCACATCATTGCTTACGCTATCGATCATGAAAATGACCGGTGTGCCAATCAACCAGATGTCAGTTACGGGCTTGATTGTTGCGCTCGGGATCATGGTCGATAACGCGGTGGTGATGGTTGATACCATTCAGGCTTATCGATTGAAAGGGCAGCACAGAGCAGAAGCGACCATGAATGCGCTGAAGCACTTGTGGGTGCCATTGTTGGGCTCAACCTTGACCACTGTTCTGGCGTTTGCACCGATTATCTTGATGCCGGGTGCGTCGGGTGAGTTTGTCGGTGGTATTGCGATTACCGTTTCTTTCTCATTGATCGGTTCTTACATTATCTCGCACACCTTAATTGCTGGCTTAGCGACAAGGTTACTGCCGAAACAATTGAGTGATGTGGACAAGAAGGGGCAACATCACTGGTACATGATGGGCTTAAGAATTCCTGCTCTAACACGTTGGTTCTCATCTTCTGTCCGTTTTGGCGTCACACATCCAATCATCACTATTGCGTTGGTATTATTGGTGCCGTTTACTGGCTACTGGAGCATGTCTCAACTTACAGAGCAGTTCTTCC
This sequence comes from Vibrionales bacterium SWAT-3, assembly GCA_000169995.1. Lineage (GTDB taxonomy): Bacteria > Pseudomonadota > Gammaproteobacteria > Enterobacterales > Vibrionaceae > Vibrio. Next base: position 29,669 of record AAZW01000035.1, on the reverse strand, counting down.
CGCCATCAGACCGAGACATGTTTGAGATTCAGGTGTACATGCCGCCTCAAGCGAGCATTTATGCGACCAAGAATACCTCGGAAAAAATAGACGACATCATCCATCGTTACCCAGAAGTGGAGCGCATTGATTGGCTGGTGGGTGCAAACTTCCCGTCTTTCTATTACAACTTACAAGCAAGACAAAATAACGCGCCGTACTTCTCGCAAGCTATGGTCAAAACTGAAAACTTTACTCAGGCGAATGCGCTGATTCCTGAGTTGCAAAAGGTGTTGGATGAAGAGGTACCGGAAGCACAAATCTTGGTACGTAAGCTTAACCAAGGTCCTCCCTTTACTGCGCCAGTTGAGCTGCGTGTTTATGGTGAAAACCTCGATACTTTGAAAGCGATTGGTGAAGATGTTCGTTTGATATTAGCGGGTGTTCCTCATGTAACTCATACGCGAGAAACCTTGCAGCCGGGTACACCTAAGGTGTGGCTGAAGGTCGATGAAGACACGGCAAAACTCAACGGTATTTCACTGAATCAGTTTGCTGGCATGTTGCAAACTACACTGACTGGTCGCGAAAGTGGTTCTGTGATTGAGGGCAGTGAGTCAGTGCCTATCCGTGTTCGTGTTGCTGATGAAGCGCGTGAAAACCTAGCGCATTTAAGCAATATCCGTTTGCCAATCAGCTCTGAGGTCTACTCAACGGGCATTAATGTTTCAACTCTGGCTGAGCTTGAGCTGACCACCAGTCGTGGTGCGATTACTCGTCGTAACGGGCAACGTGTTAACACCATAGAGGGCTACATTGAAGCGGGCGTCTTGCCACAAACCGTGCTCAATGAGTTCCAACAACGCTTGAAAAATTACGAAATTCCATCGGGTTACAGCATCGAGTTTGGCGGAGAGTCGGCAGAGCGCGATCATTCGGTAAATAGTCTTATCTCGAATGTCGCCGTTGTGGTGGTGTTGATGGTGCTAGTCGTTGTGATGTCTTTTAACTCGTTTAGGTTAAGTAGCATCATCTTTATGGTAGCGGCATTGGCTGGTGGGCTAGGATTGCTATCGGTGTGGATCTTCGGCTATCCATTTGGTTTTACGGTGATCATTGCGATGCTTGGAATTGCGGGGCTAGCGATTAATGCAGCTATCGTTATTTTGACGGAGCTGAAGCTCGACGAACAAGCCTCGTCTGGTAATGTCGATGCGGTCGTAGAGGCGGTGATGTCGTGTACTCGCCATATCAGCTCAACTACGATCACTACTGTCGGTGGATTTATGCCGTTGATTATTGCTGGTGGTGGCTTCTGGCCTCCGTTCGCGGTTGCGATTGTTGGCGGTACAGTATTAACCACACTTATCTCATTCTATTTTGTGCCTGTGGTTTATCATCTGATGACTAAAAAACAGCGCAAAACTGTGGCACCACAAGCGGCATAATTGGCAAACCAGCGCTCTTATTTTCCTCGAAGTGGGAGAGTAAGGGCGTACTTGTCTCTGTATTTTGACGACAAAACGACTCCTTTTACTCTGCTTTAGCTTGGTTGACCTTTTATTTCGATACCCATCAACGCGATGAAATGAAGCTTATTATTCATATTGGTAATGAATGCTTCGTGCTAACAATTTTATTTATGAATACCACTAAACTTGTATGTGAATTCATAAACTTGAAGTAGATCACACTTTGTTTAATTCGCGATTTCTAATGTAGTTCATCGCTGTGGTGGTCGTTGGCTACCTGTTTCTCCATCAATTGTTTCTTTGCGATTCCTTTTCACAATTAGCTTTGCTGATGTAGCACGCCTATCTCGTGCACCTTTCTCTCGACTCATTTCAGCCATTCTACTTTCATAACTGGAAGGTTAGTTTTCAAGTTTGCTGGGTGAGCTTTCAATTCCAACTCCCCATAATGCGCCGGATGTAACAATGTATTTCAAAGTGTAACAATTAAGTCATAATTTTTGTGTGGTTTTAACCGTGCGGTAATGTTTTCACCAAGCAAAATTCAACTCAATTCGGCTTCCCTTTGAGATGCAGCGTTTCACATGCTCAACACATAAATATTCTAATGACCATGATAACCAGTACTCGGACGTTCGATTTGAGACTGGATAACCATCGAGAAAGTTAATGGAAGCTTCAAGATATAAACGCATTTTATCGAGAGCAAACCTGTCGAGGATTGGTTTGGTGGCAACTGCCCTGATGCTCGAAGGATGCAACTCCGCATTGCTCGACCCTAAAGGTAGTGTTGGCGTTCAGGAAAAAGAGCTGATTATTACCGCTTTACTCCTGATGCTGATTGTCGTTATCCCTGTGATCCTAATGACGGTCTACTTTGCTTATAGATACCGCGAAACCAATACCACGGAAGAGTATGCCCCAGACTGGGCGCACTCGACCAAGATTGAAATCGTAGTATGGACGATTCCAATCATCATTATTGCGATTCTTGCGACCATCACTTGGCGTTCAACACACGAACTAGAGCCATCTAAGCCTCTAGAGAGTGATGTACAGCCAATGGTGATTGAAGTGGTATCGCTGGACTGGAAATGGCTGTTCATCTACCCGGAACAACACATTGCAACGGTTAACTACGTGGCGTTCCCGAAAGATGTACCTGTTACGTTTAGGCTGACTTCAGACAACATCATGAACGCGTTCTTTATCCCGCGTCTTGGTTCGCAGATCTATGCTATGCCGGGAATGGTGACCAAGTTGAACTTGATTGCAAACCACGAAGGTGACTTCAAAGGCTTTGCATCTAACTACAGTGGCGAAGGTTTCTCTCAGATGAAATTCACAGCATCAGCACTGCCTGATCAAGTGGCATTTTTAAACTGGGTGGAGACGGTGAAGGCAAGCCCTGATCGCATTGAAGATTGGGAGCAGTTCCGTTCACTGGCAGCGCCAAGTGTCGCTGAACCTGTGACGCTGTTTTCTAGTGTCCCACCATTTTTGTTCACTGATGTTGTGACCCAGCACCCTGGTTCAATGAACTGTTTGCCGGAAAACCAAGGATAATCGTAATGTTTGGAAGATTAACTCTAGAGTCCATTCCCTACCACGAACCTATTATCGTCGTGACACTTGCGGTGATTGCACTGGTTGGTTTGGCTGTTGTTGCTGCGGTAACGAAAGCTGGGAAATGGCAATACTTATGGAATGAATGGTTTACTTCAGTAGACCACAAAAAACTGGGCTTCATGTACATTGCTGTTGCAATGATCATGTTGATTCGTGGTTTTGCCGATGCGGTAATGATGCGTAGTCAGCAGTTGCTATCCGCTGCAGGCGAGAGTGGTTACTTACCACCGCATCACTATGATCAGATCTTCACCGCTCATGGTGTGATCATGATTTTCTTTGTGGCGATGCCGCTGGTTATTGGTTTGATGAACATCATCGTACCGCTGCAAATCGGTGCTCGTGATGTTGCGTTCCCTTATCTAAACAACCTGAGTTTCTGGCTGTTTGTCGTGGGCGTGATCCTAACCAATATGTCACTAGGCCTTGGTGAATTTGGTCGTACAGGTTGGCTGGCTTATCCGCCACTATCAGGTATTGAAGCAAGCCCTGGAGTCGGGGTGGATTATTGGATATGGGCGCTGCAAATATCTGGTGTCGGTACTACGCTAACGGGTGTGAACTTCTTCGCGACCATTCTGCGCATGCGTACTCCGTCTATGCCAATGATGAAGATGCCTGTGTTCACGTGGGCGTCTTTGTGTGCCAACATTCTGATCATCATCTCTTTCCCGATCCTAACGGTAACTATCGCGCTACTGACGCTGGATAGATACATCGGCACGCACTTCTTCACCAATGATCTTGGTGGCAACGTGATGATGTATGTGAACCTGATTTGGGCATGGGGACACCCAGAGGTGTACATCCTAATCTTGCCTATCTTCGGTGTGTTCTCTGAAGTGACAGCAACGTTCGCACGTAAAAAGCTATTTGGTTATACCTCACTGGTTTGGGCAACGGTTGCAATCACTATCCTTGCGTTTGTCGTTTGGCTACACCACTTCTTCACTATGGGCTCTGGCGCGAATGTGAATGCCTTCTTTGGTATCGCAACCATGATTATCTCTATCCCGACCGGGGTTAAGATCTTCAACTGGCTGTTCACCATGTACAAAGGCCGCATCCGTTTCACAACACCTATGCTGTGGACTGTTGGTTTCCTTATCACTTTCACCGTTGGTGGTATGACGGGCGTACTAATGGCAGTACCGGGTGCAGACTTCATTCTGCATAACTCAGTATTTCTGATTGCTCACTTCCACAACGTGATCATCGGTGGCGTAGTATTCGGTTGTTTTGCGGCGATTGGCTACTGGTTCCCGAAAGCGACAGGTTTCACTCTGAACGAAGTTTGGGGTAAACGTGCGTTCTACTGCTGGATCATCGGTTTCTTGATGGCGTTCTTACCGCTTTACGCTCTTGGTTTCATGGGTATGACGCGTCGTTTGAGCCAAGATATTAACCCTGAATTCTTCCCTCTACTGGCGGTTGCGGCTGCAGGTACTGGTGTGATTGCGATGGGTGTTGTGTGTCAGTTTGTTCAGTTCTTCGTGAGTGTTCGTGACCGTGACCAAAACCGCGACCTTACTGGTGACCCATGGGGTGGACGTACTTTTGAATGGGCAACGTCTTCACCACCGCCGTTCTACAATTTTGCAAAACTGCCTAAGGGCGATGAGCTAGATGCATTCTGGTATCAAAAGCAAAGCGGCGAGTTTGATCCAACTCAGGAAGAAGAATACGAACGTATCCATATGCCGAAGAATACACCGACAGGTATTTATGTATCTGCATGGTCGTTGGTATTTGGTTTCGCAATGATCTGGTACATCTGGTGGCTAGCGGCAGCAAGCCTGATTGGTATTGTCGTGACGTGTATTCAACACAGTTACAACGACGATGTTGACTACTACGTGGAAGTGGAAGAGATCAAAGCGATTGAAGCGGCTCGACGTGCACAGTTAGCAGAAGCGAAAAAACAGTCGGTTGTTGATAACAGCGCTGACGGTGATAACAACACAAATAAAGATGATTTGGAGACGACGTATGCAAGCTAATACTCCGTCGCACACTTACGATCTTGCACACTCGCATGATCATCACCATGACTCAGCGGGCAACAAGCTGTTTGGCTTCTGGGTTTACTTGATGAGTGACTGTGTGCTGTTTGCCACGCTTTTCGCGACTTATGCCGTGTTAGAGAGTGGCTCTATTGCAGGACCAACGGGCAAAGACATCTTCGAACTTCCGTTCGTGTTTGTGGAAACCATGATGCTGCTGTTCAGTAGTATCACTTTTGGTTTTGGCATGATCGCAATGAAACGCCAAGATGTTGCTGGTCTGAAAAAGTGGCTAAAAGTAACGTTTCTACTGGGTTTAGCCTTTATCTGTATGGAAGTGTATGAATTCCATCACTTGATTGCTGAAGGTTATGGCCCTCAAGAGAGTGCGTTCCTATCTGCGTTCTTTACCTTAGTTGGCACACACGGCTTGCACGTAACGTTTGGTCTTATTTGGATGGCTGTGGCGTATCACCAGCTTTCAACTAAAGGCTTAAACGACAATATGTCGATGCGCTTTCAGTGCTTGAGCTTGTTCTGGCACTTCCTAGATATCGTTTGGATTTGTGTATTTACCATCGTGTACTTAATGGGGGTGATGTAATGGAACAGCATCTAGACAGTGGCGCAAAAGATTACGTGATTGGCTTTGTTGCATCACTGATTCTGACCATAATTCCGTTCTATGTTGTGTGGGCGCATGCGCTTCCAAGTACTGAGACTTACGTAGTTCTGTTTGGCTGTGCGCTAGTGCAGATCTTCGTACATTTTAAGTACTTCCTACATATGGAAGTGAAGACAACCGATGGTCAGTGGAACTTAGTATCGCTGATGTTTACTGCCATTGTTGTATTGATTCTTATCGCAGGCTCGGTATGGATCATCTACAACATGAACGTCAACATGAAGTTGTAGGCTAGGGTATGCTGAAAAGTTATTTGTCTATTACCAAACCGGGCATCATTTTCGGCAACCTGATTTCTGTTGCGGCGGGGTTCTTCCTTGCCGCAAAGACAGAACCAGCCAGTGCGATGTTGTTACTGACAACATTGGCGGGTGTGGGGCTTGTGATTGCATCAGGTTGTGTGGTGAATAACATTTTTGATCGCGATATTGATCAAAAAATGAAACGCACTCAGAACCGAGAGTTGGTTCAGGGCAACATCAATACTGACGTCGCATTCATCTATGCGTTAGTCATGTTGCTGGCTGGTACGGCTTTATTGTTCCAATACGTTAATCCAATGTCTGCGGTGGTGGTGTTGCTTGGCTACGTGTTTTACGTCTTTTTCTACACCATGTGGTACAAGCGTAATTCTGTGTATGGCACGCTCGTAGGCAGTATCTCTGGTGCGGTACCGCCATTAGTTGGTTACCTTGGCGTGACGAACTACTTGAGTATCGAAGCGGTCCTGCTGTTTATCATGTTCTGCTTATGGCAGATGCCGCACTCGTATGCGATTGCGATGTTCCGCATGCAAGATTACCGAGATGCAGGTATTCCTGTACTACCGGTAAAAGAGGGTGTCGATAAGGCCCACAAACATATGAAAGCGTATGTGATTGCTTTTGGCGCGGTTGCTCTTGGGCTGTTCTTGCTCGGAGAAGCGGGATACGAATACCTAGCTGTGTCGGCGGCAGTATGCTTTATGTGGACCAAGGTGACATTCCGTAAGGTGGATTGCGCCAACTACATCCAATGGTCAAAGACGGTCTTTAAAGTCTCTTTGCTGGTGGTGATGAGCATTAGCGGTGTTCTAGGACTCGAACTGATCCCGCTGCCATTTTTATAGCGCTGCACTAATAAAATACCCCGCATCAGCGGGGTATTTTTTTATTCTAAACAGGTTATTTGTTTACCAAGCACCTAGGTAAGACTTGTAAGATTGTAGACGAACGGTTGCTGCGCCAATCACGTCAATGAAGCCCCAGAAAGGGTGCGGCTTCTCCGCTGAAATCCAAGCTGCGCCAGCGGCACCGATAGGAATGTTGTAGCCTTCTGGTTCGAATATTTCTAACACTACTGTACGACCTAAACCATTGCCGTTTTGAGCGACGTGCTGACCAACGCTTTGTGGGCCTTGCAGTGGTGAAATGCTTGATTCACCAGTACCTGCCGTAAAGCTGTGTACTTTGGCACGGAACACGTGACCCGGATACGCATCGACAAAGAACTCCGCAAAATCGCCCACTTGCACGTAACCGTAAGTCTGGTCTGAGATACGCATCTCTAAGAACTTTTTGCTGGTGTTGTACAGGTGCATGTTACCCATGACCGAGCCTTCAGCAATGTTCACAATCGATACTTGCCCATCAAACTCTGCTCGCACTGTTTTCTTCTCTTGCGCCCAATTCACTTTCTGTAAATCGGCTTTTAGTGAAGCTAGTGCTGCGTGCATCACGCGAAGATCTGAGTGGTACTTTTCAACATCACGAGCATTGAAGATCTCCGGTGACGTTTCTGCACGCTCTAAATCACGCGTCATCTGTTTGATCTGCTCTTCTTTCTGAACAATAGAAGATTCGATCTTCGCTTTGTCTGCTGCTGAGTCGATATCGACAAGCGTGTAAATCACGTCGCCCTTCTTTACCAATTGGTTGTGGTCAACGAACACTTCATCAATTTGCTGGCCGAAGATCGGTGACATTACTGCGTGCGGCGCTTTTACCGTTGATGAGTTGGTCATATCTACCGGAGCCCAAAGGCGAGAAACGATCGCTAACAGGCCTAGAATCACAACGCCACCAATCGCAGCCCAAGTGTAGTTCTTAATCGTCTTCTTTAGTGCGCCAGTCGCAAACAGGGACCATACAATCAGAATGTATGGGATCATCATCTCTTTCATTATGCGGCCTCTTTTCCAGTTGCTGTCTGCTCAGACTTAGTTTCTTTTGCTTGTTCACTATCTGTCTTGTGGTCTTCAGCGATCGTTTGTTCACTATCGGATTTTTGAAGCTTCGGCTGAATACCACGACGGATCACATCACTGATCGATTGACCGATGTGTTTCCAGTTGGCAAGGGCGATAACCAGAGCGATAACCCAGAATGTTTTGTTGATGAATAAACCACAAAGCGAGAGTGCAAATACAATCTGAACGTGAGCACTTTTGTGTTCTTTTGCCTTGTGCACACCGAGCTCATGGATTTGCCACATACCGTAGATAGCAGCGAACACAACCGCGAGAGTTACCGAGAACAAGTAACCGGAGAAATACTCGCTTTGAAAGAAGTTCATCATCATTTCGTTCGGGTGGTTATTGAACTGAGAAAGGTCGATGTCTTTGGAGTGGATTTTACCCATAGGAGCAAGTGCCCAAGCACCAGCAAACATCAGGGCCATAAATAGGCAGAATTTGACGAGAACCATCGCGACGGCCCCAACTTTCTGTAGAACAATTTTAAGAAATTTCATATCTCAACCTAAATAAGGAGAGAGAAAGTGCAGCCTTGGTACAAGACTTTTAGATGACATCTGAAAGAGGTGTTGAACTCACGTAACCGTATAGACCTACTGAGCCAAAAGTACTAGATGACAATTAAAAATCGCTTTTACCACGTAGACAACGCATTCTCGCGAATAGAGTGTTAAAAACACCTGGCGAAATCATTCTTAAGTAACGTCAACCATTGATAGGTTCGTTTGCTGCATTGGGTTTTAAGGCCGTCGTCCGTGATGTGTGCAACACCATCATCTACATATTTTTAGGTTTTCTGTTTAGGTTAAGAATTGATTTGTTGGCGAAATAATAGGAAGTGTAACTGGTGCTATCTACGCATTATTGCGATATTGAATTATCGTAATTACGATGAATCGAGTGGTTGTTTAGATGCGAGGTGGGTTTATTTGAACAGGCTCAAACTCGGCTTATAAAATATGTCTATTTAATTAGCCTGGATCATAGAAGTGGCTATAAAAGTATCAATAAGGCAGGTAAGAAATATTAAATACTCCGACCAGTCTTGGATGAGATTGGATGGATTAAGCGTTACTGGCACAGCGAAGAGCGTTAGATTCCAATCTGGTGAATGTGGCACCTAATCAGAAGAGTGGGTTGTTCTTACATTTCTGCTCTTTACCGCATGATACTTCCTTCTCAGTTTTGTTTCCTCAATGAGCATCCGTCGTTTCATTCTATCGGTTTTACGATAAGATAATTAAATCTATCGCCTAAATGAGCACTGAACCATGAGTAATGACATTCCGAATTTTAACTTATTGGCTGTGTTTTCTGCGGTGATGGAGCAGGGCAGTTTGAGTAAGGCTGCCGATCATTTGAATACCAATCAATCGACAATCAGCACTGCGCTCGGCCGACTGAAAAATGAAATTGGCCAAGAGTTGTTTGTGCGCAGTGGGCGAGGGGTTGTGCCTACCGCGTATTCGCAAAGCCTGTATGAGCAAATCAAAGCGCCAATACACGAGCTCAACGGTGTGTTTCAAGGTATGGCAGGGTTTGATGAAGCGAGCACGGAGCGCAGGTTTGTGGCTTCGGTTCCCGAGCATTTAAAGTGGATGTTGCTCGATAGATTTTCTCAGTTACCTAACCAAGGTTTATCTCTTGAGGTGTATGACCAACCAGATAGTGATGATCAAGTCCATGAAGATCTATTAACTCAGAAGTTTGATTTGATGATCGACATTGTGTTGCCTGAACATCCAAGCATGATGAGCGAAAAGCTCTACGACAGTGAGTTTGTGATCGTTTGCCGAAATGGACACCCTAGGATCAAAGGTGAGATCACCGAGGCGCAATATCTGAGTGAGCAACATGCGGTTTTAGCCAGAACACGTCGCCAAGTTAGAAGTTTGACTCCCTACACTTCGTTAGACTTATCCTCGCGTAAGATTGTCATTCACGGCAGTTCTATGGCCAGTAATCTAATGCTGTGTAGCCAGACTGATTACATCACAGTTGCGCCGCTTTCTATGGCGATCCAGTTTCAGGAACGTCTTGGTTTACAGTTGTTCAAACCGCCTTTCGATTACCAACCTATCTCTCATTACCTTATCTGGTTGAAAAAACAGAACACCGATCCGGCGCATAAGTGGTTCAGAGAGCAGATCATCAATACGACTAATGACATGTCTAAATCGCTAAACAGTTGGCGTTCTACTTTCTGATTTCAGCCCTATCTTTTGTTTGCCAAATATCTCCATAACAAACCATCTGTATTAAGTGTGTCATAACAAAAAATTATCACGATGAGAATTTATGATAATTTTATTTATTTGCTGTTGAATCGTATATTAACCCTAACAAAGAAGTGGATAACCTCCGCTCACGATTATATTGGCTCAGGTTGCTGGGCTTAAAAAGGGTGAAATATGAAATTCCTACACACAATGATTCGAGTTGCTGATCTAGATAAGTCTATTGAGTTCTACACCAAGGTATTGGGTATGAAAGAACTTGAGCGTCATGACAATAATGATTACCGCTACACATTGGTTTTTGTTGGTTACGAGCAAGGTGGAACAACCATCGAACTGACTTACAACTGGGACACCAACGAGTACGAAATGGGCAACGCATTTGGCCATTTAGCATTGGGCGTGGAAGATATTTACGCGGCATGTGACAAGATTAAATCGCTGGGTGGTAATGTGACTCGTGAAGCTGGCCCAGTAAAAGGTGGTTCAACGCACATCGCATTTATTACTGACCCAGATGGCTACCAAATCGAACTGATTCAACTAGGTTAATCGAGGAAATGACAATGACAAACGCACTATTTCAACCAATTCAACTTGGTAATATCGAGCTTAAAAACCGTATTGTTATGCCTCCGATGACACGTTCTCGTGCAACGCAACCTGGTAACTCAGCAAACGATATGATGGCGACTTACTACGCTCAACGCGCTACTGCAGGTCTGATTATTGCTGAAGGTACACAAATCTCACCAATGGGTCAGGGCTATGCTTGGACACCTGGTATCTATTCTGACGAGCAGATCGCTGGCTGGAAAAAGGTAACGGACGCAGTACATGAAAAAGACGGTGTAATCTTCGCTCAGCTTTGGCACGTAGGCCGCGTAACGCACCCAGACAATATTGGCGGTGAGCAACCTATTTCATCTTCTGCACTGAAAGCAGAAAATGTAAAAGTATTCATCGATAACGGTACTGATGAACCGGGTTTTGTAGACGTTGTTGAACCTCGTGAGATGACTAAAGAAGACATCAAAGAAGTGGTTGAACAGTATCGCCAAGCTGCACTTAATGCGATCGAAGCTGGCTTTGATGGTATTGAACTTCACGCAGCAAATGGCTACTTGATTAAACAGTTCATCGACTCAGAAGCAAACAACCGTACTGACGAATACGGTGGCTCTATCGAGAACCGCCTACGCTTCTTAGGTGAAGTGGTTGAAGCTATGGTTGAAGCGATTGGTGCTGACCGCGTTGGTGTTCGTCTTGCGCCGTTTACTTCATTGAACGGTACGGTTGATGCAACGCCAGTTGAAACGTATACAGCGGCAGCAGCGCTGCTTAACCTATACAAGATTGTTTACCTACACATTGCAGAAGTGGATTGGGACGATGCACCAGAAACGCCAAAAGCGTTTAAAGCAGCTGTTCGTGAAGCTTATGATGGTGTACTGATTTACGCAGGTAAATACGACAGCGAGCGTGGTGAAAAAGCGGTGGCTGAAGGTGTAACGGACATGGTTGGTTTTGGTCGTCCATTCGTTGCTAACCCTGATTTACCAGCTCGTATTCAAAATGGTTACCCGCTAGCAGCGCACGATCCAAATACACTGTTTGGTGGTGCTGAAAAAGGTTTAACAGACTACCCAGCATACGCAGGCTAAAAACAGCTGCTTGAAGCAGAGTATTGAGATAGTATCTTGATCCTGTTGAATGTTTATAAAAAGCAACCTGGCAGAGTCGGGTTGCTTTTTTCGTTATTGGACCGAATAAAATGATGAACGTGAAAGCGATGCGTGGGGAGTTGTATCTCCTATTTGCCACCCTGTTAGCTGGGGTCGGATGGATTGCATCTAAGCTGGTGGTATTAGAAATGCCAGGGCCAGTGTTCATTGGTGTGCGGTTTGTTGTGGCAAGCCTGATTCTACTTCCGTTTTGTATTCACCATATTCGCAAGCTCTCTTTTAAGCAGATTCTATCTCTTTGCGGAGTGGGTTTACTGTTGTCGGCTTCATTACAGGTGTGGGTATTTGCGGTTTCGGTGACAGAGACCTTATCTGAAGGGGCATTTATCATGAGCCTCGCGATGATCATTGCGCCATTTGTCTCTTGGGTGCTGTTTCGAGTCAAACCTAATCGCGCCTTTTGGATGTCATTTCCGATTGCGATCATTGGTATGTTATTGCTCACCTTGACCAACGGTTGGCATGTCGAACAAAGTCAGCTCTACTTCTTATTGGCTTCTATGCTGCTGTCCATTCACTTTGTAATGAATAAGCGTGTGATCACCAACATTAAGCCTATTGCGTCAATCTGTGTGCAGCTATTTATTGTGGGTGTGAGCGGCTTAGCGTTCGCTTCAATGACGGTTCAACCTGAGTTCGAGATCACCAAAACCTTGGTTTTCTGGTTTATTGTTTCAGCGGTTGTGGCGACTTCTATTCGTTACTTATTGCAAACGGTAGGGCAGCACTCAGTGAATATGGAAGTGGCGGCGTTGATCATGATTCTAGAGCCGGTTTGGACACTATTACTCAGTGTGAGTATGTTGGGTGAAACCGTTGAGATGCAAAAGCTATTGGGTGGAGCGGTGATCATTGCGTCCCTGTTTTGCTACATTAAGTGGTCACGAAAATAAGAAAACCCTCGCCTGTGGCGAGGGTTTATTGAACTAGGGTACTGAGTGGTCGTTGCTGAGTTAGCTTATTAGCTTAAAGCTAAATAGCCGCGACCATTTTCTTAAGCAAGCCGATCATCTGTTGCTGCTCATCAGCATCTAATGCGCTCATCAACTCTTTGTTTACGCGAGCGGGTACTGGAATGATATCTTTTTCTAGCTCCTTGCCCTTCTCTGTAAGATAAATTCGGAAAGAGCGACGGCTGTTTGGATCCGCTCTTCGTTCGACAAGATCAAGCTTTTCCAATTTATCTAATGTGCGTGTTGTTGTTGAATTTTCTACTTTTGACTTCGCGGCGATATCACGTTGTGTCAGCCCTTCTTCTTCCCAAAGGCACATCAAGGTCGGCCATAATGCGATGGTCAGTCCATACTTTTTCAATTCTACATCGAAATCTTTGCTCGCCTTATTAGCGACTACATTTACTAACCAACCAAAGCTATTTGGTCTGTCAAATTCTTCCGGCATTGCTTGTTACCTAACTCTTTATGACATAACAACTATTGTCATCGTAACTAATACCGATGCAATTAGCACCAACAATGCTTTGCTATTTGATGAAAAAGATAATTGAGTGCCACTTTCGAAACTTTCCACTGACGGGGTGAAGTTTTGTTTGCCTGTGATCATGGCTAACACCAGTGGTTTTGAACGTAACTTGTAAGTCATGATTGCCAATAGGTGCAGAACGACGCAGACCACTAACATACGCGCTGCAATGCCGTGCACCACACCTGAAACTTCAAATACGCCATCGGTAAGAAGGACTTCCGAGCTCGGGATCGCATCAAAGAAACCTGCAATAACAAGGCCCGTAATGCATTGGATGAACAAGGTGGTGATCATACCGATGACCATCCACGCCCCTAATGGGTTATGCCCTGGCTTTGGCTGGATTTTACCTCGTAAGTACTGGAATGCAGCGCGAGGAGAGCTAACAAATTGTGAGAAGCGGCTCGTGTCACTGCCAATGAATCCCCAAACCAATCGCCATAAAATTAGGCTAAACAGTGCCAGCCCAAGATAAACATGTGGGCCATTGCCACTAAAACCTGATGCCGCTAGGCCAATGAATAGTAGTGCTTGTAACCAGTGATACAGTCGTGTTGGTAGATCCCAAATTTTCATAGTTCATTTCCCAGTTGTCGTTTACGAAGTGATATTAATTTACACAACAATAGTTGCATGCGCAACTATTGTTGTGTAAATTAAATGCATGTCATCGATTCGAATTGAAAGATCAGCCAATCAATCAACCAATAAACAGGAGTGACACTATGAAAAAACTGACTATCGCTTTACTTATCGCAGTGCCAATGAGCACTATTGCCGCAACTGAAGCGGTCGACAATCGCCAACAAGCTTTTAGCTCAATAGAAAAACTCAATAAGCAAGTATCTTCAGAATTAGGGAATTTAAATACAGATTGGCAAAAGGTTGAGGGATTAAGTGATAACTTGGTAGAGCACGGACTCATTCTCACCAACAGTTTTGCTGTGAGTGATAAAGGCGGTAAAGCGAAAGAGGCGGTATGGAGTAAGCCTGAGAAATTCAATCAACTGATGTTACAGATGAATCAAAGTTTTATTGAGTTACAGCAAGCCAGTCTTGAACAAGACAAAAGCAAAGCTGAGCGTGGTTTAGACTCGGCCAATAATACATGCCGAGCTTGTCACCGTACTTATCGCTCTCGTTGGTAGTTTTTTCTTGAGGTTCTATAAACAGAAAGCCTGTACGGATCGAGTCGTGACAGGCTTGGGGGAATCATCGGTTAGATATAATGGCTTTAAAAAGGCCACAGCTTGGGCTAGATATTTTCACCTAAGCTAAAGTAGGCCAGCACTTCACCTTCGTTGTTGTAGGTGAAATCCATTCGCACATTGATGCGTTCTTGGCGCATTAAGCGATAACGTAGCCCGAGACCAACCATAGTCAGAAGGTCACCATCGTCAAAGCTATGATAAGGGTCGGTTGGATTCAGCCTTTCACCAAATACCTTGCCTACACCCGTTAGACCGACTACCGCAACGTTGTTCAAGAAGTTGATGGACGAGCCGGAAATCGAGTAGCGATATTCCATTTCAAGGTTGGTCATGTGCGAAGCAATGTGATCACCCGCGACGAAACCACGTTGAACATTTCGCCCTTGTCGGCCATAGGTGCTGTATGCACTGCTTGGAGCATTTTCAGCATCCAGTAGATAGCGAGTCACCCAGCGGCTTGCGATGATGTGATTGTCATCGTGCGTTAAGCTGTAGAACAGTCGGTAATCAGAAAAGAGCGAAGAGTAGGTCGCATCTTTGTCATTACCAAGCCACTCGCCATGGTCTTCATAGGTCAGCTCGAATAGAAAGCCATGATAAGGGTAGTAGTAGTGCTCTCGCTCATCCCACAAGAAAGAGAACTTTGCTCCTGTGTCGGCTTCATACTCCTCACTGAACCCTGTGAGTTTAAGCAGTAGCTTGTCGCGTGGTGTGTCTGCTAGATAGCGAGCCGTTGAGTAGTCTAAACCCATACCAAGGTAGATGTTGTCGTAAACCTTAAAGTAGAAGTCACCATCGAAGCTGTACTCTTGGTGGTTAGTATCGACCAAATCGACCAAGGTAATGTTGGTACTAGAGAAGCCCATTTCACCGCTAAATCGAATTGAATCCCCTTTCAATAAGAGTTCAGCATTGCCTTTGATGTAATAGCTATCATTCTGCGTATAAGTCAGCGTCGCAGATAACGTTGATGCGTTCTTTGATTCGCCGTCAGCGTAGAAGTTATAGATAGGAACGACGGAAATGCCTGTATCTACACTTGGATCGTAAAAGGGAATAGCAATGACACGAAATTGGTCATCCAGTTCAGGTTCTTGTGATTCTCGAGTATCAACCTCAAAAGCTGAACTTGAGAAACTGGCAACAGAAGATAAGAGCGCTGTTGTCCATAAAGAGAGTCGAGTCATGGTTAGAGTTACGTCCAATGTAAGTTGATTGCAATGCTGGAGAAGCTTGCAGATCAGGAGCATAACACGTCATTGAGACTGATGAATAGCGAGGATAGGGTTGGTTATATAAATATACCGTACACTAATAAGTACAGTTGATAATATTGATAGTTATAAATGGCGAGACTGAGTCTCACCATTTGCTGCAATTTTCGGTGCGATTTATTCGTTGATCGTGACTTTTGTAATCATAATATCTTCACAAGGTACATCTTCGTGACCCCAGCGAATTGTCGTTGGTTCAGCTGCAATCTTATTTACTACGTCCATACCTGCCGATACTTTACCGAATACCGCGTAACCCCAGCCTGCGTTCGTAGTCGAGGTGTGATCAAGGAAGTCGTTGTCATCAAGGTTGATAAAGAATTGTGCCGTTGCAGAATGTGGCGCATCAGTACGTGCCATCGCCACAGAGCCAATCACGTTCTTTAACCCGCGGTTTGCTTCGTTCACGATAGGTGCACGCGTTGGCTTTTCTGTCATGTCGATAGTGTGACCACCACCTTGAATCATGAAACCTTCAATAACACGGTGAAATGTCGTGCCTTCGTAGAAACCGTCTTGGCAGTATTTAAGGAAGTTTTTCGACGTCACTGGTGCTTTTTCAAGGTTCAGTTCAATTTCAATGTCGCCAAAATTGGTAGTCAGAGTGATCATAAAGGTCCCAATATTTGAGTGCTAAGGGTTTGGAGTACTAGTGTTTTCAGTACAACAACATAGTCGATGACTTAATAAGGTGCAGTATATGAAAATTTGCTACGGATGCCAGTGAAGAATAGCGCGAGTCTTTAATTTACATGCGCTCTGAGCGCCGATAGAGATAAAAAAGCCAGTGAAGAGTTCACTGGCTTGGCGATGAAAAACGACTTAGAGCGTTAGCAAGTAGTTAACTAGCTGGTTGTACTCTTCGTAGCTTTTGATTTGGTCCGGCTTTACGATGTACTTGTTATTGACCAGCACACCAGGAACGCCGGTTAGCGTGCTTGCATCAAATTGCTGATCAAAGCGTTTCTGCATCGAGTTAACCGCAAAGCTGTTGTATGCCGCGTCAAACTTCTTCGCATCGACACCATTATCAATGAACACTTGGCGCAGTTCAGCTTCGTCGCGTGGTGTCTTTTGCTTCTCATGGATCTGAGCAAACATAGCAGGAACCATGCTCTCTTCAGCATCCAACGCAATCATAGTTGCGTAAGCTTTGGCCATCGGCACGGCCATATTGTTACCCATAAAAGCGACGTGAACTTTTTGGAAGTTTGCTGTTTCCGGTAGGTCTTCTTTTAGGTACTTAATTACCCCTTCGAATTTGTAACAGTGTGGGCAGTAGAAAGAGAAAAATTCAGTTACAACTGGCTTGTCTGCTTTTGCTACATCAAGGATCTTGTAGTGAGTACCTTCTTCAAACTGAGCGGCGTTGACTGAAGCGCTCATAATTAGAGCAGCAAAAAGGCTAAATAGTTTATTCATGTGTTTATTTCCTAAATTTGGATGTCGTTAAGCACAGCAAAACTGCTGTTTTTGGGTGGCATGGATTGCCAATTTGGGACAAACGATTAAGAAATAGGGGGGCGATAAGGTGCTTGAGGCGCAATAATCGCTTTGTGTGAAGGCTCTTTTTCAATAAGAGCCAAAGAGGCAATTTGAGTATCGAAGGACTCAGACACAATCAATGGTGGCATTTTTAACAAGCAGACTGAGCCACAACAATGATGCTCAATGTTAGCTTGGGCAATTGGCTGTGAAGGCGAGATACTGTTTGACGGCGTTGATAGATGCTGAGATGCCACGATATTGTTACTCGCAATGCTATCCACACTGATGGTGGCCATTAACATCGCAAGCAGCATAAAAACGTGTACCCAAATTTTGCTTATCAACTTTGGCATGAAATAGTGGTCTTTGTACCTGAACAACGGCTGAAATAAATCAGATTCTGCAACTGGCAAACCGCTCAGCCACAAAACGAGCAAATCATACCTCACTCGTTTATCTATCTCTAATTAAAACCCAGCAAAACTTAGCAGGGCTCAACTTTTATTTGGCCTGGTACTGTTTGAGAAACATCTCAACCGTTGAGTTCACGATGATGTGCTTGTGCTGCGTATCGGGAGAAGGGGCATGACCAATGATCTGCGGCCAAAAAGCGAACGACTTAATGAGTGCAATAAATTGAGTTGAAGCAAACAGAGGGTCGAGCTCGACTAAGCGACCATCGGCCTGCGCAGCTTTTATCCAAGTCATCAGCCCACTCTCTGCTTGAGAGTATTTCTCCATTGCTTGGCTCGCAAGTTCCGCATTATGGAAGTACTCAGAGAAGAGCACGCGAGATAAGTCGATAAAGCCTTCAGACTCTAAAAGCTCTAGTTCTTGATTCGCGATTGATGCGAGCTGTTGTTCAAGAGGCAGTTCAGCTTGATAAGGGAAGTGCGTGGCGGCGAGCGTTTTACTCCAAATACTGTCTAGTATCTCCTCGAGAAGCAGCTCTTTGCTAGCAAAGTGGTTGTAGACGGTGCGTTTAGACACTTCCGCTCGGCTCGATATTTTATCCATACTGGTGGCCTTATAACCGTGCTCAGTAAATTCTGCGATAGCAGCGGCAACGATCGATTCTCGTTTTCTTTGGCTCAGTGTTTTCTTTACAGTCATTTGGATACTACTCAATATGTCGCGGTTAGCATTGCATACGTTAATTTTACACCACGAAGTTTACTTTTAGAACTCCCACGACGGTTTTGGTAATTAGAGTGTTAGCACCTGAATCGCTTTGCAATGCACTGTGGGTATCATAGAATCGAAAGCGTATTCGAATTTTATTGATATCAACGGAAGAGATTAAGCAATCAATGAGTAGTATTTTAGAGTGTATTCGTACAGTTGGACGAGGGGAAAGAGGGCGTAAGCCTTTATCGTTCGAACAAGCCTACCGCATCATGGATGAGTATTTAAGCGGACAGGTCGGTGACGACCAGATGGCTATGCTACTGATGTTAATTCGTGTGCAGAACGAAACCAATGAAGAAATTGCTGGCTTTGTTAAAGCGTTTCAATCTCGCGTGCCCGATTTAGGGGCAGATATTGATTGGCCGTGTTATGCCGGTAAGCGCAATGAAAGCGCTAGTGGTAAGCCTTGGAACTTGCTGGCGGCTAAGATCTTGGCGGATAACGGCTACAAGGTATTAATGCATGGTTACATGGATAAGCCGAGCGGTAGAACGCACGTAGAAATCCATTTGCAAGATGTCGGTGTGCAACGTGCTGATAACCCTGAACATGCTAAGTCGATCCTTGAGCAAGATGGCATTGCTTATTTGCCGTTGGCTAATTTTGCTCCTGAAGCGCAAACTATGATTGGTTGGAAGCATCGTTATGGGTTGAGAACGCCGATCAATACGGTGGTTCGAGCATTGAACCCTGGTGGTGGCCGTTTAGGTTTACGTGGTAGCTTCCACCCTGGCTTCCCACAGCTTCATGCTGAAGTTGAACATGTGATTGGCAACAAATCTCATTCGGTTATCTCTTTCAAAGGAATGAACGGTGAGTCGGAATACAACCCGAAAGTGAGTCAAACGGTATGGATGAGCTCTCCTGATAAAGTTGAGTCTTTCTATTGGGAAGAGATGATGAACTCAGATCTACCACTGCCGAGTGAATGTGTACTCGGGACACCAGCTGAAGAGATGACTTTGATGGCGAACACAGTGGTCGATAGTATGACAGCTATTTTGTTTGCGGAGACGCATGACAAAACTGAGGCCTACCAAAAAGCGGTACGCCTATGGCATGAGTACTGTGCACGTTAGTTGAAATACGACAGAGCTTGTAAGAGAAGGTCAGCGATTGCTGGCCTTTTTTGTATCGGGTGTTTCGGTTAAATGGTCAGGACTGAACCACTATTTTACTCGCATCAGCCTATGCATTTTGTCTTCGAATTGAATCTCGATAACCTGCGATATCTTCATTTTATCAACACGTTCGAGCATTTTTGATTGGTAATCCCGCTTTCTCATCCACTCTAGCGGCTCTTTAAAGGCATCCTCATTAATGACAAATGATTGGTCAGTAATCGAATCTTCAAAGATATGAACCACCCAAATACGGGACTGAAAATCCAGCAGTGTGCTGAAGTAAGTTTTGATCTTGAAGATGGCGGTGGATAAAGACATACGAGACCGAATAAAGAGGAGAGCATGGTATGGTTCAAGTATACCGTTTGTTGCTCAAGCTTGTCAGTCTGAATTCGGCAACCACTCAAACATGGCTGCCGGGGAGTATGTGAATGGTTATTTGAAGAACATGCCGAAATCGATCTCTTGCTCTTTTTGATATTTGACGAGCTTGACCATTAGGTTGTTTTGAGCGGCTAAATCAATGGCTAGATTCGACATGTTTTTTATTTCATCGAGACAATTCGAAACCAGAGGCTTTTCTTGGTTATCGATAGTGGCAATGAGCGTGTTGTCAGTGCCGTTCTGGCCCTTATAAACATACGCATACATAGTATTTTCGTTGTGTTGCATAAACTTTCTCAAATGGTGTTTTTATTATTGATGCGGTGAAGATTACAGAGTTTATGTATACAGGCTAGTGCGGCTAAGTAAGGTCGAGAAAGAGAAAGTAAGACTTTGTAAGGACACTTTTTTTTACTTTTTTTGGATGTTTGAAAATGCGCTCAACCCTTTATCTACCTCGCTTTTTTGTCTTGTTAGGTTTCACCTATCAATAAAATTGTTGAAATCCATTTAGTAAAATCAAGATTTTAGACAACAATTAAATGAAAGAAGCAGATAAAAACATGACGCAAAGTATTTAGGGAGAACGCTATGCATTCAATTAAAGTGAAAGATTACATGACGCAGCAGGTTGTGACATTCACTCCTGATATGCCGTTAAGTCTAGCGTTAGACAAAGTGATGAGCAGTCATCACATGGGTGGACCAGTTATTGACGACAATGAACAGGTGATTGGTTTCCTTTCTGAGCAAGATTTATTAGAGAAGCTAGTTAAGGTTAGCTATTTCTGCCAAGACACCCATATTGTTGGTGATTGTATGTACCAAGAGGTGCTATCAGTCGCACCAGACTTATCCATTATCGAATTGGCAGATATGATGCAAGTAGGCAAACCGAAAGCTTACCCTGTCATCGACAATCAGAAGCTGGTCGGTATTATCACTCGAACCGATGTTTTAAGAGCAATCGGCAAGAACTTAGATGAATGTTTCCAACATCCTGTATAGTAGCGTGTTAAGAACGATTATTTTTCTCAACACCCTGAAATAAAAAAGGCGCACTAGCGCCTTTTTCTTCGTGGAGTTTTTCTAATTAGACCTGTTTGTCGGTCTATAGGTTTAGCCTGTGGTGTTTCAGTTTTTGGAGGTTTCATGTCAAACCAAACTGCAAAGTTTGTAGAAGGTTCAACGATGCGCCACATCTTGGTGATGTCGGGAGCAGGCTCAGTCGGCTTGATGGCATTGTTTGTGGTCGACCTGCTCGATATGCTGTTTATCAGTATGCTAGGTCAGGTTGAACTGGCTGCTGCGGTTGGTTTTGCTGGCACACTCACTTTCTTTTCTACTTCTGTGTCGATTGGTACTTCCATTGCTATGGGGGCGTTGGTTTCAAAAGCGATAGGCTCAAAAAATAGAGACCAAGCTAGAAACCTCAGCACTAGCATTATGCTAACCGCGTTTGTCATTAGCTCAACCGTAACGGCTGTGATGTACGCTTATATCCCAGAGTTATTGGCAGCCATTGGTGCGAAAGGCTTAGCCGCTGAACGCGCACAGGCGTATTTGCAGATTTTGTTACCGAGTGGCCCGTTTTTAGCGCTTGCGATGGCGGCCGGTGCTGGCTTAAGAGCTGCAGGTGATGCCAAACGCTCTATGTGGGCGACATTATCGGGAGGGATCGTAAATGCGATCTTAGACCCTCTGTTTATTTTTGGCTTTGGTTGGAACATTGAAGGGGCGGCTATCGCCTCTGTGGTGGCGCGTTTTTCGGTTCTGTTCTTCTCACTTTATCCTTTGATTCGCAGTCACGAGCTGGTGGCTCCACCATCATTTGTGCAGTGGCGCATCAATATCCGTCCAATCTTAGCAATCGCGATCCCCGCGATCATTACTAACACCGCGACACCTATCGGCAATGCTATTGTCACTACAGGTATTGCACAATATGGTGAAGACTTCGTTGCGGGCTTTGCGGTTATTGGTCGTTTAACGCCGGTGTGTTTTGCTGTGATTTTTGCTTTGTCTGGCGCGGTAGGGCCAATTATTGGTCAGAACTTTGGTGCTGAGAGAATGGACAGAGTAAAAGAGACACTCAATAACTCTCTATTTGTGACCACTGTGTACACCATTGTGGTTTGTGTCCTGTTGTACTTCCTACAAGATCTCGTGATTCATGGCTTTAGTCTGCAAGGGGATGCGGCGATCATTGTTGCTGCCTTCTGTACCTATGTGGCCATTACTTTCATCTTTAACGGTGCACTGTTTGTCGCGAACACCTCGTTCAATAACCTAGGTAAGCCGCTGTATTCCACCGCTCTGAACTTAGGTAAAGCGACACTTGGTACCTTGCCTTTCGTATATTTAGGTTCTCAATGGTATGGCGCGTTAGGCGTTCTTTACGGACAAGCGCTGGGTAATATTCTGTTTGGATTGTTGGGTGTTTTAGTACTTCGTTACCACATCTCTGAATTGATGCAGGGATCTAATGTCGAGCCAGTTGAAGATGACGTGTCTATCGTAAGTTTGAATACACAGCCTTTCTGTTCTCATGATGCAGTGCTGATTGATGATGTTTCAGCGAACAGAGAAGAGTGTGCCGAATTGAAGCCTCAATAATAGTGACTTACTTGGTCGAGACTGTTAAATAAATTGTATTAACCGAAAACTTCTTCTTGACCTTGGAGCTACCTCCAAGGTTTATACTTTCGATGAACTTGGGGTTGGTTGCTTTAATGACTGAGTAGCCACTCCAAGGGTATTGAAGTATTAAGGAGATACATTATGTGCGCAAAACACGCAGCGTGCCGCTCAGTAAAAGTGGACGTTCAACCACAAGCAGCCGCAACAAGCTGCTCTAGCCCTAAAATTTCAAGCATTACTGCAGCTGGTACATCATCAGCATGTTGCAGCTCTTCTTCAACGACAGTCGCGTCATCGGGTGATGGCTGTTGTAGTTCAGATAGTGGAGAAGAAGACAGTCAGTCCTCAACGATAACGAACGATGCCCAATTTTCTAAAAGTTGGTTGGTTTCCGGAATGGACTGTCCAGCTTGTGCCAGAAAAATAGAAAAAGCGATCAGTAATATCGACGGTGTAATTCAAGCGAAGGTGCTCTTTGCTACCGAAAAACTGGTTGTGAAATATAACAATGAAAGTCTTGCAGACACCATCGAACAAGTCTCTATCAACACTGGCTTCCCATTAACGGAAGTGGGTTCTAAGAAAGAAAAACAACAACCAGAGACATTTTGGCAAGCGCATATCCAACCTAATTTACAGATCATCGCGATAGCTGCTGCGATGCTGTTCGCGGCGTTACTTAAAAGTTCGGCGCCTCAATTAAGTGAAGGCTTATTCATCGCGACATGTCTACTTGGATTGTATCCGGTCGCTAAGAAAGCCGTTCAACTAGCCCGCTCGGGAACTCCTTTCGCGATAGAAACCTTAATGAGTGTGGCTGCACTGGGTGCACTATACCTAGGCGAGACCGCAGAAGCGGCAATGGTATTGCTTCTGTTCTTGATTGGCGAACGCTTAGAGGCTTTTGCTTCTTCTAGAGCGAGAAGTGGCGTTCAAGCGCTAATGGCTTTAGTACCAGAGAATGCGACCAAGATTATTAATGGTGAGCGTGTTGAAGTAGCGGTAAGCGAGTTGGTACCTGGTGATGTGATTGAAGTGGCTGCGGGTTCTCGTTTGTCAGCAGACGGCCAGTTGATTACCGATGCTGCGAGTTTTGACGAGAGTGCGTTGACTGGCGAGTCTGTGCCTGTGGAGCACACTCAAGGTAATAGCATCATGGCTGGTGCTGTGGTGGTCGATAAAGTGGTACGCATTACAATTACCTCTAAACAAGGTGAGAATGCCATTGACCGTATTCTTCACCTGATTGAAGAGGCGGAATCGCGTAAAGCGCCATTGGAACGTTTCCTTGATAAGTTCAGTCGTTGGTACACACCATTGATGATGGTAGTGGCTTTGCTCGTTATCATCACGCCACCATTATTGTTTGCTCAACCATGGGAAACATGGGTTTACCGTGGTCTAGCACTACTGTTAATTGCATGCCCTTGTGCCCTTGTTATTTCAACACCTGCGGCGATCACTTCTGGTTTGGCTGCGGCAGCAAAACGCGGCGCGCTAATTAAAGGCGGTGCAGCACTTGAGCAGCTTGGTAAGATCGAAACCATTGCTTTCGATAAAACAGGCACACTGACTGAAGGTAAGCCTCAGGTGACTGATATTGAGCCACTAGCAGGTTGGCAGAAAGATGCGATGCTTCGTGTGGTTGGCGCTATTGAAGTTGGCTCTACTCACCCATTAGCAAAATCGCTGGTGGCGAAAGTTGAAGAATTAGGCATTAATATTCCAGAGTCTCACAACAAGAAAGCGCTGATTGGTAGTGGCGTGGAAGGCGATGTCGATGGTGTGAAATATCGAGTGCTTGCGCCATCTAAACTTGATTTCGCTTTGGGTGCTCAGGTATCTAAGCAAATCGAATCGCTAGAAGATGAAGGTAAAACCGTTGTTGTTGCATTAGAGGTTAAAGACTCTGATCAGGCAGCCAACGCGATTGGCTTGATTGCATGGCAAGACACATTACGTAGTGATGCGAAGTTAGCGATTGAGCGCCTTAATGGTCTTGGTATTCAATCCATTATGCTAACAGGGGACAACCCGCGCAGTGCTGCTGCGATCAGTGGCAAAGTTGGCATGCAGTACAAAGCGAGCCTGCTCCCAAGTGATAAGGTGTCTTATGTACAAGAGTTGTCTCAACAGTCGCATGTAGCCATGGTTGGAGATGGCATTAACGATGCTCCAGCGATGAAAACCGCTCATGTCGGTATCGCAATGGGTGGGGGTACAGACGTTGCTCTGGAAACTGCTGATTCAGCACTGACTCATAACCGTCTAACTGAATTACCAGCAATGATTGAGCTGTCGCAAGCTACCATCAATAATATCCGTCAAAACGTCGCTCTGGCTCTTGGCTTGAAAGGTGTGTTCTTAGTGACGAGCTTATTTGGTATTACGGGGTTGTGGGTAGCGGTTCTAGCGGACAGTGGTGCAACAGCACTGGTGACATTGAACGCATTGCGCCTGTTACGATTCAAGTCTAAAGCAGACTAAATTCACGCTCTTATACAAAGTTGCCTACTATATAAACGCCTTTAACGGTAATACGTTAAAGGCGTTTTTTGTCTCATTAGTATGCAACACAGGTGCTTATATTGCTTATTTTTGTGATGACAATCGGTTTTTCGTGAAACTTTAAATCTTTTTGCGATCATTCATGTGACGGGTGTCACTTCATTTTGTGGTGAGCTTGGTTAGAGTGTGTTCGTACCCCACGAATTTACTATGAGCTTAAATAAGGGTAAAAAGCCCAATAAGCCAAAAGGAGCGAACTATGTCTCAAGCTGTTTTCCATTTAGGTGTTACTGAAGCAGATCTTAACGGTGCTACTCTTGCGATCATTCCAGGTGATCCTGCTCGTGTACAAAAAATTGCAGAAGAGATGGAGAACCCAGTATTTCTTGCTAGCCATCGTGAATACACCCTTTACCGCGCAGAACTAGACGGTAAGCCAGTGGTTGTATGTTCAACAGGTATTGGTGGTCCATCTACCTCTATCGCTGTAGAAGAGCTAGCTCAACTGGGTGTTCGCACTTTCCTTCGTGTTGGTACTACTGGTGCTATCCAACCTCACGTAAACGTAGGTGACATGATTGTTTCTACTGGCTCTGTTCGTCTAGACGGTGCTAGTTTACACTTTGCTCCAATGGAGTTCCCAGCGGTTGCTGACTTCGAAGTAGCGACAGCTATGAAAGCAGCAGTTGAAGAGGCTGGCGCAACAGTTCACATGGGTGTAACCGCTTCAAGTGATACTTTCTACCCAGGTCAAGAGCGTTACGACACGTTCTCAGGTCGTGTAGTTAAGCGTTTCCAAGGTTCTATGCAAGAGTGGCAAGACATGGGCGTTCTAAACTTCGAAATGGAATCTGCAACGCTGCTAACTATGTGTGCAAGTTCTGGTCTGAAAGCGGGTTGTGTTGCTGGTGTAATCATCAACCGTACTCAAAAAGAGACGCCTGATCACGACACACTAAAAGTAACAGAAGCACGCTCAATCAAAGTGGTTGTAGAAGCTGCTCGTAAAATGCTTTAAGTTGCAAAAGTGTTTTAAGTCTTAATCTGACCGCAAATTTTGAAAATGGCCGCATCGATTGATGCGGCCATTTTTATTTACTGGTTAAGTGACAGAGAGAAAACAGATAAGAAAAAGGCGAGTCACTGAATAGTGACTCGCCTTTGTTATATCTGTTTAAGAGAAGCTTGCTCTTAAATGTTTCTTTTTAGCACTCTTGGTCTTCGTTACCGCCAGCAGCCGTAAACCAAGCGGTTAGGTGCGTTTTAAGATCTTTCAATTCATCTGGGCCGATCAGAGCAAGGCCAAGATCTTCAGCGCGTGTGATGTCGTTATGGCGAAGCGGGCGGAAGCTCACTAGCATAGCGCGGGCTTGTAGGCCACCTAATAGGTCTCTTAGTGATTCCAGTTTGTATAAGGTGTCATCACCATCATCACGCATGCCTTTCGTCTTACATTCGATGATGTGCAGTTTATTGTTTACCACAGATGCCACATCTAGCTCATTTCGAACTTCACGCTCGCCAAGCTGGCGGTATACCTGAACATTCAAAGAACGATCTTGGATGGTCGGCATGTCATCTTGGATCTGTTTTACTGTGCTGTGAACCAGAGTTTCAAGCCACTCGCCATTCGAGAAGCGTCGAGCATCTTCATTGGCAAAGGTTAGGGTGCCATGCTCATAAGTCGCAATTTTCGCTTCTACTAAATCGCTTAAAAGCATATTCAGTTCACGATAGCCTTGTTGCTTCTCTGATAACTCAACATCCAGCTTCTGCTCTTTACGACAAGTGGTTGCAAGGTAGTTCAGTGTCGCTAGGCCAGGACCTAATTCAAGTGCGTTACTTGCCCAACGTTCACCTAGCTCGTATAGCTTCTGATCAAGCTGTGGAGGTAGCTGCACATCACTGAATTCGCCACGGGCGCCAAATACGGTTAGGTAATCATCGATAGTGATGCGATCTTGAACTTGCGCGTCTTCTTTGCCGTTCGGGTAAAGCCAGCACAGTTTGTCACTATTTGGTTCTACAACGAAGATAGGCCAGTGGTAAGTTCGGAACACTTCGTAGACTGAAAGTAGACGGTGACGTAGACCACAACTTGCGTTGAGTTTCACTTCTTGCCCACGTGCTTTTAAATCTTCAGCGAGGTTTTGAATGGATTCTTTAATCACGGACGTGTTTACGATCGTAGGAATTTCAAAAAACTCACTGGTAATGTCGCGCTTTTGTAAAACGCTGTCTAAGCGTTGATACATATCGACTTGATTTTTGTCGCCGATGAACACGATGTGCGTGCTGACCGTACGGTTATCAAGCAGTGGGGTAAGCAAGCGAATGGGGTCTTGATCGATAATGCCAACATGAACAGCCATATAAATTCCTTAATAGCGGCTCGCTCATAAAGGTGAAAGAAAAAACGGGAAGCAGCAAGCCTTAATAACCATATAATGACAAAGCTCATAAAAAACAAGGGCAACTCTTGATAAAAGTTGCCCTTGTTCAAATAGTTACCACTATTGGGTAAGAAGTCCCAACAATCTCACCAAATATCTATGGTTTCATCATTTATCTATAGCTTAAATTGATGAACCAAGTCCCCTTGTTGATTTGCGAGAATCGTTAGGTTTTGGCTCGCTTCAGCTATTGATGACATCGCTTGGTAACTGGCGTCGGCGATGTGGTTAATGTCTTCAATATTACGCGCGATATCACCCGAGGTTTCACTCTGTTCAGCAGCAGCTTGAGAGATGTGAGTACTCATATGGCTGATTTCTAGAATCAAGGCTTGAATCTCTTCCATTGCACTATTGGCATTCGATGCTTGTTGTACCGACATGTCCATATCACTCATGCAGCTTTCGATAACGTTACTTGCGGTTTTCGAGCTTGACTGTAGGTTACTGATCATGGTCTCGATTTCAGCTGTAGATTGCGTTGTTTTCTGCGCTAACACACGAACCTCATCGGCAACGACCGCAAAACCACGACCTTGCTCACCGGCACGCGCTGCTTCAATTGCTGCATTCAGTGCGAGTAGGTTCGTCTGTTCTGCAATGCCGCGAATTACGTCTAGGATTGAGCCAATTTGGCTACTCATCTGCTGCAGTTCACCCACCGCACTTACCGACTCAGTTAGGCGAGTTTCCAGTTGGTTGATGGTGCTGATGTTGGTGTTCATGATCTGACGACCCGATTCAGAAGCCGTCTCGACTTGTTGAACCATAGTCAAAGAGCTTTGTGCGCTATTAGCAACTTCTTGTACAGAGTGAGACATCTCTGTCATCGCTGTTGCTACTGTCGCAGTTTGTTCACGCTGGCTGTTCAGTTGAGCCTGTGTCTCTGAAGAGGTTTTCTGGTTGACGCTTGCTGTTTTGGTTAGGTCATCTGACGCATCGTTAAGCTTTACAAGAATATTGTGTAGGTTATCGGCTAAGGTGTTGATGTGACCACTCACGCGGCTGAATTCGTTGTTGTAACGAATGTCGATGCGTTGTGTCATGTCGCCTTCTGTCAGGCCTTCTAGTGTCTTAAGGATACGGGTTAGTGGCTCTCTTACACTGTGAGCAATGTGGTAGCCAATCGCTGCCGCAAATAGTGTTACAACCACACCGATGGCAATCGCATTGAATAGGCCTTTGTCGTAGATGCTGCTCGCGTCTGCCAAGGAAGAGTTGAGTTGTTCTTCGGCTGTCACGTTGAATGAGTCTAACACGGCCATCGCTTGGTCTACTTCAACCGCTAGATTGGCGATGTTTACATACAGGGCTTGCTTCGCTTGTAGGTAGTTGTTGTGCTTATCAAGAACACCGCCTTTTTGGCCTACGTCTTTGGTGAATTTCTGAACCGATTCATCGAATACATTCTTAAGAGCAGGTAGCTATGTTGCCAAACCACGGTAGGCGTAGTTTAGGTGAGTAACGGCTTTCTTGTTTTGGTTTACGGCTTTTTGTACGAATGCAACATCTGAGCTCGCAAGTGCGTCTGATGTGATCACTTCTGCATCTTGCAGTTTGATGAAGTAGCTTTTCGCCATTACTTTCACAGAGATGCTCTTCTGATCGGCAACGTACTCTTTCATGCCAACGGTCAATTCTGAGTGTAGGCGTTGGAAATCACGTGATGCTTTTTGTACTTGCTCTTGCGCTTCAAACATCGCGACGTAGTTGTTCATCGCTTCATCCGCTTCAGCAAAGTAGCGCTCTTCCATGGCTCTTAGCTGAGTAATGCGTTCGATGAGTGAGGTGTTGTTTTGGCTTGCCGCTTCTAGATTACCAAGGACATCTGAAAAAGCGTTTTGTGATGCAGCAAACTCTGTGCGCATTGCAGACATGCGTTCAGTGTTTTGTGTGGTTAAGAAATCTTTGAATGACTTATCTGCCGAAAG
>AAZW01000036.1 GCA_000169995.1 Vibrionales bacterium SWAT-3 | reverse complement strand
TGTCGTCAGCTCGTGTTGTGAAATGTTGGGTTAAGTCCCGCAACGAGCGCAACCCTTATCCTTGTTTGCCAGCGAGTAATGTCGGGAACTCCAGGGAGACTGCCGGTGATAAACCGGAGGAAGGTGGGGACGACGTCAAGTCATCATGGCCCTTACGAGTAGGGCTACACACGTGCTACAATGGCGCATACAGAGGGCGGCGAACTTGCGAGAGTGAGCGAATCCCAAAAAGTGCGTCGTAGTCCGGATTGGAGTCTGCAACTCGACTCCATGAAGTCGGAATCGCTAGTAATCGTAGATCAGAATGCTACGGTGAATACGTTCCCGGGCCTTGTACACACCGCCCGTCACACCATGGGAGTGGGCTGCAAAAGAAGTGGGTAGTTTAACCTTTCGGGGAGGACGCTCACCACTTTGTGGTTCATGACTGGGGTGAAGTCGTAACAAGGTAGCCCTAGGGGAACCTGGGGCTGGATCACCTCCTTATACGAAGATATTCACGATAAGTGTCCACACAGATTGATTAGGTTTAGAAAGTAAAAGAGACGAAGAACTCCCAAGTTCTTCGAAGTTTGTTTCTACTTTTTAAAGTGGAGATAAATTAGCAGTGTCCCGTTCGTCTAGAGGCCTAGGACACCGCCCTTTCACGGCGGTAACAGGGGTTCGACTCCCCTACGGGATACCATTGGGTCGTTAGCTCAGTTGGTAGAGCAGTTGACTTTTAATCAATTGGTCGCAGGTTCGAATCCTGCACGACCCACCATTTCCTCCCAAGGAAATAAAATTTGGGGCGATTAGCTCAGTTGGGAGAGCACCTGCCTTACAAGCAGGGGGTCACTGGTTCGAGCCCGGTATCGCCCACCATTTCCTCCCAAGGAAATAAAAATATGGGGCTATAGCTCAGCTGGGAGAGCGTCTGCCTTGCACGCAGGAGGTCTGCGGTTCGATCCCGCATAGCTCCACCATTCCTTCCATAAGAATGGCTTTTATTTTCACTTTTTAAAAAGTGAAGACAAAAGAAAACTTTATGGGCGATTAGCTCAGTTGGGAGAGCACCTGCCTTACAAGCAGGGGGTCACTGGTTCGAGCCCGGTATCGCCCACCATCTTTAAGCATTCTCGAAAGAGAGTATTTAAAAATGGGTTGAAAGTTTAACACTTTGAAACTCTTGCTCTTTAACAATTTGGAAAGCTGACTGATTAACTCTAAGAGTTAATCAAATTAAAAGTTCTCAATGTTTTCCTTTAACTAAGAAAACACAACACAAACACATTCAAGTGTCTTGTATTCAAAATTGAGTCCGGCAAACACGTAATAAGAACTAACCCTTCTTATTACAACCAAAAACCTTGGTTAGTTGCCATACACTAAGACCCTTTCGGGTTGTATGGTTAAGTGACTAAGCGTACACGGTGGATGCCTTGGCAGTCAGAGGCGATGAAGGACGTATTAACTTGCGATAAGCCCAGATTAGACAGTAAAAGTCATTTGAGTCTGGGATTTCCGAATGGGGAAACCCACTTACATAAGTAAGTATCTTGTTGTGAATACATAGCAACAAGAGGCAAACCGGGGGAACTGAAACATCTAAGTACCCCGAGGAAGAGAAATCAACCGAGATTCCGAAAGTAGCGGCGAGCGAAATTGGATTAGCCCTTAAGCTTTTAATGAGACAGACGAAGGCTCTGGAAAGTGCCGCAATAAAGGGTGATAGCCCCGTAGTCGACATCTCATCATCAGTGAAAACGAGTAGGGCGGGACACGTGATATCCTGTCTGAATATGGGGGGACCATCCTCCAAGGCTAAATACTACTGACTGACCGATAGTGAACCAGTACCGTGAGGGAAAGGCGAAAAGAACCCCTGTGAGGGGAGTGAAATAGAACCTGAAACCGTGTACGTACAAGCAGTAGGAGCACCTTCGTGGTGTGACTGCGTACCTTTTGTATAATGGGTCAGCGACTTAATTTTAGTAGCAAGGTTAACCGTTTAGGGGAGCCGTAGGGAAACCGAGTCTTAACTGGGCGTACAGTTGCTAGGATTAGACCCGAAACCAGGTGATCTAGCCATGGGCAGGTGAAGTTGAGTAACATCAACTGGAGGACCGAACCGACTAATGTTGAAAAATTAGCGGATGACTTGTGGCTAGGGGTGAAAGGCCAATCAAACCTGGAGATAGCTGGTTCTCCCCGAAAGCTATTTAGGTAGCGCCTCGGACGAATACTACTGGGGGTAGAGCACTGTTAAGGCTAGGGGGTCATCCCGACTTACCAACCCTTTGCAAACTCCGAATACCAGTAAGTACTATCCGGGAGACACACGGCGGGTGCTAACGTCCGTCGTGGAGAGGGAAACAACCCAGACCGCCAGCTAAGGTCCCAAAGTATAGCTAAGTGGGAAACGATGTGGGAAGGCTCAGACAGCCAGGATGTTGGCTTAGAAGCAGCCATCATTTAAAGAAAGCGTAATAGCTCACTGGTCGAGTCGGCCTGCGCGGAAGATGTAACGGGGCTAAGCTATACACCGAAGCTGCGGCTACGCACTTATGTGCGTGGGGTAGGGGAGCGTTCTGTAAGCCGTTGAAGGTGGTCTGTAAGGGCTGCTGGAGGTATCAGAAGTGCGAATGCTGACATGAGTAACGATAAAGGGAGTGAAAAACTCCCTCGCCGGAAGACCAAGGGTTCCTGTCCAACGTTAATCGGGGCAGGGTAAGTCGACCCCTAAGGCGAGGCCGAAAGGCGTAGTCGATGGGAAACGGGTTAATATTCCCGTACTTCTTACAATTGCGATGGGGGGACGGAGAAGGCTAGGTGGGCCTGGCGACGGTTGTCCAGGTTCAAGTACGTAGGCGGAAGAGTTAGGTAAATCCGGTTCTTCATAACGCTGAGATACGATGTCGAGCTACTACGGTAGTGAAGTCATTGATGCCATGCTTCCAGGAAAAGCCTCTAAGCTTCAGATTGTAAGGAATCGTACCCCAAACCGACACAGGTGGTCGGGTAGAGAATACCAAGGCGCTTGAGAGAACTCGGGTGAAGGAACTAGGCAAAATGGTACCGTAACTTCGGGAGAAGGTACGCTCTTATCAGTGAAGTCCCTTGCGGATGGAGCAGACGAGAGTCGCAGATACCAGGTGGCTGCAACTGTTTATTAAAAACACAGCACTGTGCAAAATCGTAAGATGACGTATACGGTGTGACGCCTGCCCGGTGCCGGAAGGTTAATTGATGGGGTTAGACTTCGGTCGAAGCTCTTGATCGAAGCCCCGGTAAACGGCGGCCGTAACTATAACGGTCCTAAGGTAGCGAAATTCCTTGTCGGGTAAGTTCCGACCTGCACGAATGGCGTAATGATGGCCACGCTGTCTCCACCCGAGACTCAGTGAAATTGAAATCGCTGTGAAGATGCAGTGTACCCGCGGCTAGACGGAAAGACCCCGTGAACCTTTACTACAGCTTGGCACTGAACATTGAACCTACATGTGTAGGATAGGTGGGAGACTTTGAAACCGTGTCGCTAGATGTGGTGGAGTCGTCCTTGAAATACCACCCTTGTAGTTTTGATGTTCTAACGTTGGTCCCTGAATCGGGATTACGGACAGTGCCTGGTGGTTAGTTTGACTGGGGCGGTCTCCTCCCAAAGAGTAACGGAGGAGCACGAAGGTGGGCTAAACACGGTTGGACATCGTGTGGTTAGTGCAATGGCATAAGCCCGCTTGACTGCGAGAATGACAATTCGAGCAGGTGCGAAAGCAGGTCATAGTGATCCGGTGGTTCTGAATGGAAGGGCCATCGCTCAACGGATAAAAGGTACTCCGGGGATAACAGGCTGATACCGCCCAAGAGTTCATATCGACGGCGGTGTTTGGCACCTCGATGTCGGCTCATCACATCCTGGGGCTGAAGTCGGTCCCAAGGGTATGGCTGTTCGCCATTTAAAGTGGTACGCGAGCTGGGTTTAGAACGTCGTGAGACAGTTCGGTCCCTATCTGCCGTGGGCGTTGGAAAATTGAAGGGGGCTGCTCCTAGTACGAGAGGACCGGAGTGGACGAACCTCTGGTGTTCGGGTTGTCATGCCAATGGCATTGCCCGGTAGCTAAGTTTGGAATCGATAACCGCTGAAAGCATCTAAGCGGGAAGCGAGCCCTGAGATGAGTTTTCCCTGACACTTTAAGTGTCCTAAAGGGTTGTTCAAGACTAGAACGTTGATAGGCAGGGTGTGTAAGCGCTATGAGGCGTTGAGCTAACCTGTACTAATTGCCCGTGAGGCTTAACCATACAACACCCAAGGGGTTTTGATGGACTCAGATATACAAACGCTTGAATGAGTTTGATGAGACAACACTTTTAATAAGCTTTCCAGATTATTTTGCCTTCAGTTTTTAAAAAAGCTGAAAGTAAAAGCAAAATTTGCTTGGCGACCATAGCATTGTGGACCCACCTGATTCCATGCCGAACTCAGAAGTGAAACACAATAGCGCCGATGGTAGTGTGGGGCTTCCCCATGTGAGAGTAGGACATCGCCAGGCTTACTTTACGTTTTCAGTTTTAAAAAACTGAAAGCAAAACTAGAAACAGCACACAAGTAAGACTAATTTTAGTAACAATTTGTTGGAGGGATGGCTGAGTGGTCGAAAGCACCGGTCTTGAAAACCGGCAACCGTTAATAGCGGTTCTAGGGTTCAAATCCCTATCCCTCCACCACTATTCATCAAAAAAAGCCTTTGATTATCAAAGGCTTTTTTTGTATCTGTAAGACTTGAATTTGCTTCGAAACAACGAGGTAAGTCAATGTATATACAAAAATCTCCCCACGGCGTCTATTACGCACGGATTTGTACTCCAGCACAGTTGAAAGCGTTGGGATTCCCATTCGATCTGAAAATTAGCCTTCGAACAAAAGACCCTAAGCTAGCTAAAGTCATTGGCTTAAGCCTTGTCAGTGCTGTCAAAGAGGCCTTTCGTACTACAGATTCTCTGTGCTTTTCAGAGTTTCAGTTGCATCTAAAAGGCATCTTGTCCCACCATCTGAACTTACAATCACAGAAGCAGGATGATCGCTTACATTTAGGTTGTATACCTTCTATAAGTCATACTTCTAAGCGTTTGAGTGAAGAAAAGCATTGGAGTGAAGCGTTAGAACACTTTCTAGAGTTCAAAGGGGTTCAAGGGGTAAGTGCATTGACTGTCCATCAGTTGAAACAGCGCATTACCTTTTTCTTTGAGAGCACAGCGCTATCTGGTTTATCAACAATAACTGCGATGACACTGATGGAGTACATTAAGACTCTCAATAGCTCTAGTCTTTCAGCGAAAAGCTGTAAAGATTATTACGCGGCGTTAAGTCAATTTATACGTTGGTGTGCGACCATGTCTTTGATTGAAAGAAACGTGTCTGCAGATATCAAAGCGACTTTCAAGAAGTCTATAAAAGCTGATAAGCAGCGCTCAAGGTGGTCAGAGAGTCAGCTTTCAACACTCTTCTCATCTGAGCAGTTTCAGAAAGTGGATAAAGGTTTCTACTGGGTTACTTTATTGCTCACGTATATGGGTATGAGGCCGAATGAAGTGTGTCAGCTACGTACAGAAGACGTGGTCGTTAGCGGTCCAGTCCCTTACTTAAACGTAACAGATGGGGGGCACGGACAGCGGATCAAGAATCGTTATGCTCTGCGACAAGTCCCCATTCATCAGAGTCTAATCAAACATGGCTTTCTTGAGTATGTTGAGTTTCGTAAGAACAATAGCAAAACCGGTCTATTCGATTACAAGCCACTGGGTCTCAACAAGGACTGGAGCCAACAATATTGCCAACAATTCGGCAGACTCCTATCTAAGATCGGATTGAAAGCAGGGCAACGCCCTACTGCGTACTCCCTCCGTCACACTTTCATTGATGTTCTTAAGCAAAAGGAAGTGGCTGAGTCTACAGTCGCTGATATCGTTGGCCATCATCACCCCTCAATGACATTTGGCCGATATGGTAAGCAAACAAAACTGAAACTTATGCTTAGTGCGGTTAACCAGTTCTCACTTCAACTGGGAGGCTCACATGAGTAAGTTCAACTATGATGAGTTGCACACGGTTTATAAGGCGTTCAAGCAAAGCTATTTTGAAGGGGATGAAACCTCGTTGCTTGCTTTATCGATACAGTATAACTATCAAGATATCCACTGCCTCTATCAGCTTTTTGAGCGCCTCGAAGATAAACCAAGCACAACATCTATGTCGTTAATGGCATTAGGAATAGATTGGCAAACACAGCAGGCACTGTTTGGTGACTTTGAAACACTGAGAGAAATTGCAGGGCTCGTAAGCCCTCCACCCATGTCACACGTAGAGTGTTTTGATGCCTTTGTTCTACCTTATTGGACCATTATGTCAAAGAAAGGGATTGTTCTTATTAGCACTAGAAGCCAAGAGCATTTTACTTTCGTACATCGTGTGTCAGGAGTAGAAATTCAAGTTAATATAAAGCGCTGAATCTCAATGTCATTTTGAAAAACCAAATCTCGTGAACACCTTAGAGCTCACGAGATTTACCTTTTAAATTATTATGAAGACCTTATCAATCGAACTCTCGGACGGCACTCATTCTCCGTTTTTTGGGGGAAGCAGTGTTCAGGTTTTCCCTATTATCTAGGAGGGCGTCTTTCATCCCACATACAAGTGCCTGCTGTATTGGGTTTCCATCCAATTTTTTCATGTGAGCTGACATCCTTCTTTCTAATAAAGTCAGTAGTTCTTTCTCATCCCTTTGTTCAAAGACAAATGATTTCATTATATCTTGAAAGATGGGAGCTAACGTTTCAACAACGGTATGAGTCAGTTTAGCGATCACCTTTTTTAGATATGAGTTCGATTTCTCTAACTGTTCATTTTTTTCTTCATTGTGTAGAACTTTTGATTCTGCCGTTTTGAGCTGTTCTTTGACTGTTGATAGAGCGGTAGAGGTTTTATCCAATTGATTAGTTGCAGCGTTTGTATCCGATCGTAGTAAGTCTATATCTACATGTAATCTTCTTATTTTTTCTTGTTCCTCCTTTTGTTGATTTTTAACTTCGTTGATGTGTTGATTTAATTGGCTCAACTCCTCTAGCTTCGCTGAGATCTTTTGGGCTTTGTTGCGTAATTCATTGGAACTAAACCTAAAACCTACGATCTGATCAGCTATATTCACTCCCTCTCGTAGCCCTATGCCTAAACCTCGTTACAAAACAACCAACTGGAAGCAATACAACCAATCACTCATTAACCGCGGTTCTTTGACCTTTTGGATTGATGAAGAAGCGATAAGTGGCTGGACGCAAAGCAAACAGAATAAGCGCGGGAGGCCTCGTCGGTTCAGTGATTTAGCTATCACGACAGCCCTCATGGTGAAACGAGTTTTTTCTATGCCATTAAGAGCGCTGCAAGGTTTTATCAACTCGATATTTAGGTTAGCCCATGTACCGTTAAGTTGTCCGCATTACACCTGCATCAGTCGTAGAGCCAAGCAAGTTGAGGTCTCACTTAAGACAAAAACGAGAGGTACGATACAACATCTAGCTATTGATGCGACTGGCCTTAAGGCTTATGGCGAAGGTGAATGGAAAGTCAAAAAACACGGGACAGATGGCAAACGTAGAGTCTGGCGAAAACTTCATATTGCCGTGGATACAAACACTCATGAAATTATTGCAGCCGAGCTAAGTCTATCGACAGTTACAGATGGAGAAGTACTCCCGAATTTACTGAAACAAACTCGCCGAAGTATCCACGAGGTGTCTGGTGATGGCGCTTATGATACGAGAGCATGTCACGATGCAATTAAGATTAAGCGAGCCGTTGCGCTTATTCCTCCAAGAGAAGGGGCTGCCTTCTGGGAGCGGGGTCATCCCCGAAATCTCGCAGTAGGTTGCCAGAAGTTATATGGCTCAAATAAGTATTGGAAAGAGCGGTATGGTTACCACAAACGCTCCCTGTCAGAAACAGCGATGTATCGAGTTAAACAGTTACTTGGTGGTCGTTTAAGTTTAAGAAATTACAATGCACAAGTGGGAGAAACTTACGCGATGATAAAAGCGTTGAACAAGCTCACTGGGTTAGGTATGCCTGAAACTTGCCGTATTGACTAAGAAATGCACGAAATGGGGCTGCTCTGTCTCTAAACTGAATTACGCAACAAAGCCGGAGTTGGCAGCTTCCGAGCTAACTTCCAGCCTCCTGAGTGTATCGAAGACCTCAAGATCCTTATATCTGATATATACGTGGCATTAGCTTTCATTTTACAGAATCTTAGTCATATTAGAGAAGCAAACACACTCTTTGACAACTATCTGGATAAATCCAATTTCAAATACAAAGAGTTCATTTTTTTCTCATATTTATCTACCAAAGTTCAACTTAACCTTATCCCCGATGCACTTAAGTACATTGTTACGGTTGATAAGCAAATAACTGCAGAAAATGATGACCTTAATTTTGCTCAATTTGGTTTGTCTCTAATCATTAGCCAAGTGCCTAAAGGCCAAAAGAGAGTTGTCGTTAATACTTATAATGAGCTAATTGAGAGTACTGACGACCCTTTAGTAAAAGCCACGTATTATTACAATATTGGCAATTGCTTAAGAGGAAGTGATAACGATCGCGAAGCTATCAAACATTACATCAAAGCAGCTAAACTAAACCCCGACTATAAGCTTCGACCATATTGGAGAAAAGAACTTGCTGGCCTGTTTTTCATGATTGGAAAATACTTATCCTCTAGTAAGTTATACGCCTTGTTAACTCAAGACGACAACACACCAGAAAATAAGGTTCTTTATGCTGATAGCCTTATTCTAGCGGGCAAATATAAAAAGGCACTAGAAATCCTAGAGCAATTTGAACCAAAGCTAACAATAAGAAACTCGGAATGGAGCTTAAAATCTATCTGTCTAGAGTACCTTATTGATAAATATGAGCTAAAAGCACAGATAAAACAGGGAGAAGCGGGACGAGACTTCATTGCAAAGTCTAGTGAAGATGAAATCTTGGCTTTCCTTGAAAGTAAAAATGCTCTTTGCCCTGACAGTCAATTTTTTATTGGAACCAAACTCGCTGAACGCGATCAGTTTGAAGAGGCTTGCTATTGTTTCTTAATCTCTGCATTTTCAGATGAACGCTATAAGCTGCCATGGATTCATGCTATGGCAAGTGCATTCAATGCCAATCTATTAGGGCTATTTATGCTTATTGTAGAAACATCTAGCAGGAAATGGGGAATTGAAATAATAAGTGAATTTATTGAGAGTTTTCCACAAAATGATGATTCTAGGCTTAATGAACTAGCATTAGGTTTGATACAACATTGTGAAGAGTATATCAGCACTTTTGACGACAAAAGTTTTGAATTGAGGTTTGGAGATAGCAATACTTCTAACTCGTTAATAGTTAATACCTAGATCATGATCTTCTCTCGGACTTCTAGACATTAAACAAGGCATTGAGGTGCCTCAGGAGTATAGGAATTGGCTGAATCACAACAGTTTGATTTAAATGACTATTATTCGGCTTTGAGTTCATTTGACAAGGCTGTTTGTGAAGCATGTGCGGTTAGCAACTTCACAGCGGATCTGGTAGTTGCTAATTACATAGGGCATTCTTCCCATGTGTTTACACGATTATGTGTCCACTCTGAAGCACTAATATCTTCGTTACCCAAGTCTCGTTGGGCAAAACGAGACTATGAGTCTTGGGATTTTAGCGTTATAGCTGCTCATGTGAGAGCTGTGATGGAAGGTTATTTGCTTTTTGGGTATTTGGCTGAAACACCGAAGAGTGAAGATGAGTGGTATGTAAAACTGAACATCATGCACTTAAACGATTGTACTCGTAGGATTCGGCTTCATGCCAATATAAAAAACTCAGTTGATGAGCAGCAATTCAGGCTCCAACAAGATGAATTGAAGCAGCGACTAAAAGTTAATGGTTATTTCGACTCTTTATCAGCTCAGCTAAAGAAAAACCTGTTAAAAGGCAGAGCGTTGATGATCCCCACACGAGAAGAATTGCTTAGTCAACTAGGTGAAAATGTTGGGGATTTTAATGCATTTTACGATGCTGTTTCCAATTATACTCATATACTCCCAATGTCATATTATAGGATGGACTCCAATGGGCGTGGAACTGGTGCTTATAATCATTCAGACCTGTCGTACATAATTGTATCCCTCAATAAATGTACAAATTGGCTAGTAAGCTCTACTGATCGAATGATAGAGTTTTTTCCGAATAGCAAAGGGGTGAGAAAAGGCAAAAAATCTAAGTTCACGTTAGGGCCAAAAGAAAATACTCGCAACCGTAAGTAACACATAGCAAACGTTTCATGCTTCAGTATAGTTTTCCTTATCTGAGACTCTCCCATTAGAGCAACTTCCCTAACGCGTTTCTGTCCAAAAGCTTCTCAGGTTGAATTTTACCCGTGGCACTTTCTAGCTCGAAAGTGCCCCCCTTTGCTATTTTCATAAAATAGTCCACTTACTCCTTTATGTTACTTTTAGCCATGCTTGTTCTCATGTGGGCTAAAAAATTTCCTTTGGAGAATTCACTGGGTTTAAACATTTAAAGCTAAGTTTTTATGGATTTTACACAGGAATTAGTTGAAGGTGCTAAATTTCCAACATAAATCCCAATGGCAACAATACTGACACCGAAAATATGCTCAAACTCAATATGTTGGCCTGAAAAGAACGAAATAATTAAACTAAACACTGGCATAATATTAAACAAAGGAGATATTTTATCAGGGCCAAGCTCAATAGCACCTTTCATCCAAAAGTAATATGCGAGCAAAGTTCCAAACAGACTCATATAGGCAATCAGTAATAAGTCTATGAAAGTTATTAGATTTAAGCTAGTTCTAAAGTCAATTAGGTATATCGTTATGGCTACCATTTGAATCGCACCAATGCTTAAAACCCAACGTAACTGCTGGCTCACTGGGATATCGGATGTGAGTCGCTTTGCGAGAATTGTATATAAACAGCCACTGACTAACGCAACGAGCATATAAAGATCGCCAATATTGCTTTCAATAGAATGAACTTTTCCACCCGTCATCACAATAAAAACCCCAAAGCAACTAACTATTGCTCCTAGAATAGCTTTCAACGAAATGGAGGTACTTAGGATGAGTCCCGACAGTATGATAGTAATAAGTGGGATATTTGCTTGAATTACGGCAGCGTTTATAGGGGAAGTAAAATTCATCGCGGAAAAAATGGATAAATTTTGGACGGTAACCCCCATAGAAGCTAGGACAAAAAGTGAAAGTACACTTTTTTTGTCAGTTTGACGTCATCTTGAGATTTTTTAAGTCCCCTTGCCAGCAATAGAAGTGAAGCCGCAATAGCAAACCGTAAGGTCGCTGCAGTGAGTCCCGACATGTTGCCATTGATTTTCTGAATTACATTAAAATTGCTAGACCAAAAAAAAACCGCGACAACAACGCCGCACCAGATTGATAAGTGTTTGTACATTGTGCTTCCAGATTAAAAGTAACTTGACATGGTAATGTTACATATTTCATATTTGCTTTTTTATGGTTAAATGTGAAAGGGTAAATCCCATATATGGAAGCTCATTCTTTAGACGACCTTTTATTGTTCGTCTCTGTCGCTCGATATCAATCCCTAACTCAGGTGTCTGAAAACCTGAACATTCCGTTATCAACTATAAGTAGGAGATTAAAAAGACTTGAAGCTAGCCTTAATTGCAGATTATTTAACCGGAGCGCACACCGTTTTGTATTAACACCTGATGGAAAAAAGTACTATCAACACTGTGAGCCACTACTTACCAGCTTAAACAATGTGTCCTCAAGAGTGGCTACTGAACGTCAGTCATTGAGTGGTACGATAAGAATCTCAGCACCAATTAATATGGCACAGATGTGGTTGAAAAAATGTATCTATGAGTTTGCAGAAAAGCATCCGAAGATCTGTATTGACTTAGATGTTCAAAATGAAAAAATCGACCTTGTTTCTAAACGTATCGATGTAAGTTTTCGGCTTGGAGACCTCATCGAGCAAGATTGGGTTGCTAGGAAGTTATGGTCGATTCCATTTGGACTCTGTGCTTCACGAAATTACATCGAACAAAACGGTATTATTGAGCACCCTAAACATCTTACGAACCATCGCCTAATTACAGTGAGTAATGATCGTCAATGGAAGCTCGTTAATCAAACTACCGGTGAAGTATTTAGCAATGATTTACAGTTCCAATTCTCTTCAAACGATGTGTTACTGGTAAGAGACGCTGTCGTCCATGGTTTAGGTATTGCATGGATTCCGACCTATTATTTTCATGAACTAAATCACGATCAACAAAACCTTTTGCCTTTATTACCCGATTGGCGGGGCTTCGGTAAAGAAGTTTTCATTATGTACAGAGATCGTAAGGGCGGGATCGAACTTTAACCATTGAAAATAATGGATTTATTTTACAGGGAACTTTTTTAGATAATCACGATCTGATCATGAAGTAAAAAAACATGAGAAATTCGCACATGATTATCATTGAGCAACTTAAAAAAGTGAAAGATACCCGTTCGCACATCAATCAAGTTTATCCTGTTATGGAAGTCGCTTTCGTGGTCATAACAGCCATGATTTGTGGTCAAAATAAATGGACAGAGATTAAGGATTTCGGTGAAGGAAATATCGAGTGGTTACGTGAGTATTTCCCCTACGAAAATGGTCTTCCCACTCGACATAATATAGCTGCGATCATGAGATCCGTTGTGCCAGAGACGCTATTGGAAGCTATGGTGGGCTGGGTCAATTTGCACAGAGAGAAGCATGCACAGCCTATAATCAGTGTTGATGGGAAGGTTCTAAAAGGGGCAAAAGCAAGCAAACAACAGCACCCCCTCTATATGGTTTCGGCATTTGATGTAGACGAGGGTTTGACTCTCACACACCAACCTTGTGACGGCAAAGGTATGGAGCTGCTAGCAATAAGAAACATGCTAGACGCTTTAGATATCAAAGGATGTTTATTAACTGCTGATGCCCTGCATTGTCAGGTTGAAACACTGAATAAAGTAGTTGATAAAGGTGGAGATATCCTAGTACAAGTTAAACTGAATCAACCAAGTTTATTAGCAGAAATTGATGTGCAATTCCAAGACTATTGGGCTTTGCCTGAAGATAAACAGGAATCATACATCACGGAAGAGAAAGGGCATGGTAGAAAAGAGGTTCGTGAGGTTTACGTGCTTCCTGCAGCCTTCAGCGAAGCACTCAGACAGAAGTGGTGTCTCGTAAAAAGCATTGTTGCAGTGGTAAGAGATAGGAGTGTCAAAGGGAAAGGAAGTTATGAAACCTCGTACTATATTTGCACAGACCATTTATCTTTAGAGTTAGCCTCAAAGGCAACAAGAAAGCATTGGCATATTGAGAATCAGCAGCACTGGGCGTTGGACGTAATTTTCAAAGAAGACGAGCAGCGAATTTACGCTGGGGATTCAGCGTTGAATATGGCTTGTTGTCGTCGCTTTGTGCAGAACCTATTTAGAAAATCAGAGGGTAACTTGTCTGTACCAAGAAAGATGAACCAAGCCGCATGGAATAAAGATTACAGGGAAAAAGTTCTTTTTACATCAGATTAACAAAGTATATTCGCGCCCTTCAGAGATCGTGACAAGCGGCCGTCAAGAGTTGATGCATTTATTGAACATGTTTTTATCTGGAAGAGCCGTTTTAATATGTTCGCTTAAGATGGACTTGAATTCGCGAATTGACCTTGAAACACAGAGGCTAACTCCCTAGCAGTAGTTGGTCACTTGAGTAAAATGAATGGCTCGTTTCAAGCATAATCCAGCTTGTAGATTTATCTGCTCCAAAGTGAATGTTCACGTGTTTGATATACTATTTCGAATCAGAAAAATTCCAATTAGGGTAATCAATCTAAATTATTTTTGTCCAAAAGTTTCTTACGCTGAGTTGTAGTTGCATGAGAGGCATATATGAAGCAGCGGAGGATTGCTTGCTTGTATCGGAGAACGCTGGATAGCAACAAAATGTCGAGAATTGCTTTGTTCGACTTGATTGTATGGATGAGAGTTTCGGGGTGATTTTCTCAGGTTTTGGTTAGTGAAAATCCCTTTTGTTAAGAAAACCACTAATCCAATCCATTGGTATTGCTGATCTCTCTCATGATTCATAAAATCAAAAATTAACTCTTACACACCAATAAGCGCCTGTTTGACCAAGTTTCAACTATAGATGATTTAGTGTAAACGCGGCCTGTGAGGGAGAGTGATTTTTAGTCTAAAGTGAACAAATATAGGATATTTTGGAAGCGTTTCTTGACGGACTCACGAATAACAAACTATAGTCAATTTAGTAAGTCAATCATTAGCAAATTTAGTCTGCGTTATGATTAAGTTATTGATATCAGGTTATTTAACGAATGAATATCGGAGTTTCTAGGGTTCAAATCCCTATCCCTCCACCACCATTAGAAAGCCCGCTGAGAAATCAGCGGGCTTTTTTTCGTCTTGAATTTGGCAAAATAAAGCTCAAATACTATTAGATACGTCGTTATCTTAATCTGCTTCAGGTTATGCAGAGTTTAGATAATAAAAAGCAGAGCGCTTAGGCTCTGCTTTGATGCTTGAATTGTACGTTCCTCGGAACTTACACTCGCTATTTTGCTACGTTACCTGCCACGTTCAGTGCATCCCATGTGCGGGAGAATGGTGGTGCGTAACAGAAGTCCATGTAACCTAGTTGCTGTGTGGTCATCTTAGCGGTGATTGCAACGGCTAGCGCGTTAATACGGCCAACCGCTCCTTTCTTACCGACGATTTCACCACCTAAAAGAACCTTAGTCTCTGGGTGATAAACCAACTTCACCTTAATGTCTTCTTGGCCTGGGTAGTAATCCGTTTGGTTCTTGTCTGAAATCGTTGATACTTTCACATCTAAGCTGTGTTCTTGAGCAAGCAGTTCAGATACGCCAGTACATGCTAGTTCGTAGTCGAGCACTTTCAAACAAGATGAACCTAAGAAGCCTGACATATAGGTATCTTTACCTGCTAGCTTGTCCGCCATCATACGCGCTTGCTTGTTGGCTGTG
The DNA here is from genome assembly GCA_000169995.1 of Vibrionales bacterium SWAT-3. Taxonomy (GTDB): domain Bacteria; phylum Pseudomonadota; class Gammaproteobacteria; order Enterobacterales; family Vibrionaceae; genus Vibrio. The sequence continues at coordinate 34,765 of AAZW01000036.1, read as the reverse complement.
GTTGCTAGAGGAACATAAACGGGTTTGCCTAGCGCCATATGATGGACAACGGCACAGTCGCCGACAGCATGGATATAAGCGTCTTCAGTAGCGCCATATTCATTTACCAATAACGCGCCATTTGCTGCTTTTGGTAGTTCGAATGCTTCAGTATTTGGTTTGAAACCGAGTGACAGGATAACGATATCAGCTTCGACATTGCCGTTATCGGTTTCAACGATGTAACCACCTTGATCAGCATTACGAATAGCTGACACGCTGCAACCTGTTTTAAGATCTGCACCTGACTCCCGAATAGCACCTTCGACTACTTCAATGATCTCTGGACTGAACTGGCGGCTCATGATGTGCCGTTCACGTTCGATGATCGTCACGTGCTTATCTAAGCCATGTGCCGCATCGAAGACTTCCAGTCCTATAAATCCTGCGCCAATGACACACACGCGCTGTTTACTATCGTCTTTAAGCGCTTCTTTGACTGCTAAACCATCTTCCATGCTTGTTAATGTGTATACGTGTTCTGGATTGAATTCACCGAATGATGGAACGATCGGACGTGCGCCTGTCGCAATGACCAACATATCGTAATCGATGATGCTTTCTTCATTTTGGTGACGTACCGTAATTTGCTTTTCAGTACGGTCGAACGACACCATTTCTGTTTCTACACGTACATCCAAGCCAGATTTAATCGCTTGTTCTGGCGTACGAGAAATCATGCGTTCCGTGTCGTCAAACATGCCACCCGCAAAGTAGGGTAAACCACATGCGCCAAATGAGATGTAACTGCGCTTATCTAGAACAATGAGTTCGTCTGATGGCTGATTACGTTTGTACTTAGCTGCGAAACTCATACCAGCGGCGCTACCGCCTATAACAACAACTTTCATATTTATTACCTAAATAACCTGAACTCACGAAAAACAGAAGAGCACCCATGGGAGTGCTCTTAATTAAACGTGGGGATTATACTGCTGCTTCTTTTGAAACTGTTGCAGCTACATCAGCGTCGTATTGTTCTGTGTTTAGCGAGCCGTTTTTCTTAGCTGTTAGAACACCAGACAACATTGAGCCTGAGATGTTGAGCGCGGTACGAGCCATGTCAATTAGCGCTTCGATAGACACCAGAATCGCTACTACTGTGATGTCTAGGCCCATGATGGTCAGTACTGCTACTGCTGCGAACGTTGCACCGCCACCAACACCAGCGATACCGAATGAAGCAATCGCGATAACTGCAATCAGTTGTAGGATGAAGCCTAGGTCAACTGGCATGCCCATCACTTGTGCCGCCATGATGGCTAGCATTGCAGGGTAGATGCCCGCACAGCCGTTCTGACCGATACTGGTACCGAATGTCGCTGACATGTTTGCTGTTTCTTCGTCTACACCTAGGCGTTGAGTTTGTGTTTCAACGTTTAGTGGAATAGCTGCCATGCTTGAGCGAGAACTGAAACCGAATACCAATACTGGCCAGATTTTCTTCATGAACTTAGCAGGGGACAGGCCGAACATTGACACCATCACGAAGTGGATGCCGAACATCACGCCAATTGCAACGTAGCTTGCTAGAAGGAAGCGACCCATTTCAGCCAGTGCGAATAGGTCATTCGTCATCATGAACGTGGTCATCAGAGCGAATACACCGTAAGGCGTTAGCTTCAGGATTTCACGAACCATTGACAGCACAACTTCTTTTGCAGAGTTGATGAAATCAACGAAGTTTTGCACTTTCTCAGGCTTACGATTCTTAACTTGAAGGATACAGTAGCCTAGGAACATACCGAACAGTACAGTCGATAGTGTAGAAGTACGTTGAGAGCCCGTTAGCATGTCGAAGATGTTGGTTGGAATGATAGACAGAGCCATACCAGACAGGCCACTGCTCGCCATTGCATCTTGTGTTGCTACCAATGAATCACCGCGAGCTTCAATCGCACTGTTTGTGCCAATTGTGCTTACTAGTGCGTTCGCATCGATACCAAATAGGTAAATACTTGCGATACCAACGGCTGCTGAGATTGCACAAGTGAAAAGTAGAATACCGATGATTTTTGGTGCGATACGAGATAACGCGCCGCCGCCTTCAACGTTCATGATCGAAGAGATCATCGCCACGAATACGAGCGGGATAACGATCATTTGTAGAAGTTTGATGTAGCCTTTACCGAACACTGAAATCAGTTCAGCAAAGCCAGATGTCGCAACGTTACCGACACCAAACACAAGTTGAATCGCGCCACCGAACAGTAAGCCAGCAGCAAGCGCACTCAGTACGCGGAAGTTAAAACTTTTCTTTTGTTTTTTGAAGTTCGACAGCAGTGCGTAGAACCCAAAGAACAGTATGCTTAATCCAATAAATGAAACGCTCATGAGAATCTCCTATGATACCCATTAATAACTAAGTCGGTTATTTTTTGTATGCGATGGCTTCAACTTCAACCAATGCGTCTTTTGGTAATCTTGCTGCTTCAACACAAGAGCGAGCAGGTGCGTTCTCTGTACCAAACACTTCTGTGTACACTTCGTTAAAGGCTACGAAGTTCTCCATGTCTGATAGGAAGCAGGTTGTCTTAAGCACAGTGTCCAGCCCCGCATTAATCGCTTCCAATACAGCTTTTAAGTTTTCTAGAGACTGACGTGCCTGTTCTTTGATGCCGCCCTCAACAAACTGCATGGTTTCGGGAACGAGAGGTAATTGGCCTGATGTATATACCATGTCGCCGTAAGACGTACCTTGTGAGTAAGGGCCGATAGCTGCAGGTGCTTGTTCAGTGGCAATGATCTGTTTCACGATGTAACTCCTAAATTATTGGTTTTATTCTGATTTAAATTCACGGATAAACTTGTAAACCGCCTGACGGCTGATCCCAAGCTGCTCTGATACTTGTGTAGTCGTCTCTTTTAGCTCAAATACTCCGTTATCAAATAAGCAACGGATGATGGCTTTATTGCGACCTTTAGAAGAAATCGTCTCGTCTTGGTCAACTTCTTTAATAGCTGAATTCAATGCTTGCTGAATCACATCATTTGCATTGTTGCTGAAGGTCTCGCTGACAATGGTTTGAGGTACATTGCACTGCGGCATCAGCGTCTTGACGATTTCTGGAAATGGGAAAGATAAGTTCATGTTGATACACAGCATACCAATCGGCTTTTGTTGTGGACCAGCCAGTACACAGGTGGTTGATTTCAGTAGGGAACCGTCTGCTGCGTTGGTGAAATAGCTCTTTGGAGAAACTTCGCCAGTTTTCTCGAATGTACTCCACATGCGTAAACCTAAATCGGTGATAGGTGAGCCGATTTCACGACCTGTGTGATGACCATTGACGATCTTCACGACAGAGTTTTCTAAGCTTTCAAAGGAGTGAATGACCACCTCACAGTAAGGGCCAATCAAGTCAGCAATTGTGTCCGCTAAGCGGAAGTAATTGCTTAAACATTCTCTGTCTTCATCGGTGAATCGAACTTGTTTTACATTCATGATTTCGGTTTACATTTTTGAACTCAATGACTGAAATCTACTCCTTTGGTGGTATTTGAACAAGATGCAGTAAACTTCTGTAAACCGTAAAAAACGTTCAAAACATCAACAAATAACGAAAATTTAACTTAAATTAAGAGCGTAATTTGAACAGGATCACCAAACCATCTTCGATATGGTTTAATTTCTTAAACTCCATCAAAGTTTACATATTTAAAACCACAGATTACGTTTTCGAATACTTTAATGATCTAGAACAAGTTCTAAATTCAGTTGGAAACGAACTTCACCGACTCTTCACCTTATCGCCTTAAATTTGTCATTTTTAAACGATAGGGTGGCTATATGAGGTGGTCCCTTACTATAACTGTATTTAAATTATTCGAATTTTCTAGAAGTGTGGATTTATGAACAAAGCGGTTTGGGGTTTAGCCCTCGGCCAGACATTGCTCTGGTGTTGTCTCTATTACGTTTTTCCGGCGATGCTTCTGCATTGGGAGCAAGTACACGACTGGAGTCGTTCTGAATTTATGCTGGGGCTGACATTGGCGGTGGGCGTGTCTGCTATTGCGGCTTTACCTGCTGGGCGCTTGATTGACAAAGGTTATGGCGCATTGATGATGACGGTTTCGGCAGTTATTCGCGGTGTGCTGCTGTTTCTAGTCAGTTTGGTTGAGCAACTGGTTTGGTTTTATGTTCTTTGGGGATTGATGGGAATCGCAATGGCGGGTTGCCTTTATGAACCTTGCTTTGCCTTTCTGATTCGAAATTTGAGAACCAAAGCCAAACGCGCGATCACTATGATCACCTTAGTGGCAGGCTTTGCGAGTACTATCAGCTTTCCAACAGTTCACTACTTGGCTCAGCATTACGGCCCAGTGGTGACATTGCAGATTTTTTCAGGAGTGGTTTTGTTCGCTGCCGCTCCGCTACTCTTCATCAATACTCGAACGCTTGCTCGGCTTCATGTGTCCTCTAACAACGAGGCTGACTCAAAACTGCCTTCCAAAGTATCAAGTTCTTCAACTACTTATTTAAACTCGGCTTCTTACTTATCTAATCCAATGTTCTGGTTGCTCGCTTGTGGTTTCTCTATGCTCGCGCTTAATCATGGTGTGGTGTTAAACCATCTGTTGCCATTGTTGGATGAACGTAATGTCCCTGATGACTTAGCTATATTGGTGATCTCTTTGATTGGCCCTATGCAGGTTGCTGGCCGTGTGATGTGGTTGTTGGTCGATAAACACTGGTCGATCATACGCATCACCGTCGCGTGCTTTCTGAGTATTTGTTGTGCGACCTTGTGTTTGATCCTGTCTGAGAACGTTCTGTATCTGGTGTTTGGTTTTGTACTCTTACAGGGTTCTGCTTATGGAGTGATGAGTATCGTGAAGCCCCTAACGACTCGTGAGGTGATGGGAGAGGCTAACTTCGGTTCTTTAGCAGGAGCCATGGCGGTGCCTTATCTGTTGGCGTTTGCTCTGTCGCCATACTTTGGCGCAATTGTCTGGCAGATCGGCGGTTATCAATGGGTACTGTGGAGTATTTTTGGCAGTGCTATTGTTGGTTTTATCTCGATAGTTACCGTATCAAGGCTTCATCTAGCTCGTTCTCGATCGTGTTTATCGCAGACATAGATTGTTCTGAGGCGGTATTCACATCACTTTGAACTTAAAAACTTAAAAACTTAAAAACTTAAAAACTTAATCACTTTGAGCACTCCATCATGGGGTGCTTTTTTTATATGTGACTTTCTCAACTATTTGAGAAGCCTATCTATTGTTCAGAGATCACCTAAACGTTGCCATTTTAATTGAGCTTTTTATTGTCAAATTACTGTGAATTACGTCTGTATATAAGTTGATATTCCCGTTCAATTTGCTTCATTTTTTGGTATTTAAAACAGCGAGTTAAGCTTGTCTAGACAAGTTGGCTAACTCTTTGAAATATTTCATTTCTGCAAATAAAACGACACGTAACTTTAATAATCAGACGTCAAAGTGGCCTTAAATCAAACAGGGACATTGACGATGAATAACATCATTGAAGTTAAGAAGGTCAACAAAACATTCGGTTCGAACAAGGCACTGAATGGCATCAATTTGACGATTACTAGCCGCAAGATGACAGCGCTACTTGGCCCATCGGGTTCTGGTAAATCTACGCTGCTTCGCCATTTAAGCGGCTTAATCATCGGAGACAAAAGCACTGACTCTCAAATCAACGTGCTTGGTCAAACGGTACAAGCGAATGGTAAGGCAGACACCAATGTCCGCAATATCCGTTCGCAAGCGGGTTACATCTTTCAACAATTCAATCTCGTTAACCGCTTATCCGTGATGACTAATGTACTGATTGGCGCACTGAGCTCTACTCCGAAGTGGCGCACTCTGACAGGCATTTTTACGGTTGAGCAACAGCAAGAAGCGCTTGAAGCATTGCGTCGAGTTGGCATGGAAGATTTCGCAGGCCAGCGTGTTGGCAATCTATCTGGCGGTCAACAACAACGTGTCGCTATCGCACGCGCACTGATGCAGAAAGCCAAAATCATTTTTGCCGATGAACCTATCGCGTCGCTTGATCCTGAATCAGCTCGTATCGTGATGGAACTGCTTACGGATATTAATGAGAAGGAAGGCATTCCTGTCATTGTTACGCTTCACCAAGTGGACCATGCCCTCAAGTACTGCGAAAACATCATTGCGCTTAAAGATGGCCAAGTGTTTTACGAAGGGAAGAGTGCGGAATTGACCAAGCCTCAGCTTGAAGACCTATACCGTTCGAAAAAATCGACAAACACACCACACATCCAATCTAACGACGTGCTCGCTGCGTCTTTTTAAATATCAGGGAAATTAAGATGTTTCATTCAATGAAATCAGGAATTAAGAAGGCAGTGACACTAGCGACTGTGTTGATGACCACACTCACTGCAGGTCATGCTGTTGCTAAAGATTCGATCAACTTTGGCATCATCGCGACCGATGCACAACAAAACTTGCGCAGCCGCTGGGAGCCTCTTCTGGATGACTTAGGTAAAGCGTTAGGCATGCCAGTGAACGCTTATTTCGCTCCTGACTATGCGGGCATCATTCAGGCACAGCGTTTTGGCAAAGTTGATTTTGCGTACTATGGAAACAAGGCGGCGATGGAAGCGGTTGACCGTGCAAACGCTGAAGCCTTTGTTCGTTACATTGATGAGGATGGTTTACAGGGTTATTACAGCTTACTGATTGTTAATGCTGAAAACGACGATATCAACACACTTGAAGATGTTTTAGAGCAACACAAAACACTCAAGCTTGGTAATGGCGACCCTAACTCGACTTCGGGCTTCCTTGTGCCGAACTTCGAAGCATTTGCCAATAATGGCATCTCCGCGAATGACTTTCACCGCAACGTGACAGCAAGCCATGGCGCTAACGTGATGGCCGTAGCGAATAACCAAGTGGATGTCGCAACTAATCACACCATGAGTCTTATTCGCATAGAAGATCAGAACCCTGAGCTGTTTAGCAAGCTGAAGGTGGTTTGGCAGTCAGAACTTATCCCATCAGATGTAATTACCTACCGCAAAGATTTAGACGAAGGCTTGAAACAAAAGGCGCGTGATTTCTTTGTCAGCTACGGCAAACAGCCAGAACAGCTTAAAAATCTAAATCAACTGGCTTGGTCTGGCTTTGCTGCTACTGATAACAACCAGCTATTGCCTATTCGTCAAATGGAAGCGTTCAAGAAGCTAGTTGAAGCTGAAAACAACAGCAACCTAAGCGAGAAAGTGAGAGCCGATCGTATGGCGCAATACCAAGCAGAAATCGATCAGCTGCAAACTGAAATTGATGCGCTGCAAGGCTAATTCTAACCCATTGCGCCGCTGTGGGCGGCGCAACAAAAGAGTAATAGAACAATGACTGCAATAACTCAACGTTACGAGCCTTCATCGAAGCTGTCGATTAAAAACGGCGTGATTGCTGTGATAGCGCTACTGGTCCTTAGCTGGGCGTGGCAAGGCGCAGAGATGGCACCAATGATGTTCTTTGAACACCCAGAGAATATGGTCCAGCTCGGTAAAGACTTTTTCCCTGCGGACTTCAGTGAAAGCAATGTGTACTTCAGCGAGATGTTGGTAACGATTCAAGTGGGTATTTGGGGAACGGTGCTATCGATTTTGTTAGCGATTCCATTCGGTATTTTGAGTGCTGAAAACCTGATGCCGAGCTGGGTGACATTCCCAATTCGTCGCCTGATGGACTGTTTACGCGCTATCAACGAAATGGTGTTTGCGATGCTGTTTGTGGTGGTTGTCGGATTAGGGCCGTTTGCTGGTGTGATGGCGCTGTTCATTCACACGACAGGTGTACTTGCCAAGCTCTTTGCCGAAGCTATCGAAGCGATTGAACCCGGCCCAATGGAAGGTGTGAAAGCGACAGGTGCAAATCCTATCGAAGTGATTCTTTACGGTGTGATTCCACAAGTGATGCCGCTTTGGATTTCTTACTCACTGTATCGCTTAGAGTCGAACATTCGCTCGGCAACGGTTGTAGGTATGGTTGGCGCGGGCGGTATCGGTGTACTGCTTTGGCAATCTATCTCAGGTTTCCAGTTACAACAAACTGCCGCAATTATGGCGATTGTTATCGTGACGGTAAGCATTATCGGCTTCGTTTCTCAAATCATCCGTAAGAAGTTTATCTAGGCATCTTAGATGTCTATTTAACTGAACTTGTCTAGATAAGTGATTGAATTTTAGGAAAGGAAACCCTTATGCCCGTTTACTTAGATATTGCCACTGAGCTGGAAAAGGAAGTGAAAGGCCGCTTTGTACCGGGTGACTACTTACCACCTGAATCCCAATTGGCTGAGCGCTTTTCTGTGAATCGTCACACGCTTCGCCGCGCAGTCGATGAACTGGTGTCAACGGGCTTGATTCAGCGCCATCAAGGCAAAGGCAACATGGTGATTCGTCAGCCAAGTGAGTATCGACTTCACTCGGGCGCACATTTCACCAAGAACTTGATTGAGCAAGGAGCGATGCCTCGATGTGAGGTGCTTCAGTCTCGCCTTATCAATGTATCACCCAAGATTGCGGGTTATTTGAAGGTGGAGGAAGGGAGCAAGGTTATTCATATCCGTACCCTGCGAAAAACCGGAGATACACCGAGAACCATTATTGACCACTACTTGCCGGACTTGGAGTGGTGGCCAATTCTCAAGAACTTCACCAACGGTTCTTTGCACCAATTTATTCAGCGTGGTTTGGACACTGATTTAGAGCGAAAAGAGACTCGAGTGGGCGCGAAAATCCCAACCAATGAAGAGTGTCGTTTATTGCAAATCAGCACCAGTACACCGCTACTCAAAATTAAAACCACCAACGTAATTAAAGGCACTCAAGTAATAGCGGAATTCTCAAGTTCCAATACCCGTGCCGACGCAACCGAAATAGTAATGGAGCACTAAATGACAGCTTTGAAAGAGCGAAAAAAGTGGATGTCAGTACTCGCGCAGAGCCAGTTCTCAGAATTGAAAACGCGCTGGGAAGCATTAGGGCTAGACGCAGAATACGCCATGGTTCGCCAGCCAGAGATTGGTTTAGCACAAGTTCGTGCACGTATGGGCTCAACAGGCCGCCAGTTCAATATGGGAGACGTCACGATTACTCGCGCCGTCATCAAGCTAACAAGTGGAGAGCTTGGTTACAGCTACCTACAGGGGCGAAGCAAGCCTCATGCAGAGCTAGCAGCAGTCGTCGATGCCTTGATGCAAAACGGGCAACAAGCTGAATTGATCAACGCGCAAGTTATTGAACCGTTGGCTGCGATGAAGCATGAGCGAGACACTCAGCGTCGCCAAGAAGTGGCTTCAAGCAAAGTGGACTTTTTTACCATGGTCCGTGGTGAAGATTAGGTTCGCGGAGAAGACTAGATCCCTAGAGAAGACTAGGTTTGCCGAGAAGCTTGTTTCGTAGAAAAGAACAGCTTTTCCCGTAAGCAAAAGAACCACATGTCATTCAAGAATAAGATTAACGAATTAAACAGGTTAGAACGAATTCAATGAGTATGATTTCTCCTGCATTTCAAGATGCAGTTCATGACAGCCAGCAGTGCTTTCGATTACTGCTGAAGGCGATGTCAGAACCCGGTACCGTAGTAACACTAAACCGTTGTGAAGGCTTTGGTTCAATGATGAGTGCAGCGGCACAAACACTGCTTTCAATGGCGGACAATGCGACGCCGATTTGGCTATCTGAGACATTAAAGGCCGATCATGCAGTCACGGAAAACATCAAGTTTCATGTTGGTGCTCCGATTGTAGGGCAGGCTCAACAAGCCGGTTTCGCAGTGATATCAGCACAAGATTTACTGGCGATTGATTGGTCTGAACTGACATTCAATCTTGGCAACGAAGAGTATCCAGACACCTCAACAACGGTTGTGATTGAAGTGGATAACCTTACCTCGGGTACTGAGCTGTCACTAAGTGGTCCTGGAATCCAAAGTGAACAAGTCGTTTCATTCAACGGATTACCAGAGGGCTTTGTTTCTTACCTTAAAGAGCGTCAATCATTGGTGAAGTTCCCACTAGGTGTCGACTTTATCTTTGTAGCGGACCAGCAAGTGCTGTGTCTGCCTCGTACAACTAAAGTGGAGGCGACATCATGTACGTTGCTGTAAAGGGTGGAGAAAAGGCCATTAGTCTGGCGCACCAACTGCAAGCTAAAAAGCGTCGCGGTAATCCAGAGCTTCCAGAGCTGACCGTAGAGCAGATTCAAGAGCAGCTGCCGGGTTCAGTAGATCGAGTGATGACGGAAGGCGGCATTTATGACAAACAACTTGCGGCATTGGCAATCAAACAAGCTGCTGGAGATCTTGTCGAAGCGATTTTCTTGTTACGCGCTTATCGCACCACGTTACCTCGCTTGATCACAGCGCAACCTGTCGACACCAATGCAATGCGAATCGAGCGTCGTATTTCGGCAACTTATAAAGATTTACCCAGCGGTCAGATCTTAGGCCCAACCTACGATTACACGCACCGTTTGTTGGATTTTAGTTTGCTTGCTGAAGGTGAAACTCCGCAGATCCCTACTCAAGATGTGACTGACTCTGAACCTTGCCCACAAGTACTGGGTATTCTTGAAAACCTCGACATGATGTTAACGGAGGAAGATGACCAGCAGGCTCCTGAAGACATCACCATGAATCCGGTGAACTACCCATGTGACCGCAGTGCACGCCGACAAAACTTGGTGCGTGGCGATGAGGGCTTTTTATTGGCACTGAGTTACTCGACTCAGCGTGGTTATGGTCGTAATCACCCATTTGCTGGCGAGATTCGTACTGGGTTTTCAACACTATCGATTGAACCAGAAGAATTGGGTTTTAGCATCGACATTGGTGAAATTGAACTGACTGAGTGTCAGATGATCAATGGCTTTGTTGGTAACAAACAGCAGAAAGCCAAGCTGACTCGTGGCTACGGCTTAACGTTCGGTGCGACTGAACGTAAAGCTATGTCGATGGCCTTGGTTGACCGCTCTTTGCAAGCCGCAGAGTACGATGAGCCAGTCGATGGCCCAGCTCAAGATGAAGAATTCGTGCTTTCTCACTCTGACAATGTTGAAGCCGCAGGCTTTGTGTCTCACCTAAAACTTCCTCACTACGTCGATTTCCAAGCTGAACTGGAGCTGCTTAGAAAAATGCATAAAGAGCATGATGAATTGATGGATCATCCAGGTGATGACGAACAAGGAGGCCAGTCATGAACACAGCAACACTAAATGCACCGATAGGTAACGCTTCAGCGACGTTAAATACCGACGAGAAAGCATCTCACAGCCCAGTAGGTGCGACGGGTTATAACTATGGCTACCTTGACGAGCAAACCAAGCGAATGATTCGCCGTGCCTTGCTTAAAGCTGTGTCTATTCCGGGTTACCAAGTGCCTTTTGGTGGTCGTGAAATGCCCATGCCTTATGGGTGGGGAACCGGTGGTGTGCAGATCACCGCTGCGATTATCGGCCAACCAGACACGCTTAAAGTGATCGACCAAGGTGCCGACGATACTACCAATGCAGTGTCGATTCGTGAGTTCTTCAAATTCATCGCCAGTGCAAATACGACTGAGAAAACCACGGAAGCGAGCATCATCCAGACTCGACACCGTATCCCAGAAGTCGATCTTCAAGAAGATCAGATCTTGGTGTATCAGGTGCCAATCCCAGAGCCATTGCGCTTCATCGAGCCACGTGAAACGGAAACTCGCAAAATGCATGCGCTGCAAGAGTACGGAATCATGCATGTAAAACTGTATGAAGACATCGCACGCTTTGGCCATATCTCAACGGCTTACGCTTACCCAGTACGTGTCAATGATCGTTACATCATGGGTCCATCGCCAATTCCTAAGTTCGACAACCCGAAAATGGACAACATGGCAGCACTACAACTTTTTGGCGCGGGTCGCGAAAAGCGCATCTACGCGGTTCCTCCTTACACCAAGGTTCAGAGTTTAGATTTTGAAGACCACCCATTTGAGATTCAGAAATGGGACGAGCCATGTGCGATTTGTGGTTCGACGGATACTTTCCTTGATGAAGTCGTTATGGATGACCAAGGCTCACATATGTTCGTGTGTTCAGACACGGATTACTGTCGCGACCAACAGGAGAACAACGTATGAATGCGGTGACAAAAATGAAACACGAATGGAATCAATCAGAGCAACCTCTGTTGTCTGTCTCTAACCTCACGAAGTTGTATGCGCCAGGTAAAGGCTTCCAAAATGTATCGTTCGACCTCTACCCGGGTGAAGTGTTGGGTATTGTTGGTGAGTCTGGTTCTGGAAAAAGTACCTTATTGAAATCACTTTCTGGTCGCCAAACACCAGACAGCGGTGAGGTGATTTACTTGCGTGGTGACGCAGATAAGCAAATCTCACAACTGGAAGACTTGTACCAAATGGCGGAAAGCCAGCGTCGTCACTTGCTTCGTACCGAGTGGGGCGTGGTGCATCAACATCCAATGGATGGCTTACGCGACCGAGTGTCGGCGGGCGGCAATATTGGTGAGCGCCTGATGGCAGTGGGCGAACGTAATTATGGCGAAATTCGTGAGAAATCAGCGAAATGGCTCGGTGATGTCGAGATTCCAACGGATCGAATGGACGATATGCCGACGACCTTTTCTGGAGGTATGCAGCAAAGACTACAGATTGCCCGTAATCTCGTGACTCACCCTAAGTTGATCTTCATGGATGAGCCAACAGGCGGGTTGGATGTGTCTGTTCAAGCCAAGTTGCTTGATCTTCTTCGTCGCCTAGTGACAGAGCTTGAATTAGCTGTGGTGATCGTAACCCACGATCTTGCTGTGGCTCGCTTGCTTGCACATCGACTCATGGTGATGCGTCGTAGTGAAGTTGTAGAAAGCGGCCTTACGGATCAAGTGCTTGACGATCCTCAACACCCATACACCCAACTGCTGGTTTCTTCTGTACTGCAGAATTAAGGACGATGACATGAATACCAAACTAACCGTAAACAACGTCAGCAAAACCTTTGTGCTGCACAACCAAAATGGCGTTGAACTGCCTGTACTCACAGGTGCTAACTTTTCTGTAAACAGCGGTGAGTGTGTGGTTCTGCACGGACACTCAGGCTCAGGTAAATCCACACTGCTGCGCGCGCTGTATGCCAATTATTTAGTGGACTCAGGCTCGATCAATGTTGTGCATCAAGGCAGCACGCTAGACCTTGCCAAAGCAACACCAAGGGAAATCATCAACGTGCGCAAACACACCATAGGTTGGGTCAGCCAGTTCTTACGTGTGATTCCACGAATCAGTGCGCTAGAAGTCGTGATGCAACCTATGTTGGAAATGGGTGGCTGCGCGCAAGAAGCACAACAGAGAGCTAAATTACTTCTGACTCGCCTAAACGTGCCAGAGCATTTATGGCACTTAGCGCCAGCAACTTTTTCTGGTGGTGAACAGCAGCGGGTGAACATCGCGCGCGGTTTTATTGTTGATTATCCAATCCTATTGCTTGATGAGCCAACAGCTTCGCTTGATGAAGGGCGCGAATATACTTTGTTAATCTGATGTAAAAAGAACTTTTTCCCTGTAATCTTTATTCCAGGCGGCTTGGTTCATCTTTCTTGGTACAGACAAGTTACCCTCTGATTTTCTAAATAGGTTCTGCACAAAGCGACGACAACAAGCCATATTCAACGCTGAATCCCCAGCGTAAATTCGCTGCTCGTCTTCTTTGAAAATTACGTCCAACGCCCAGTGCTGCTGATTCTCAATATGCCAATGCTTTCTTGTTGCCTTTGAGGCTAACTCTAAAGATAAATGGTCTGTGCAAATATAGTACGAGGTTTCATAACTTCCTTTCCCTTTGACACTCCTATCTCTTACCACTGCAACAATGCTTTTTACGAGACACCACTTCTGTCTGAGTGCTTCGCTGAAGGCTGCAGGAAGCACGTAAACCTCACGAACCTCTTTTCTACCATGCCCTTTCTCTTCCGTGATGTATGATTCCTGTTTATCTTCAGGCAAAGCCCAATAGTCTTGGAATTGCACATCAATTTCTGCTAATAAACTTGGTTGATTCAGTTTAACTTGTACTAGGATATCTCCACCTTTATCAACTACTTTATTCAGTGTTTCAACCTGACAATGCAGGGCATCAGCAGTTAATAAACATCCTTTGATATCTAAAGCGTCTAGCATGTTTCTTATTGCTAGCAGCTCCATACCTTTGCCGTCACAAGGTTGGTGTGTGAGAGTCAAACCCTCGTCTACATCAAATGCCGAAACCATATAGAGGGGGTGCTGTTGTTTGCTTGCTTTTGCCCCTTTTAGAACCTTCCCATCAACACTGATTATAGGCTGAGCATGCTTCTCTCTGTGCAAATTGACCCAGCCCACCATAGCTTCCAATAGCGTCTCTGGCACAACGGATCTCTTGATCGCAGCTATATTATGTCGAGTGGGAAGACCATTTTCGTAGGGGAAATACTCACGTAACCACTCGATATTTCCTTCACCGAAATCCTTAATCTCTGTCCATTTATTTTGACCACAAATCATGGCTGTTATGACCACGAAAGCGACTTCCATAACAGGATAAACTTGATTGATGTGCGAACGGGTATCTTTCACTTTTTTAAGTTGCTCAATGATAATCATGTGCGAATTTCTCATGTTTTTTTACTTCATGATCAGATCGTGATTATCTAAAAAAGTTCCCTGTAAAATAAATCCATTATTTTCAATGGTTAAAGTTCGATCCCGCCCTTTCGCTTGATGCGACCAACAGTGCGGTCGTCGTGAGTTTGATTGAAGAAGCCAAAGCGGGCGGCGCTGCAATCATAGGTATCTTCCATGACGAAGCGACAAGAGACCTGGTCGCTGACCGTCTGTATGACGTGAAGCTACAACAAGACATTTCACCAAAACAACTCACTACAGCGTGTGCGTAAAGGGAGCTGACGCAAATGATTATTACCAACGTAAATCTGGTGCTTGAAAATGAAGTGGTACGTGGCTCGGTTGAACTGCGAGACGGCGTAATTGCCAACATGTCTGATTCGACAAGCCAACTGCCAGGTGCTTTTGATGGTGAAAATGGCTTCTTGATGCCGGGCTTGATTGAGCTGCATACCGATAACCTAGAGAAGTACTTCACGCCAAGACCTAAGGTAAACTGGCCACCGCTTTCGGCAATGAGCGCGCATGACACGCAACTGATTGGTTCAGGCATCACTACCGTGCTTGATGCGGTAGCTTTGGGGGATTACCGAGATGGTAATCGCCAAGAGAATCTCGATCAGTTTATTAATACTGTGGCCGAAAGCCAGAAGCGCGGCCTAACTCGTGCTGAGCACCGTATTCACTTGCGCTGTGAAGTGCCGCACTCAACTACTGTTGGTTTGTTTGAGCGTTACGTGAACATGCCAGAAGTGCAGTTGGTGTCCTTGATGGATCACGCGCCTGGTCAGCGTCAATTTGTAAACCTAGATAAGTACCGCACTTACTATCAAGGTAAGTACAACATGACGGATGCTGAAATGGCGGTCTATGAAAAAGATCAAGTGGCTCAGTCTGAGCGTTGGTCTAAACAGAATCGTGATGAGATCACTCGTCAGTGCCGTGATTTGAATATCCCAACCGCAAGTCATGATGATGCCACCAGCGCCCATGTGACCGAATCTAAAGAGTTAGGCATGGTCATCGCAGAGTTCCCAACTACGGTTGAGGCAGCGAAGCGTTCTCACGAATTAGGCTTGAAGGTGATGATGGGGGCACCGAACGTGATTCGTGGCGGTTCGCACTCAGGTAATGTCGCTGCGCATGAATTAGCGTCTTTGGGCGTGTTGGATATCTTGTCTTCGGATTATTACCCTGTGAGCTTGCTTGATGCGGTCTTTACGCTGGTTAACGATGAACGTAACAACCTCGATGTGGCACAAGCGGTGCAACTGGCGACGTTGAATCCAGCGCAAGCACTTGGTTTACACGACCGTGGTGTGATTGCAGAAGGCAAACGTGCTGACTTAGTGCTCGCGCATCGTGTTGATGGTCATCAGCTGGTTTCTCGTGTGTGGCGCGAAGGCAAGAAGGTATTCTAATCCATGTCTAAAGGTTACTCATTTGATGTGAATGGGGTGGTGAACGCTGCCCCTAAAGCTGACAAACCGGGTCAGCTTTATTACGTAATTGGTCCTTCTGGTGCTGGCAAAGATTCGATTATCTCGGCGCTTCGTGAGCAGTTCGTTAAAGACTTAGTGGTTGCCCATCGCTACATCACACGTGCAGCTCATGCTGGTGGCGAAAACCATGTAGAACTTAGTGATGATGAGTTCTTTATTCGCTATTCGCGCAATATGTTTGCAATGAGTTGGCAGGCACATGGCATGAGCTATGGCATCGGACAAGAAGTTCATCAATGGATGGATGCGGGCTTGAGTGTTGTGGTTAATGGCTCGCGTGCGTATTTAGACGCAGCCAGAGACTTGTTTGGCGAGCGACTAGTGCCCGTTGTAGTGAGTGTTAAGCCAGAGGTGTTAGAAGCTCGCTTACGAGCCCGAGGTCGAGAGAGTGAAGCTGAGATTGCTCTTCGATTGCAACGTGCAGCGGAATATTGTGTGGACTCAGACTCCACTCTAAATAACACGCTGTGTATTGATAACAGTGGCACGATTGAACAGAGCATTGCGCAGTTTGCGCGATTAAAAGAACAAGCTGAAAGGCTCGCAGAACCAGCAGGCGGTGTCGCATGAAGCTGATCATGTTAGGCACGGCCAACAGCGCGATGGTGCCAGTTTACGGGTGTGATTGTTCGGTGTGTGTTTCTGCCTTTGAAAACCCCAGTTTAAGACGAGAAAAGTCATCAGCGTTCCTTGAACATAATGGCAAGTTTCTGCTGTTGGATGCTAATGCGCCTGATTTGATGCACCGATTCCCCGCAGGATCGATTGACCAGATCTTATTGACTCATTACCACATGGATCATGTTCAGAGTTTGTTTGATCTCAGGTGGGGTGTAGGCGATAAGATCTCGGTAATTTCTCCTGATGATCCGCTAGGTTGTGATGATCTCTATAAACATCCGGGGATCTTGGGTTTTTCACAGCGTGCTCAAGCGTTTAAGTCGTTTGATTGGCAGGGAATAACCGTAACGCCATTGCCACTCAATCACTCTAAACTTTGTCTTGGTTATTGCTTTGAATTGGATGGGAAGCGATTAGCATATTTAACCGACACGGTGGGGCTGCCAAAGCAAACTGAGCGTTGGCTGAAAGAGTTTCCTGTTGATTGGTTAATTACCGATTGTAACTACCCGCCAATTGAAGACCCTCAAGTTCGATCGAACTCAAACCATAACGACTTTCACCACATATTAGATATTGATGAAACTTGTCGACCGAAGAATCTTGGTTTGATTCATGTCAGTCACCACATGCTCGGCTGGGCTGCACAACATCCACACGCCTTTTCACAGCGACTACGTATTCTCAACGATGGCGAGGAGATAACCCTATGAGCCAACCTCTTTCCCCTACCTTAAACAGCGAACCTAGTGTTGCTGAGAGCAGTAAGTTACATAACGTTGAACTTGGGCGCTGGACTGAAATCGCTGACCGTTGCGTGTTAAATAACGTGTTGGTTGGAGATTACAGTTATATCCAAAACGATTGTAATCTGATGTTTACCGAGATCGGTAAATTCACATCCATTGCAGCGGCGGTTCGTTTAAATCCGAGCAATCACCCGTGGTGGCGTCCAACGCTGCACCACTTCACTTATCGCCCAGGAAAGTATCAGCTAGGTGAAGACCCTTCATCATTGGATGATGAGGTGTTCTCATGGCGTGAAGAAGACAAAGTACATGTTGGACACGATGTGTGGATAGGCCACGGCGTGATTGTGCTGCCGGGTATTACTATTGGCAACGGTTCGATAGTCGGCGCAGGCAGCGTGGTGACGAAAGACGTACCTCCATACTCAATTGTGGTTGGCAACCCTGCCAAGGTACTGCGCCCTCGCTTTGAAGACCCAAGCTATGCAGAGCGACTAGAAGCCCTCGAGTGGTGGCATTGGGATGATGAAAAGCTCGCTGAAGCCTTGCCGCTTTTCCAGAAAGATTGCGGTGAGTTCTTGAGTCACTTTGAGCAAGCTTAAACTCGATATTCTTTAAATCTTGAAAACAAAAAAAGCAGCCTAACTGGCTGCTTTTTTGGGAATTTAACAACTAAAAGCTAACAACTCGCTAGTTGGCTAGCTTAGCCTCAACTTGCCCAAGCGCACGTCGGTACATAAACCATGCACAGAGACCGGCAAACACATTACCGACCATGGCACCCCAGAACAGACCTTCAATTCCGGCAAGATGAGAGCCAATCCATAAACAAGGTAAGAAGAAAGCGAACAGGCGCAGTGCTGAAATCGTTAATGCGGTATAAGACTTACCTAGTGCGTTGGACACCGATACCATCAACATGCAAATTCCCAGAGGACCAAGGCTGATAGGGACAATCATTAGGTGATAGTTGAGGATTGTGGTCACGTCACTGTCACTGGTCATCAATCCTGCTAATCCACTTGAGAATACCCAAGTCACCAGCGCAATAACGACTTGAAAGCCGAGTACAAAGGTAGCTGCGATCTTAATCAAGCTACGTATGTCAGTTAGGTTCTTTTCCCCCAACATGCGGCCAACCATTGGTGGCATCGACATGGTCAGTGCTAACACTGCCACAATGGAGAAGAACTCAAAACGAGAACCCAACGCCCATGCTGCAACGGCTGCAGTGCCATAACCAGCAAGCAGCTTAGTCGCTAACATAGAAGAGACTGGCGGCAGCAGTTGGCTGATCATCGCTGGGCCCATGATGTTACCAATCGAGCGAACACTCTTGCCGATATCAAGATCGTGCCAGTCAAATGTCATCCAATGTTTCTTGGTTACTTTGGGAGCTACAATAAAGATGCCTGCACCAAACGCCAAAATTGTCGCGATAGCTGCACCATTGATACCCATGTCGAGAGTAAAGATAAAAATCGGGTCCAAAATCAGGTTAATGATACTGGTCGCGATCATCATCGAGCCGGGCAGCATAGTATTACCGTTGGCACGACACACACTGTAGTAAAAGTAGAGTAGTGCGCCTGTCCAAGAACTGATTAACCAATAGATCCAGTAAGAGTCGATGATCGGCAATACGCTTGCTGGTGCGTCGAGCAATTCTAAAATGGGTCCGCGAAGCAGATAAATGATGACGGAGAAAAGCGCAACACTCACGCTGCCCATTGCAACTACTAATCCACCTAACTGCTTAGCGTAGCGAATTTCGTTAGCACCAATCGCTCTCGCTATCACAGCTGTTGTCGCGATGCCTAGCCCGACCTGAATACCGATGATGATCATCTGTATAGGCAGCGTGAAACCTTGAACAGCAAGCGGCAGAACGCCGAGCTGACCAATGAAGGCACTGTCTACAAGTTGGAAGCTCATCAGGGAAAGCACCCCAAACAGTATTGGCCATGTCATGGTATAGAGTTGTCGGCCAAGCGAAGGCGAGGGAGTTGCGGTAGTCGAATTCATATCTGTCTTATTGGTCTTGAAGAGAGGCTTACTGTGGTGAAAGCCTGTCTGTGAAGAATTGCGTAAAGGATAACGTAAGGTCAGCTCGATACCAATCATTGTTACCGGATCTCGGCATATTCCTTACTTTAGATTGAGGTGGGCTTAGAACATTTGGTGCTGTGTCTTTATGGAACTACCTCTCAAACCTTAGCTATTTTATAGGCTTATCGTTATTGATTGATGTAATTATCAAATCTATAAACTAATATCGTTAAAGGAAAACGGATAGTGCATCCGACAGTACAGAATGAACTGCATATTGGAGAGGGAACTAAGATATGCCGACCACAGAAGAAATTCAGATTAGCCAAGAGCAAGTTAGGAAGAATAAGGCTAAGGTGCTCGCTAAGATAAACCAGCAAGGCATCATGTCTCAGGGCTTTCGTCTAGTTAACGTCAAAGATTACCAACAGAAGCTACAAGCTCTAAAACAGAAGGTCGAAAACTTCGATTACCTGAATGAAGCGAATAAAAAGCAAGATCAGGTCATTCTCGACATCATGACGCAGAAAGAGAAGATTCATAATTACTTGGATGAATCATCGAGTCAGAAGTTAGCAAACGGCAACCTAGATTTTGGTTCTCGAAATCAGGTCGCCAATGCCACGCTCAAGAAGAAGCAGCTCTTCATGATGTTTATGGAAACCGTTGAAGCGCAAGAGGCCCTCAGAGAGTTTTCAGTGAAAGTGGCCTCAGTATGTAATGGCACGCTCAAGCAGCCTCCCGGTGCTTATTTAGGCGTAAAAGACTTCCACGGTGCGTTAGACAAGATCACTAATCGTAAACGTCATTACGACATCGGTGATCTTAAAGATGCCGCTCGTATGACCATCGTATTCGAGAATATGGATGATATGATCGTTGCTAAGGCGATGATCATTTTGACCAAAGAGTTCATTGAGCTAAAACATCACCAGTCTGCGATGAAAGATCGTTACGGTACAAGCCAAGGCGACAATGCTAAATTCAACTGCGGAGCAACCGATGCCGGCTACAAAGACATTAAGTTCTTCTTAAAAATGGCCAATGGACATATTGGTGAACTGCAGCTTAATACCAAGAATATGATGGTGGCGAAAAAGAACGGCCACATCATCTATGACATCCTTCGAGATGGAGGCAATCTTGATAAGGCATTTACCATTACCAATACTGAGGTGCTTGCCAAGATTAGTCGTAATATGAGTGAAAAGTGGTTCACCTTTATGAATACTCGTGTGCCTAAAGCGAGAGATGATTTGCAGGCAGTTCAACAGCTCGTTGACCGCCTAAGAGCGAATCTAGGAAGAGGGCAAAACTCACTTCAAGTGAGCATGGAAGAGATAACCATACTTTCGCGTGTCAGCCTGTATATCTATGAGCAAGGTGATAATGCCAGAGCCCTGCCAGCTGATCTCTTGCACGGATAATTCTGTTTCCTCAAGGAGCTTTCTCGCTTTGTTTTCCCGCACCTTTTCCTTGGCTTCTTTAAATAGAATATCTCTACTCTTCAGGTTTCGTTGCAGTGTCCGCTTTGTCATGCCGAGCATGCTGGCAAACCATTCGATGTTGAACCAAGGCAAGGTCGCATAGGTATTAATCAAAGTTTCGACTGCTTGATGCCAGTTCTGTGAGGCATCTTGTTCAGAGATAGCTCGATAATCATCCGTTAGAGGGACAGATATTGCACCATATGACTGTTGAAACTGAATGTTAGTGTAGTGGAAATGGTGCGGAAGCCTGTCGGCGTTTTTGCCAGAAGAAACAAGCTTGGCGTGTGAAGGTTGCCAGCGCTCATCAATAAAAAGGCGGCATAGGCTAGTTATGGTAAGGGCTCTAAACCACTCAGCCTGCTCAAACCCTACGGTAGAAGGGTGATAGCTGCTGCGATGGCATAGCCACCACATTCCATCTCGCTTTTCCGTCCAAATGGAGACGTGATTATTTAAGGTAGGCATCTCCGCAATTAAGCAGCGTATCGCTTGCTCAAGGGATGTACATTGGCTGATTTGCCTACTTAGTTCTGGTGAGAGTTGTTCAAGCGTCGCTTTGCGTCCAACCTCAATCCCTATCGAATCGCCAAATGCCCGCTCTAAGCCATGAATAAAGCGAATCAAATCTTGGGTAGGTAACCACTGGTTAGAGTGCGTCAGTTCAATTGGCAGACCACATTTGGTAGCAACCGAGCGCCAGTTAAGAGAACGCTTTTCGCAATATTGGATATAGGGCGCGATGTTACTGGTAGAGCTCAGCAGTATGTTGGTGGTGTTCGATGATGCTTTCATTGCTGTTTACGCTCACTTTCTAAATGTCACCAAATGACCTAATTAAGTGTAGCGCAACTCCATATACTTCTTCCAACCCAAATGAGGAGAAGAACATGAAACTTAAACCCCTTACCCTAATTATTTCATCACTCACTGTAGCATCAATTGCACTTCCATCAATGGCAATGGCTGAGAACCCAGTGGAAGCAGCACTTAAAGTTGAAGGTGCTCAAGTGACTTTGACTGTCAAAGATGCACCAAAGGCGTTCACCCCTGACTTTGTCAACGCAGCACGTGAAAACTTCAACAACTTCCATTGGCAAATGGGTGGTGACCACAGTGTTTACTATAACTTGCACATGAGTGAGTTCATGCCAACGGCGTTTGCTGCACCGAGCGAGAACTATAAGCCGCTGGTGAAAAATATTGACCCACGTCTTGCCAAGCTCAAGGTAGAAACAGACACCAAGGGCGAGCTGACAATGGCTGAGTACCTTGCTGACGAACAGTTCAGAACTCAAGGTTTCATGCTAATTCACAAAGGTGAGATCGTTTACGAAGCGTATCCAGGTATGAGCCCGACAGACAGTCACGTTTGGGCTTCAACCGCTAAAACTACGGTTGGTACGGTTGTCGCGATGCTGGTGGAAGAGGATAAAGTCGATCCAGAAAAGAGCATCACTCACTATGTTCCTGAGCTGAAAGGTACTAACTGGGAAGATATCACCGTGCATCAAGTGCTCAATATGTCTACCGCGCTTGATAACGAAGAGACGCTTGAATCGATCTTAAACCCTGACTCAGATGTTGTGCGTTTCTTTGCCGCTTCATTCAACTCGCCAAGAGCTAAAACAGGCGAAATGGAAACATGGATGAATGTGGCTAAAGGCGCTCAGAAGATTGAAGGCGAGAAAGCGGGCGACCATTTCCGTTATGCCTCTATCAACACCATGGTACTGACCAAAATGGTGGAGAACATCGAAAACAAAACATGGACTCAAGTGTTTGAAGACCGTGTGTGGTCGAAAGTACATGCTCGCCAATCAATGGAGTTCAACCTAACGCCTGATGGCATGGCGATCGCCGTTGGTTTGGTGTCGACCACAGTTGAAGACATGGCGCGCTGGGGCACTCTGTTTACGCCAAGTTGGAAAGCAGTAGCGGATGAGCCAGTAATCTCGCAAGCAGTGATTGATCGTATTCGCAACGGCGGCGATCCAAAAGCCTTTGTTGGTACAAGCAAAGAGAGCAGCTCACTGCATGCCTACAACGAAAAAGCCGACTACAACGCTTACCAATTCGACTTCATCTTTAATGACGGTGCCATGTCGAAAAGTGGCAACCTTGGTCAGTTCATTTACGTCGATCCAGAGCGTGATTTTGTTGGCGTGATGTTCTCGAACAACCCGTACCACTCTGGCTTTGGTGAGAACAAAGGCCCTGCATTAATGCGTTCTGCTGCAAAACTACTTGCTGACAAATAACAACCCATTTGAGACAGAAGGACTTTCTAGCTTCAAGGAAGAAGCAAACGACTTTCGAGAGATACAATGAAAAAGTTTGCCTTTATTATTCCATTGAGCTTAGGTTTATCGATTCCTGCCTATGCCGAATCAGAGCGAGTTATCGATCCTGCGGACGTGACTAATACCAATCTGGAAAATTAACTGATCAGCTCAATCCACTCTCTTGTGCACATTCTTTTCACTCTATCTGCACTTTCTAGAAAGCAATTCCATGCACTACATATTTTCTCAACAATGTCGTCGTAGTTCGTAAAACTCTGGTTTGCTAGATAGTGTTGCCGTAGCCAGCTCCATACTTGTTCGATTGGGTTTAGTTCAGGTGAATAGGGAGGGAGTTTAATGATACTCACATTCGAAAATTTCTCAGCAATGTCATTGGTATGCCATCCTGCACCATCCATGATCACAACCGCATGACGACCTTTTTCTGTTGCCTCTGATATTTGTGCAAGGTGGTTAATCATGATGTCCTTGTTTACCCAAGGGACAACCATGGCTTCTCCGATGCCTTTTGATGGACAGACTGAGCCAAATAAATACGCATACTCAAACTGTTGCTGTTTTACTGCTCGAGGTCTTGTGCCTCTCTCTGCCCAGAGGCGAGTTGTCGTATTTTGCTGCCCAAATCGAGCCTCATCTTGAAACCAGACATCCACCGATTCCAAACCCATATGCCCTGGGATCTTAAGGATCGTTTCTATTTTGAATTTTTTTAAAATCGTCTTGAACTTGCTGAGATTGAGAAGGGTGTTTAGAGCGTGAAGTTATCCAAGAAAATCCCATGTGATTAAGCAAGTAGTAGATAGAGTCAGGGTGATAATGTTTATCAAATTCCCTGACGATGTAGGCATGGATATCGCTGCCCGTTAATCGTCCCCCTGAAGAATCAGAAGCTCGCTTTTTGATAAATAGACTTAACTGTTCGCGTTGCTTTGGAGAAAGGAATGCGGGTCTCCCAGTTCTTGGCTTCTCTTGTAATCCTTCAAGCCCTTCTTCAAGGAAAGTTTGTACCCACTTATTCACACTTGTTCTGCTTACTTTTAGGAACTTAGCAATTTGTGTTCGAGAATGACCGTCTTTAAAGTGAGCTAATGCGAGTAATCTCATCTTCATTTGAATAGATTTTTGTTGGCTAGCAAGCTTTTTGAAATCAATGTTATCGAGGCTGTCCATAGCGTCTTTTTCACGAATAAGTCATAGCCTCAATTAGATCATATCTTTACTTAGATTGGTATAAGGTGTATACACAAACTGCGTTGATGGTGAGTGGTAGTTCTGATATTCAATTTCAGGGACAGGTTTCTGGTGGTATGGACAACGGTCAGCAATTTGCGTTACTCGCAGAAGCGACCTTTGTTGATGACAATGATGAAGCACAGCGCGATCCGAACGACTTTGGTTCGGAATACAGCAACTCGCGAATTCAATATTTCCATGTCTTCGAGACTGGTGCTAAAGTCGCGCCTAAAGTGGGTCTGTCGTTAGACTACATTAATACACGCACAAGCATTAAAAATGACTTGTTGTCGGTTGGCGGTGTTGTGGCGATCAATCCGGCTTATACCGGTGGTTTCTTGGTTTTCCCAAGAGCTGGCTTGATGACAGGCAGCATGGAAATTCCCGCTATGAGCTCATCTAAAGATGACTTAACGGGTTATTCACTTGGGCTGATCACGGCGAAGCACTTAGGTGATTCAGGCGCTTATGTTTCTTTGGTGCCGGAGTGGCAGGACTTATCGGGCAGCGATATCAACATGCAAAACTTCTCGTTGAAAACATCACTGAATGTACCAATGAACAGTGCCCGTACTTGGTGGTTGAATACTCGTTATGACATCACCAAAGGCGATATCGATGTGAACGGTGTGTCTATGGCAAATGAGTGGCAGACAGAAGCTTGGGTAGGCGTTAGATACTACTTCTAAAGTGTTCAGTGTTTCACCCTAAAATACAGTAAATAAAAAGCCAGTCGTAATGAACTGGCTTTATTCGTATCTCGATTAGAGAAGGTTACTTGCTAGCAACGTTGCCTAGCTTCAACCATGTATCGATAACCGTGTCTGGGTTCAACGATACAGAGCTGATGCCTTGTTCCATTAACCATTCTGCTAGGTCATCATGGTCAGATGGGCCTTGACCACAAATACCCACGTACTTACCCGCTTTGGTTGCGGCGTCGATAGCCATTTTCAGCATCGCTTTTACAGCAGGGTTACGCTCATCGAATAGGTGTGCAACATCGCCAGAGTCACGGTCAAGACCAAGCGTCAGCTGTGTCATGTCGTTTGAACCGATAGAGAAGCCATCGAAGTACTTCAAGAACTCTTCAGCCAAAATTGCATTCGATGGTAGTTCACACATCATGATGACTTTCAGACCTTGGTCGCCACGGCGAAGGTCGAACTTAGCCAGAATGTCGATAACCGATGCTGCTTCGCTTGGAGTACGAACGAATGGAATCATGATTTCAACGTTCTTAAGACCCATTTCGTTGCGAACGCGTTTGATTGCTTGAGTTTCTAGCTCGAAACAGTCTTCGAATACTGGTGAGATGTAACGAGATGCGCCACGGAAGCCGAGCATTGGGTTCTCTTCATGTGGTTCAAACGTTTTACCGCCGACTAGGTTGCTGTACTCGTTCGACTTAAAATCAGACATACGTACGATTACACGTTTAGGCCAGAATGCAGATGCGATAGTCGCGATGCCTTCTGTCAGTTTGCTTACGTAGAAGTCGATAGGATCTTTGTAGCCGCGAATACGTTCGCTGATTTCTGCTTTTAGCTCGTCAGTTTGAGCATCGAAGTTCAATAGAGCTTTCGGGTGAATGCCGATCATCTTGTTGATGATGAACTCTAAACGAGCAAGGCCAACACCTTCGTTTGGAATCTGTGCGAAGTCGAAAGCGCGATCTGGGTTACCCACGTTCATCATCACTTTAGTCGGTAGCAATGGTAGCTCATCAACCTCAGAACGTTTGATTTCGAACTCTAGCTCACCTTGGTAAACGTAGCCAGTTTCACCTTCAGAACATGACACTGTCACGGTGTCACCGTCGTTTAGGTTGCTTGTTGCGCTGCCACAGCCAACGATTGCAGGAATACCTAGCTCACGAGCGATGATTGCTGCGTGACAAGTACGACCGCCACGGTTTGTAACAATCGCAGAGGCTTTCTTCATAACAGGTTCCCAATCTGGGTCTGTCATGTCTGTTACTAGTACATCGCCTTCTTGAACCAGTGACATTTGGTCTAGTGAGTCAACCAAACGAACTGGGCCAGAGCCGATACGTTGACCGATCGCACGGCCTTCAACTAGCACATCGGCTTTGTTGTTTAGCTCGTAACGCTCGATAACGTTTTGGTCGCTTTGAGAACATACTGTCTCTGGGCGAGCTTGAACGATGTAAAGCTTGCCATCGATGCCATCTTTCGCCCACTCAATGTCCATCGGACGTTGGTAGTGCTTCTCGATGATCATCGCTTGTTTCGCTAGTTCTTTGATCTCTTCGTCATTTAGTGAGAACTGGTTACGTTCTTGCTCATCAGTATCAATGATGTCGACTTGCTTACCGATCTCTTGGTTGGTTGAGTAGATCATCTTGATCAACTTAGAGCCAAAGGTCTTCTTCACGATAGGCTGGTGGCCTGCTTCTAGCATTGGTTTGTGCACGTAGAACTCATCTGGGTTCACAGCACCTTGAACAACCATTTCACCTAGGCCCCAAGAAGAGGTGATGAATACTACTTGGTCGAAGCCTGACTCTGTATCAAGGGTGAACATCACACCTGAAGAGGCTTTGTCTGAACGAACCATGCGTTGAATACCCGCAGACAATGAAATGCCACGGTGGTCAAAGCCTTGGTGTACACGGTAAGAGATAGCACGATCGTTAAACAGAGAAGCGTAAACGTGCTTGGTTGCTTCCAGTACAGCGTCGATGCCTTTCACGTTAAGGAAGGTCTCTTGCTGGCCTGCGAATGAAGCATCTGGAAGGTCTTCTGCAGTTGCAGATGAACGCACAGCTACAGACAATTCTTCGTTGTCTTCGATTAGCTCGCGGTAGTTATCACGGATGTCTTGCTCTAGTGATTCTGGGAAAGGGGCTTCTAGAACCCACTGTCGAATCGTTGCACCTGTCTTACGCAGTGCGTCAACGTCTTCAACATCAAGTTCGTCAAGTAATTGGTGAATGCGCTCATCAAGACCTTTGTAGTCAAGAAAGTCGTTAAACGCATGAGAGGTGGTTGCAAAACCATTAGGTACAGAAACACCAGCATTGGATAGGTTAGAAACCATCTCGCCCAGTGAGGCGTTCTTACCGCCGACTTTGTCGACATCTTCCATGGATAGGCCATTGAACCATAGGGTATTATTTTGCATTTATTTCTCCAGAAACATAGCAAGCATTGTAGGGATTTAAAGGCAAACGATTACGTGTCAGTTTAAAAAAATGTAAATTATTTTTTAAAGCTGTGGGGGACGTAATAGTCAGCAGGGTTTTGTTATATATATTATGGTTACCATCCTACTCAAAATAATTTTAAACATTAAATAAAAAATGCAAATTGATATTCAAAGTCGTGATGTATTCTATGTTTCTGATGGAACGGCCATAACATGTGAGACTTTAGGGCATGTTGTTCTAGGTCAATTTCCCTTCAAAGCCAATGAGAAAACCTTTCCTTTTGTTGAAAGTGAGGACAAACTTTCTGATTTATTGAAAGAGATTGAAACTTCGTACCGTGAGAGTGGCCAGCAACCTTTGGTGTTCTTTTCGATTGTGATTCCTGAAATCAAAGCGAAGTTGCTTGAAGCGCCTGCTCATTGCTATGACGTGTTGGAAAGCATTGTCCAGAAGGTACAAGATGACATCCATATGGCGCCGACACCTAAGCTTCAACGCTCACGCAGTGTAAACAAGGACTCGGTGAAGTATTTCGACCGTATTGCCGCAATTGAATACACGCTTGCGCACGATGATGGCATTACGCTTAAAGGACTAGAAGAAGCCGACATCATCTTACTGGGTGTGTCTCGAAGTGGTAAAACCCCAACCAGCTTGTACATGGCGATGCAGTTTGGTCTACGTGTAGCGAACTATCCATTTATCCACGATGATTTAGCGCGACTAAAGCTGCTGCCTGAGTTTGAGATATACCGACATAAGTTGTTTGGTTTAACCATTGATGCAGAAAGGCTGACTGAAATCCGTGAGAACCGTTTAGCGGGCAGTGAGTACGCGAGCGACTCACAATGTTTGTATGAGCTGCAAACTGTGGAGGCGATGTTCCGTAGAGAAGCAGTGCCGTACATCAATACCTCATCGTTATCAGTAGAAGAGATTTCTACCCGTATTCTAGAGCGAACCGGCTTGAGAAGGCGCCTGTTGTAATAACAAGAGCTTGATGTCATCGAAATAGTGAAAGATAAAAAAATCGAAGCTAGCAGGGGAGATACCTGATGGCTTCGATTTTTTGTTTGTGCTTGTTGTAATCGTTCTAGCGAAGAAGAGACAGTTTTAGCGTTTCACTCTGCTTTTCTAACCAACGTTCTAGCGCTGGTGGCCATGTGATGCTTGGCTCAACGCAGAAGCCACGCAGCATAGAGAAGTACACTGCTTGGTCGATAAGAGGCAGCGAAGACTCCCCGTTCTCTAAGTTAAGTAGCAGTTCTGCATCTTTCAGAAGCGGGTTAATCTGTTCAACAAACTGCGGTGTTTGTTCAATCAGCTTGTCGAAGTTCAGCTCTTCGGTTTCTTTAGCTGCGCGCCATGCTTCTTTGCTTGCTGGTGATTGGTACTCAGCAAGGTCTAGTTTCCACCAACGTGGCAAACCGATGCGCTGGCTTAGCGGGAATGCGCGAGCTTGGAACAGGGTCACTTGCTCTGATGGCTCACGCTGCTCGTCACTAGATTTCAAATCCATGAAGTAAGCGATGATATCTAGGCTCTCAGCCATGATAGAGCCATCGTCTTTTTGTAATACGGGTACCATCTTTTTACCGATTAAATCGATAAGGGTTTGGGCATCATCATAATCCACAGAAATAAGTTCGATGTTTAAGCCTAGAGATTGAGCGATGTAGGCGACTCGTGCACAGAAAGGGCAGTGGTCGTAAATATAAAGCTTCATAGCTTCCCTCAGTTCATGGTCATTGTGAGTATAAGGCGATGCTAATGTACCAGAAAATTCTGTAAACACTAAACATCAATAGAGAGTGCGTATCAGTAGGCAATAAGCCTTTGTTGTTACGCTTTAATTCATCCTATTGTCTGTTGGAACCGGCTGTGCTGCAATGACTAAACCTGTAGGAAGGCTGGCGGTAAGTAGCAGATATAAAAAAGGCCCTGGCTGTTCACTCTAATGCAGAAGAGTAAAGCAGCCAAGGCCTCAATTTTGTTACCTTTAGCAGAGTGACTACTAAAAGAGCAGAGCGGT
This sequence comes from Vibrionales bacterium SWAT-3, assembly GCA_000169995.1. GTDB lineage: Bacteria > Pseudomonadota > Gammaproteobacteria > Enterobacterales > Vibrionaceae > Vibrio. The sequence continues at coordinate 4,916 of AAZW01000036.1, read as the reverse complement.
TAGACTATGCTTTTTTAAGATCTTGCATTGGGTAAGTAAGCGGCATTGCGCCTTCTACTGTTGTAACGTGAACGTAGTAACCACCAGCACTTAGACCAGTTACTACCATTTCACCAAGTTCAACACCTTTTGTTGCTACAACGCGATCGTCAACTGAAAACACTTTACACACCTTCAATAAATTAAATAAATACGATAGATATCGAACGCGGATTTAATCAGAGAGCCCTCTGATCAACTAATCCGGTTATTTGTCGTAAGGATTAAATTTAGTTATGCATAAACTGATATGTGATTAAAATCAGAGTGTTAGCTTAATGGTCTGTATTATTTATCTGCAGGATAAACGACACCAACCTGTTGACGCATCTTTGTAATTAACTTGGCAACGGTTAATGCGCGCTGTTTAGCGTCGGTTTGTGTGGTGTGATCGCCAGCAATACAATCAGCAAAGGCTTGCGCTTCGTAACTCATTGAGTTTTCGCTTTGCACTTGAGTGAGATTTTCAATGCTTCCATCACGGTAACGGATCTTAACGTCGGTGCATTCTGCGATGTGATCAATGATGATTGCACCTTGCTCACCTTGGATCTCACTCGGTGCGTAAGAGTCACTGACCTTAGAGTGTGCAAGGGTCACGTCAAACTCGGGGTATTGGAAGATGGCACAGCCATGCGCATCAACGCCTGATTCCAGCAGTTTTGCAGATGCCTGGGCGTTATCAGGTTCACCAAACAGCGCTACCGTTGCTGCAACACAATAGAAGCCGATATCGACCAATGAGCCATTTGAGAAAGCCGGATTAAAAGTGTTTGGGTTTTCACCATTCAGGTATTTTTGGTAACGCGATGAATACTGGCAGTAGTTGATGTGCGCTTTATGTACCTTGCCGATTTTTTCTAGCCCAAGTTGGACTTGTTTAAAGTTAGGCAGGAATTGTGATTTATACGCCTCAAACAGTACCACACCGTTTTTCTCAGCGACTTCAAACATGCGTGTGGCTTCCACAATATTCGATGCAACAGGCTTCTCACAGATGACGTGCTTACCATGCTCCATCATCAGAATCGACTGCTCACAGTGCAGCGAATTGGGTGAGGCGATGTACACCGCTTCAACCGTATTGTCGTTGGCTAATGCGTCAAGTGAGTCATATGTGGCTTCAACACCGAATTCTTGTGCGAACTGCTCGGCGCTGTCTAGGTTTCGTGAATAAACGGCAGTCAACTGCATCGATTGTGATTCATGTGCAGCTTGAACGAACTTTTGTGTAATCCAATTGGTTCCAATTACAGCGAACTTAATCATAGAGGTGTCCAGTCGTTAGTGTATTGATTCTGCAGAGATAGTAGCACTCAAAGGCTGGTAATGTGCCTGAGATTTGCGGAACAATTTCCCCAAACTTAGTGCCTAATATTAATCACCTGCTTTCACAGAGCGTCTGAGTCGACCAGTGGAACGGTGCACATGTAAGCCATTTTTGCTAAGGTGTTATTGAATTCAAACAAGGTGATGATATGCAAATTCGGAATGCTAAGGTAACTGACATCAACGCGATTTTAGCGCTCTCTGATCAGATAAATCATCAACATCATCTCGGTGCGCCTATGGTGTTTGCGCCGCCTTCACAAAGCAAAGCCGACAGCGAGGAGTACTGGCTGGGCTTAATGATTGACCCGACTGGGGCCTTCTTTGTCGCTGTTGAACAGGATGAAGTGATTGGTTTTCTCGCGGGTAAGGTCACGCAGAACAAAGGCGTGAGCTTTATTCAGTCTCATAAGGTGGCGAGACTGAACACTATTGTGGTGAGTGACCAAATTCAGAGTAAAGGCGTTGGTCGAGCGCTAATGAAGTCATTCAATCAATGGGCGCAAGCTCAAGGAGCGATCGAATTAAGATTAGAGGTGATGGAGTTTAATCAACAAGCTCAGAGCTTTTATGAGTCGCTAGGAATGGAGACTCAGTCTCGAATCATGTCGATGCGTTTTGAGGAGATATAAGGGTGCGTCCGTTTTTACCACTATCACTATGCCTATTCTTGATGAGTCCGATTGTACTCGCCGAAAAGGTCGTCGTTGAGAAGATAGTGTCTGACGCTACCGCTATTGAAACCATTGTCTTTGAGTCAGCACCAGCTCATTCACAACGCATCTCAACTTCATCTCCTAACTCTACTGGCACTTCAAAATCAAAGCATGTGATTGATGTAGATGAGGTGCTGGGTGAGGGGCAATCCACTCACATTGCTCAGCTGGCACAAGGTTCATCGCAACGCTTACCTCAAGCTTCATTATTAGAACCCTACATGGCGCCAGACTCTTTTTCTGAAATCGATCCTCTGTTGCAAGTCGTGACCTTAGTGAAAGTCGATAAATCGAAACGCAGAATGTACTTACTTAAAGGGGATGAGGTGGTACAAGAGTTTCGTATCGCTTTGGGCAAGGAACCGAAAGGGCATAAACGCTTTGAAGGGGATAACCGAACGCCAGAAGGGGAATATACGCTCGACTATATCATGGAGCGCTCTGAGTTTTACCGTTCGGTACACATCAACTATCCGCGCTCCTCTGATAGACAGTGGGCTGAAGAGAATGATGTTGACCCGGGTGGTAACATCAAAATTCATGGTATTAAAAACGGTGAGCGTCGTTCGCCAGGTTTTATCCAAAGTTTCGATTGGACAGATGGCTGTATCGCATTAACCAACCAAGATATGGATGAGTTTATTCAACTGGTTAAAATGGGGACCCCTATCCACATCGAATGGTAGGTTCTGGTACCCATCTTCCTTTCAGAAATTAGACAGCTCGTTACAGTAGAACTCGACCTGCACTGAAAAACGCAATCACGATAAGCAGCCCGATAGTGACAGGCTTAAATTTCTCGCCACCAAACCTTTCGAACAGTTTCGAACCCACATAGCCACCAAACATACTGCTTGGTAACAGTGCCAGTGTCAGCCAGACCACATCACGGTCGACGAGCCCTGCAATGGATGCAGAAACAAAGGCACTCGAATCCGCCAATACAAAGAATGCAATCAAACCTGCTCTGGCGACGTGCGGAGCCACAGGGCTCGCCAATGCGTGGGTGCCAATTGGTGGACCAGACATAGAAGCCGCACCATTCATTATTCCAGCAAGGCTTCCTAGGATATAGGGAGCAAATTTCGGTTCACTTTTATATTGAAAGCCTCGGTAGATCATAAGTGCAGACGCAAAGATAAAGGCGCTGATGATCAAGATAATCGTGTCTTGGCTAACTGATTTGAGCAAAAGCAGGCCAACAGGTGTGAACACAAGGCAAGGGATAAATACTTTTGCTACCCAGCGCCAATTGACATGTTTTTTGACCTTAGGCAGTAATTGAACGTTGCCAAGCAGGTCGATAAGCATGAACACAGGAACAAGCTCAATAACCGGCACGAATAACGCACTTAGAGGCAATGCGACTAGGGTGAAACCGAAGCCTGAGAAGCCACGAACGATAGCGGCAAAAATGAAGATTGCACCCAAAATTGGGAAAGTTGGACTAAGAATGAGATCCATAAATTAAGTAACCAATAAAGCTGCCTAAATAGTGCGAGCTAATGAAACCAAGTGAGCAGCGGAATGTACTCCTACTCACTTGTGTTTGCTACTTAATTTTGAGGTTTATCGAGGTAAATTTTAACGTTTTAAATGTTTACTACTTTGGTATTTACCCGGTCAATTTTTCGCGCTAAATCTATCTGGAAAATCAGTGAATATCCCATCGACGGTGGATAAAAATTTGAATTTAGACGGATCATTGACGGTGTAACACCATGTTTGAATCTTTGCTTCGGCAAGCGTATCAAGATCATCCTGATTGACGTTTTCGTAATTCATATGACAACTGAACGCTTTCACCTGATCAATAAGCAAAAGATCGTCTTGAGAGAGCTGTTCTGTGATCACGCCAACGCGGTATCTTGGTAAGTGGTGAGCCATTTCTGCAACCACTTGATGGCTGAAACTTGAAAGCAGCACTCTGTCCGTGTCTATGTTTGAGCGGATCAGCTCACTGTGTAGAAGATCAACCACATGAGGGGCTTGGTGTCGGCTATCGACTTTTATCTCTAGGTTAACGCTGAGGTTATGTTCTTCAACAAGTTCAAGTAACTCGCTAAGTGTGAGTATTCTTTCTCCTTCGAACTGTTCTGACTTCCAGCTACCAAAATCAAGCTGACGCAGCTCTGCCAATGTGTGTTCATCAACACGGCCCTTGCCATCAGTACAGCGTTCGAGAGTGTGGTCGTGGCAAACCACAAGCTCATCATCCTGGGTTTGCTGAATATCGACTTCAATCCATTTCAAGCCAAGTTTAGCGGCCTGTTCAATGCTTACTTTGGTGTTTTCTGGGTGAGTACCCGCTACACCACGGTGACCTACGATGATAGATGACATAATTAATCCTTCTTGAATGCGCATCGTAAATATTTATTAAATATCAGTTTTCCCGAATACGCCAGAGTAATTGCTGGGCAAGAGTCTCTACACAGGATTCGGCTCATAAAAGTGATATTTTCCTCTTAGTACTTTCCTAGCAGTACTAAGAGGAAAAGCCTCTCGAGTGGAGAGGCTTTGGATGAGATGAGGCTTTGACCCGAACCTCGCTTTAGTGAGCGATATCGAGTTGGTTGTCTTTCACGCCATTGATACGGAACTAACCTGCGATACTGAATCGCTCTGTGTTGGTTGGTAATACTTCGTGTGGGAACTGCTCTGATAAGAACACAAACAAACGGCCAGACTTTGGCGGAATGGTTGCGATGTGATTATCTTGTAGATCGTAAACTACAAGCTCACCAGCGTCTTCTTCTGTCCACTCGTCATTCATGTAGAACACGGTAGTCAGACGGCGGTTCTCATTGCCTTTGAAGCAGTCTAAGTGCT
>AAZW01000037.1 GCA_000169995.1 Vibrionales bacterium SWAT-3 | reverse complement strand
ATATTGGGTCTGTAGCTCAGCTGGTTAGAGCGCTCGCCTGATAAGCGGGAGGTCGGTGGTTCAAGTCCACTCAGACCCACCAATATCGACCTAGATGGGGCTATAGCTCAGCTGGGAGAGCGCCTGCCTTGCACGCAGGAGGTCTGCGGTTCGATCCCGCATAGCTCCACCATCTTTAAGTGTTCTTATTTCTTTAGAATAGAAAGTAGAATCTTTAAAAATGGTTTCGAAAGAAATCAAGCTCTTTAACAATTTGGAAAGCTGACTGATTAACTCTATGAGTTAATCAAATTAAAAGTTCTCAATGTTTTCTTTTAACTAAGAAAACACAACACAAACACATTCAAGTGTCTTGTATTCGATTCAAACTTGTTTGAATCATATTGAGTCCGGCAAACACGTAATAAGAACTAACCCTTCTTATTACAACCAAAAACCTTGGTTGTTTACCATACATAAGACCTCTTCGGGTTGTATGGTTAAGTGACTAAGCGTACACGGTGGATGCCTTGGCAGTCAGAGGCGATGAAGGACGTATTAACTTGCGATAAGCCCAGATTAGACAGTAAAAGTCATTTGAGTCTGGGATTTCCGAATGGGGAAACCCACTTACATAAGTAAGTATCTTGTTGTGAATACATAGCAGCAAGAGGCAAACCGGGGGAACTGAAACATCTAAGTACCCCGAGGAAGAGAAATCAACCGAGATTCCGAAAGTAGCGGCGAGCGAAATTGGATTAGCCCTTAAGCTTTTAATGAGACAGACGAAGGCTCTGGAAAGTGCCGCAATAAAGGGTGATAGCCCCGTAGTCGACATCTCATCATCAGTGAAAACGAGTAGGGTGGGACACGTGATATCCTGTCTGAATATGGGGGGACCATCCTCCAAGGCTAAATACTACTGACTGACCGATAGTGAACCAGTACCGTGAGGGAAAGGCGAAAAGAACCCCTGTGAGGGGAGTGAAATAGAACCTGAAACCGTGTACGTACCAGCAGTAGGAGCACCTTCGTGGTGTGACTGCGTACCTTTTGTATAATGGGTCAGCGACTTAATTTTAGTAGCAAGGTTAACCGTTTAGGGGAGCCGTAGGGAAACCGAGTCTTAACTGGGCGTACAGTTGCTAGGATTAGACCCGAAACCAGGTGATCTAGCCATGGGCAGGTTGAAGGTTGAGTAACATCAACTGGAGGACCGAACCGACTAATGTTGAAAAATTAGCGGATGACTTGTGGCTAGGGGTGAAAGGCCAATCAAACCTGGAGATAGCTGGTTCTCCCCGAAAGCTATTTAGGTAGCGCCTCGGACGAATACTACTGGGGGTAGAGCACTGTTAAGGCTAGGGGGTCATCCCGACTTACCAACCCTTTGCAAACTCCGAATACCAGTAAGTACTATCCGGGAGACACACGGCGGGTGCTAACGTCCGTCGTGGAGAGGGAAACAACCCAGACCGCCAGCTAAGGTCCCCAAGTATAGCTAAGTGGGAAACGATGTGGGAAGGCTCAGACAGCCAGGATGTTGGCTTAGAAGCAGCCATCATTTAAAGAAAGCGTAATAGCTCACTGGTCGAGTCGGCCTGCGCGGAAGATGTAACGGGGCTAAGCTATACACCGAAGCTGCGGCTACGTACTTATGTGCGTGGGGTAGGGGAGCGTTCTGTAAGCCGTTGAAGGTGGTCTGTAAGGGCTGCTGGAGGTATCAGAAGTGCGAATGCTGACATGAGTAACGATAAAGGGAGTGAAAAACTCCCTCGCCGGAAGACCAAGGGTTCCTGTCCAACGTTAATCGGGGCAGGGTAAGTCGACCCCTAAGGCGAGGCCGAAAGGCGTAGTCGATGGGAAACGGGTTAATATTCCCGTACTTCTTACAATTGCGATGGGGGGACGGAGAAGGCTAGGTGGGCCTGGCGACGGTTGTCCAGGTTCAAGTACGTAGGCGGAAGAGTTAGGTAAATCCGGTTCTTCATAACGCTGAGATACGATGTCGAGCTACTACGGTAGTGAAGTCATTGATGCCATGCTTCCAGGAAAAGCCTCTAAGCTTCAGATTGTAAGGAATCGTACCCCAAACCGACACAGGTGGTCGGGTAGAGAATACCAAGGCGCTTGAGAGAACTCGGGTGAAGGAACTAGGCAAAATGGTACCGTAACTTCGGGAGAAGGTACGCTCTTATCAGTGAAGTCCCTTGCGGATGGAGCAGACGAGAGTCGCAGATACCAGGTGGCTGCAACTGTTTATTAAAACACAGCACTGTGCAAAATCGTAAGATGACGTATACGTGTGACGCCTGCCCGGTGCCGGAAGGTTAATTGATGGGGTTAGACTTCGGTCGAAGCTCTTGATCGAAGCCCCGGTAAACGGCGGCCGTAACTATAACGGTCCTAAGGTAGCGAAATTCCTTGTCGGGTAAGTTCCGACCTGCACGAATGGCGTAATGATGGCCACGCTGTCTCCACCCGAGACTCAGTGAAATTGAAATCGCTGTGAAGATGCAGTGTACCCGCGGCTAGACGGAAAGACCCCGTGAACCTTTACTACAGCTTGGCACTGAACATTGAACCTACATGTGTAGGATAGGTGGGAGACTTTGAAACCGCGTCGCTAGATGTGGTGGAGTCGTCCTTGAAATACCACCCTTGTAGTTTTGATGTTCTAACGTTGGTCCCTGAATCGGGATTACGGACAGTGCCTGGTGGGTAGTTTGACTGGGGCGGTCTCCTCCCAAAGAGTAACGGAGGAGCACGAAGGTGGGCTAAACACGGTTGGACATCGTGTGGTTAGTGCAATGGCATAAGCCCGCTTGACTGCGAGAATGACAATTCGAGCAGGTGCGAAAGCAGGTCATAGTGATCCGGTGGTTCTGAATGGAAGGGCCATCGCTCAACGGATAAAAGGTACTCCGGGGATAACAGGCTGATACCGCCCAAGAGTTCATATCGACGGCGGTGTTTGGCACCTCGATGTCGGCTCATCACATCCTGGGGCTGAAGTCGGTCCCAAGGGTATGGCTGTTCGCCATTTAAAGTGGTACGCGAGCTGGGTTTAGAACGTCGTGAGACAGTTCGGTCCCTATCTGCCGTGGGCGTTGGAAAATTGAAGGGGGCTGCTCCTAGTACGAGAGGACCGGAGTGGACGAACCTCTGGTGTTCGGGTTGTCATGCCAATGGCATTGCCCGGTAGCTAAGTTCGGAATCGATAACCGCTGAAAGCATCTAAGCGGGAAGCGAGCCCTGAGATGAGTTTTCCCTGACACTTTAAGTGTCCTAAAGGGTTGTTCAAGACTAGAACGTTGATAGGCAGGGTGTGTAAGCGCTGTGAGGCGTTGAGCTAACCTGTACTAATTGCCCGTGAGGCTTAACCATACAACACCCAAGGGGTTTTGATGGACTCAGATATACAAACGCTTGAATGAGTTTGATGAGACAACACTTTTAATAAGCTTTCCAAATTATTTTGCCTTCAGTTTTTAAAAAAGCTGAAAGTAAAAGCAAAATTTGCTTGGCGACCATAGCATTGTGGACCCACCTGATTCCATGCCGAACTCAGAAGTGAAACACAATAGCGCCGATGGTAGTGTGGGGCTTCCCCATGTGAGAGTAGGACATCGCCAGGCTCCAAATTTATTTTCACTTTTCAAAAGTGAAGACAAAAAGTGTATGAACGACTTGTCAGCGACGACAAGTAGTCCACTGCGGAGTGGTAGTTCAGTTGGTTAGAATACCGGCCTGTCACGCCGGGGGTCGCGGGTTCGAGTCCCGTCCACTCCGCCACTTATTAGAGAAGCCCTGCTAGAAATAGCAGGGCTTTTTACATCTATCAAAAATGTATATTCAGTAATCAATTGTCGAATAGATAGAATGAAAACTCAACTACATCAAACCTTTTAGAAAGCCTAGTCTTACGACTAGGCTTTCGTCGTTTCTGGGGTTTGATAATTTGGTCTTCTACCAATGAGTCCGGTTTGTGTACGAGTCCGATGGAATAGCTCAGCAATTCCACCATTATGCTAAGCCCAAGTATAACTGCTTGGGCTTTATTGCATTTGAGTCACTGTGGTCACTCTTCAGTCGATAGAGTAAGTAAAATATTTGTCCACAACTCCGAACCCTCCCCACATTCCATAACTTATCTGAAGGTCTAGTCTTACAAGTAGAGTCGCGTGCTTTGTAGGGTTCGACAATTTGCTCTTTGACTAACGCTCTCCTCTCTCTTACAAGCTAGTCATTACGATTTTTATTAAGAAGCTTCGCTAGAAATAGCGGGCTTTCTTCTATCTGAAACATAGTGTCACGTGCAGCGGTCGAAACCCTCCCGAAAAGGTTATGCCCGTTCCCCTAATTATTACGCTACTGAGCACGAGGTCTTAGACTCTCATCGCTCTGGCAATGTCTTATAAGGTTACTTATCTTCAATTACTTCTTCAGTCTAGCGTGATATGAAAGTCCTAACCTCAACAGTGACTTTACCTTGGTAGTTTCTGGTAACAAACGGGTTCAGAGGTTGGACGCTACATGCTCTCCCCTACAATGGAAGATGTGGCTAGCAGTCTATAGTGGGACTCTTAACTCTCCTGAAGTACCTTATCTTTCTTTTGGTTAACGTTAGTCAGGCTAGATGTTCGTATAGTGTATGTTTACGTACTCTAACCGTGTCTAAAGGGGTTATTTCTTAGTTTGATGTTCTCTGTTGGAATTGGCACTAATGCTTTGCTAAGCGTTATTGAGGGGCTTCATTTTAGTGCTATTTCTTAACGCTCTTTAATTTTGGCTAAATGGCTGGTCTAAATGTCTTTACTTTGCGGAGGGATATTGTTGGAGGTAGGGCTTGTTGAGAGGTGATTTATAGATACAAAAAAGCCGATGCTGGTGAAGTGACCCCGTAAAGTTGGACATTTCTGTTAAGCGGCTTTCAAGGCCTGAGTTCGATATTCTATCGGAGTCAGGCCTTTTAGTTTCACTTTTATACGATTGGTATTGTAGTACTCGATATACTCTTTGATTTGCGCTATCAGAGCATCTGCATCTTCAAAGCTTTGGTTGTGATACATCTCTGTTTTGAGTAAAGCAAAAAAATTTTCAGCAACAGCATTATCCAAGCAGTTACCTTTTCTCGACATGCTTTGCGTTAACCCACTCTCCGCTACCTTTTTCTGATACTGTCGATGACGATATTGCCAACCTTGGTCGCTATGTATAATTGGCTTTGAGTTGGGTTTAAGCGTTGATATAGCCTCCGTTAGCATATCCGTGACAAGCGGCAAGCAGGCATTCTTGGCCACTCTATAAGCAACCACCTCCTGAGTAAACAAGTCGACAACGGGAGATAAGTATACTTTCTGCTCTTTGACTTTAAACTCCGTGACATCAGTTACCCATTTTTCATCGGGTTGAGTCGCACTAAAATCTCTTTCAAGCACGTTGGGAGCAGCTGTTCCAGACTCTCCTCGGTATGAACGATACTTTTTAATCCTGACCGTCGATTTAAGGTTGAGCTGAGCCATAAGCCTTTGAACCGTTTTGTGATTAAGCACGAACCCCCGATTTTTTAGTTCCAAGTGAATACGGCGGTAGCCGTATCGTCCCTTATGTTCATGATAAATTGACTTTATCAACCGCAGCTCACGTTCGTAGCTATTTGGGCGCTTGCTCGTTTGAGCCTGATAATAAAAGACACTTTTTGCCAGCTGTAGAGTGTGCAGTAAGTGCTTTAACGGGTACTTGCCTTTAAGAGTTAGAGCTATGACCGCTTTTTCTTTGTTCGACGGTTTTTTTCCTGCTCCAACTCTTCCAACTTTTTTAGAACGGCATTCTCGGTTCGCAAGTAGAGCAACTCCTCTTTTAGCTCCTCAAGCGTCATTTCATCATCAGGCTTAGTGGTACGTTGAGGGTGCTGTTTCATTGGAGGTCTTCCTTTCTGGCGCATTTTGAGCCCTTTGATACCGAGCTCATTAAATCTTTTGAGCCAGACAGAGAGTATCCCAGGGGATGAGAGGTTTAATATTGCGCTAGTGTGCGTGAGAGACCAATCATTCGTCCACATTAAATTCAATGCTTTTCGTTTTTCCTGAGCAGTAGCAGCATGCTTAGTTGGTAAAAATGAGTTAGCACCATGGATGGCAAAGACTTGAGCCCAATACCGTATCTGTCTTGAAGAAATTGAATATTGTTTTGCTAAGTAGAGAGATGATGTGCCATCTAAGTATTGCTTGGCAATGATACATTTTAGCTCTCGGTTATATTTGGACATAAAAAGACCCCCAATAATTGGTGTCCAACTATTGGGGGTCAGTTCATGGGCATCGGCTTCTTATTTATACAGTGAGATTTAAGCTGGTTGAACTAGAGCGAGTGCCTTACGAGACACCTCGTGGGCTGCTTTGGTTAAGTTCTGCTTCTCTAGTGCATCAGATAGATATCCGTAATCTGAAACATTAGAGCGAAGTGCTAGTGCTTTTTCGAAATGGCTTTGCGCTTCTGCCCATTTTTGTTCTCTTAGATAGAACTGAGCCAATGCACTGTGTGCTTCTGCATTATTGTTATCTTTGCTGATAGCGCGCTCTAGCATCACAACCACTGGATGGTGATCAGCAAGATTCAGCTCTGGAAGTAGCATGTAGAGCTCGTTCGAACCTGTTTTAGCAATGTTCTCTTTGATAACTGTGAAAGCTTCTGCATCGGCTTTACGTGCGATCAGTTGTTTTACAAAACAAGAGACAAGGTGTGAGCTTTGCTTTTGTTTTCTTGAAAGCTTGTTCCAGTGACTGATTAAGCCTTCGCTGCCTTGTTGTTGTGCCACATCGTGAAGCAAACCACATTGTGCTTTCTGCTCTAGTTCACGCTGCTCATCTGCTGTTAGGAGCTTGTTCTTAGCGAGCTTAGGCGTTAGTTCCAGCAATGGTTGCCATAACTTAAGCTGCATGTAGGTCGCTTTTAGTAAGCCCAGGACTGCAGTGTTGTTCGGGTGTGAACCTTTAAGATTTGAAAGCGTATCGAAAGCGGCTTCGTAGTTTGATTCGCTGATCTGTTGTTTAGCTTTAGTTAGCTCAACGGCCAATAGAGAATCGTCTTGTTTGCTAGCCAGTTCGATGTATTTATCACGTTCAGCGGTATTGCCTTGTTCATGCGCTGCTTGAGAGGCCACTAGGTAACAAAGCAGAGGCATGTCGTGGTGATTCGCCCAACGTGTCACTTTCTTCTCAGCACCTTTCCAGTCACCTTCAAGAAGCTTGATTATGCCTTCATTGGTATAACGGCGAGAGCGCTTAAGTTTACGAACACTGAACCAGTTCCAAGTTGTTGAGCTAGCGTAAATAAGCTTCTTAAATAGGTACTCTAAGCCAAACAGTGCAGCCAAAAGGACAATCACAAAGATAGCCATTGTTGTCACACTCATCTCAATCGTCTTATTGGCAATTGAGATCAGCACATAACCTTGTTGACCTGAAAACTGAGTGCCGACAAACAGACCTGCACCGAGTACAAGGAAAAGAAAAATCAAACGAATCATTATTTCTCCTCCGAGGTCACTACCGTCACCTCACGGCGTAGACGTTCACGAATCACATCAGATAACTGATTCTGAGACTCAAGCTTCACAGGGTATTTAACAGTGATGTTCTGTTCGCTTAATTGCTTGATTGCCTTCTCGAATTCGATGACTGAGTTGTTATCTTGGTTTAGGTACGACTTAGACCACTCGTTAGCTGTCTTTAGAGCTGCGCTATAAACTTCACCTTGCTCTTTGTAGACCGCACGAATTGCAGTTTCCAATTTACCCTTGATGTTTTCACGCAGGTAGAAGTGCTGTTCTGGTGATAGTAGAGGGATAACCTCGCCATCTCGACTACGGAAAGTGATAAAGTTTTCTGAGAAGTCTTTCATCGACGTCATCAGGTTGCTTTGCCAGTCATTGATGTCTTGAGATACGGCTTTTTTCTCGACGATTTCAGCCTCAGGAAGAATCGCATTCGCTAGAGGTAGCTTATCGACTTGTTGCTGAAGGCTTGTGATACGTAGCACCAAACCATCGCGGTCGATCAGAGGAATAGTACGAAGCTTAGTGATGTCGTTAGTCATAGACTGGCGCAGAGATACTAGGCTTGGATCGTTGAGTGCGGCGATACGCTGATCGGCACTTTCCATAAGTTTGGTTGCGCTAACAGCATCATGCTCAAGGAATAGTTTGCGGCCAGCAAGTTTTACCAGGTAATCGGCTTCCGCAAGCAGCCAGTCATTCGGACGACGACCTTTCACATCAGCTACCGCTAGCTGCAGGCTTTGAATGCTCTTTTGTTGTTGAGATTGTACAACCTGAGTTTTCTCTACCGCATGTGATGCTTCTTGGATGGTCTCTTGTTTGATGGCTTGCAGGTCTTTATTTACAGCAGATTGGGTATTTTGTAGCTGGGCTTGAAGTGCTGCGATTTGATCTGAATATTCAGCACTCTTTTGCTGCATTTGGAAGGCAATACCACCGCTGAAGATAATAGAAATTGCGATAGCGATAGCGCCGAATTTCACACCGCGCTTGCCTTGCTTTTCTGCTTTCTCAATTTGTTCTTTGTGGTCGGCTTGAGTCTGCTCAGTGTGAGTCGTATTCGGTGCTGGGGCCTCAAGCTTTGACTCAGCTTCTTTTGATTCAGCGCTTTCGTCTTTGGTCGCTACTGGCTGAGTATCTTGGTTCTGTTCAGGTTCAATATGCTCATTATTTTTTTTGCTTGTCATGCTTATTTCCTGTTTCTAGCTAGGGCTGGAGAGCAGCCAGTAATATTTGGTTCGCAGCACTTTGAGTATTCGTAACGTTAGAGAAGCCGAGCTGTTGTGCTCGTTGTGCTATGCGCTTGCTTGGAACAAACAAATGTCTCGTTGAAAGCCAAGCAGAATACTCACCAGGGGTAATGGAGCACAGATACTCCAGTTGTTCCTGACTTGTGACGACTACTTTGGACGTTTTTTTGTTTATCCATGTTTGATAGGTATTGTGATCGTTTATTGGAATATATTCTCTACGGTAGGTCTCACAATAAGAGACTTGTGCACCTAGGTTGAGCAAAGAATCTCGAATGAGCTCTCGCCCACCATTCCCACGTAGTATCAAAATGGATTTGTTATTTACGTCTCTCAGTTCAGCAAGTTTAAGAAGATGTTCACTATCACTAACTTGAGGATAGTTTACTTTTTGTTTACAGACTTTGCTTAAAACGTGCGCAGTTTTTTGACCAACGCCAAGATAAAGCGGCGAAGTAGGCCAAATGGACGAAGTTTTAGAAAGGATATTTTGAGCCGCGGTCACGGCATGATGGCTGACAGCGATAATGATATCGCTGTTGTTAAGCCGGACGCTTAAGTTGGCTGTGTCTGGATTATCAATGATACGAATAAGCGGATGATGGATCGCTTGAACCCCTTCATCCGCTAGTTGTTGGCAAAGCGATTGTCCCTCTACACCGGGACGAGTTACCAACACAGTCATGATTATTCTTGGTCTGCGTATAGCTTGGTTAAGATTTCTCTCGCACCGTCATCCAGCAGTTGATTAGCCAGAGTAACGCCAAGTGCTTCAGCATCTTTACGAGGACCGGAGATCTCACCGCGAACCATCTTAGAACCATCAGGTTCACCTACAAGTGCGCGTAGCCAGATGTTGTCGCCATCTAATAGTGAGTAGCTACCGATAGGCACCTGGCAACCACCCTCCAGAGTCAGGTTCATTGCACGTTCGCAAAGTACGCGGTCGGCTGTGTCTTGGTGGTTCAGTGGCTCAAGAAGTTTAATCAGACGCTCATCATCAAGACGACACTCGATACCTACAGCGCCTTGGCCTACTGCTGGTAGAGATTGCTCTGGTTCGATAAAGCTACGGATACGCTCTTCTAGTTCCAGACGCTTAAGGCCTGCTGCTGCCAGAACGATAGCATCGTATTGGCCGTCATCGAGTTTACCCAGACGAGTGCCAACATTGCCGCGCAGCTCTTTGATGATCAAATCAGGGCGGTATTCTAGAAGCTGACACTGACGACGCAGGCTACATGTACCTACGACAGCACCTTGTGGTAGTTCATCAATGTTGTTGTATGTGTTTGATACGAATGCGTCACGAGGATCTTCACGTTCACAAATCGTCACTAGACCTAGACCTTCAGGAAAGTCGACAGGTACATCTTTCATTGAGTGAACTGCAAGGTCAGCACGACCTTCTAGCATTGCCACTTCAAGTTCTTTTACGAACAGACCTTTACCACCGACTTTGGCAAGCGGAGTGTCTAGGATGATGTCACCTTTGGTCACCATAGTTACCAACTCAACCTCTAAACCAGGGTGAGCAGCTTGAAGAGCATCCCTTACAAAGTATGCCTGCCAAAGGGCAAGAGGGCTTTTTCTGGTTGCGATACGGATTGGTGCTGAATTTGTCATGGTGTTTCCGATATAGGTTCTGTAATAGCCTAATCCTACCATTGTGAGGCGAAAATTCTTACTGTTTGATCATTCCATGCTTTGATAGCTGAGAGATTTTCATAAGTTCACCAAAATAGTGTGATTGGTATCTCATTTGAAACATGGGCTATTATTAGAAATAGTCAATAAAGAGGACACTACGGCGCCGTGAGTTTAACTTTTTGTCATTAAGGAATTGGCCGGTCTGGCGGCTTCCTTTGCTTTACCATTAGGGGTAAAAGTGTTAAATTGATCACGTTTTGTTGCTGCTTTCGTTCAGTAACTAAACAGAAGTGCATTTAATCTCAAACCAAGGACTTACCTTGCAGGCTTACACTCAAACATTGATTCAACGATTAGACAATCTAAATCAACAGCGCATTGATCGTGCGTTGGCGTTGATGAATGTGCAAGGTCAACGAGTTTTCAATCTTATTCCCGCACTGCTTCACTTCAAGCATCCAATGATGCCTGGTTATTATGATCAACAAGTTCCTTTTGGAATTCGTAGCTTCACGCTTAATGAATTCCAAAAGCAATTTGTCTCTGATACTGAACTTACTTTAGGTGGCAAGCTAACCGAGTCTGCGGAGCCCGCAATTCTTGGCCTTTACACCATGGGCAGTACCTCTTCTATTGGTCAAAGCACGTCAAGCGACCTCGATATCTGGGTGTGTGTATCTCCGGATATGGACGGCCCAGCTCGCGATAGCCTTACCAATAAATGTCTGTTGATTACCGACTGGGCTGAAACCTTAGGCGTTGAAGCTAACTTCTTCTTAATGGATGAAGAGCGTTTCCGTTCGAACCATTCAGAAGAGATGACCGGTGATAACTGTGGTTCTTCACAGCACTTATTACTGCTTGATGAGTTCTATCGCTCAGCGGTTCGCTTGGCTGGTCAACGTTTGTTGTGGCAAATCATTCCGCCAGAAATGGAAGAGTGCTATGACGAATATGTTCAAGGCTTGTGTCAGGATGGCTATCTTGATTGTTCGCAGTGGATTGATTTCGGTAAGCTGAATCGCATTCCTGCAGAAGAGTACTTTGGTTCTAACTTGTGGCAGCTCTATAAGAGTATCGACTCACCGTATAAATCGGTGTTAAAGGCGATCTTGCTAGAAGCCTATTCATGGGAATACCCAAACACCCAACTCTTGAGTATCGATACCAAGCGTCGCTTCTTTGCGGATGAACCGGATCTGTATGGCATGGATAGCTACTATCTGATGCTAGAAAAGGTAACTCGCTACCTAGAACGTATTAACGACCACACTCGTTTGGACTTGGTGAGACGCTGTTTCTACCTTAAGACCCACGAGAAGTTGTCGCGTGAAGCAGGTATCGGTTCTGTAGCATGGCGTCGTGAAGCCTTAACCGAGATGACTAAGTCTTGGAATTGGGGACAGGAAACCATTGCTGAGCTCGATAACCGACGTAACTGGAAGGTTGAGCAGGTGAAAGTGGTGCACCACGCACTGCTTGATGCCTTGATGCTGAGCTATCGTAACCTGATTCAATTTGCACGTCGTAATGACATCACTTCGGCAATCAGCCCACAAGATATCAGTATCTTGGCACGTAAGCTTTATGCTGCGTTTGAGGTTTTGCCTGGCAAAGTGACGCTACTGAATCCGCAAATCTCTCCGGATCTGCATGAACCTGACTTGAGCTTTATAGAGGTTCGCCAAGGGCAATCGAATAAAGCGGGTTGGTACTTGTACAAACAGCCGCTTATTGCGCACCGCATTCTTGGTCAGCCTTCGCTCGAGCACCATGAGTACTTGAGTAAGCTGGTTGCATGGTCATTCTTTAATGGTTTGATTACTGAATCGACACGTTTGCATTCTGTGGTTCGTGACGCCCACATTGATATCGATAAGTTCTATCAAATGGTGAGCGACCTACGTAATACGTTTTCTTTGCGTAAGCGTCGCCCGAGTATGCAAGCACTGGCGAGTCCGTGTGAGATCAGCCAGCTAGCGATGTTCATCAACTTTGAAAATGACCCAACTTCTGAGTTAAGTGGTCGTGCATTAAAAGTGGATCTCAAGAATGCGGATATCTTCAGCTTTGGTGAAGAAGGTAAGAGCTTAGTCGGCAGTGTCGATCTGGTTTATCGTAACTCTTGGCATGAAGTACGTACGCTGCATTTCCAAGGCGATACAGCAATGTTGGATGCACTTAAAACGGTTCTTGGCAAAATGCACCAAGATGCGTTGCCGCCAGAGTCGGTTGATGTGTTCTGTTACAGCAAAAACCTGCGTGGCGTGATGCGTAATATGGTGTATCAACTGCTTGCTGAGTGTATCGACTTACGATTGAAACCGATTGAACCAGAGAAACGCCGCCGCTTTAAGGCTATTCGTTTAGCCAACAAGATGTTTGGTCTGTTCTTCGAGCGTCGTGGTGTGTCGGTACAGATGTTGGAAAACTCGGTTGATTTCTACCGTAGTATCTCAACCAATAAGTTGAAGGGTTCTCCTTTACTGATGCTCGATAAAGAGCAAGAGTATCAACTGCCAGAAGTGGTGGATGGTTTTGCGAGTGAGGGCTTAATTCAGTTCTTCTTTGAAGATACCGATAAAGGTTTCAATATCTATGTATTGGACGAGTCGAATCAGGTTGAGGTGTATCACCAGTACAGCGGTGAAAAAGATGAGATGATCGCGAGCGTAAACTCTTTCTACACGTCGGTAAAAGATGAGTCGAAGATGTCGTCAAAGTTGATTAACTTTAACTTACCTCAGTACTACCAAATCGTCCATCCAGAAGAGGGCAACTCTTATGTTGTGCCTTACCGTAATGATGCCACTTTAGCTTCTCGGAGCTCAAAGATAGTTAACATCTAGTTGATTTCGACAGATAGATATTAAAAAGGAGTGATTGAATCACTCCTTTTTTTGTTTTGCTTATCAGTGGTTAGACCCAGTCGATATCTTCACCTGCGTGCTTCACGCATTCTTCTTTAACCATCTCAAACAGCTCCATGCCCGTCTTTGAACATGTCCACTTGTCGTCAACTAGCTTGAAGTGAAAGCCACCAGATTTAGACGCTAACCAGATTTCTTTCATTGGTTCTTGGCGGTTAATGATGATTTGGCTGCGGTTCTCAAACTCCAGCGTCATCACGTTGCCCGTCACTTCGTAATCAATATCTGCCTCTGATTCATCGATAGCTTCTTCGATGTTTTGCATCTGTATATCGACTAGCTGATGAAATTCAGTCTCGTTCATCCTTTCTATCCTATTGCTTTTCCTGAGTGTGGTGCGATTATAGGGGGCATTGAGTTAATAATCACGATATGCAAAATGAAAAAATTAATTACTGCTCTATTTATGATGTCCGTTATTGGACTTTCTGGTTGTGGTCAAACGGGTCCTTTGTACGATCCTGATGAAGTTCAGCAGACCGAACAATCACAATAAGTGAAAACACGCAGAAATCGTTATTTATAAGGGATAAGAACTTTGGATTACTTCAACTATCAGGAAGATGGCCAGCTTTGGGCTGAGGACGTCGCACTTTCACAACTAGCAGAGCAATATGGTACACCGCTGTATGTATATTCTCGTGCTACATTAGAACGCCACTGGAATGCGTTTGATTCATCGGTTGGTGAGCATCCACACTTGGTGTGCTATGCCGTTAAGGCGAACTCGAACCTTGGCGTATTGAATACCCTAGCTCGATTAGGTTCTGGCTTTGATATCGTTTCTGGCGGTGAGCTAGAGCGTGTTGTGGCTGCAGGTGGCGATCCGGCGAAGGTTGTGTTCTCTGGTGTCGGCAAAACAGCCGCTGAAATGAAACGTGCGCTTGAGTTAAACATTAAGTGTTTCAACGTAGAGTCTGAGCCAGAGCTAGAGAGACTGAATAAAGTCGCTGGTGAGCTTGGTGTTAAGGCGCCGATTTCACTGCGTATCAACCCAGACGTTGATGCAAACACTCACCCTTATATCTCGACAGGTCTGCGTGATAACAAATTTGGTATTGCCTTCGACCGTGCGCCTGCCGTTTACGCTTTTGCACAAACACTTGAGAACTTGTCTATCCATGGTATTGATTGCCACATCGGTTCTCAATTAACTGACATCGAGCCTTTCATTGATGCGACTGATCGTTTGCTTGCTCTGATCGACCAACTACGTGCTGATGGTATTAACATTAAGCACCTTGATGTTGGTGGTGGTTTGGGTGTGGTATATCGTGATGAATTGCCACCACAACCTTCAGATTACGCAAAAGCACTACTGGCGCGTCTAGAAAATCATTCTGATCTAGAGCTGATTTTCGAGCCTGGAAGAGCGATTGCTGCTAACGCTGGTGTACTATTAACGAAAGTTGAGTTCCTCAAGCCAACTGAACACAAGAACTTTGCCATTATCGATGCAGCAATGAACGATTTGATGCGTCCAGCGCTTTACCAAGCTTGGCAAGACATCGTTCCTGTAATCCCGCGTCAGGGTGAAGCTGTGACTTATGACTTGGTTGGTCCTATCTGTGAGACAGGTGACTTCCTAGGTAAAGATCGTGAGCTAGTGCTTGAAGAGGGCGATTTACTTGCTGTTCGTTCAGCTGGTGCTTATGGTTTTGTCATGTCTTCAAACTACAACACTCGTTCGCGTGCGGCTGAAGTGATGGTTGATGGCAACAAAACTCATTTGGTTCGTCAGCGTGAAGAGCTTACGAGCTTGTGGGAACTTGAAAACATTCTTCCGGAGTAATTTAAAGCGTTATGCACTTCCACTTTTCTAAAATGCATGGTTTGGGCAATGATTTCATGGTCGTGGACTGCATTACTCAAAATATTTTCTTTTCTCCAGATTTGATCCGTCGTTTGGCGGATCGTCACACTGGTGTGGGCTTTGACCAGCTACTTGTGGTTGAGGCTCCCTATGATCCAGAAACTGATTTCCATTACCGCATATTTAATGCAGATGGCAGTGAAGTGGAGCAGTGTGGTAATGGTGCTCGTTGTTTTGCACGATTTGTTCGTATGAAAGGCTTAACGAATAAGTACAGCATCAATGTCAGTACCAAGAAAGGTAAAATGGTTCTCAAGATTGAAGAGAATGACCTGATCACCGTGAACATGGGCATTCCTGAGTTCGAACCAAGCAAGATCCCATTTAAAGCGAAGCAACCTGAAAAGACCTACATCCTAAGAACCGATGCACACACTTTATTCTGTGGCGCGGTCAGCATGGGCAACCCGCATGTGGTCACTGTCGTTGATGATGTCGATACGGCCGATGTGGATACCTTGGGCCCACTGCTTGAATCACATGAGCGTTTCCCTGAGCGTGTCAACGCTGGTTTTATGCAGGTGGTTAACCGTGAAGAAGTTCGTCTACGTGTTTACGAACGTGGAGCGGGCGAAACTCAGGCTTGTGGTAGCGGTGCGTGTGGTGCTGTTGCAGTGGGTATCACTCAAGGCTTACTGGCTGAAAATGTGAAAGTTCGTCTACCTGGCGGTGACTTACACATTAGTTGGCAAGGCCCGGGTAAACCTCTGTATATGACAGGCCCTGCTACGCATGTGTTTGATGGCCAGCTTTCTTGCTGATTTCGACATATAACAGATAGATACATAAAAAATAAAGGATAGGTTTTGTCTAACGTTGAAGCCGACGCTCTCACCGCAGAAGTGGTCGCGGAATATTTACGTGATAACCCAGATTTTTTCCAAGACCGAAAAGATTTGGTGGATCGCCTTGCTATTAATAACGTTGAGCAGGGTGCCGTTTCTCTGGTGGAGATTCAGCTTAAACGTCAACGCCAGAGAATCGAAGAGCTAGAAGAAGAGATCACTGGCTTGATGTCTTTGGCGGCGAGTAACGATAAAACCTTCTATGAGTTTATGGACCTGCAAGCGCAAGTACTGAAATGCAGTGACTTCATGCAGGTGATTAAAGCGGTTGAGCAAAAGGCACTCGACCTAGGGTTGAAGGCTCATTTGCGAATCCTTTCGCAAACGGGTTTTTATCAGCTCAGCGAAGAGGGCTACTCGAAGTTTTCACTCAACCACTTTAATGGCAAAGATGCCTACCTTGGGCGCTTAAGAAAAGCTGACAGACAAGATTTGTTTGGTGATTTCCCGGTTCCAGAGCTAGGCTCTTATGTAGTACTACCGCTCGCTAAGCAGTCTCCATTGGGGTTACTCGCCTTTTCTAGTGAAGATGGCGGGCATTTCCAACCTCATATGGATACGCTCTTTTTACGCCACTTAGCACTTGTTGTGTCTCATCTGGCGGACACCTTACCTTGGCAGATAAATAATGAGCCTAGAGCCCAAAACACCTCTTCCTAATAGCCTTCAAAAGCCTCTTTCTCGCTTCTATGAATATCTCAGAAGCGAGAAGGGACTCAGCCTACACACCCAGCGAAACTACAAACAACAACTTGAAACCATGGCTGAACACTTAGTCACACTGGGGCTAAAGGATTGGCGCCAAGTCGATGCGGCTTGGGTAAGGCAACTTGCCAGCAAAGGCATGCGTGACGGAATGAAGGCAAGCAGTATTGCGACTCGCTTATCGTCACTGCGTAGCTTCTTTGATTTTCTTGTCTTACGTGGCGAAATCACTGCAAACCCTGCAAAAGGGGTCTCTGCACCTCGTAAGCAGCGCCCGTTACCAAAAAACCTCGATGTAGATGAAGTCGGTCAGTTGCTTGACGTGAATGAAGACGATCCGCTGTCGATTCGTGATCGAGCGATGATGGAGGTGATGTACGGTGCTGGTTTGCGTCTTGCTGAACTGGTTGGTATCAACCTCAAAGACGTGCTGAGCCGCCAAGGAGAAATCCGAGTGATCGGTAAAGGTGACAAGGAGCGCAAGGCGCCATTTTCGGGCTTAGCCAAAGAGTGGGTCGATAAGTGGCTGCGAGTCCGCGGTGAATTGGCTTCTCCAGGAGAGGATGCGCTGTTTGTTTCCAAGCTGGGAACACGCATCTCACACCGCAGTGTGCAAAAACGTATGGAAGAGTGGGGCAAGAAGCAATCTGTAGCGAGCCATATTAGCCCGCACAAACTGCGTCACTCCTTTGCGACCCACGTACTTGAATCGAGCCAAAATCTACGTACTGTTCAAGAATTGCTGGGTCATGAAAACATTTCGACTACTCAAGTGTACACTCATTTGGATTTTCAACACTTAGCACAAGCTTATGATCAGGCTCATCCCAGAGCTCGTAAGAAGAACAAAGATTAGATTAAAGGTTTTACTATGCGAATTTATCGAGGGTTACAGCCCATCAAAGCCATGACCTTTGACTTGGATGACACCCTATACGACAACTGGCCTGTGATCATGAAGGTTGAGAAGGAGATGGCGCAGTGGCTTTTTCAAGAGCACCCTGTGTCTACTTCTTTATCTTTGGAAGAGTGGCAAGCTGTAAAACAACAAGTCGCATTGGAAAATCCACAGCTAAAGCACGATGTCACCTTGTGGCGTGAAACCCAGATTAAGACTGGTTTACAGCAGTTGGGTTACTCGCAGCAGCAAGCGGAACAAGCGGCTCATGATGGTATCGAGCACGCGTTGTGGTTGCGTAATCAAGTCGATGTCCCTCAAGAAACACACCGTGTCATGGCGGAACTTACCCAGCGTGTTCCTTTAGTGGCGATAACCAATGGGGCTCTTCTCCGCTTAGATGAGTCTATAAACTAACAATAAAACCGCTAACACATTGATTTACAATCGCTTCCCACCTTATATATCAGTGTTGTAGTTTGTCGTTATTATCTTCCGCTCTATTTAACTTTAAAGGCCAATCCGTACAGTCTGTAACGCTTGAAGAAAGCTCTCATTCAGTACTCGTCAAGTGCAAGCGAGATAGACGCTGTAAAGTTGTTGATCCTGAGACTGGAGCTCCGCGCACCGTCGACCACTACGTTCACCGTCGCCTGTCGGATTTACCTGTCAGTGGTCGCCCTTGCGTTATAGAAATTGAATTGGCTCAGACAAGGGATAGGCTCGGCCGAAGGTTGATTGAAGAGGCTGATTTTGTTGATAAGGGGAGTCGTTATACAAAGAGGTTCTGTCACTTTATTAGTGGACTGTGCCGCTATATGAGCATCCACGCAGTGTCGAAGCATTTAGACATACGCTGGGAAACCGTGAAAAATATCGATAAAGCATTCCTTCTCTCTACCTTGCCTGCTTTAGAGCCTAAGAAGTTGACCAACCTTGTTCATATTGGCGTTGATGAAGTCGCCAGGGCTAAAGGCCATGATTATATGACCGTCGTTTATGATCTCGTTTCAGGACAACTTATTTGGGTTGACCATGGGCGGACTTCAAACGTACTCATCAACTTTTTTGAACAATTATCACCGCAAACGAGAGACGGCATCCAAGCGGTATCAATGGATATGGGGCAATCTTACCAATCAGCAGTGAGAAACGCTCTTCCGAATGCAGACATCGTTTTTGACCGGTTTCACGTTATGCAGAACTACTCTCTTCTGATAAGGAAAGAGCGTAATAAAGCGTTTAGGAAAGGAACACATGACGAGAAGAAAATGCTTAAAGGGACGCTATTTTTACTCCTCAAAAATGCGCCGAAATTAAGCGATAAGCAGTCAGATAGGCTAGATGATTTACTGGAAAGCAATAAGACTCTTTGTACGATTTATATGCTCAAAGAGCAGCTTCAAGCCTTATGGGATGAACGTAATTTTGACTTGATGATCGCAGCGCTTGATGCGTGGTGCCAGCTTGCTAAAAAGACGAGGATCTTATCTCTCATCAACTTTGCAGACGCGCTTTGGGAGAGAAGAGTTGGGATCTGCAACTATGCAAAATATAAGCTGACGAATGCCCGAGTGGAAGCAGGGAATGTATCGATAGGTCTTCTTAGACGGAGAGCCCGAGGAGTAAGGGATACTGATTACTTTAAATTGAAGATTAGACAAACCTCAATCCTAGAAACTCACTCTACCATTTATCCGGAAATCAAGCTCATCTAAGCGGAGAAGAGCCCCAATGGTAATGTTGACCCCTATAAAATTGGCCTTGGGCAATACTTCCAGTTAATCCTCAAAGCTGGCCCTGACGGCAGAGCAAAACCCTACCCAGACATGTTTGATAAAGCGCAGCAATACCTAGGTTTTGATGCGAATAACATTCTACATGTGGGGGATCACCTGAGAACTGATGTCTACGGAGCGAAGAAAAATGGCTTCCAAGCATGCTGGTTTAATGACACTGGTTCCAATTTATACCTTTCTTCGAAGGCGAGTGTGCTTCCTGATGTTGAAATAGATCAACTCAGTGACCTTATGCGACTAATTTAATTTCTACTGCGAGCTTATTGTGTCGCATTTATGATAGTGAATTGTTACATTAGTCGCCATTAACAGCCTGTTTAGGCTAGGATAATTGGCGATTACTTTTTACGATTCATTTCAGTCATAGCGGTGGTTGCGGGTTCTCTACTCCATTAGAATTTGAACAAGGGTTGGCATGCAAACATATACATTTCTCGCAAATACAGAGGAGCAATTTAGAACCGAATTTGCTCAGCGCGAATGGTGTGACAGCAAACAATACCTAATTCAACTTTTCTCTACTCAATCACCTGATGTGGCTCGTCAAATTGCCAGTGTGGCACTGGGGCACCTAAGCCATGCGACACTGATCGGCCAGAGTGCCCGTCATGTTATCTGTGATAACTGTCTTGAGAGCACCTGTACCTTAGTGATTGTTAGTGAGTTCAACGAAACTCGTTTAACCTCAGCGGTGCAGCCTTTTACTGGTAACCCAAACCAAGATAGCCAAGCCCTCGCTTCTCAACTCGTTCTCTCGAAAGATACCAAAACCGTCATCAGCCTGTGTGATCAGGTTGAAGGTCGTGACTACCCTATTTACGGCGCCTTTGAAAATCGCTCTTACGCATTGCCTGTGGCTGGTGGATTGTGTCACGAAAATGAGCACGGGCGTTGGGTCATGCATAATGAACAAACTTACCAACACGCGTGTGTAGCGGTAAGTTTGACCAATCCGAGGTTGAAGGTTTGGTCAGACGCGTACTCTGAGTGGAACCCTATTGGGATGAAGCTACGAGTGACTCATGCGGTAGGGAACCGCCTGTATGCGTTGAATGACAAGCCTGCTATTGAGGTGTTCAAACACTACCTGGCTGATGGCAAAGATCTCCCTTTTAGCCAACTAATGAGCTTTCCGCTCTATCGTGAGCTTGGTAGAAAGAAAGGCATTTCTACGCCGTTGCGCATCAATGATGATGGTAGTATCGAATTTGATAGTCCTTGGCAGATAGGTGAAGAAGCTCAGTTTTGTTATAACCACCCGTCACTCACAGCAGAAAAGGTGCGCCATGGTGCAGAGATGCTTGCCATGCATCAACCTGAGTCTGTAATCATCTATAACTGTGTTTCTCGCTTGGAGTTCATCGATAGCAAACTGGAACTGAAGCCGTTTGAAGGGATCGTGAATACGTGTGGTGCTTACTGTATGGGTGAGCTTTATCGTACAGAAGAGCGTCAAGACATCCTTCACCACAGCCTAACTTATATCGCGATGAGAGAGTCTGACGAGATTAATGAGTTTCGTTGTGAAGACTTTAAGTGTGACTCTACGGTTTCACCGCTGCTTAACTTGGTACGAAATGCAGTCGCTGATCTTGATAGCATGAACACACAGATGGAGAAGAAACTTCATCAACAGGCACGCCGCTTAACTGAGAGTTATCGTATCGACTCTCGTACTGGGCTGCCTAACCGTATTGTTTTGAAAGAGCGACTCAACACGATTCTTTTTAGTGAGCACTTGCTAACTCTGAAGCTTACTAATTTTCATCAAGTGAATGAGAAGTATGGTTATCAAGTCGGTGACCAGTTGTTGCTTGATCTCTCCAATCACTTTGTTGAACGCTTGCAGCTTCGTGTGGTGAAAGAACCGAACGTGAAGGTTGAGTTGTTCAGTATCGGTGTGGGTGAATGGGCGATCATTTTTAATGCGAGTGTTGACAGTGCGCGCATAAAAGAAGGTTTCGTTGAATTTGCGGATGATATCGAACACATTAACTTTGAGCCGTATGGCTTAACCGACATTGATTATTTGTCGGTGTCTCTGTGTGGTGGTTTTGCCAGTCGTTGTGACTTCTTGACTGACAGCGGTGATGAAATCTTGCTGAAAGCGATTGAAGCTCGACGTTATGGCGTGCGTAACAACACCCATATTACCAACGCCAAAGATATTCAGGTGAGCGAAGAAGATCGTAAAGAGCAGCTCGGTTGGTTGAGCTGCGTAAGCCGAGCGATTTTAGATCAGAACATCATCACTTACTCACAACCGATTGTGGAGGCGGGGACGCACGAAATGATTGGTCAAGAGTGCTTGGTGAGAATCATGGAGTCTGATGGGACGATTGTGCCACCAGGTAAGTTCTTACCTATGATTGCCGACACCCATCTTTATACACGTCTTAGTCGCCACATGATTAAGAACACCATCGGCTATATGGCAGATAAGCAGAGTCCGTTCTCCATCAACCTTTCTCCGCAAGATCTCCTAAGTGATAAGACACTGGAGGTGCTTGAGACTGCGATTAGTGGAATGAACGATCCCACTCGACTTGGGCTCGAGGTGCTCGAATCTGATCAGATCAAAGATTATGGCCGTATGATTGAGGTGTGTGACCACTTCCGCTCGCTAGGAGCAAGAATCATCGTGGACGATTTTGGCTCTGGTTACTCCAACATTGATGAGATCATCAAGCTGGAGCCACAGATTATTAAGCTCGACGGCAGCTTGATTCGTAACATAGACAAAGACCAGAAGCAGAGAAACATTGCTTCTCAGCTGGTGCGATTGTGCCAAGTGTTTAATGCTAAAACGGTCGCTGAGTTTGTTCACAATCAACAGGTTTGTGAGATAGCCGAACAGATGGGTGTCGATTATCTACAAGGTTATTACTTCGGTGAGCCTAAGCGACTGTTTTAGTTATTAAAGCGAGTAAGCAGCTATACTAGTTGCTTGCGAAACAGCTTAACCACCATTAGTGACTGTTTTGTGGTGGGGTGAATGATGTCTAACTTAGGTCACATTATTCATAAGATGCTCGTAAGTATTCCGTGCATGCCTTATCGATAGAAAGAACAATAACTGATCATTAACACAACGATTAATGTGAATATGCAGTCGACCTCTCTTCTGATACAAGACATAGAACAAACCCATCGTGAATTGGAAAAGCTAGATTTTCATCGTCATGAACCTCTACTGATTCAGGTGTTTTCGTCTTTCCAGAAAGACGAGGTTTTGGCTGCCTGCCAAGTCATCCAATCAAACTTCCCCAATGCTAAATTGATAGGTTGCAGTGCCAACCACTACATCCGTCAAGGTGTCATTCTCCACCAAGGCCTTTACCTGATTATCACTCGCTTTGATGCGACTTCGTACTCTTGTGGTGTAGTTCAATACAGTGAACAACCAGTGCTTGATAGCCAAGCTATGTATCAGCAACTGGGTTGTCATGAGAAAACACAAAGTATTATCTGCTTTGCCGATCGCTTGCAGATCAATAATCGAGCTTTATTTGCTGCTTTTGAGCAATCGGGATATTCATTTCCTATCTGCGGTGGTGCCTCAACATCAACAGACAGCGGTCGATGGGTCATGCTGGATGGCGTGTGCTATGAGAGTGCCTACGTGATGGTAGCGCTGCATAGTGATGACCTGGCAATCACTAAAGGCTATTACACTGAGTGGAATCCGATTGGTCGTACTTTCCGAGTGACGGCGGCTCACGATAACTGCTTAGCAGAATTAGACGGCATGCCGATTCGTGAACTCTATAATCGTTACCTGGCCGATGGGCTCGAGGTTCCGTTTGAGCAACTGCATAACTTTCCGATGATGGTTGGTGATCCAAAAGCTCAAAATATTTACATGCCACTCAAGATTAAGGAAAGTGGTGAGATTGAGTTTAGCGGTTCATTTGAGGTTGGCGATGAGGTTAGGTTTTGTTACGACCATCCATCATTAACCTTGGAGCAAGTTCGTTTAGGTGTGCAGCAGGTCGCTGCTCATCGCCCCGAGCAATTCTTTATTTACAACTGTATCTCACGGCTAGACTTTATTGATGGTAACCAAGAGGTTGAGGTTTTCCAAAAGCTTGCCGACACCTATGGTGTGTACTGTATGGGCGAGTTGTTTCAAGACAATGGGCAACAAAGAATTCTGCACCATAGCTTAACGTATCTCGCGCTTAGGGAGGGTGAGGGTAAGGCTGCTCCTCTGTTTGAGAGCCAACCAGCGACCAACATCTCGCCACTGTTTTCTCTTATTCGTAATGCTCTTTTAGATGTCGATGACATGAATAACAGCATGGCGACCAAGATTGAGCAGCAAGCCACGGCATTAACCGCAAGTTATCGAATCGATCGTCGTACAGGTTTGCCCAATCGAAGTGTGCTGCGTGAGAAGTTATCGAAGATGACGATTGATAGCCACTTATTGGCTCTCAAGGTGACGACCTTTGGTCAAATCAATGAGAAGTATGGTTATCGAGTCGGTGACAAACTTCTTCATGACTTGAGTGATTACTTTCAGAAAGCGTTGTGGCAGTTCTTTGATAAAGGGTGTCAGCTATACAGTATCGGTATTGGCGAATGGGCGGTGGTATTTGATAGCTGGGCGAGCCAAGAACATATCCATCAACGTTTCTCGGAGTTTTCTGACCAAACCGAGCACGTTAACTTTGAACCCTCCGGCTTGCCAGATATTGATTATCTTTCTGTGTCTATCTGTGCGGGCATTGCGAGTCGTCGGGATTTTCCAACCACCTCGATTGATGACTTATTACTGAAGGCAATTGATGCGAGGCGCAGTGCTGTTAGTCAGAACAAACATTTAGTGAGTGCTAAGACGCTTATTCAGCTAGAGAAGCACCGCCAAGAGCAGTTGGGGTGGTTGTCTTGTGTGAGCCGTGCGGTACTCAACCAAAATATCGTGGCCTGTGCACAGCCTATTGTGTCGGCACATGATCATCAGGTCGAAAGCTATGAGTGTTTGGTTCGAATTGAAGAAGAGGGCCAGTTGATTGCGCCAGGGAAATTCTTGCCGATTATCGAGGGGACGCATCTCTATACTCGATTAAGTCGTCAGATGATTACGCGTACCTTTGATTTTATGAGTCAGCGAACCGATTCGTTCTCGATTAACTTGGCACCGCAGGATTTCAATAACGAGAAAACCATTCTTCACCTTGAGCAGGCAATCAAGAAAATCAGTCCCCCGCAGCGTATTGGTTTAGAGGTGCTGGAAACCGAACAAATTCAGGATTACGGTCGTTTAATCGAGGTGTGTAATCACTTCCGCGATCTGGGTGTGAATATCATTGTTGATGATTTTGGCTCAGGCTATTCGAACATCGATGAGATACTCAAGCTCGAGCCTCAGGTAATCAAGTTCGATGGCAGCCTGATTCGAAATATCGATCAGGATAGAAAGCAACGTAAGATAGCCCAGCAGTTGGTTAGCTTATGCCAGATATTGAATGCGAAGACGGTCGCTGAATTTGTTCATAACGAGCAAATCTGCCGAATTGCAGAAGACATGGGTGTTGATTACCTGCAAGGCTACTACTTTGGTGAGCCTAAACGGCTGTTCTGATGAGTGGCAAAACGTCTGGTTGTTTCACGTGAAACACTATTCTGTTCAATGAATTAAAGCGAGATGTGAAAAGGGTGAGCTGGTGGCTCACCCTTTTTATTTTAGTACTTAAGCACTTCGCATTAATCTATCTGAGAGCGTGTCCACTTTTGTCCGCTTGGAATACTTTTAGATAGTGCTGATAGTAATCCTCTATCTGGTTTGCTGGTTGAGCTTCATCTAATGCCTTGAGCAGCTCGATGCCAACCTCACAGGTACACAGGTGCCCACTGTCTTGATTACGGCGCAATGTATATGAAGATTCACTGGTTACATCGAGGTGTACTTGAGGAATCGTCTGTAACCAAGGACTTTTGTTGAGCATCTTTTTCGCTTCTTGCCACGTACCATCCAAGATGATGAATAACGGCGTTCGTTCACTCACTGCATCCGATACCGCTTGCTGGCACTCAATGCTTTCATCACTTGGAAATAGCAGCAAAGGCTGATGAGTTTCATCTTCAAGCAAAGCCAGTAGTTCGGCTGGAGGCGTCTTGCGCTGCCAAACAAAAGACTGACACTGCTTGAGTGATTGTTGCAGTAGCTTTCCGGTATTGGTGTCTCGTGTTAGCTCATTCTCGTGAGTGAGTAACACTAACTGGATTTGGCTTTCAGTATTCGGTATTCGATGACAAATACATTGATGAGTGAAACCACACCCAATGCAAGCTTGCTGATCGCTCATGGTTATAGCTTAACTCCGCTTTGTACTGGTGAGATGTCGTTAGCAAACAAAACCACATCGCTGATATCAGCATCATCGGCTACTGGTGCAACACTTGGGTTGAGTGGGTAGCTGACACCTGTGTATGAGAGTGCGTGTTTGGCTGCTGTTGCGCCACCACCGCTGACATTGAAGATCAGATCGTGCCAACCGTGATTTTTAGACTTACCTACACGTATGTCGCCTTTTACCAGTGTTACTCGGCTATTGAAGCGCCACTTGTCTTGATGGTTCTCGAAAATCAGCAGTGTACAGCCGCCTGATCCACACCAATCGAGTTGGGCGAACAACTCTTCTTTACCGTCACCGTTGAGGTCGTAGGTCAGCCAGCGATATTTAGTATCATCAGGCGAGCTATTGTTGATCTTAAAATACTCGCGGATCGCTTGGTCTACTTTTGGATCAAATTGATCACTGGAGTTCACTTGGCTTGCCGTTAGATCAACGGTGTTGGCTTGCGCTTGTACAGGCTTTGCTTCGAATAGCACTAGGCCACCATTGGCGATCGGGTAAACTATGTTACCGACCTTTTCTTTCTCTGCGACTAACTTACCGTTATCGCGTGTGAAGATACGCTCAGAGATCAGGTATTGCTGTTGGTGGCGAGTCATCACAACCTGAACCTGGTTTTGGTTGAGTTGCTGCCAGAAGCCTTGTTCAACAATAGAAGGATCCCCTTTGCTGTAAGAGTAGGTTGTCACTGCGCTGTGATCATCGTTGAGCTCTAGGTTAATAGAGAACCCTGAGTTCTGTGTTGAGCTAGCGAAGTAGGTACCACTCCAGTCCAGTGTAGGATCTTGGTTTGAAACTGTTGCACAACCGTTGTACTTGCTGTCATTAAGGTTGAGTTTCGCTTCCCAGCCGTAGATAGAGTCACTCATGCCGTCACTGCAGTTCTCTTTTTTCAGATTGAGCTCGCCTTGCGTTGCTTTACCTTCTAGTTGGTAATCACGACTGATTGGCGTGGTGCGGCTTGATTCGATGTTGAGAGCCTGAGGTGCTTCGCCCATCTTGGTGTAGGTCAGCTGGTCTTTATCAAAGGTGGCTGACCAGAATGGCTCATTACCAAAGACTCGTGTGGAGCGTAGCGGTTGGTTGCAGCGTTCAGGGTTTTCTGCCGTTAAGATATTGACTTGATCAACCACGAAACGTGCCGTGAAATCAGCGTTGTAGCCGGTTTGGCTAGGTACGGTAAGGTGACCAATCAGTTCGCCATACAGAGCTTGATAAGGTCTGGCTGCTAGCCCTTGTGCTTCTAGCGCTAGCTCAGGGGACATATCTAACCAGTATTGTTGTTGGCTACCACAAGGGGTAAACGTGCGGCTTTCATGGCCTACAACAACTTGACCACGCATGATGAAGGTTTGTGGCTGAACGCTCAGAGGTTCATCTAAGGTTGCTGGTGGAACTTCAGGTTGTTTTGGTGTTTCTGGAGCGGTTACACAGCCTTGTAGCGCGAATGCGGCTAGCCATGTCACTGGGTTTTTCATTACCTTCATGTTATATCTTCCTCGGAGCAACCGTTAATTGGATTTATTATGGCATATTGGTTATTTAAAACAGAACCCGACACTTTTTCTATTCAGACGCTAAGAGTACAAAAAACCTCTTGTTGGGAGGGAGTTCGTAACTATCAAGCTCGAAACATGATGCGTGATGAGGTCAAGCTTGGCGACCTGGTGATGATATACCACTCATCATGTAAAAAAGTGGGTGTAGCGGGGATCGCAAAAGTAACCAGAGAAGCTTACCCAGACCATTTTCAATTCGACCCTGAGAGTGATTACTACGACCCTAAATCTTCACCCGATAACCCGCGCTGGATAATGGTTGATGTTGAGTTTGTTCGAGTGACTGAACGCTTGATCCCATTAGCGACTCTTAAAGCCATGCCTGAACTATCTGAAATGCCATTGGTGAAGCGCGGCAATCGTTTATCGATCATGCCTGTGACGGAACAAGAGTGGCAGGCGATCTTAAGCAAAGAAGTGCTCGGTTCTCGTTAGAGGAAGCTTTTAGCGTAAGGTTCAAAAAAGGCAGCCATTGGCCTGTCTCTTATACAGAAATCCCTAAGCTACAGCTTAGGGATTTTTTTTGAACTAATTTTATGTTTCGTGATCTGATCATCCATATACGACAAGGATGATGATTATGACTTATATAGAGCCAACCCTCTGGGCACAAAAACAATTCGGCCAAGCCGACCTCAATGATCTTAGACGAACTCAAAGACTCGTCGCTCTAGAGGCTTCACTTGCCGAGCAGCCAGGCGTTCCAATCTCGAAGCTCATCATTTCTCCCGCGGACATGGAAGGAGCTTATCGCTTTATCCGTAACGAAAAAATCAAGGCTGAAGACATTGCAGATGCTGGATTTTATGTCACAGTCCAGGAGGCCTTGGCGCAAGAAACTCTTCTAGCATTAGAAGATACTACTTGTCTAAGTTACTCTCATCGCAGTTTACGAGATGAGCTCGGACACTCCAATCAAGGCAATCGACATCGAGCAATGTTTGTTCACTCGACCTTACTTTTTGCTCCTGAAACCCACACGGTGGTTGGTTTAATTGAACAGCAACGCTGGACACGGGATATCAAAAAGCGTGGACAGAGGCACCAGCATGCGACTCGACCATACAAAGAAAAAGAAAGTTATAAGTGGGAACAAGCATCCGAGCGTGTCGCAAATCGACTGGGCGATAAGATGTCAGATGTAATTTCTGTATGTGATAGAGAAGCAGACTTATTTGAATACCTCACTTATAAACACGAGCAACGTCAACGATTCCTAGTTCGCTCAATGCAAAGTCGTTGTATCGAAGAGCATAATAATCGTCTTTACGACTATGCTTCAAAATTACAATCAGCAGGAAGTAAAGAGCTCAAAATACCGCAAAAAGGTGGTCGTAAGGCCCGTACTGCTCACCTAGACATAAAATATGCCCCCATAACACTCAAATCTCCTGCCAATAAAAAAGAGTTAGACAATATCCCTCTCTATTATGTCGGATGCATAGAGCAAGGTGAAAGTAACGATAAGCTCGCGTGGCACCTACTCACCTCTGAACCGATAACGAGCAAGGAAGAGGCGCTTAAAATCGTCAGTTATTATGAGATGCGTTGGTTGATAGAGGATTTCCATAAAGTCTGGAAAAGTGAAGGGACTCAAGTCGAGCAACTGAGAATGCAAAGTAAAGATAATCTGGAAAGATACAGCGTGATTTTGGCATTTATTGCCACTCGCTTACTCCAGTTGCGATTTATGAATAAGTCCGAAGAGCTATCCAAGGTCAATTGTGAGCGGGTATTTAAAGGCAAAGCCTGGAAGCTCATGTGGCTTAAGTTGGAGAAGAAAGAACTACCAAACGAGGCTCCGAATATATCATGGGCTTATAAAGGCATAGCTCGGTTGGGAGGATGGAAAGATAGTAAGCGAACAGGTCGTGCTTCGATAAAGGTGTTATGGCAAGGATGGTTTAGATTACAAACCATCCTTGAGGGATATGAGTTGGCTAAGTCTCTTGATCAGCTCGACTTGTGATCAAGAGACAGGCCATTGGCTGCCTTTTTGTATGATGGGGTTGTTTAGAGTAGGTGTTTCTCTAAGTAGTGCGCAACGGCATCATCAGCGTTGCTACCAATCACTTCATTGTCTGGTAGTGCTTGCATCACTTTCTCGTGTGAAGTGCCCATGATTAGGCCTTTACCTGCCATTGCCAGCATCTCAGCGTCATTCATACCATCCCCAAAGGCAACACAGTTATCCAGCGTTAGGTTCAGGGATTTCGCAACAGCGTCTAAAGCGTGGCCTTTAGATACTTCAGCAGCCATCACTTCCAGGCACCAAGGTGTTGAAAAAGCGACGTTTAGTTTATCTCCAAAAGCTTCTTTTAGCTTTTGTTCAAACGTAACTAGATATTCGTGGTCTTGCTCTGGGTGAGTGAAGAAAACCTTGGCAATGCCGTCATTCGGCGCATTGTCTGCTTCAAAGCGTTTGTAGCTGAAGCCAGATTCACTGTGGAACTTAGCCAGCATTTCATCTTCACGATCGAGTAGCCAATCTTCATTCTGGTACATGTGAATGAAGATGTTTGGGTCTTGGCGCACAATATCAATAACCGGTTGAACGAGTTCTTGAGGTACATTTTGGCTATACATTAGCTGATCATTCTGGTCGTGTACGCGAGCACCGTTTGATGTGATCATGTAGGCCGGAATCCCTGCGATTTGACGAATCCCAGCTACATCGACGTGATGGCGACCCGTTGCGAAGATAAAGGTATAACCTTGCTCGTGTAACTTCTTAAGCGTTAGCTTGGTAAATTCGCTCAACTGATGGTTGGGAGCCAAAAGCGTACCATCTAAATCAGAGGCAACGATTTTCACGGAATCTTTAAGTGCAGGAATAGTCATTTAACCCTCATTGCAAAGTGCTTAACCAATATCAACACTAGCCAGCGCTAGCATCGTTTTAACTACAATACATCTACCCAGAAATTGTATGCCAAAATCATGCAAGAAAAGAGGGCAAAGCTCACTTACTTCTTTTCCTCTTTAATTGTTATCTTATGGCTCGCTGTTTCTTGTGTTGTTGATGTGATGAGTGCTAAGCAAAAAACTGATTAATGGCATCCAGTGTTTGATTGCGGTATTTGTCTTGCTCAAACAACACTTCATGCCTTGAGCCTTCAATGACTTTAAATTGGCAAGCCGAGTTCGTTCTCTTCAGTTTATTGATGAACTTCACCTGAGCATCGTTACTCACAATCTTTTCTTCACCAGCTTGAATCAGCAATAGAGGGATCTTGATTTGACGAGTCTGTTGGATTGACTGCTTGGCTGCCATTAACCCTTGCCATACCCAGCGAGTGCTAGCACCACCGACTTGCAGTGACGGGTTATCTTCGTAAAGTCGGCGAAACCACTGATAACGCACCTGGCTTTGGCTCAGGAGGTTATTCTCGAAAGGTTTCGAGTAATAGGCCTGCTGACCTGGCGCGTAAACCGGTTTGGCGTGATACGCGGTAAGCACTTGCCCAACAATCATCGCGATAGGCTTTAAGTACCACTCGGTGTTGATACCAAACATTGGGGCGCACAAGGTGACCTTATCGAATGGGTGATCTGGATGGGTTTGTAGATAGCGTGTTGCGATAGTGCTACCCATTGAGTGGGCTAACAGATATCGCTTGGCATACTTGCTGAGGTCAAAACTGGCAATCATGTCAGACATATCAGATGCATAATCATCAAACTCATGAATGTGACCAATGTCAGAGTCTGTTACCATACGTTCCGACTGGCCTTGACCTTGATGGTCAAATGAATAAACGTCATAGCCTTGTTGATAAAAATCATAAAAGATTTCTTGGTATTTTTGGCAGCATTCAATACGGCCATTTGAAATCACAATGGCTTTGCTGTGTTTCTCTGAGGTGAGGCTGCACCAGTACAGTTTCTTTTTACCAGACGATGTTAAATACCCCTCTTTTCTTTGTTGCCAAAGAGCGTTGATCGGGTGTTTAATCGCATGATCGAACTGAGGTTCTTGAGTGTAAGGGAAGGTGGCTTCGCTGTGGTTTTCCATGGGAAATTACCTGAACTGATGCGTGTGAGAGCTTGATTGCTACTAATGTTGTTAGATTAAAGAACTAGTAAGGAAATGCAAATGGATACTCATGTTTGGCTTGCTTATGTTGTCGCAGCGATTTTGTTTAGCTTGGCTCCGGGCTCGGGTACCGTTAACTCAATCAGTAATGGGCTTAGCTATGGCACTAAAAAGTCACTCGCATCAATTGTTGGCTTACAGCTTGGTCTTGCGTTCCACATTATGCTGGTGGGCGCGGGTATCGGCGCGCTCGTTGCTAAGTCTGCGTTGGCGTTCACCATCATTAAGTGGGTCGGCGTGGTTTACTTAGTTTGGTTAGGTATTCAAAAGTGGCGTGATAGCTCGAGCCTAGTAGCATCTGAAGAAAGCTCTACTCTGTCGAGTGGCAAACTGCTGAGAAACGCTGTGCTTATCAATCTAACTAACCCGAAATCAATCGTGTTTTTGGTGGCTTTGTTTCCTCAGTTTATTGACCCTACACAACCTCAAGCACCTCAGTTATTAGTGCTAGGTGTGACGACAGTATTCATTGATAGCGTTGTTATGTTGGGTTACACCTCATTAGCGTCACAAATGGGACGTTTTATTCGCTCTGATCGCATAATGGGTAAGATAAATAAAATATTTGGTGGTATGTTCATGGGCTGCGGTGCTTTGCTAGCTGCCGCGAAAGCTTAGATTAAGCGACTGAGTTATAGTTAAACCAATCAGAGTTATCAAGAAATGACCGCTACATACGTTGCTCGACAACCTATCCTAAATCGCAAGAGGAATACACTCGGCTATGAGTTGTTATTTCGCGATGGAGAAAAGAATGCGTACCCAGCGCATATTGAGTCTAATCGAGCAACGTATCGTCTGATTGTTGAGAACTTCTTGTCTGTGGGTCTTAACCCTTCTATCCCATCTTCACGCTGCTTTATCAACTTCCCTTATCAAAGTTTGATTCGTCGACTGCCCTTAAGTTTGCCGAAAGATAAGGTGGTGGTAGAGATTCTGGAAACCTGCAAACCGACAGATGAATTGTTGGAAGCGGTTAAAGACCTTTACCAAGCAGGCTACATGATCGCCCTAGATGATTTTACTTCGACCCCAGAATGGGAACGTTTCCTTAAATACACGCATATCGTAAAGCTCGATATTATGCAGATGGGTTTGGATGAAGCGTGTGATTTAGTTAGGGCGCATCAAGGGAAAAAGTTTAGCTTTTTGGCGGAGCGTGTTGAGACCGAGCAAGAATTCCAGCAAGCCAAAGAGGCTGGCTTTAAGTTTTTCCAAGGTTACTTTTTCAATAAGCCGGAAATCATCAAGAGTAAATACATTAGCCCTGAGCAAGTGATTGCTATGGGGCTGTTCCAAGAAGTGTGTAAGCCCGATGTGGACTTTCAACGGGTGGAAAGCATTGTTGCGAAAGATGTGGCGCTCTCATATAAGCTGTTGCGGTTTGTGAATACTATGTCGCCGCGCCTTGAAGTGACCATCTCTTCTTTTCGTCAGGCTTTGGTGTATCTAGGGCAAGAGAAACTGAAAATGTTTGTCTCGTTAGCCGTCGCCTCTTATGTGTCCGATAAAAAGCCAAAAGAGCTGTATGGATTGTCTCTACAGCGTGCTCAGTTTTGTCAGCGTATGTCTCGCTATCAGGCATTTGAAGGGTATAGAGAGCAGGCCTTTATGATTGGCTTATTCTCCTTGTTGGATGCGCTGTTGGATTTGTCGTTAGAGAACCTAGTCGAGCAGTTGCCTCTATGTAAAAGTATCAAGGTTGCTCTATTACGTAGGGAAGGCCCTTACGGTACTTTGCTTGCCCTTGAGGAGAGCTTTGAGCATGCGGATTGGCAGCAGATTGATGAGCACTGCGCTGATTTAGGGCTTAGTGTGGAACAGGTGAAAACTGAACTCACAGAAGCGCGTCGCTGGAGTCACACCGTGACCAACAAGCTGTAGTGTTGCTTTATTAAACTTTTATGACATTTAAAACGCACGCCTTGACGTGCGTTTTTTAATAACTAATATATACGTATATCCATATATGAGTATGTAGTTATGCTTCCTCACCAATTTTTTAAATTACTGTCTGACGAAACGCGAGTGCGTTGCTTAATGTTGATTGTGCGCCAAGAGTGCCTTTCAGTTGGTGAGTTGACTCAGGCATTACAAGAAAGTCAGCCAAAGGTATCGCGCCACCTTGCGCAGCTGCGTTCAAACGGCATTTTGACTGACGTTCGCCAAGGGCAATGGGTGTTCTATCGCCTTGCTAATGATTTACCGGGTTGGATGCTAAAGTTAATTGATGACCTTATCGCATCGAACTGTTTGAAAACTGAATACCAACAAGACATTGAGCGCCTAGAAGCGATGACTTCACGCCCTCAATGTTGCGTTTGATCGAATATTTTTAGATTCACCACTGACTGAGAGAACACATAATGACAGTTAAAGTAGGTATTAATGGTTTTGGCCGTATCGGCCGTCTAGCACTTCGCGCAGCTTTCGATTGGGAAGAGCTAGAGTTTGTACAGATTAACGATGTAGCTGGCGATACAGCAACGCTTGCACATCTTCTAGAGTTCGATTCAGTTCAAGGTCGCTGGAACCATGAAGTAACAACTGAAGGCGATGAGATGATCATCAATGGTCAACGCATCAAAACCACTAAAGAGCGTGACATCGACGCGATCGATTGGTCTGGTTGTGATGTTGTGATTGAAGCGACAGGTGTTCACCGTAAGACTTCTTTCCTAAACAAATACCTAGAGCAGGGCGTGAAGCGCGTTGTAGTTTCTGCACCTGTTAAAGAAGAAGGCATCGCAAACATCGTTGTTGGTGTTAACGACAACATCTTCGACCCAGCAGTACACAAAATCGTAACGGCAGCGTCTTGTACAACTAACTGTATCGCTCCTGTGGTTAAGGTAATCAACGAGAAGCTAGGTATCGAGAACGCGTCATTTACGACGATTCACGATCTAACTAACACTCAGACTATCCTAGATGCGCCACACAAAGACTTACGTCGTGCACGTGCATGTGGCATGAGCTTAATCCCTACCACGACAGGTTCTGCTAAGGCGATTGTTGAGATCTTCCCTGAGCTAGAAAACCGCATCAACGGCCACGCGGTTCGTGTACCACTAGCGAACGCGTCTCTGACTGACATCATCTTTGAAGTGAAGCAAGACACGACGGCAGAAGAAGTGAACGCGATGCTGAAAGAAGCATCTGAGAACGAGCTAAAAGGCATCCTTGGCTTTGAAGAGCGCCCACTTGTGTCTATCGACTACAAAGGCGACCAACGCTCTACAATCGTAGATGCACTGTCTACCATGTTGGTTGGTAAGCGCATGGTTAAGATCTACGCTTGGTACGATAACGAAATGGGTTACGCGACACGTACCGCAGAGTTAGTACGTACAGTCGGTCTAGCATAAACCTGAGCACTTAGGAGATAACACTATGACACATCCAACATGGCAACTAGACCTTGAGCAAGGCGCGCTGATTCTGACCCCATGCCCAGGTACTAAAGACGCTGATCTTGATGCATCTCTGAAACAACTGAAAGAGCAGGGCGTTGAAGCTATCGTGACTGCGCTCGATGATGCAGAGCTTGCAAGCAAAGACGTGGCAGTACTTGGCGAGAAAACTCGTGCGCTAGGCATGCAGTGGTTCCAAATCGAAATCGAAGACGATTGTGCTCCGGGTGCTGACTTTGCGGCGAAATGGTCTGCAGCAAGCCCAGAGCTACACAAAATCGTTGATAGTGGCGCTAAGGTAGCAATGCACTGCATGGGCGGTTCAGGCCGTACCGGTTTGTTCGCAGCTCACTTGCTGTTAGAAAAAGGCTGGGACCTCGACAAGATCGTTCAAGAAGTTCAAGCACTGCGTCCAGGTGCTTTCACTAAACCTATCCAGGTTGAGTACATTAATGGCGTAGCGAATAGCTAATAGTCATCGGTGTTACACAAGGAGCTTTTGGTATCTGGAGTGTTAAGCTTATCGTGATCCAAAAGCTCTTTTTGTTTTGATTGCAGAGATAGCATTATGTTTTCAAATCTAAGTAAGAGCGTTCGCCAATACATGTTGGTGACTTTCAACTACTGGAATTTCACCATTACTGATGGTGCACTTCGTATGCTGGTGGTCCTGTATTTCTACGACCTTGGTTACAGCTCGTTAGAGATCGCCTCACTGTTCCTTTTCTATGAATTCTTTGGCGTGGTTACGAACCTAATCGGTGGTTGGCTGGGGGCGCGTCTTGGCCTCAATAAGACCATGAACATTGGTCTCGGGATGCAAGTCTTCGCCTTGGGGATGCTCGCCTTGCCATCGGCCATGTTGACGATTCCTTGGGTAATGGCGGCGCAGGCGCTGTCTGGTATCGCCAAAGATCTCAATAAGATGAGTGCCAAGAGTTCAATCAAAACATTGGTGCCGGATGAGCAGCAAGGTGCTTTGTATAAGTGGATTGCGATTCTGACTGGCTCTAAGAATGCGCTTAAGGGTGCAGGCTTCTTTATTGGTGGTTTGCTGCTTTCAACGATTGGCTTCCAATATGCTGTGCTTGCGATGGCTGCAGTGCTGACTTTAGTCTTCATTGGCAGTGTAGTGAGCTTAGAGGCAGACATGGGCAAGGCGAAAACCAAGCCTAAGTTCAAGCAGATCTTCTCCAAGTCTGAATCCATCAACATCCTGTCGGCAGCGCGCATGTTCCTGTTTGGCGCTCGTGATGTGTGGTTCGTGATTGCTTTGCCAATTTATCTTGGCAGCGTATTTGGTTGGGATCACTCATGGGTTGGAGGCTTTTTAGCAGCTTGGACCATTGCTTACGGCTTTGTACAAGGCATAGCACCTAAGATTACCGGTAAAGCGCAAGGCAAGGTACCAGATGGACATGCAGCCCTATTGTGGGCAGGAGCATTGGCTTTGGTAACTGCGGGTATCGCTTATGCGGTGCAGGTAGCATGGCAACCAGAACTGGTGATTATTGGTGGCTTGATGGTGTTTGGTGCCATCTTCGCGGTCAATTCATCGCTTCACTCATACCTGATTGTCAGTTATGCAAAAGGCGATGGTGTGTCGCTTGATGTGGGTTTCTACTATATGGCGAATGCTATGGGCCGCTTAATAGGCACAATCCTATCTGGCTTGGTGTTCCAAATGGGTGGCTTATCCGCCTGTTTGTGGGTCTCGTTCGCGTTCCTAGCAATAACGACGGTGATCTCGTTACGCTTGCCTAAGGTGCCACAAACCTCAGCGGCATAAGCTTCCGTCTGATTCGATAAAATCGCGATATGCTTCTCCTTTAACAATAAGCTGACTTGGTATTTATTCCGGTCAGCTTTTTTATTGCTATAGTAGAATGATTGAATATTAATCAGGCATTTACATGAAGCAGCGAATTCTCTTCTTTGATTTAGCACGATGTGTCGCGGCCGTAGCGGTTATCGCGATTCATGTTTTGGCACCTTATCGCAACGAGCTAGGAACCATTCCTTTTGGTGAGTGGCTAACAGCGGTTACGGTCAATGGTTTCAGCCGTTGGGCGGTGCCTGTCTTTATATTGATAACTGGCGCCCTGATGCTCAGTGATCAGCGTCCATTTGATGCAAAGTATTATCTAAAGCGCCGTTTAGGTAAGGTGTTGATTCCTTTTATCGTCTGGTCGCTTTTCTATACCTACCTGTCTGGTTGGTCGGCAATGGGCTTTGATGCCGATGTCAGCTGGGATGTGTTGCTTAATAGCTATCACCACTACACCTATTATCACTTAGGTTTTTTCTACTACTTCATTCCTCTCTATTTTGTGATTCCGTTCTTACAGATCATGGTGAGAAAGTATGGTGATAAGGCAGTTTATAGCTTCACTGCAGTGTGGTTGTTTACCTCGTTACTGTTCTTACTCAGAATCGATGGTCCTTGGAGCCATGAGCTGTGGCTTTACACTGGCTACTTGCCACTGGGTTATCTGTTGTACAAGAAAGTCCCACTCAACAAGTTTACCGTTAGCGTGAGTACTGGGCTCGGCGTGTTGGCATTGTTGACCACTGTTTATATGGTGGTTGATGCGAGCTTAGCTGCAGAAGAGTACACGGTTGGTCGTTGGTTCTCCTACAAAACGCTGAATACTGTATTAGCTGCGAGCATGGTGTTCATGTTGTGTCGCTACTTTGGAGAAGGATTGTCAGATAAAAGCAATCAAGTGGTTGGCTTCATCAGTAAACACAGTTTAGGTATCTACCTACTGCACCCAATTTTCTTATGGCCAATGAAAGAGTTTGGTTGGTACCAAGGTCACCCAGCCTGGGTTATTCCATTATGGATTGTGATCAGCGGAGCAGGTGCACTGTGGATGAGCTGGATCGTTTCTAAGTCAGAGAAGACACGTTGGCTATTGCCTTAGCGATATGCCAAGGCATTGCGATATTGGTTTATTGTGGAATGTCGATGAGGAAGGGTTGAAGCGCTAGGGTTAGCGCTTCAACGCAAAGTGTAAGAACTTATCACCTTGGTAAGTTAAGGTCCCTTTGTCACCCGGGTTAAGAGCGTGGAAGTAGTGAATGCCGACTTGGAACTCACGTTTCGGACCAACCACACCGCGCTGAACATAAATCCAATACTCTTGGTCTTCTTGACCTGGCTCTGCATCAGGAAGGTCGATGGATTGTTTATCTAATACCGTGACGTTCACTTTCTTTTCTGGTGCGTTCTCGCCTTGCATGTGCTTTCGATAAAAAACAAGAAATACCCAGGCCGCGAGACCCGCGAGTGCAAAGATGGCAAAAAAGAGTGAGTTAGGCATATAACCTCCATGTAGTCGTAATGGTTATTCTAGTCTTTCGGGCAATAGGGATATGTGTTTAAAGCCGCTATTCGTGAACTGCTGTAAGCAAAGCTGATTATTTTTCGGCAGATATCA
The DNA here is from genome assembly GCA_000169995.1 of Vibrionales bacterium SWAT-3. Classification (GTDB taxonomy): domain Bacteria; phylum Pseudomonadota; class Gammaproteobacteria; order Enterobacterales; family Vibrionaceae; genus Vibrio. Next base: position 7,360 of record AAZW01000037.1, on the reverse strand, counting down.
CATTTAATGGCCAGTTTGGGATAAAGCACTGTTATTTCTTGTCTCTTTCTCTCGTAAATAGCAGTGATTTTGTATAAGAATAAGGAAATGCTCGACTAGAATTATAGTGTGGAGTGGGAGGGCCAAGATGACCGATATTGAAAAAGTGGTGACAAGAACTCGCAATATAGAGAAATTATTGAGACTTCAATATCACGCTGAAGGCGAAGGATTGCATGAGCTTGTAACAAGCTGTGAAGAAAGGCTACCGCACGATATGGTAAGCAAGCTGCGTTATATCGCGACGTGCCGAAATAAAGTAGTGAACGAACATGATGCCAAGTTGGAAGATCAACATAAGTTCATCATGATGTGTAACGACTGCGAGAAGGAACTGACTCCACGTAGTGGTCGTTTTATCTGGCGAGTTGCGATTTTGCTGATGACGGCAATGACTTTGGCTGCCGCGGGTTTCTACTATGCGAACTGGGATGTGTTAACGCTACATCTGTTTTCGAAATGAAAAAATTGAACAAAAAAAGGGACGCTCATGGCGTCCCTTTTTTTATCTGTAACTTGCTTAGTACATCATCGGTAGTGTCATTAGACCAACAACTACCGCGATCATTACAAGTCCTTGTCTTTGCGAAGATGAAATCATAACACTACTCCTAAATTTGGTTGTCTCTCGCTATGTTTTAAAGAATAGCACTACTTATAGCTTTAGATCAAGAATTACTTTCGAAAGCCCCAAAAGTAGTAGAAAAGTATTGGTATATGGCTTTTTTCGGAGTGTTTAAGTGTGGTTTTTGGTGTGTTCTTATTTTGTTCGTTGTGATTTATGTTTGTCCTAAATTAATTTAAGTTGTTGTTTTGTAGTGGTTGTTTTGTGTGATTTATATTGTTAATGGTTGTTAAATTGTATTAATGAGGCTTGGTGCTTTGTGGGTGGAAGTTTTGTGGTTTTTAAGGTTTTTGCTTTGGTTTTTGTGGTGGTTTTTACATGGGGCTTGAAAAAACTGACAAAACTTGTCATTTGAAAAGTAACTTTCCCACTTTATAAGTCTAGGTTGGAATGACGTTTTTATTTTCCAGTTAATCTATATTTTTTATGCCTAAGTGTCTGTTAATAAATGATTTGTCTGTTCCTTATTTTACTTTTTAAAGTCAATAATGGGCGTTTTTTAGGGGCGAAGAAGGAAATCTTAAGAGAATAACTATGTTAAAATGGGATCTGGCTTCTCTAAGCGAAGTTTAAGAGGGTTTTATAATGATTTGCTGCAGTTTTAAACGAATCACCATTCTCGAATCGTTAATTGCGACGACTTCAATCTAAAGGTGTTCTTTTTAGTGGAAGCGTAATCAAGATCCAATTTTGAGGGGCTGAGGCTTTACATCAATATTCGTGTGCCTAGACTGGCGACGATTTAAAGCAATAGGGCAAGTGGTATGTGGAGTTGGTTAGCGGTTTCCTTATCTGGTATCGGAGCAGTAGCAGGAACGAAACAAGGACATATCTGTCAGGCCTTATCGTATAAGGTATTTACCTTTGTATTATTAGCAATCATTGCTTTAACTCAGTCTGTTGTTGCTGACTATACGTATTGGGTCGTTGCTGGCCTGGCGATCTCGGCGATCGCAGATGTATTTCACACCCTCACTCAAAAACGTCCCCTATATTTTGTTTGCTTTCTGCTAGCTCAACTCTGTTATAGCAAAGCCTTTTGGTTGCAGTTGTCTGGAGAAATGGTCTGGTGGTTGTTCGCCTTACTCTTAGCTGCTTGTGTGGTGGCGTTCTTCTTGCTACTACCACGTTTAGATAAACTTGTTTTTCCTGTTGTGATTATGGGGATTGTGCTTATTCAGTTAACTTGGGCTTCTGGTGAGGTTTGGTTGCTTGACCCTAAGTTATCGCACGCGGTTGGATTTGCAGGTTGTAGCGTATTATTGCTCTCGGCACTGGCGTATGCTCTTAACTGTTACCGCAGCCCGATCAAAAGTGCTTATTTCTGGGTAACGGGCAGCTACTTTCTCGCCCATGCGCTTATCGTCGCCTCTCTGACCATTTAGGGTAGAGCGTCTTCAAGCCTGAGCTATATCAAGGCAGCTTTACTCAAACTCGGTACTCTACGTGTAATTCATTAAACATGAGATTGAGTTATGACTACCGAAATTCACGCACACAACGTTTTAAACCTGCTTAGTGAAAAGCCTCTGACTCGAGAAGAGCTGACACAAGAACTGGCTCAGATGTATGGCACTGAAGCGCGTTTCCATACTTGTAAGCTAAATGGTCTCGACCTGGATGGTTTGCTGAAGTTTTTCCTGAAGATGGAAAAGGTTGTGCTTGTCGATGACAAGCTGTGCACGAATCGCGAACGTGTGTGTAATCACTAATCTTGAGTGATTTGAGAGTGGGTGCATTTGTGGTATCCGCTCTTTCTATTCTTTCCTGTTTGTTCTCGTTAACGTGCTGCAATGACATAAGTTAGCCTGCTGGTGACTGCGTTCGAAAATCAATGTTGAGGCTGCTATACTCCGCGCACCTTCGCTTTTCGAGACAAACTTATGGAAATCTTATCTGCAGCAACCATGCTGTTTCTTATCATGGACCCGCTTGGCAATCTGCCAATCGTGCTCTCTATCCTTAAGCATATTGATCCGAAGCGTCGCCGTATTGTTCTGATTCGTGAGCTGATGTTCGCACTGGTTATCTTGCTACTATTCTTGTTTGCGGGTCAAAGCATCATGAACTTCCTACACGTACAGCCTGAAACCTTGAGCATCTCTGGCGGTATCATTCTATTTATCATCGCGATTAAGATGATTTTCCCGAGCGCAGGCAGCATTACAGGGCTTGCGGCAGGGGAAGAGCCGTTTATTGTGCCGATGGCGATCCCAATGATTGCAGGTCCCTCAGTGATTGCGGCATTGATTCTGTTATCAACCCAGCACCCGGACAACATGCTCGAGCTCTCAGCCGCTGTGATGCTGGCATGGGGCGCTACCTTCTTTATTTTAATGTTTAATGGCTTCTTCTTGCGTGTATTGGGTGAGAGAGGGCTTAAAGCGATTGAACGTCTGATGGGCCTATTGCTTGTTATGTTGTCGACACAGATGTTCTTAGACGGTGTGAAGGGCTACATGGCTTAGTATTGCTATCATCATTCAATAAAAACGCCGCTCAACTGAGCGGCGTTTTGGTATCTGTTGCTTGGTAACAGCTTTCGATTACATCATGTATTTACGACGGATATCGAGTAGGGCGAAGATTCCAAAAATCAGAATGGACCATTTTTCCCAACGCGTCATTTCGATTTTATCGCCGAAGGCACCGATAAAGATCAGCATCTGCAAGCCGTGCATAAAGAACAAGAACGCTGTCATGATGTAAAGCGCAATCGCGGCATTACCAGGGAACGGATGGAAAATGTTGACGATCAACACAAACCATACGAAGGCGATAGCGGCTTTGGCTAATGGAAGCAAGATATTCATTCAATCATTCCTATTCTTCAGTGATTCGGTTGAACAGTCGGTAGCTCGACTGGCCAGTTGTCTTATCGCGGTGCAGTTCCCAGTTTTCTGGCATTGCTTCTAGCTTGAGTTCTTTCTCTGTTTCGACGTAAATAATCGCGTCGTCCGCAAGCCAACCATTGTTCTCAAGTAGCTGTACCGTTTCTGCTAGCAAGCCTTTACGAAATGGTGGATCAAGGAATACCACATCGTAAGGCGTTCCTGCTTTCTTGAGGAAAGAGATAGCATCAGTATTTACCACATTGATGTTGTCTGCTTTGAGCTCTTTAGCATTATCAGAAAGCTGCCTAGCGGCCTTTTGATTCATTTCGAGCAGTGTCACCATTTTTGCTTGGCGAGAAGCTGCTTCAAAACCTAAACCACCAGAACCTGCAAATACGTCTAAGCAGGTCGAATTTGGGATATCTTGTGCGACCCAGTTAAAGAGTGTCTCTTTTACTCGGTCAATGGTTGGGCGTAAGCCTTCTAAATCATGAACGGGCAGCTTTCTACCTCTCCATGAACCACTAATAATTCGAACAAAGCCACCGGAAGGCTTTTTTTGTGATGTGTTTTGCTGGCGACGTCTTACCATAGATTTTTTGACCGCTAATAAAGTGATACTATACCGAGCCCAATTTAAGTTGGTTCGAGTATTAAATAAATTTGCAATGACAAAGTGTATCAAGCTAAAAGCAAACTTATCACTGCTTTGTCATTTTTCTTTACTATTCGTTTGTACAAGCTTGTATTGTATAACAATAGCAAAGAGTCGACGTGCATTAAGCCAATACAGCTAATTAGTAGATCTAGGAAACTCCTCTGATGACGGAAAAAAAGAAGCGCGGATTATTATCGTGGCTTGGTTTTGGTGAAGAAGAACAAAGCCCAAAAACTCAGAATGAAGCGAACGTAGAAAACGTTGAAGATCAAACTGAAGTTGAATCACAAGTCGAGGCTGAACCAGTCGCGCCTGAAGCGGAAGCCGCTCAGTCAGTAGAATCTCAGCCTGATGAGTCAGAGCAAACTCTGGAAGAGGCTCAAGATGAGCAGCAACCTGTCGCAGCAGAAGCAGAAGCAGAACAGGAACAAGAAGTTGTTCCTCAAGCTCAGGTTGAAGAAGTACAAGAGAAGCCAACAGAAAGCTTCTTTGCTCGCCTTAAGCGTAGCCTAAGCCGCACTAAAGCAAACATTGGTGCTGGCTTCTTTGGTTTGTTCAAAGGCAAGAAAATCGATGATGATCTGTTCGAAGAGCTAGAAGAGCAGCTGCTGATCGCGGATGTGGGTATGAACACCACAGTTAAGATCATTGAAAACCTGACAGAAAAAGCATCTCGCAATGACTTAAAAGACGGTGAAGCGCTTTATGGTCTGCTGAAAGAAGAGATGGCAGACATCTTAAGCCAAGTGGAACAGCCATTGGTGGTTGATACTACGAAAACGCCTTACGTTATCTTAATGGTTGGTGTGAATGGTGTTGGTAAGACAACCACTATCGGTAAGCTAGCGAAACAATTCCAAAATGAAGGCAAGAAAGTGATGCTAGCGGCGGGTGATACTTTCCGTGCCGCAGCTGTTGAGCAACTTCAGGTTTGGGGCCAGCGTAACGATGTGCCGGTTATCGCTCAACACACAGGCGCAGACAGTGCATCTGTTATCTACGATGCGATTGAAGCTGCTAAAGCTCGTGGCGTGGATGTTGTGATCGCCGATACAGCGGGTCGTTTGCAGAACAAGAGCAACCTAATGGAAGAGCTACGCAAGATTGTTCGTGTCATGAAGAAGATTGATGACTCTGCACCGCACGAAATCATGCTAACACTTGACGCTGGTACAGGTCAGAATGCTATCAGCCAAGCGAAACTGTTCAGTGAAGTTGCACCAGTAACCGGTATTACGCTAACTAAGTTAGACGGTACTGCGAAAGGTGGTGTGATTTTCTCAATTGCCGACCAGTTCCAGATTCCAATTCGTTACATTGGTGTTGGTGAAGGTATTGATGATCTGCGTCCATTTGAGTCAAAAGACTTCATTGAAGCTCTATTTAGCCGCGAAGAGTAACGCGAGTAGCAAAGTGGTTTATCCTTAACCTGCTATCGTTTTAAATTTGATATTAGTGATCGTAAGAGGAATTTTCGGTGATCAAATTTCAGCAAGTGAGCAAAGCCTACCGAGGCGGACGCCAAGCACTCCAAAAAGTGGACTTCCATCTCAAACGTGGAGAGATGGCATTTTTAGGCGGGCATTCCGGCGCAGGTAAAAGTACCTTGCTGAAGTTGATTTGCGCGATTGAGCGTCCGACTGATGGGCGAGTCTGGTTCAACGATCACGATATCACTCGTATTCCTGCTAAAGACATTCCATTCTTACGCCGTAATATTGGAATTGTCTTTCAAGACCATCGTCTACTGATGGATCGCTCTATCTTCGATAACGTTGCTCTGCCTATGCGTATCGAATCTATTTCTGAAAATGAAATAAAGCGCCGAGTCAGTGCCGCGTTGGACAAGACAGGCTTATTAGATAAAGCGCGTTGTTTGCCAAGCCAGCTTTCTGGTGGTGAACAGCAACGCGTGGGTATTGCCCGCGCTGTGGTAAACCGTCCAACTCTGCTGCTTGCGGATGAGCCGACGGGTAACCTAGACCCGGAATTATCTAACCGCGTGTTGCGACTGTTTGAAGAGTTTAACCGCGCTGGTGTGACGATCATCCTAGCGACGCACGATATCGGGTTAGTGAACACTCGCCCTCAATATCGTCATCTTGAATTAAACCAAGGCTTTTTGAGTGAGGTTGAAGACTATGGCCGCTAATAAGCGCATCAAAAAACCTCAATCAAATCGCGCTGCAAACCGCACTTCAAGTGACGGTTTCTTCGTGGTGCATTGGAAGCAAGCTAAGTCATCGTTCTCGCAGATGTGGCAACGTCCGTTGGGCAACTTACTGACGCTTGCGGTTATTTCAATGGCTTTAGCAATGCCTGCATGTTTGTACCTACTAGGTAAAAACGTAGGTGAAGTGGCAAAAGATGTCACAAGCCCGTCACAAATTAGTGCTTATGTAGAGGATGGTATTCCCGAGCCTCGAGTCATGGTGCTTAAAGATGAAATCGAGAGTTGGGATCAAGTTGAGCTGGTGGAATACATTTCACCTCAACAAGGGCTTGCTGACCTCAGTCAGTATTCTGGCTTTGATGATGCCCTAACCATTCTCGACGACTATTCATTGCCAGGTGTGTTGGTGATAACACCAAGCGTACAAAGCGATGCTCAAATCAAAGAGCTGGCAGGCCAAGTTAAAAAACAAGAATTAGTGACCGATGTTCGTTTAGACGAAGATTGGTTGGCAAGGTTAGACGCGATTAAAGCGCTAGCTGCTGTCATCGTCATTACCCTAACGGTATTGATGTTAGGCGCGGTGTTTTTGATTATCGGCAACACATTACGATTTAATGTGTTGGCGCATAAAGAAGAGATTCAAACCATGAAGCTGATTGGTGCCACCGACAGCTACATTCTTCGACCATATCTATATTCAGGTATGTGGTTCGGTGTATTAGGTTCGGTTAGCGCGTGGGTAATGACGGCATTAATTACCGTATTACTTAACAGCGCGGTGGATGACTTGGCTCAGCTTTACGACAGCCACTTCCGTTTAATTGGCCTAAGCTGGGATGAATCTTTACTGCTTTTGATCGTTGGAACCCTGCTGGGTAGTGTGGCTGCGAAGCTTTCTGCACAGCGTCACCTAAAAGAAATTGAACCAGTTTAGGTGAATAGAGTCATATTTAGACGAAAAATAGGCACTTCTTAACCAGTTTTTACCTTGTATAGACGAATTGATTATGCATAATTACTTCCCCCTT
>AAZW01000038.1 GCA_000169995.1 Vibrionales bacterium SWAT-3 | reverse complement strand
GCGATGAAGCGTATTACGCAATCGCATAATGAAGATGCTTTCCAGATCTACATGAACGCATTTGCACGAGAGGTCGATCCTCACACTAGCTACCTTTCTCCAAGAAATGCAGAGCAATTCCAATCTGAGATGAATCTTTCTCTAGAAGGGATTGGTGCTGTGCTTCAAATGACAGACGACTACACCGTTATCCGTTCTTTAGTTGCTGGTGGCCCTGCGTCAAACAGTAAACAATTGAGCGATGGCGATCGTATTGTCGGCGTTGGTCAAGATGGAGAAGAGATTGTTGATGTTATCGGCTGGCGCTTAGACGATGTAGTACAACTTATTAAAGGCCCGAAAGGGACTAAAGTGAAGCTGCAGATCTTACCTGATGGTAAAGATGCAAAAAGTCACGTTGTCACAATTGTTCGTGATAAGATTCGTCTAGAAGACCGTGCTGTTAAATCAGAAGTTATCGAGAAAGATGGCAAGAAGATTGGTGTACTAGAAGTGCCAAGTTTCTACGTTGGCCTTTCTAAAGATACCGACAAACTGATCACTGAGCTTAAAGAGCAAGGTGTTGAAGGTATTATTGTCGATCTTCGAAACAATGGTGGCGGTGCATTGACCGAAGCAACGGAACTCTCTGGTCTATTTATCAAAGAGGGACCTGTTGTCCAAGTTCGTGACAGCTATGGTCGTGTCAAAGTGAACAGTGACACCGATGGCAAGATTAGCTACCAAGGCCCGCTAACGGTTTTAGTTAATCGCTACAGTGCATCGGCATCAGAGATCTTTGCTGCAGCAATGCAGGATTACGGTCGAGCGATTATTCTGGGCGAAAACTCTTTTGGTAAAGGAACGGTACAACAGCATCGTTCTTTGAATCATATCTATGATTTGTTCGATAAAGAGTTAGGCTATGTTCAATACACAATCCAAAAATTCTACCGTATCAATGGTGGTAGTACGCAAAACAAAGGGGTAGTTCCTGATATTGCATACCCAACGCCGATTGATCCAGCAGATACAGGTGAAAGTGTTGAAGATAATGCACTGCCTTGGGATAGCATCGACAAAGCGAAGTACTCAGTGTTACAGCGTAATGATGAGAAAGTCGCGGCGTTAACGGCTAAACACCAAGCTCGTATCGCGACAGACATGGAATTCGGCTTTATTGCGCAAGATATTGAAAAGTATAAGGCGGATAAAGACGACAACGAACTTTCTCTGAATGAAAAGGTTCGCCAGCAAGAGAGTGATGATGCGGAAGCACTTCGTTTAGAACGTATTAATCAACGTCAAAAAGTCGCTAAGTTAGAGCCTTTCAAAACGTTGGACGATGTTCCGAACGACTATGAAGCCCCTGACGCTTATCTTGATGAGTCGGTTGCAATCATGCTAGATATGATAAAGAAATAGGCTTACCGCCTGTTGAAATTAAAAAGCGAGCTTTGGCTCGCTTTTTTTGTATCTGTTCGGTCTGATGTGTCTCTATCTCTATCTCTATCTCTATCTCTATGTTTCTTTTGGTTTTTATTGCTAGTTAGTAAGGGAATGTCCTGTGAGTTTTCTAGATTTCTGTTTGGCAAATAATGACATTTAAGTTACTTCGCATTTAAAATTTAGTGACTTGGATCGTATTTTTTCGCTTTCTATTCATTACGTGCCTAAGCTTAAAGAAAAACGAGGGGGCGCTTATGAAATGGATTCTACTATTTTTATCTTGTTTAAGTTTTTCTGCTTTTGGGAGTGAAGTTACTCCTAACGGTCAGCAATCAAAAAGTGATAGTAACTTATCCCATTTTGACCTTCCTTTGTTGCTTGGTGACTGGTATTTAATGAATCCAGATCCGGAGCAAGGCACTGAAAACTTTAGAGCAATAAAGCTGACTCTCGATTCCAATTACTCGTTTACTATCGATATCCAGAAAAAAGACTATAGTGTCGACCATTGGGAAGGTTTATATAATGCCAATGAAGACACAATTATTCTGGGTCTGAACACGTCTGAGCCTCAAGTCTATTCTTACAGCAGCAACCACAATATGCTGAATCTTAATGGTGTGATGTTTACTAAAGCATTACCCAACGCACTGGCGGGTATTTGGTCTAGCGCTGAGCTATCGGGTAGCGATTTAAGAGCGAGTAACATCCAAAAAATGGATTTGGTTTTGCAGCCTGACTTTATCTTCATGTTCCGCGTGTCTGATGAAGAAGGTGGCGAAGTTATTCGTCGCGGGGTGTATTACACCGAAGGCGACCAACTAGTGTTACTTTATGAAAACGGTGAACACGGCACTCGATATACACTGAACAGCGATGTGTTAACGCTACAAGGTGAAGAGGGAGATATGTTTGCGGTGCTGAATCGCATCCGATAATCGTGAGTTTTAGCAGTAAAGTGGTACTCGTTGATAATATTGTGCACAGTTCATTTCTTAGTCGTTCCTGTCTGATTTGATTGATAAAATAGCAAAACATGGAGGCATTTTCCTACAATGCCTCCTTTTTTTAATATTCCCCTTGTTTTATTGGCGATCAACCTTTAGATATATACAGTTAAAAAATTATTACGTATAACGATCAAAAGGAACTCGTCATGGCACATACACCTCAAGCCAAGTATCGTAAAGATTATCAATCACCATCTCACACTATTTCTGAAATCGATCTTACTTTCGATTTATACGATTCAGCATCCATCATTACTGCGGTGTCTAGTGTTAAGCAAGAAAAAGACAGCTCAACATTAGTACTGGATGGTGAAGGCTTGAAGTTGGTTTCTGTGTTGGTTGAAGGCAACGAGTGGACGCAATACGAGCTGTCTGAAACTCAACTAACGTTAACTGATCTTCCGAAGGAGTTTACGTTAACCATCGTTACTGAAGTGAACCCAGAAGGTAACAGTGCACTAGAAGGTTTATACAAGTCAGGCGGCGCTTTCTGTACTCAGTGTGAAGCCGAAGGTTTCCGTCGTATTACTTACTACATGGACCGTCCAGATGTGTTGGCGAAATTCACAACAACAGTTATCGCCGACAAAGCAGAGAACCCGTTCTTATTAAGTAACGGTAACCGTGTTGATGAAGGCGAGGCAGAAAATGGTCGTCATTGGGTGAAATGGCAAGACCCGCATCCAAAACCAGCGTACTTGTTTGCACTCGTAGCCGGTGACTTCGATGTACTTCGTGACGCATACACCACGCAATTGGGTCGCAAAGTTGACCTAGAAATCTTTGTTGATAAAGGCAACCTAGACCGTGCAAACCATGCAATGGTGTCTTTGATTAATTCAATGAAGTGGGATGAAGAGCGTTTCAACTTAGAGTACGACCTAGATATCTACATGATCGTCGCGGTAGATTTCTTCAACATGGGTGCGATGGAAAACAAAGGCTTGAACGTATTTAACTCTAAGTTTGTTTTGGCGAACGACCAAACCGCAACGGATACCGATTACTTAGGTATTGAAGCGGTAATTGGCCATGAATACTTCCATAACTGGACAGGTAACCGAGTGACTTGTCGTGATTGGTTCCAGTTAAGTTTGAAAGAAGGTCTAACGGTATTCCGTGACCAAGAGTTCTCATCGGATCTTGGCTCTCGCGCAGTAAACCGTATCAACAATGTGCGTATCATTCGCGGTCCACAATTTGCCGAAGATGCAAGCCCAATGTCTCACCCAATTCGTCCTGAAAAAGTGATAGAAATTAATAACTTCTATACATTGACCGTGTACGAAAAGGGCAGTGAAGTGATCCGTATGATCCACACATTGTTGGGTGAAGACGGTTTCCAAAAAGGCATGAAACTGTACTTCGAACGTCACGATGGCACGGCAGCAACGTGTGAAGATTTTGTTGCCGCAATGGAAGATGCATCGGGTGTTGACCTGTCTCAGTTCCGTTTATGGTACAGCCAGTCTGGTACGCCGACGCTATCTGTTGAAAGCCATTACGACGCAGAGAAGAAACAGTACACATTAACAACTCGCCAAGTAACGGCGCCAACTCACGAACAAGCTGAAAAGCAGGCTTTGCATATCCCTCTAGATATCGAGTTGTACACTGCGTCGGGTGATGTTGTTGAGTTACAATGTAACGGTGAGCCAGTTCATAACGTGTTAGACGTGAAAGAAGCGGAACAAACTTTTGTGTTCGAGAACGTAAGCGAGAAACCAGTGCCATCATTGCTGCGTGAATTTTCTGCGCCAGTGAAATTGGAATACGATTATTCAGATGAAGAGCTGATCTTCTTGATGGTGAATGCTCGCAATGAGTTCTCTCGTTGGGATGCGGGTCAAATGCTATTAGCGAAGTACATCCGCAGTAACGTTGAGAAGGTTCAACAGGGTCAAGCGTTTGAGCTTTCTGATTCTGTTGTTGACGCATTCCGTGGCGTACTGCTGAGTGATTCACTAGAGCCTGCGTTTATTGCAGAAGTGCTGTCACTGCCAAGCCACAATGAAGTATCGGGTTGGTACGAGCGTGTTGATATTGATGCGGTCGCATCGGTCCTTAACTCGATGAAAGTAGCACTAGCTGCAGAACTTGAAGACGAGTTAGCAGCGGTTTATCACAGCCACGCGCTAACGGAATACACGATCGATCACGATTCGATTGGTAAGCGTACTCTACGTAAAGTTTGCCTAAGTTACTTAGCTCACACTGAGCAAGGTAACGACTTGGTAGTTGAGATGTATCAAACGGCAAACAACATGACTGACACCATGGCAGCAATGGGCGCGGCAAACAGTGCGCAACTACCATGTCGTGAAGCCTTGATGGCGGATTACAGTGACAAGTGGAAACACGATGGTCTTGTTATGGATAAGTGGTTTGCATTGCAAGGTACAAACCCAAGTTCAAATGCCCTTGAAGTGATCAAAGAGTCTATGTCACATCAAGCGTTCAGCTTAAAGAACCCAAACCGTACTCGTAACCTGGTCGGTTCGTTCTTAAACATGAACCCGGTTCAGTTCCATGACAAATCAGGTCAGGGCTACGCATTTGCTGGTGAGATCTTACGTGAGCTAAACAGCAGTAACCCGCAAGTTGCTTCACGTCTGATTGATCCACTGCTTAAATTCCGTAAGTATGATGATGATCGCCAAGCTCTTATCAAGCAGGAACTTGAGACATTGAAGAACATGGATAACCTAGCAAAAGACTTATTTGAGAAAGTAGCGAAAGCACTAGAAGCTTAAGTTAAGAGTTCTCAAGGCTAACGGTTTACTTATAAACTGTTTACTTCCAAAGAAAAGTCATCAGTGGTAGAGAATATCTGCCACTGATTTTTTGTTTCTGGCTCATCGAATTTTCGATAAGCTAGAACAGTTTCAAGCTCAGTCTCACTGTCAGACATCGTTAAGTGCCAAAAAACACCGGCACTGTATATTTATACAGGTATCGTATGAATCACTATATTTTCCAACTTAACATCTCATATCAGCAGTTTTTGGCCAGTTATTCTGGTGCGGCAAGTAAAGTACAAGTAATGACAACAACAGGATTGCGTATTCAGTTACCTGCAACTCGGTTCAGACCTTTTCTTACACAAATAGGGGTTAGAGGGCAATTTAGGCTGACAATTGACCAAAAAAATAAGTTTATTAAGTTAGAAGCTCTGTAAAGCTTGGCATGCCTAGTGAGTTAAAAGGAATCTTAATCACATAATCAAACATTTCACCTCTTACCACCTCCAAAACAATTAACCATTTTTCAATAATGCTTTTACAATAAATGAATGCATTACCTTTGCTTAACTCGTTAGTAGAAAAGTGTTAAAAAACGCGATTCAAACGCCAGATTAAGTGATACCCCTAATAATAAAATATAATTCTAATTGTGGAGTGTGACTATGACCGCACGTGAAACTGTGGTTCCAGTTTTACTTGAAAAAGTTTACAAGCTGATTCAAGACAAACTTGACCTTGCTCATCGACCTCTCGTAACTCAACTTGCTCAACACTTGTTTAGTAACGTTTCTCATGACGACCTGACTCAGAGAAATGAATCCGATTTATATGGTGCTGTAGTTAGTTTATGGCACCACATCAACGAAAAGAAAGCCGATGAAATCTCGGTACGTGTTTTCAACCCGACAGTAAGTCGTCAAGGCTGGCAGTCCACTCACACTATCGTGGAGATAGTGGTACCGGACAGTCCTTTCCTTGTTGATTCTGTAAAAATGGCATTGACTCGCCTAGACCTTTCTTCTCACCTTATGCTGCATAACCCAACGCAAATCTCTCGCTCTGATTCGGGAAGTGTAGTGGGTGTGAGCAGTGGTGAAGGTGTTTTCCAATCTTTGTTCCACATCGAGGTTGACCGTCTAAGTAGCAAAGCAGAAATGACGGCACTTAAGACAGAGCTTCTAGACATTTTCACTGACACTAGCCTAGTGGTTAACGACTGGTTAACGATGGTTGAAAAGCTGAAAGAAGTCACTGACCAAGTTGAACAGCAAAAAGAAAGCATTCCAGTAGATGGTCAACGTTTTGATGAGACGTTGGCGTTTCTTCGTTGGTTAGGTGAACACAACTTTACCTTTATGGGTTATAAGGAATATGACCTTGTTTCAGTTAACGGCGATACTGAGCTGCAACCGACCAAGGAGCAAGGTCTTGGTTTGTTTGCGAATTCAGATCGTGTACGTAACGTTAAGTTGTCTGAGTTTTCTGACTCGGCGCGTTTAGAAGCAAAAAAACCGTATGTACTTATCGTAACAAAGGGCAACACGGCTTCACGCATTCACCGCCCAGCTTACAATGACTACATCGGTATTAAGAAATTCGATAAGAACGGCAAAGTAATTGGTGAGCACCGTTTCACTGGCCTTTACACTTCTGCTGTTTATAACCAAACCGTTGAAACGATTCCTCTAGTTCGTGAGAAAGTAGAGCGTATCTTAAACGCGAGTGGTTATCGTGAGGGTTCATACTCTTACAAAGCTCTGCACAACATTCTTGAAAACTACCCACGTGATGAACTGCTTCAAGCTCGAGAAGAAGAGCTGCTTGAAGTGGGTACGGGTGTCGTACAGATGCAAGATCGTGATCTTCTGCGTCTGTTCGTTCGCAAAGACCCGTTTGGCCGTTTCTTTAGCTGTATGGTTTACGTAACAAAAGATCGTTACAACACTGAACTTCGTCGCCAAACACAGCGCATTTTGAAGCAGTACTTTGGGTGTGAAGAAGAAGTAGAATTTACAACGTACTTCTCTGAGAGTCCTCTGGCAAGAACGCACTATATTGTTCGTGTTGATAACAACAACATGGATGTGGACGTGAAAACAATTGAGCAAAATTTAATGGAAGTATCGTCTACGTGGGATGACCGTCTATCTGAATCAATCATTGCAAACTTTGGTGAGAGTAAAGGGCTTCCATTGTCGAAAGAGTACATGCGTGCATTCCCACGTTCGTACAAAGAAGACATGATGCCAGGTTCTGCCGTTGCAGACATCGAACGTTTAGAAGCACTGAGTGAAGACAACAAACTTGGTATGCTTTTCTACCGTCCACAAGAAGAAGCTGCAGACTCAAAAGCGGTTCGCTTAAAACTGTTCTACCACAGTGCAGAGCCAATTCACCTTTCTGATGTGATGCCAATGCTTGAAAACTTTGGCCTACGCGTAATCGGTGAGTCGCCATACGAAGTGCGTAAGACCAACGGTACAACCTATTGGATCTTAGATTTCTCAATGCTTCATAAGAGCGACCAAACAATTGATCTTCGTGAAGCTCGTGATCTTTTCCAACAAGCATTTGCAGCAATCTGGGCTGGTGAATTAGATAGCGATGGCTTTAACCGTTTGGTACTAGGTGCTGGTCTCTCTGGTCGTGAAATCTCAATTTTACGTGCTTATGCTCGCTACATGCGTCAAGTTGGTTTCCCATTCAGTCAACAATACATCGAAGATACATTGTCCCATTACCCTGAGTTAGCGAAAGGTCTAGTAAGCTTATTCGGTAAGCGTTTTGATCCGAAACTGAAGGGCAGCGCGAAGGGTCAACAAGATCTTATCAAGAAGATCACTGAACAGCTCGATCATGTAGAAAGCTTGGATGATGATCGTATTATTCGTCGCTACATGGAGATGATCACTGCAACGCTTCGTACTAACTACTACCAAGTAGACGAGAACAAGCAAGCTAAGCCTTGGTTGGCTCTGAAAATGAGACCAAGCGAGATTCCAGATATTCCGGCACCAGTGCCTGCGTTTGAGATCTTCGTATACGCCCCAGATATTGAAGGTGTTCACCTACGTGGCGGTAAAGTGGCTCGTGGTGGACTTCGTTGGTCAGACCGTCAAGAAGATTTCCGTACTGAGATTCTTGGCCTAGTTAAAGCACAACAAGTTAAGAACACGGTAATTGTACCTGTAGGTGCAAAAGGTGGTTTTGTTTGTAAACGTCAGCACACTATGTCTGGTCGTGACGAGATCTTCGCTGAAGGGCAACGCTGTTACAAGCGCTTCATCCGTGCACTACTAGACGTATCAGACAACATCATTGAAGGTGAGGTTATTCCACCTAAGAATGTGGTTCGTCATGATGAAGATGACCCGTACTTAGTTGTTGCAGCCGATAAAGGTACAGCAACGTTCTCTGACTTAGCGAACTCTGTATCTGAAGAGTACAACTTCTGGTTAGGTGATGCATTTGCTTCGGGTGGCTCTAACGGCTACGACCACAAAGCAATGGGTATCACAGCAAAAGGTGGTTGGGAATCGGTTAAGCGTCACTTCCGTGAAATGGGCATTAACTGCCAGACTACAGACTTCACTGCTATCGGTGTTGGTGATATGGCGGGTGACGTATTTGGTAACGGTATGCTGCTATCTAAGCACATCCGTCTACAAGCGGCATTTAACCACATGCACATATTCATTGATCCGAACCCAGATTCAGCATCAAGCTGGGTAGAGCGTGATCGTTTGTTCAATCTACCTCGCTCAAGCTGGGAAGATTACAACAAAGAACTGATTTCTCAGGGTGGTGGCATCTTCTCTCGTCGAGCGAAGTCTATCTCTCTAACGCCTGAAATTCAGAAAATGCTGGGTACCAAGAAAGCATCAATGGCGCCAAATGATTTGATCAAAGCGATCTTATCTATGGAAGTTGATCTACTATGGAATGGTGGTATCGGTACTTACGTTAAGTCTTCAAGTGAAACTCACACTGATGTTGGCGACCGTGCTAACGATGTGTTGCGTATCAATGGCGGCGATTTGAAAGCAAAAGTTGTTGGTGAAGGCGGTAACTTGGGTATGACTCAATTGGGTCGTATTGAATATGCGCTTACCGGCGGCCGAGTCAACACAGACTTTGTTGATAACGTGGGTGGTGTTGACTGTTCAGATAACGAAGTAAACATTAAGATCTTCCTGAATGGCCTGGTGTCTAATGGTGATCTAACGGTTAAGCAACGTAACCAAGTTCTAGAGTCAATGGAAGATGAAGTTGGTGAGATTGTACTTGATGACGCGTACTGCCAAGCTGAGTCTATTTCGGTAACTGAACACCAAGGCGTGAGCTTAGTTAAAGAACAAATCCGCTTCATTCACACAATGGAGAAAGCAGGGTATCTGGATCGTGGTTTAGAATACATCCCAGATGACGAAACTCTGCTAGAGCGTGAGAAGCAAGGTCAAGGCCTGACACGACCAGAGCTATCTGTATTGATCGCTTACGGTAAGATGGTCCTGAAAGAAGATCTTGTGAGCGACGATATTGCGAATGATGAGTTCCATGCTCAACAATTGATGCAATACTTCCCAACTGAGTTACGCCGTAACTACTCTCAACACATGGATAACCATCCACTGCGTGCAGAGATCATTGCTACTGCACTTGCTAACCAAATGGTTAACGAGATGGGTTGTAACTTCATCACTCGTCTGCAAGAAGAGACGGGCGCAAACATTGTCGATATTGCTAATGCTTACGCGGCATCACGTGAAATCTACGGTTTGGGTCAAGTGCTTAAGAGCATCCGTGAACTGGATAATATCTCTAGCTCGCAAGCTCAATATGAGTTGCTGTACCACGTACGTCGTACACTGCGCCGTTTAACACGTTGGTTGCTAAGAAACCGCACTGGTAAGCAATCTGTGAAAGCACTGGTTGAACTTTACCAAGGCGATGTAGTAGCTATTACTGAGAAACTGGATGAAAACCTGGTTGCTTCAGAAGTAGAAGAACATCAAGCAATGGCGCAAGTATGGATTGACCAAGGCGTAACAGCAGAATTGGCGAATTCAGTAGCGCGTCTGTCTAGCTTGTACTCAGCACTGGATATATCCACAGTGGCTCGTGAAACGGGTAAAACAGTACAACAAGCGTCTAAACTTTACTTCAATCTGGGCGACCGTTTGTCTCTGCACTGGTTCTTGAAGCAAATCAATGGTCAAGCAGTCGACAACAACTGGCAAGCATTGGCACGCGCTGCATTCAGAGAAGATCTGGATTGGCAACAACGCCAACTAACAGGCCAAGTACTTAACTGCGGTTGTGGTTCAGATCTTGATGTGATTAAAGCGCTCGATGATTGGATGGAAAGCAACTCTGTTTCTCTTCACCGTTGGGAAAGCATCCTGAACGAATTCAAAGTGGGTTCTGTTCATGAGTTTGCTAAGTTCTCAGTTGCGTTGCGTGAATTAATGCTACTGAATCTAAACTGCATGTCGAAAGACTAACGATTAGATAGACAGTAATAAAGGGCAGGCCATTTGGTCTGCCTTTTTCGTTTTGGGGGCCGATTAGTTTGGGCTTAGAAAGTGTCAGTCATTCACAGTGGACTAAAGTGATTCGTTTGAAAGTGAAGTTGAGGTACTCGATATGCTAAACATACGATAACGTTTGCTTAATAAAGAAGCTTATTCGTTAGCAAACTAGATTATCTTACCCTTACAGACAGTAATAGATTGAATAGTTGTGGAAATAAGTAAATAATATCGCCCCGTTTACACGGGGCTTTTTTCTATCGGAGGCACAATGCTTTACCGTCTAGCCAGAACTGGCTTTTTCCAACTTGATGCCGAAAAGGCACATGATCTCGCAATTCAAAACTTCAAGCGCTTTACTGGCACACCTATTGATCTTTTGTATCGCCAACAATTACCTCATCGACCTGTAGAATGCATGGGTCTTACTTTTAAAAACCCAGTTGGCCTTGCGGCTGGCCTAGATAAAAACGGCGAGTGTATTGATGCATTTGGCGCGATGGGTTTTGGCTTTGTAGAAGTAGGGACTGTGACTCCACGTCCACAAGCGGGTAACGATAAACCTCGTTTATTCCGTCTTGTTGAAGCTGAAGGTATCATCAACCGCATGGGTTTCAACAACCTAGGCGTAGATAACCTGGTTGAGAATGTTAAGAAGTCAAACTACGACGGCATCTTAGGTATCAACATCGGTAAAAACAAAGACACGCCAATTGAAAAGGGTGCAGAAGACTACTTGATCTGTATGGAGAAGGTATATCAATACGCGGGTTACATTGCAGTAAATATCTCTTCACCAAACACACCAGGGCTACGTTCTCTACAATACGGCGAAGCACTTGATGATTTGCTGTCTGAACTTAAGGCAAAACAAGCAGAACTAGAAGAGAAGCATGGTAAGTATGTTCCGCTAGCTCTTAAGATTGCTCCGGATCTAAGTGATGATGAAATCAGCCAAATTTGCGAATCATTGATCAAAAATAAGATCGATGGTGTGATCGCAACAAACACGACTTTGGATCGTTCAATTGTCGAAGGCATGAAACACTGCGACGAAGCGGGTGGCCTAAGTGGACGTCCAGTTCAATCTCGTAGCACTGAAGTAGTTCGTAAACTTCACCAAGAGCTAGGTGACCAACTGCCGATCATCGGGGTAGGTGGCGTTGACTCTTATGTTGCTGCAAAAGAGAAAATGATGGCAGGTGCTAAGCTTGTTCAAGTTTACTCTGGTTTTATCTACAAGGGTCCAGGCCTTGTAGCTGACATTGTCAAAAACCTGTAGTTTACAAACTATGGTCGTTATAGAACATCAATATCAGAAGTATCTATAAACTGACATCGTCTTACTAAAAGAGACACTGTAACTCCCTGAGTTGTAGAGAAAAGCGATAAGAAAGAGGAATTCATTTCCTCTTTTTTTTTGCCTATTGCTCAGTAAAATTACTGCAATTGAAGGTAATTTTGCGTTTTACCTAATGGAATGGTTCAACAGTGTGAGACGAAATGATGCTTAAACCTAGCGATACATGGAGTTGGTATTACGATGAGCAGCAATGTTCATTAATGCTAAACCTCGGAGAGGATATGATTTTCAAAACGAATCTGGTCCGCAATAAGCTGGTGGACTGCGCGTTTCGAGATAATGAATTCACCGTTGATGATGCATCCTCATACCAAACCTTCAAAGAACAAATTTCTGGCTTAGAGCTATCTGAGCCTCGCCAAGCAGAACTTGCGCTTTACTGCGTGGCTGCGAAGCGTTTCCACAAGCCTGTACAACCAAAGAGCTGGTTCTTCGCACCTCAAGGTGCAGGCCATGAGTATCCTCAGGAAGGGGATATTGTACAAATGAATAACGAGCATAGCCTTGGTTACTTCATCGTGTTAGAAGTGGGCGAGTGTGCGAGCTTATGTGCATTTGTAGACCTAGAAGAGTTCCTACTGACTCCTTCAAAGGGATTACGCTTTGGTGACTCGATCAAGGTGATGCACGATAGAATGCTTGATGCTAACGCGATTCTGCATCAATCTCATCATATTGCGATGGTTGGCTAACTCAAATTTAATACATCATTTCGGCCATACGTCGCAGCAAACAACCTCATAAAACCTTCCAAATAATCGGCTTAATAGCCGATTTTTTTTGTGCCTGAAAAACCTCATCCTGATAAATACATCACTCATTAACCATCAAAATAGTGAAGTTAAGACGATTTTTTTACGTTAATTTCACCTTATTTACTTCCCCAAAAGTGTAATTTACCCATCTTTATTCCCTGTTTTTGTTCTTTTGTAGCTAATTTTCACCCTTATTTCTAGTTTGGCATATACCAATTTTGGGGTGAATATTAATTCACATTGGCGAATTGCTCGGAAACTGCGCGTTAAACGAGTGAGTTCGTTAGGTCTTATGTTTTAAGGGGGGGTGGGTAAGCGATCGCTTCAGTAATGAGTATTTGCTAGCCAGTCAGTCGAAAGATTCAATGAAAAGACGAGTTTAGAGTGATGCTCTGGTAACAAAATCAGGTATAATCGAGCTCATTTTTATCAATAAAAGAACACTATGAATCAATATCTAGCGGTTACCTCAAACGGCCTTGAGAATTTATTAGTTGAAGAACTAACCCAACTAGGGATTACAAACGCAAAACCTGTTCAGGCAGGTGTTAAATTCAAAGCGACCAATGAGCAAATTTATCGTTGTTGTTTGTGGAGTCGTTTGGCTTCTCGATTTGTACGTGTCCTTTCTGAATTCACTTGTCAGGACGACATGGATTTGTACCTATCGACCACTGCGGTTAACTGGGTGAATCAATTCCATAGCTCTAAGCGTTTTGTGGTTGACTTTAATGGTACTAACCGTGAAATACGCAACAGCCAATACGGCGCGATGAAAGTGAAAGACGCTATCGTCGATTGCTTCGAGAAGAAGTCATTACCTCGTCCTTCTATTAGCAAAGAAAATCCAGATGTTCGTATTCACGTTCGTTTACACCGTGACAAAGCGATTCTTGGCCTTGATATGGTCGGCAGCGGTCTTCACCAGCGTGGTTACCGTCCTGAATCAGGTCGCGCACCGTTGCGCGAAACTCTTGCTGCAGCGATTCTTCTTCGTAGTGGCTGGGACGCAACAAAACCTTTCTTAGATCCTATGTGTGGTTCAGGTACGCTTGTGATTGAAGCGGCAATGATGGCTGCGAACATGGCTCCGGGTGTTAAGCGTCAGAAATGGTGTTTCGAAGCTCTAGAAGATTTTGAACCAGAGCTTTGGGCTGAAGTTAAGTCAGAAGCGAATGTCCAAGGTCGCCGTGGTGTGAAGAAAGTAGAGTGTAAGTTCTACGGCTATGACAACGATGAGCGAATGATCAAGACTGCACGTGACAATGCGCGTCGTGCCGGTGTTGAAGATTTAATTCAATTTGAAGTAGGCGATGCTGCACTTGTTAAGCGTCCTGCGGAATTCGACAATGGCGTAGTTGTATCAAACCCACCTTATGGTGAGCGTCTAGGTACTGAGCCTGGCTTGATTGCACTATACACGGCATTTGGCGCGCAGCTAAAAGCTGAGTTTGGTGGTTGTAACGCATCTATCTTCTCTAGCTCAGACGAGCTTCTAAGCTGCTTGCGTATGCGTGCAGACAAACAGTTCAAATTGAATAACGGTGCGTTACCGTGTCACCAAAAGAACTACTCAATTTCCGATCGTCCGATGTCAGAGCGCCCAACAGAGCAACAAGAGCAGCAGATTGCACCTGATTTCGCGAACCGTCTTAAGAAGAACATCGGCAAAATTGGCAAGTGGGCTAAGAAAGAGCAACTAGATTGTTACCGTATCTATGATGCAGACTTACCAGAATACAATGTAGCGATTGACGTATACCCAGGTCACCTTGTGATTCAAGAATACGCTGCACCTAAAGATGTACCGGAAGAGAAAGCAAAACGTCGTCTAACCGATATCATCCGTGCTTCTATTCAAGTGACTGGCGTTGAAGCCAATAACGTTGTGCTGAAAGTTCGTCAGAAGCAAAAAGGCCGCTCTCAATACCAGAAGCTTTCTCAAGATTCGTCGAACCTAGAAGTAAACGAGTACGGTGTTAAGCTGATTGTTAACCTTCACGACTACCTAGATACAGGTTTATTCCTTGATCATAAGATCACTCGTCGTCGTATCGGTGAAATGGCTGCAGGCAAGGATTTCCTTAACCTGTTTGCTTATACAGGTAGTGCATCTGTACATGCTGCTGTGGGTGGCGCACGCTCTACAACTACTGTTGATATGTCTAATACCTACCTAGAGTGGGCGAAAGAGAACATGGAGCTTAACGGCCGTGTAGGTCGTCAACACCAGTTTGTTCAAGCTGACTGCTTACAATGGTTAGTTAAAGAGCAAGGCTCGTATGACCTGATCTTCATTGATCCACCAACGTTCTCAAACTCGAAGCGTATGGATCAATCTTTCGATGTTCAACGTGATCATATCCAATTGATGGAGAACCTAAAACGCCTGCTTCGTGATGAAGGTACGATTGTGTTCTCTAACAACAAGCGTCACTTCAAAATGGACTTGGAAGCTCTAGACGAACTAGGTCTTAAGGCTCAGAACATCTCAGCGAAGACACTTCCACTAGATTTCTCTCGCAATAAGCATATTCATAACTGCTGGTTGATTAGACATAAGTAATCAAGAGATTTTATAAGGATATATAGTGCTGACTCTCTACAGTACAGAAGGGTGCCATCTATGTGAGATGGCATTCCAACTCACGGAACAGTTAAACATTAGCCATCATATCAATGTTGTCGACATCGCATTAGATGATGAGCTCTTTTCCCGTTACGGGGTTACTATTCCGGTGCTCAAATTTGAAAGCTCTGACGGTTCTCAACACTCAGAGCTTAACTGGCCATTTGGCTTGTTAGAACTTAATGATTGGTTAAAGAAGAATGGCATTACTTACAATTCATAATGGGCAGTTAGCATTTGGCGACCACCCACTATTAGACCGTGCAGACTTCGCGCTGCAAGAAAACGAGCGTGTTTGTTTAGTAGGGCGCAACGGTGCTGGTAAGTCTACGTTGATGAAAGTCCTCTCTGGCAACATCATCATGGATGACGGCAAGATGCAAATTACACAAGATGTGGTTGTGTCTCGCTTGGAACAAGATCCGCCGCGTAACGAAGAAGGCACAGTTTATGATTATGTAGCTGGTGGTCTTGCTGAAATCGGCGAGCAGCTAAAGATCTATCATGATCTTCTGGATCTGATCGCAACCGACCCTAGTGAGAAGAACCTAAACCGCCTTACTCGTGTACAAGAACAGTTGGATCACGCTAATGCATGGCGTTTTGAAGACCGTGTAACGAATGTTCTAGGTGCTTTAAAGCTGACAGCCGAAACTAAGCTGACGGACTTATCTGGTGGTTGGCAACGTAAAGCGGCTCTTGCTCGTGCGCTTGTGTGTGACCCTGACGTGCTTCTACTCGACGAACCGACCAACCACTTGGATGTTGCTACTATTGAATGGTTAGAAGGCTTCCTGAAAGACTTCCGTGGTTCAATGATCTTTATCTCGCACGACCGTGCGTTCATTAAGTCGATGGCTACGCGTATCGTCGACCTTGATCGCGGTAAATTGAGTTCTTTCCCAGGTGATTACGAAAATTACCTAGTTGAGAAAGAAGAAGCGCTTCGCGTTGAAGAAATGCAGAACGCTGAATTCGATAAAAAGCTCGCTCAGGAAGAAGTATGGATTCGACAGGGTATCAAAGCTCGTCGTACTCGTAACGAAGGTCGTGTACGTGCGCTTAAGAAGCTACGTGAAGAGCGTTTGAATCGTCGTGAAGTGCAGGGCAAAGCGGTTATCCAAATCGATGATGCTCAGCGTTCAGGTAAGATTGTATTTGAAGCTGAGAACATTAACTTTGGTTTCGAAGGCAAAGAGATTGTTAAAGACTTCAGCTTCAATATCATGCGTGGTGATCGTATCGCTCTTATCGGCCCTAATGGCTGTGGTAAGAGTACGGTACTTAAACTGCTTCTTGACCAGCTAAAACCTGATTCAGGTCGTCTACATTGTGGTACTAAACTTGAAGTGGCTTACTTTGACCAATATCGCGAAATCCTTGACCCAGAGAAGTCGGTTATCGACAACCTAGCGGATGGTAAGCAAGAAGTCACAGTAGGCGGTCGTGAGCGTCATGCACTTAGCTACTTACAAGATTTCTTATTCTCGCCTAAACGTGCACGTACTCCTGTTAAAGCGCTGTCTGGTGGTGAGAAAAACCGCCTGTTATTAGCTCGTATTTTCCTTAAATCGAACAACTTGCTGATTCTCGATGAGCCAACCAACGATCTAGATATCGAAACTTTGGAACTTTTAGAAGATTTGCTTGCCAACTATCAGGGTACGCTTCTTTTAGTAAGCCACGATCGTCAGTTTGTTGATAATACAGTGATGACAAGTTGGATCTTCGAAGGCAACGGCGTGATTGAAGAATTTGTTGGCGGCTATCACGATGCTCAGCAACAAAGAAAGCAGGCACTTGAATACCGACAGGTTGAAAAGCCATTAAAGCCAGCGAAAGTAGTTGAGGAAACTCCCAAAACTGCACCAGTTAAAGCTAAACCTAAGAAGTTATCGTATAAGCTACAACGAGAACTAGAAGCGCTACCAATGCGTTTTGAAGAATTGGAAACTCAAATTGAAACTCTTCAGGAAGAAGTCAACGATCCTAGCTTCTTTTCAAAACCTGTAGAGCAGACACAACTAGTATTAGATAAGCTAACTGCGACAGAGCAGGAGCTTGAAGTTGCATTTGAGCGCTGGGAAGAGCTCGAGGCACTACAACAGGAAAGTTAAGAAGTAATAATGACTTGTACTAAATTTAAATTAACGACAGTTGCAGCCCTAGTTTTGGCTGCAACTAATGCCAACGCTGCGCTGTATAAGGTAGTTGAAGTAACGCCTTCGATTACCGATGACGATAAAATATCTGAGATTTTTGGTGTGGCGATTCAGCCAGGTAAAGCTGTAAACGCTAACGCACAATTGCCAGCATTACCTGATGATGAGTTACCTCTAGGTTGCTTTGATACGAATGCAACTAACTGTACGGACAGTACATTTAAACTTGCTGGTGAAACTCGCAATACGGTTGAAGCGGTAAGCTATCGCGAAGAAGTGCCTTTCGCAATGGATGCTCCATTTCAATACATCCAAGAGTTTGATGATTTCGAAAACTATTGCTACCGAGAGTTAAGATACTCTACATGTGAGAGCTGGGCTCAAAATCGTTGGAACGACACTTGGAGTAAGGAAAGAAATGACCTTACTCATGTAAATGCTAAAGCCTTTGTCGAAGGTGGTGCTACATATGAGAGCCGTAACACGGTTATTAACTCTTTAGATAATGATGCTAAACCATTAGGTGTTAAGTCTGAAGGCGATATCCGTAACAATGCGCTGTTTACGACAGCAACAGGCCCTACGGGTACTTCTGAAACGCGTGCATGGAAAGCGATTACAGCAAGTAATGGTAATGTTTACAATGTAGGTAGTGTTTCTGAGGAGTTTGACCCGACTGATACATCTGAGCCAGACAAAGCTTTTGCTTCAAAAGCGGCAATCTGGGATGCTTCTAAAACCAGTGAGCTTAATTGGGGAAAGGATGTTTCTGCTAAAAAAGGTGATTATTTTTCTCAGGGAAGTATGAGAGGCATTGTAGAAGTAAACAACCATTTTTATGGGGCTGGCTACAATACAGTTAACGGAAATACTGACTTGCGAGATATGAATGCGAATATTTTTGTAAGTAGTGAGGTTGATTTTACGAATGCTGTCGATTTGTCAACGATTACTTGGGAAAACAAGTTTATCAGCGGTGCAGAGGTTAAGTCTGGTTCATCTAACGACGATGCGAGATACAGTAACTCTGTCGCGACTGATATTAACGATAACTTGTTCGCTGTTGGCTATGCGAAACGTAATGGCTATGTGCCAGAGAATGGCAGCGCGGGTAATAAAATCTTTGTTGTAGAAAATGCTGCAGATCCTGAAGCCGACTTTTTGACTGGTGGAATATTTTTTAATGGTTCAAGTGGTGAAGCTAAAGCAGTAAATAACTACAACGAATTTGTAGGCCAGATTGATGCGGAAACGACTCGTGAAGTTGACGGTAGTGAACGTAGACATCGTGGTTTTATTTACCCGTATCAAGCAAATGGCACAGACGCATCAAGAATCGCTCTGTTTGATAGCAAAGCTTGGTGGCTAGACGATCTAACCAATGATGGTGACGCTTCTGGTGAAAACAACAAGTTTAGAATCATCGATGCAACTGACATTAACGATGCTGGTGTAATCTCGGCGACTGCGATTAAGTGTACTGTTGGTGGTACAGCCCAGCCGTATGATACAACGTCTCATAACTCATACTGTGGGGGTGCGTCATCTAATGCGGTAGAAGAGGTTGTAGCGGTTAAACTTGTTCCTATTGCTGGTAAAACTCAAGCTGATATTCAAACTCGTAGTGCCGACTCAGAGAAAGTCGATCGTCAAGGTGGTAGCCTAGGTTGGTTAACTTTGACTGTACTTGGTCTGTTAGGGTTCCGTAGAAAATTTAAATAATTTTTCTCTTGAGCCCGAGTTCACAATTCTGAACTCGGGCTTTTTTTCGCCTTGAGAAAATTGAGAAATTGGTCAATTCTTAAACTTGGAGTCACAAAAACTCCGCAAAGTTGTAATCATTGTATGTTAGTAAATCGAAATACCCGTATGAGGACTGCACTATGAAGAGACAAAAGCGTGATCGACTAGAACGAGCACAATCTCAAGGCTATAAAGCTGGTTTAAACGGTAGGTCACAAGAAGCTTGCCCATACAGCCAAATGGATTCTCGGTCTTATTGGTTAGGTGGTTGGCGAGATGCCAGAGATGATAAACAAGCAGGTCTCTACAAGTAGATAGAGCGCAACGAATTCAAGGTCAGGGCTTCATTGGTTTAAATACAATGGAGCCTTGTTAGCTTTTAGGGGGAGGTAAAGTTTGCAAAATAACATAGAGAGTAGTTGGTATGTTCTGAAGGTTGCATTCATAGCTGGTGGATGTGATATATCAATTAGTCCGAACCCTAATGCACTATAACTAAATTTATTGCAGATAAAAATAAAGCAGCCATTGGCTGCTTTATTTAAATTTAATGTACCGTCCTAAATATGGTTGACACATTTCCAACATGAAATTGGAGAGTGTCATGAAAACAACAAGTAGACGTACTCAACGAGATTATTCTCTTGCCTTTAAATTGGCAGTCGTAAGCCAAGTTGAAAAAGGCGAAATGACTTATAAGCAAGCTCAAGAACGTTATGGGATCCAAGGTCGCTCTACCGTTTTAGTTTGGCTTCGCAAACATGGTCAACTAGATTGGTCTAAAGGAATAGAACAATCGAGAGCGTTAGGAGCGACTATGTCAAACTCTTCCTCAACTCAAACCCCAGAGCAACGAATCAAAGAACTCGAGCAGCAATTAGAAGAAACTCAGCTCAAAGCTGAGTTCTTTGAAGCGGTTGTAAAAGTCATGGATCGAGATTTCGGAGTCCGAATTTCAAAGAAGCGCAAGGCCGAGTTATTAAGGAAAAAACGGTCAGAAAGTTGACCGTCACTAAAGCTTGTTACTTCATAGGTATTACACGACAAGCATTCTACAAACGCTGTGTTGCAGAAATTCATCAGACAAAGAAAGATGAATCTGTGCTCGGTTTTGTGAAAGAGCAAAGGATGATGCACCCTCGTATAGGAGCCCGTAAGATCAAGCATTTACTTGCTCAGAACGATATTGAAATCGGGCGAGACCGCTTATTCTCTCTGCTGAGAATGAATCGATTATTAGTACAGAATCGAAGGGCTTATCATCGAACTACAAACAGTAATCATCGCTTTTACTGCCATCCAAATCGAATCAAAGAAGGCTTAATACCGAAAGGGCCAGAGCAATTATGGGTTGCCGATATTACTTATCTAGCTACGCGGTGTGGTAGTGCTTATCTCAGTTTAGTGACGGACGCTTACTCAAGAAAAATCGTGGGCTATCACATAAGTGATGATATGAAAGCTCGCACGGTCAAGCAGGCCTTTTTAAACGCGTTGAAAGGGCGGAAGAATACAGGTGAGCTTGTCCATCACTCAGATCGAGGGGTTCAGTACTGCTCTGTTGAATACCAAGAGTTACATCGACAGTATGGTGTATCTTGCTCAATGACTGATGGCTATGACTGTTATCAGAATGCGTTGGCAGAGAGGATCAACGGAATACTGAAGATGGAGTATCTGTTGAATAAGCCTAATGATTTAGATGAAGCAAAGAAAATGGTCGCAGAATCAGTAAAAATCTATAATGAATATAGGCCTCACACAGCTCTAAAATACAAAACGCCCGATGAAGTACATCGAGCGTTTTAGTCAATCAAGTGTCAACCCATATCAGGACGGGTCATAACTATCTAATTAGAATGCTGACGTGTCTTGGAAAAGGCCAACTTTCAAATCTTTAGCAACATAGATCTCTTTGCCATCAACAAGTACGCGACCATCAGCAAGGCCCATAACTAGGCGACGGTTAACAACACGCTTCATGTGGATCTCGTACGTTACTTTTTTCGCTGTAGGTAGGATTTGACCAGTGAATTTAACTTCACCAACACCTAGAGCACGGCCTTTACCTTCGCCGCCAACCCAACCAAGGTAGAAACCAACCAGTTGCCACATTGCATCAAGGCCTAGACAACCAGGCATTACTGGGTCACCAGGGAAGTGACAATCGAAGAACCATAGGTCAGGAGTAATATCGAGCTCAGCAAGCACTAAACCTTTACCGAAATCACCTTCAGTCTCAGACATTTTGGTGATGCGGTCCATCATCAACATGTTTGGTGCTGGTAGTTGAGGACCTTGTGGCCATAGTTCGCCTTGGCTTGAAGCTAGAAGCTCTTCGCGAGTGTAAGAATCACGTTTGTTTTGCATTATCAATTACTCCGATTTTTGATAGGTGCATATTAGTGAACAGGTGTACGCTAAACAAGTCCGATCAGTACTAGACAAACCAGTTTTTGATGCGTCCAACAATTCCAATTGGGTGCTCATGTCTTTCAAAGTTTTCAATACGTTCCGCGATTTTACTAAGAACGCTTTCTTCTTCATCGTCTCTAAATGGTTTGTTCATAATGAGAGGAATAGCTTCGTCTACATTTGACACAGACCAGATGTGAAATTCTTCGTTTTTGATGCTTTCGATAAGGTCTGGTTTAAGCGCAAGATGCCTTAGATTAGACCTTGGAAGTATCACGCCTTGTTTGCCAGTTAGGCCTTGATGCTTACAAACATGGTAGAAACCTTCGATCTTCTCATTGAGGCCACCAACCGCTTGCACACGACCAAATTGGTCGACAGCACCCGTTACAGCGATTTGTTGGTCGATAGGGTATTCAGATAGTGCGCTCACTAGAGAACACAGCTCAGCAAGTGAAGCACTGTCGCCATCAACTTCGCAATACGATTGTTCAAACACGACAGACGCAGCGTATGGCAATGGATCTTCAAGGTTTAGCGCACTGCTAACGAACGCTTGCATGATCATCATGCCTTTCGCATGCAGGTTACCACCAAGCTCAGCTTTACGTTCAACATCGGCAATATCACCATCGCCAAAGTGAATGACACACGAAATACGTGCTGGCTCACCATAAGAGATTGGGTGACCTGGTACATCGATAACGGTTAGGCCGTTCACTTGACCCACTTGTTCACCTTCAGTTTCGATGATGACTTGGCCATCTCGAATATCATCAAGTGCGCGCTCTGGTAGGTATGATTCTCGATTGTATTTATGCTGTTGAGCTTGTTGGATATGCTGAATATCAATCTCGCCGTCATTGGCTTCAATCAGCGCTTCATTCAATAGCGCGTTGTGCCAAATCGGACACAATGGAATGTAACTTTGATCTTCTGTTTCTCGGGCGCCTGCGGTCAAAATCGCCGTCAACGCTTGTTGAGTAATATTCGGCAGTTCGTAACGCTGCTGAAGCCACTTCAGATACCCTAGATATTGAGTCAAAGTCTCTTCAGAAAGTTTAATGTCTTGTTCAATTTCACTAAAAAGACAAAAACCGGTTTGAATATCGCTATCCAAGTAATCAAGGTCACCGAGTTGCGCTCTGTCTCCAACGACAATCAATTTGATGTTGTATGTAAGAGGAAGCGTTGGTGATTGATTCAAATGCTCAGGGTTACTGCTGATCGGTTCGACAGCTTCGCCAAGAAGCGCAGATTTTAATAATAACCAGCTACCCGGATTAGCAAGAATCAAATTTGCAGATACGATCAAGTAGCCGTTGTTTGCTCTGGTGAGTAGACCAGGTTTCGTCGCGATGACTTTTCCATCTCTAGACTGAACTTGGTCAAACAGAGAAATTGCATTCAACGATTCGGTTTTGATAACGGGCTGTGTATCGTCATTCAGCTCAGCGACTAAAGACTCAACGATCATTTGGCGATAGATCGAGTTGTCCGGAGAATTCACCAACAAAACACGTGAAAGGTTTGATAAGCGGACAAAGCGAGTCAACGCGTCTCTGAATCTGTGTTGAATATCTGAAAATGGGAGAGGCGAGATGTCATGGAATTGCTCTAATTGAGCGCTATATTCGTCGTACTGAGGCGTAACATGTCGCCAATCTACTTGAGTCATTTAAGTTTCTGATTATGATAATGAGGTAGAGAGTATATAGAAAAACCGATCTCGCTTGTAGCTCTATATGGACGTTACCGATCACTGGACTAATATAAGTATGATCTTGGTCTATTCTTTCAAGACAATAATTGTTAAACCGCCCATTTTGGGTTACGCTGTCACTAGGATTAACACTCGAGATTAGACATGAAATATCAGCAACTTGAAAACTTAGAATGTGGTTGGAAATGGAACTATCTGGTCAAAAAATGGAAAGAAGGCGAATCGATCACCTGCCACATTGATTCAAGTGAAGCTGACGTCGCTATTCAGGCGTTATTAAAGCTCGAACACCAACCTACAGGTGTGCTTGAGTGGATATCAGACAACATGTCTCCAGAGCTCGACAATAAGCTCAAACAAGCGATTAGGGCGAAGCGCAAACGCCACTTTAACGCTGAACAAGTTCATACCAAAAAGAAATCAATCGACCTCGATTATCGCGTCTGGGAAAAGCTATCCCAAAGAGCGAATGAGCTAGGTTGTACCTTGTCTGACGCCATCGAATATTTGGTGAGTGAAGCATCACGCAGCGAACAGGCGAGTAAAACGGTAACGAGCCTTAAAGAAGATTTAAGCAAGCTTCTTTCTGATGATAAGTAACCATCAATATTAGTGGTGACGTTATGATGTATGTAATCTTAATCGGTGCAGTGTTGGTATTTTGGTTGGTCGCTGTAGATAGACCCGTCCTGAAAATTAAATTCAGTGATGGAGCTATTGAGCAGGTTAAAGGTCATCTTCCGCCGAGTTTTAAGCACAACCTTCAAGAGATCGGCCACAACAATGCGTTTAAGGGCGAATTAAAAGTGTATGCGAAACGTTCTGGCTATAACTTGAAGTTCACTAAGGACGTACCTAAAAGCGTACAGCAACGCATTCGCAATGTGTTCCCGCATAACGGATTCAAGTCTAAAGGCTCAAAGAAAGCTTAATTTTCGATAATTACGTGTTATCCAATACAACATCATACTAAGTTAATCCTAAACATCTCTCCATTATCTGCATACTGTTTTCAATTTTAACTAAAAGAGAACAGTATGAGATATCTAGTACTTTTATTGTGTTGTTTGTCACCACTAACACTTTCCGACGATGCCTTGATTAACCCAGTAGCAAAGAAGATTAAGACCTCTGTCCTTAAAGGGCTCAGTAAGAGTCATATTGAGCTAGAAGGATATTGTGATCTTATGATTGAGATGAAGCACGCCAAAGGTTATGCAAGAATCAAAAAGGTCAGAACCTCTGGGGATAGCAAAATCTGTAAAGAAGCTAAAAAGCATCTGCCGAAGCGTAAAAAGTTCAAGTACAGCTTTCCTGAGAAATACATTCGTCTTCATATATCAGAATAATCGCATTTAGTGCACTATAACTAAATGTCTATAATTTTAATGAAACAATTTCGTGAACCAATCTCTAATTTCTATTAATATTTATCTCACTTATAAAGTCAGCATATGCTGCCAAAAGAAGATTAGGACAAAGGAAAGTCTCGGTTGTTGTTAGCAAATAAAAATTACACCCCAGAAGTCATAGAGATCTCCAGAAAAGTTTCAATTAACGTTGAGGCTCGTTTTACTAAATGGTTGATATCCACAAAATATAAACTCGACCAATCAAAGGTCGATACGCTACTTAGCTTAGAGAATAGATATTGCGAGAGCGTGATCTTTGATGAAGCGGATCGAATTTCACATAATCAGCGCATTCTATTGCGCTGTGAACAAGATAGAGTAAATGCCAAACGCGAGAAGGTAGTGGCCAAACAACAGACACTGCGTTACGTCATTGATGATGTGAGTGACGCCGCCTCTGCGCTTATGTTAGAGAAGCTTCAAGGCACACTCATAAGCTCCTTATTTACCCAATTACCCGATTACAATCAGTTCGCGAGTGTTGGGTATTCTCCATCTTTAAACTTTTCAAAGTTACACAAAATATCATCAGAAAGCAGGGCGCTTAGCTCTAGCCTTGTTGAGTTTGTGTCTAACCGAGAGTTCACAGAAAAGTACGGTAAGAAATCTAAAATCATTCTCGACCCCAAAGTTGCGGCAAGGCAAATCGGTATCGAGAACTGCCGTTTGTTGTTTCCATTACTAATGAGTCAGCAACTGATTAAGTGGAATGACACCAACATCAAACATATCGCACCGAAGGTTTGGCAACATTTGGTGGTGACCTCGAATACTACGCGCATGAGGTTACAAGAAACGTCCGTTAAAGATCCAAATGTTGGAATTCTTTTAGGTGTGCTGAGAGTCTTACCTTTATTCCTGATTTGTAATCATTTCTCTTCGACATTCGAAGATGCTTTGGTTAAAACCATGATCGGCTATCGTGATGCGAGTGATAAGCATGAAGAGTATTACGCTTGCGCTGAAGTCATCCCAAATACGCAATTTCTAGAGTCGATGATAGAGCAACTCGAACTCAAGCTACTTAAGAAGCTTGTCGAATTTATTGACTGGAGCCCAACCAACCAGTTTATAAAGCGAGCGTTGTTAGAGGAAGTAAATGACATACCAGCGCTAGAAAGAACCCTTTACGGAGCTGCGTTAGCCCAAGGGAGAAAGTTCTCTATTTTTGAAGCGCTGGATAATAGTGATTTGTTCAATGTTAAGCACAGACCCTATTGGTTTTCCAATGTTCAAATGTCAGCGATGACGATTGAGCAAATGCAGAATAGGGTACCAGGTAAAATAACCGATAAGATGTAATGAAGAGAGCCACACTTGTGTGGCTCTTTCTTTTAAGTTGCACTGTCACTTTATTTGGGTTGCTGACAAAGCCGGACTTACCAACAGTGGCTGTTTAGCAAACCACTTCAAACGTGAATGAGTCCTGTTTGGCCATTGCTTGTTTGACTGGAATACCTAGGCGTTGGCATGTCATTAACAGTTTAAGCTTTCTATCCGCTGGAGCATGCTCTGAGAGAATGACTGAAGTAAGGCATTGTTTGTTAAGAAACAGTTTATTGCCTTCGAGCTCTTCCTTAGGAAGTACCCAGCGATATTCTCGCTCATAGCGCCAATTAGAGTGCTTTACCTTAAAGAGCTCGGTACCTAAGCTTAATGGCGGTAATTTCTCTAACAAAGGCAAACTGATATTGTTTGGATGGTCTTCATATTGAACCTCAAAGCAATTTAGGTTCGCGTCACCTTCATAATAGTTAAGGTCATACTCAATACACATACCTTTGAAGTTGTCACCATACTGAGACCACAGTATAGGGTGGTCGCTGGACTGCGAGAAACACATCACCTTAAAATCATTTTGAAGGCACTGGTTGAAGATGTGGTTAGAATCAAAAGGGTTGTTAAAAGATTTAGCGTAATCAAACCACAACGAACACTCGGATATAGATTGTATGTTTCTATCGTGGAGCGATCTGAACTTATAAAGTTTAGGCAACATATCAAACACCTAGTTTACAACATTTCCTGATGTTAACACTTTAATTGGTAATGCAACTCCGAATGCACAGCATTTGATTGCTTAATCACCTTATTTTCAATTATAACTGTTTGATAGATCAAAATTTAAACACGAAATAGTGGTCTGTTTAGGTGGTTTATTTTGCAAAACGTAGTCCCTTAAACTTCCTATACCTACACAAAATAAGATACAACGTAACTTTAATAGGCCGATTCAGTCAAGATAAAGGATCGAGTAACGCCCACTTTAGAGAGGAAGGCTTTGCTAGAGTGGGCTAACGGTTATTCGAAGGGGTTAAAACTTGTATCGCGCACCAATATAAGCGGTTTGTGAAGAAACATCGACATCGTAGATTTCAACACGTGCATTTCGGTAGCCAAGGTGGATGTCGATATTGTCTGAGACTATCGCACCAAGCTCTGCACCAACTTGGTAAGCTGCTTCTGATTTAGATTCCGAGGTTCCGGACATTTTTACGTCCATATCCATCGAGCCAACACCAGCTAATAGTGATACGTATAAGTCTAACGCATCTCCTTTAACAATGAATTTTGGCTTAACGTTGACGAAGAAAGCCTGACCTTCGATATCCATCGAATCGCTATAGCTTACCTTACCAATTTTTCGGTATTCGGTTTCTAGCCCTAACTTAACAACATCATGAGTATTGAATTCGTAGCCTCCAACTAGGTTATAACTGAGGTCAGAAAGGTCTGATGAATCTTCAATGGCGTCGTTAGGGAATTCAAATTCGGTTTCATTGTAAAAGCCGATATCAGCACCAACATAAAACTGACCAAGCTCCTTAGATGAAGCTTCTTTATCACTAGCAACCGCTTGGGAGCTCATTGCGAAGATAGATAATAGTGATAGGGCGACCATACTGCTTTTCATGTAAAACCTTTATTTATTAAGTTATTGATTTCCCAGACATGCTATCAAACAAAAGACGTATTAGTTAATACGAAACCTGTCTAAATATCTGATTTTCAAAGCTTGTAGGTAATAGAAGTATCAGCATCTCAGTTGTAAAACAAGGAGCAATGGCCATACCAGAACACGGTAAACAGGAAGTGCGTTGCGTTGTCACTTATTTTTAGTTTACAGCCCGTGCATTAAAACTACGGACATACTTTGAATGCAATGAAGCTTTTCAATAATGTCGTTTGAGTACCATCGACATGCTTATGGAACCTTAAATAACGAGAGCAACGATTGATAGAGCTTGAAGCGAGCTCAGGTTGAAAGCGTGACATAAGCGACCAGCAAGCCAGATTAGGTGCCTGTGATGTGTCGGAATTTCTGAATGCTTTATCAGTTGCAAGATGGACCGGGATTCTCAATTGAAATTAAGTATCTAGACTTTGCGTATGTAGCGTGCGTGAAATCTGAAAGTACAACAATAGGGTTACTTTCATAACTTACACAGCAATGTGTAACCATCTCTTAATCGAAGATTAGGAAATATGTTTATTAGGTATTTTATGGTAAATAGCCATTATGGTTAAATACACAGTATCAGTTGGATAGAAACAGAGGCAGGGCATCGTATATCGAACTCTGCCTTATGATTACCAAACCATATTTAACATAATGTAAATAATACGCAGTCATTATATGTGAAATCTGAGAGCTTTACGAGCCTTATCCCTGGCAGATTTCACGTAAAGAACCACATAATTCATTCGCTTAACCATTTTTATGGGTTTGACTACACGTTGAATCAAACTAACTCGCGCCATCTTAATTACTAAACCTCTTACTGAACCTTTACGCAGCGCCTGTTCAAATTAACTCTTTAACTCTTAGATGCTATCCATTCAATATTTAACTTTCTACAACCATACGTTTATTAGATCTCAAGCATTAATCTATCTATAGCTTCTGTTATTTCTTTTGTTCTTACCGGTTTGGTCACGAAATCATTCATACCGACATCTAAACATGAGCATTTATCTTCAACCGATGTGTGTGCCGTTAGCGCGACGATTGGTGTTTGTATGTTTGCTTCTCTCATGTATTTGGTTGTGGTTAAACCGTCCATTACCGGCATCGATACATCCATTAGGATAATGTCTATCGAGTCGTTGTTGTCTTCGACAAATCCTATCGCTTCTTCGCCATTACTTGCGATAAAAACTTCATGACCCTGTCTTGTTAGAATGAGCTTAATCACCATTTGGTTTGTTGGGTTGTCTTCAACAACCAGCACTGAATATCGGCTTCTTAGTTCTCTTGAGCAGACATCATCTTCCAGTTGATTGCAATTGTTAGTTACTCTGGTGAGCACTGGCAATTGGACTTCGAACTTAGAACCTTTCCCAGGCTCACTTTCCACTGATATACGTCCACGCATCAATTCGACCAATCTCTTGGTGATTGCCAAACCTAAGCCTGTGCCACCAAACCTTCGTGTGATTGTACTATCTGCTTGCACAAACGGGCTGAATAATGACGATAGCTGTTGCGAACTAATTCCAATGCCGGTGTCTTCGACTGCTATGTAGAATGAGCTCTGTTGGTATTTTATGGATACATGAACGTGCCCATGTTCCGTAAATTTGATGGCATTGCCTATTAGGTTAAACAAGATCTGTGCTAAACGGCTCGGGTCTATATAGTGAAGTTCACCCTCTGGGATATCACTAGAAATCGTGAGCGTTAGACCTTTATCGTCTGCCGCCTTCTTTTGTTCAGACAAAACAAAAGTTACAGTGTCTCTTACATTGCTCCATTGTGGAGCTAATGAGAAACACCCGGATTCTATTTTGGAAAAGTCCAATACATCACTGATGATCGCTAGCAAAAGCTCAGACGATGTACTCATATTTAGCAGTATAGACTGTTGTTCTGGCGTTAGTTGAGTCGATTTCAAGGTGTCGATTAGCCCAATGATGGCGTTTAATGGCGTTCTTAACTCGTGGCTCATCATGGCCAGGAATTCTGACTTGGCTTTGTTGGCTCTTTCTGCGTCTTTCCTTGCTGTGACAAGCTCCGTGGTTCGCTCTCTCACTGTGGCTTCGAGTTTCTCTTTATTCTCTATGTCGAAAACAGCGCGCTCAATAAGCGGGCGAAAACGGTTTAGAGTTGCTTTAGTTTCGATACTAAAATGTTTGGTATTCGAGTGAATAAAAATAATGACTGATTGCGTTAGCCCGCTATCGATACCGGTAATCAACACCGAGTTTATTTGGTCAAGAATAATGGGATGTAAAGAGTTGAATTCACCCAGAGACTTGGGTTCAAAAAGGATAGCGCATTCCCCATTAATGACTCGAGACAGCTTGCCACAATCTGTCCAGTGCATCTGTTCAAAGACTTTATTATTTGTCAGTAGAGTCTTGAAATCACCTTCGTTCCCTACTCTTGAGACTACGATAAAGTCGTCAAATTTGATGTACTTTTTTAAGACAAACTCAAGGCTAGAAAATATCTCAGATATGTTACTTGCTTTACTGATCGCAGAGATAGTCGATAGGATCACCCTATTCTCTTCAGCCAGTTTTCTCTCACGGGCTTTTAGTTTTTGTAGTTCAATACGTGCTTCTTGCAGCGCTTCTTGACCTTCAGAACCCATTATTTTTTTAACCTATAAAATGTTGCTGATGACACCATTAAGTTACCGTGTGCGTTCTCTCCACCAGAAAGTCTTCCTTGCTCACCAAAAGTGAATGGGCATATGTAAGGAAGCCCATTAAGTGCTTGATTTATTTGTTCACAAACCTCATCCATGTCTTGTTTAAGGTTTAACATTGGACCAGCACAAAAGATGTTGATAGCACCTAATTTCTCTTCAAGATCCATGTCATTGTAGTAAGACGAATGAATGATGTTGGCGGCGCGGCTAATTAACTGCTGCTTGGAACCTTGCATTAAGTATATGGTGTCGCCTTCGTTGATGTCGGTAAATAACTCGATTCCGTCGCACTCTGTTTCTCGGATAGAGTGTGAAAGCTTGAAATATGGATAGTTGTAAGACGAACCGACTTTTCTTCCCAAAGGATAAACAGACGATTTTTCAAAGATATAGCCGTCGTCGCTGCCACCTAAGTGGAAATTGGTCCACTCGTTGTAAACCGTAGCAGCTGGCCTATGGTCTATCTCCAGTAAGATTCTGTTTCGTACTTTAGTCACGGTACCTGAGTAACGCGTGGGCGTGTGACCTGCACTGAATGATGAATAGATGGATTGAGAGGCGAAAAAGACCGTTAATGAGATCCCGTTAATAGAAAGCGACTCTTCGGTAAAGATACTCCAGTTACCAGATACCTGATTATCGGCAGCGCTGCCACCAATGATAGGAACCTCAGTCCCGAACTTAGTATCGATAGCTGCCATTACTTTCTCCTCGTTACCAGGAGTAGAATGAAGCAAGATTAAATCTGGGATCTCACCTTCTCTATTTGCATTTCTAAGCGCTGCATCTATCGCGTCGAAGGTGCTTTGCTCGATGGATTGGCTGAAGTGTTTAATACCCGTTCCGTAGGCATTAATACCTGAATCATAGATGATGAGTACACCGATGACTGGACCTGAATGAAAGCCCGTTTCCGTCATTATTCCATGGCAGGTGGTACAGCCGTGTATGGGAGTGTTGGGAAGCGCATCTACGAAATATCTCTGCACAGCGAGCGTGGAGTACTCTTCTGTGCAGTAACAAATGAGGCAAGCGATATTCTCAGGGGTTTCTACCCCTTGAAGCAGTTCATCTACTGCGATTTTATCGTCTAGGGAATAAGAGACTTTTGATAGAAATTTCATAGATTTCTGGAAACTTTATTAATGTCTTCTTTATAACATTTTAATGCACAAGGTTTCACTGGTTTAGTCAACATTTCTATCAAAGAGCGAGGTGTTGCTCAGTTTTCCATTTTATTCTTTGGATAGGTTTACTGTATACGTCATGACCTGTTGTGGAAATGTAACCGTTATTGAGGCGCTCTTATCATCGGTTTGTAAAAGCCAAGATGAAGACCCTTTCGATTCTAAAACTCCGCTTCCTTCATAACTAATGATAAATTTGCCAGTTTTAGATGTTTCGATCGAATACCCCTGACTATCGTCCGAAATCAAAACATTATTATTATCAATACCAAATTCACAAGGTTTTGAAACGATACAGGTTATTGTCTCGTTATTATCGTATGTCACTGTTCTCCAAGTAAATGCAGCTATTAAAATAACCAACATGACGATAATTTGAACAAGCCTGCCTTTTGTTAGCTTTTGTGCCGCCATTATAATCTTTACTCCTTGTTACAAAGTTCAAAGTTTTTAAATAAAAATCCAATTCCAGACCAAGCGTAAGGTTACTACTCTGTCATTGATTTGTTAATTCAAGTATAGTGTCGCGTTGAAAATGCCACTTTTTTTTAAAATCAGCAAGTGGAAATAAGGTCCTGAATAGGCTGAATTTCCTTTTCTAAT
This sequence comes from Vibrionales bacterium SWAT-3, assembly GCA_000169995.1. Lineage (GTDB taxonomy): Bacteria > Pseudomonadota > Gammaproteobacteria > Enterobacterales > Vibrionaceae > Vibrio. The sequence continues at coordinate 12,682 of AAZW01000038.1, read as the reverse complement.
TTGGGTGGCATTACGACGTGAGTCGTGTTGGAAGTAAAGTGTAGTAAATAAGAAATTGGAAGCATGCAAATGAGCCAAGAAAAGCAGCTTGAACAAAACTACAACTATACGGTCGTCCGTCAATTTACCCTGGTTACAATTTTGTGGGGTATTGTCGGTATGGGCGTTGGTGTTTTGATTGCCGCTCAATTAGTTTGGCCACAGCTAAACTTTGATACGCCGTGGTTGACGTACAGTCGTTTACGTCCCCTGCATACTAATGCGGTTATTTTTGCGTTCGGTACAAGTGCGCTGTTTGCAACATCATATTATGTTGTGCAACGTACCTGTCAGACGCGTCTCTTTGGTGGCCCTCTCGTAGCCTTTACCTTTTGGGGTTGGCAAGCGATTATCCTGTCCGCTGCAATTACTTTACCGTTAGGTTTGACCTCTGGTAAAGAATACGCAGAACTAGAATGGCCAATCGATATTGCTATTACTCTTGTGTGGGTAGCTTATGCGGTCGTGTTCTTCGGAACCATGATTAAACGTAAGACATCACACATTTACGTAGCAAACTGGTTCTTCGGAGCCTTCATCATCACGGTTGCCGTGTTGCACATCGTTAACAGCCTAGCTGTTCCTGTATCTGCGTTTAAGTCGTACTCGATTTACTCAGGTGCAATTGATGCAATGGTGCAATGGTGGTACGGACACAATGCGGTAGGCTTCCTATTGACAGCTGGTTTCCTAGGTATGATGTACTACTTCGTTCCTAAACAAGCTGGTCGCCCTGTTTATTCTTACCGTTTGTCGATTGTTCACTTCTGGGCTCTTGTGTCTCTGTATATCTGGGCTGGTCCTCACCACCTACACTACACTGCACTTCCAGACTGGACTCAGTCTCTAGGTATGGTTATGTCTTTGGTTCTGTTTGCTCCTTCTTGGGGTGGCATGATCAACGGTATCATGACTCTATCTGGTGCGTGGCATAAGCTTCGCTACGACCCTATCCTACGTTTCCTAATCGTTTCTCTATCATTCTACGGCATGTCGACTTTCGAAGGCCCAATGATGGCAATTAAAACGGTTAACGCACTATCTCACTACACGGACTGGACTATCGGTCACGTTCACTCTGGTGCGTTAGGTTGGGTTGCAATGGTTTCTATCGGTTCGGTTTACCACTTAGTTCCTAAACTATTTGGTCAAGAACGTATGTACTCTGTATCTCTAATCAATGTTCACTTCTGGTTAGCAACGATTGGTACGGTTTTCTACATTGTAGCAATGTGGATCTCTGGTGTGATGCAAGGTCTGATGTGGCGTGCAGTTAACTCTGACGGTACATTAACTTACAGCTTCGTTGAATCTGTTGAAGCGTCTTACCCGTTCTACTTTGTACGTTTCCTAGGTGGTTTCATCTTCCTATCTGGTATGTTCTTATTGGCATACAACACGTACAAGACTGTTTCTGCACCTAAAGATAGCCTTAAAGCTATCCCTCAACCGGCTTAAGGAGATTTAGAATGAGCTCAAATTCAAATAATCGCCATGAGTTGGTAGAGAAAAACGTTGGCCTATTAGCGATCTTAATCGTTATTGCTATCAGTTTTGGTGCGTTAGTAGAAATCACCCCTCTTATCTTCCAAAAGCAGACAACTGAACCTGTAGAAAACCTACGCGTTTACTCTGCTCTGGAAATGGAAGGTCGTGATATCTACATTCGTGAAGGTTGTAACGTATGTCACAGCCAAATGATTCGTCCTTTCCGCTCTGAGACTGAACGTTACGGCCACTACTCTGTAGCTGGTGAAAGTGTTTGGGAACACCCATTCCTATGGGGCTCAAAGCGTACAGGTCCTGATCTAGCACGTGTTGGTGATCGTTACTCCGATGAGTGGCACCGTGTTCACCTTATCGACCCTCGTGAACTTGTTCCTGAATCAAACATGCCTGGTTTCCCATGGCTTGCTGAGAATGTACTTGATGGCAAATTGACTCAACAGAAGCTTGAACTCTTCCGTAATCAATTTGGTGTTCCTTACACAGACGAACAAATTGCTAACGCTAAACAAGATGTTGAAGGAAAAACAGAGATGGATGCAATCATCGCTTACCTTCAATCGCTTGGCCACGCAATGAAATAAGGAATAATTATGGACATTATTACATTTCAAAGTGTTTGGACTGTGACTGTTTTTGCTTGCTTCATCGGCATCGTTTGGTGGGCATACGGCAAGAACCGTAAATCACGTTTCGACGAAGACGCGAACCTAGTGTTTGCTGACGACGAGCCAGCAACAAGTTCTAAAAATGAAGGAGTGACAAAGTAATGAGTACATTCTGGAGTATCTGGGTTAGTGCGATTACGATTGGTACCCTAATTGGTTGTGCTGTCTTACTTCGTTGGTGTTTTAAAGACAAAACAGGCGTTGAAGAAGGTCATGATATGGGCCATGAATACGATGGTATTCGTGAGCTTAACAACCCACTACCAAAATGGTGGACATACCTTTTCATCAGTACGATTGTTTTTGCAGCGGTTTACCTTGCTCTATACCCAGGCCTTGGCAACTTTAAAGGTCTACTAGGTTGGACAAGTTCAAACCAAGAAGTTCGTAGCATTGAAGAGTCTCGCTCTGCAATTGCTGCTGCACAAGCAAACAAACAGTTAGATGCGTACGCGAAAGAGCTTGATGATGCAGACACCTACTTCGGTGAAGCATTCAGAAAGCTTGCTCACGACGAAAACGGTTTACGTTCAATCCCTGACATTGCATCAGATGCTGACGCAATCAAAGTGGGTCAACGTTTATTCTTGCAAAACTGTTCTCAGTGTCACGGCTCTGATGCACGTGGCCAGAAAGGTTTCCCTAACCTAACTGATGACGCATGGCTATATGGCGGTGAACCTGAGGCTATCGTTACAACAATTATGCACGGTCGTGTTGGCCAAATGCCAGGCTGGAAAGACGCGCTTGGCGAAGAAGGCGTAAAAGAAGTAGTTAGCTACACTCTTAGCCTTTCTGGTCGTAGCGTAAACGCACGTGAAGCAGAAGCTGGTAAAGCTCGCTTTGTAGTGTGTGCAGCGTGTCACGGTACTGATGGTAAGGGTAACCCTGCTGTCGGCGCACCTGACCTGACTGACCGCGATTGGTTGTTTGGCGATTCTCGTGCAGACGTAACTGAAACAGTTATGTACGGACGTTCTGGCGTTATGCCTGCTTGGAAAGACATTCTAGGCGAAGACAAAGTACAACTGGTTTCATCTTACGTGTGGAGCTTAAGCAACTCAGATAATAAGTAACATTTCAATAACAGCCTCTTTCTAAGAGGCTGTCTTTCCTTTATTTTATAACCTCTTCTTTTTATTCTTTTTTGAGATCTTTTTTATGGTAAAGCCTTGGTATAAACAGTTTTGGCCGTGGTTCTTAATCGCGTTGCCAGCGACAGTAGTTATTTGGACCATTATGACGGTTATTGTGTTTACACAGAACTCTGTAGACCTAGTGACTGAGGATTACTATAAAAAAGGAAAAGGTATTAATGTCGACATTTCAAAAGTAAACATCGCCAAAGAGCTGGGTTTATCAGCTTCACTTAATGAGAAAGGTAACTCTGTTATTATCACATTAGACAAAGGCAAACTTGATCACTTCCCTGCTATCAGCGCAATGTTCGTTCACAGAACGCTACCAGACCGCGATTTCACTCAGCTACTAACCGCTGATGCGAGAGGCAACTACACAATGACTCTGGATCATCACTTAGAAGGTCCGTGGTTCATTGAGTTGACGCCGCATGACGAACAATGGTTAGTTCAAGGTCGCATGAACTTCCCGATTGAAACTCCTACTCAACTAACGAACTAAAGCTTATGTGTGAATCCTGTTATCACTGCGGTGAAGATGTACCAGCGGAAACGGATTTTGAAGTCGAGATCTTAGGATCGCCTCGTAAGATGTGTTGTCCGGGCTGCGAGACCGTAGCTCAGACAATCGTTGATAGTGGTTTGGTTTCTTACTACCAATACCGCACCGCTCCTGCTGAGAAAGCGGATCTGGTGCCAGAGCAACTTCTGGCACTTAGTCATTATGATAATGAAGACGTTCAACTGGAGTTTGTAAGAAACTCTGAGAACGTCTCTGAGGTGACATTGTCACTTGAAGGGGTTTCATGTGCAGCTTGTGCATGGCTAATCGAGAAACAAGTCTCTTCAAAACAAGGTGTGGGCAGTATTCGTGTGAATACCACCACCAACCGCGCCCTACTTAGCTGGGACAACACGCAAGTGAAATTGAGCGAGTTGTTGTCAGCAATCCATACCCTAGGTTACAAAGCCGCGCCTTTCGAGGCTGACCAACAAGAAGCAGCCTATCACCGCTCAATGAAGAACTACCTCTATCGTCTTGGCGTTGCTGGTTTAGCAACCATGCAGGTGATGATGCTGGCGGTCGCACTATACCTTGAAGTATTTGGCAATCTTGAGCCTGAGTTTAAAAATTACTTCCGCTGGGTAAGCTTGATCTTTGCAACGCCGGTATTGCTTTATTCTGCTCTGCCGTTCTACATCAATGCATGGCGCAGTATTAAGGGGCGAACGCTGGGTATGGATGTGCCTGTGTCGATCGCGCTGCTGTTTGCTTACGTTGCGAGCTTGGTGGCAACCGTGACAGAGAAAGGAGAAGTTTTCTTCGAATCTATTTCGATGTTTACCTTCTTCCTTCTGCTTGGTCGTTTCTTAGAGATGAGAGCGCGTCGTAAAGCGGCGGCAGCGAGTGGTAATCTGCTTAAGCTCGTTCCTGCAATGGCGACGACGTTAGATGGTGACCAAGTTCCAGTAAAAACCTTAAAGGTAGGCGATCAGATTCGCGTACTACCGGGTGAGCATATTCCTGCGGATGGCAAAGTGCGGTCTGGTCGAGTTCACATTGATGAATCCATGCTGACTGGCGAATCTATCCATGTCGTGAAAAACGAAGGCGATACTGTCTTCGCTGGTACGTTGAATGGTGACGAGTCGTTTGAACTGGAAGTGATGACATCAAAAGCGGACTCGGTCATCTCTAATATCGTTCGTCTGCAAGATGAAGCACAGTTGTCTAAGCCTCGTATCGCTGAGATTGCAGATATTGTGGCCCGTTACTTTGTAGCGGTTATTTTGATTATCTCTTTCGGTACTTGGTTCTACTGGCACCAAACTCGTCCAGAAGATGCATTCTGGATCATGTTGTCGGTATTGGTAGCGACTTGTCCTTGTGCTCTTTCATTGGCGACACCGACTGCAATTACTTGTTCAACATCCCGTATGGGCAACTTTGGTATTTTGCTGCGTAAGGGCCATGTATTTGAAACCTTATGTAAAGTGAATCACTTGATCATCGATAAGACAGGTACATTGACTGAGGGTGATATTCGTATCAGCCAAGTAGAGACCTTCTCAGAGCTTGATAAAGAGACGTGTTTAAAAGTGGCTGCGAGCCTAGAACAGCATGCTAACCACCCTATTGCGAAAGCATTCAAGACTCACGTGTCAGATGATATTGAAGTCGATTCCGTAAACAACGTTATTGGTTCAGGTATTACTGGTCAGTGGAACGGTCAAGAAGTTGCAATCGGTAGTAGCGAGTTTATTCTTGGTGAAGCTCAGCCAACACAAAGCAACGGCATCTACTTGTCGATGGCGGGACGTCATATTGCTACCTTTACTTATGAAGACCCGATTCGTAAGGAAAGCAATGAGTTCATCCAAAAGTTCAAAGAAGCGGGTATTAAAACTACCCTGCTGACTGGTGATTCCTTCATTAACGCGAAGCCTGTTGCTGAAGAAATCGGTATTACCGACATCGTTGCGAATGCTAAGCCTGAGGATAAGCTTGCTTACCTTAACTCTCGTGATGAGAAAGACATTACCATGATGGTTGGCGACGGTATTAACGATGCGCCTATTCTAGCGGGTGCTCACCTTTCTGTTGCTATGGGTGGCGGAACAGATGTAGCAAAAGCCTCTGCAGACATGGTTTTATTGGGCGACAAGCTTGATAGATTACTTAAGTCCCGTACATTGGCACTAAAAACGCGTAAGATAATCCGCGAAAACCTAGCATGGTCATTGGGGTACAATCTACTCATCCTTCCATTGGCTGTAGCTGGTTTGGTTGCTCCATACATTGCCGTTGTTGGCATGTCTGCAAGCTCTATTATTGTTGTGTCTAATTCGTTAAGGCTTTTAAAAGAGCAAGGTAAATAATGGAAAGTTTATACATCCTGATTCCCATTGCGATTGTACTGGTGTGTATCGCTGTTGGTATTTTTCTATGGGCCGTTAAGAGCGAACAGTTTGAAGACCTTGAGCGTCAAGGTCACAACATTTTGTTTGATGAAGACGAAAAGGCCCATGCGCACTCTGACAGCAAGCCTCTTAAGAATGATAAAGCCAATACAGAAAGCCCAACTAACCTAGATAAAAAGAACGATGACGCCTGATTGGATCGGAGCCTTTATTGTCGGTTTGATCGGCGCTGGCCACTGCATGGGAATGTGTGGTGGCATTGCGTCGCTCCTTTCAATCGGCAATACCAAACCTTCCCCGGTTATTCCCCTACTTTACAACCTTGGTCGCCTACTCAGCTATGCCGTTATTGGTGGTGTGATCGGTGGTGCTATATCTTCAATCGGTCAACTTAGCGATTTCAACGCGCTACTGTATTGGCTTCGTTTGTTCGCTGCCATCTTTATGATCATTTTGGGCCTGTATATCGGTAAGTGGTGGTTTGGCTTGCTGTTCTTTGAGAAGGTCGGCCAGAAGCTGTGGCGTTATATTTCACCAGTCGGTAAGTCTTTCCTTCCACTCAAGCATCCAATCCACGCTCTGCCGTTTGGTTTCATTTGGGGTTGGTTACCGTGTGGTCTAGTCTACTCTATGCTGACCTGGGCGGCTGTATCAGGCAGTTGGTATAATGGAGCAGGAATCATGCTCGCATTTGGCTTAGGAACGCTTCCTGCGATGCTGACGGTTGGTATGGGCGCTAGCTTCCTCAAGAAATTGCAACAAGCTGACTTATTTCGTCAACTCGGTGCGATTTTAATCTTGATTTACGGTTTCTACACTGGATATATGGCACTGCAGCTCATTATTTATACCGTATAGCCATTCTTTAAATCCGGTTTTTTTACTACCCAACTGGATAAAGGAATGCTAAAATATTGACGTATATCAAATAGTGAAAGATTGTTATGATTTCTGAAAAGCCTGTAACGAAACGTGTCCAATCTGGTGGCTGTGCGATCCATTGCCAGGATTGTAGTATTAGCCAACTTTGTATTCCGTTCACTTTGTATTCCGTTCACTTTGTATTCCGTTCACTTTGAATGAATCTGAACTTGATCAACTTGATCAGATCATTGAGAGAAAAAAGCCTATTCAAAAAGGCCAAGAGTTATTTAAAGCTGGTGACGAGCTTAAATCTCTCTATGCTATTCGCTCTGGAACGATCAAGAGCTACACGATTACCGAGCAAGGTGACGAGCAGATTACTGCATTCCACCTAGCGGGCGATCTTGTTGGCTTTGATGCGATTACTGGTGACCTACACCCTAGTTTCGCTCAAGCACTAGAAACTTCTATGGTATGTGAAATCCCATACGAGATTCTTGATGACCTATCAGGAAAAATGCCTAAGTTGCGTCAGCAAATTATGCGCCTGATGAGTAATGAGATTAAAGGCGACCAAGAAATGATTCTGCTTCTTTCTAAGAAGAATGCGGAAGAGCGTCTTGCTGCATTCCTTTACAACCTTTCAACTCGATTCTCTCAACGTGGTTTCAGCCCGCGTGAGTTCCGCTTAACGATGACTCGTGGCGATATTGGTAACTACCTAGGTCTAACGGTTGAAACGATTAGCCGTCTTTTAGGTCGTTTCCAGAAGGCAGACATCCTAAGCGTTAAAGGCAAATATATCACTATCGAAGATCACGATGCGCTGATGGAACTTGCTGGCGTTTCAAAAGAATAGTCTAGATATCAATGATGTAGTTCAATAATGAGCTACATCATGTTTCTCTCTTAAAACCTCTTTTATTTCTCTTAATCTCCCCATAACTACGCTACATTATTTATATGTTCGGTCTGAAAAGTAGGCTTAGTTATGAGTATCTATAACAAAATTTTAGTTGTCGCAGACATTAATCACGATGAGCAACCTGCTCTAGTTCGTGCTATCCAACTTGCTAAGAAAAGCACCTCAACAAGCCATATCACTTTCTTTTTGTCTATCTACGACTTCTCGTATGAAATGACATCTATGCTCTCTGTCGATGAACGAGACGCAATGCGCAAGGGCGTGATTCATCAGCGTGAAATCTGGATGAACAAAGTAGCACAGCCTTATCTAGATGATTCTATCGAATTTAATGTGCAGGTGGTTTGGCATAACCGCCCTTACGAAGCCATCATTGCCGAAGTTTATAGCGGCGGTCACGATATCTTGATTAAGGGCACGCGCAAGCACGACACCTTGGAGTCGGTTATCTTCACGCCGACTGATTGGCACCTGTTGAGAAAATGCCCTAGCCCTGTACTGCTCGTTAAAAACGATTTCTGGCCAGAGCACGCAAAAATTTATGCGTCCGTTCACGTAGGCTCAGAGACGGAAGCGCATTTAGAACTTAACGATACTATGGTCGATCGACTCCTTGAGATAACAGGTCGTCTGGATGCGGAACCTTTCTTAGTTAACGCTTACCCAGTCACTCCGGCGAACATCACAATTGAGTTGCCTGAGTTTGACCCAACCTCTTACACGGATGCGGTTCGCGGTCATCACTTAACGGCGATGAAGGCACTGCGTCAGAAGCACGGTATGTGTGAAGAGCAGACCGTTGTTGAGCAAGGCTTACCAGAAGATGTGATTCCACGTGTCGCGTCTGAAAACAACGCTGCAATGGTAATCTTGGGCACAACCGGTCGTACCGGCTTATCTGCGGTGTTCATCGGTAATACTGCGGAGCATGTTATCGATAAGATTAACTGTGATGTTTTGGCGCTTAAGCCATCTGGTTACGTTAGCCCACTCGACCCTAACCTTTCGAAAGGTTAATGCGTTTAAGCAGACGAACTTAACGGTGAGTTCAACTTATAAAAAAACGCCTCAAGCATTGCTTGAGGCGTTTTTGTTTGTCTGTTGTAGGCGCATCTATTGCTCTACAACGATTATTCTTATTATACGTTCGTTACGTCGATGAACATTGACTCATCGATGTTAGAAGATGAAATTTCAGCTTCTTGGAATTCGTACTCTTCACGCTCGCCACTACGGTCTAGTGGAAGGTTTACGAAGTCAAACAGTTCGCGGTCAGCCAGTTGGCTTGGGCTAACGTTTTGAATTGATTTAAAGATCTTTTCAACACGGCCTGGTGTCTTCTTGTCCCAATCAATCAGCATTGCTTTAATGCTTTGACGTTGTAGGTTTTCTTGCGAACCACATAGGTTACAAGGAATGATTGGGAACTCTTTGTGTTCAGCGTATTTGATTAGGTCTGTTTCACGACAGTAAGTCAGTGGACGAATAACAACGTTACGACCATCATCAGAACGTAGCTTAGGTGGCATCGCCTTTAGACGAGCGCCGTGGAACATGTTAAGGAACATAGTTTCCACGATGTCATCCATATGGTGACCAAGAGCGATCTTAGTCGCGCCAATCTTCTCAGCGAACGAGTACAAAGTACCACGACGCAGACGAGAACATAGACCACATGTTGTCTTACCTTCTGGGATCTTCTCTTTAACTACTGAGTACGTATCTTTATCTACGATGTAGTAAGGAATGTTCAGCGTTTCAAAGTATTCAGGAAGAATGTGCTCAGGGAACCCAGGTTGTTTTTGATCTAGGTTTACCGCAACAACATCAAATTTGATTGGTGCTGCTTCACGTAAACGTAGCAAAATATCTAGCATCGCAAATGAATCTTTACCGCCACTGATACATGCCATTACCACATCATTCTCTTCGATCATGTTGTAGTCGATGATGGCATTTCCAACATTTCTTCTCAGACGTTTCTGAAGTTTGTTGAATTCTAGTACTTCTTTTCTATTATCGTTTTGGTTCATTGCGACTCTCACACCGTCGTATTACCGACTGTAGATTGCTAGTGGGACTGTTTTAGGGCGTGGATTATACGGATTTTTATTTCATGTTGAAATAGTAACGGCAGGATAAACAAGTCGACTTGTTGAAAGATGCCACTTTATCTAGTGATAACCGCTCATCTTTCATAAAAATGAGCTTCAAAAGCGCAAACCACGCTGGTTGTAGGAAAAGAAAAGCAGCCTAACTTGGTTGAGTTAGCTGCTTTACGATGTTTTGCTTAGATTAACGCCGTGTGGTCAGTCGCCTAACCCAAGGTTATTGAGCCGGAATGTAAGGTAACACACGAGTTGTCGCTTCTGGTAACGTGATGCTGTCACTTCCATCTAGTTCTTCTAGTGTGAACTTAGCGCGTCCTTGGGTAATCGGGAGCTGCTTGCCGTTAGAAAGCGTTATGTTACCTTCAAGCTTGTCTGCAAACTCAAGCGTTAACCCTTGGATGTCCGGTGTGAACCAGCTTGAGAACATACCGCTTACGTCTTCTAACATTGCTTGCATCTGTGGTAACAGGTTTTCCAGCTGTGTAACCTCAACCGTTCCAGCTAAAGGTGCTTTAGTCATAACAACCAAAGAGTATGCGCACTCTTGTTCTTTTGTTTGCACAAAAATAAGCGGGTTTGCTGAACGAAGGTTTTGGTCTACTGGTAGCAGAAGCTCGTTAGCTGGAGAGACTTTCAGCTCTTCATAGTGTTCTTCTTTTTCCATCCAAGCTTTGCTGATATGACAGGTTGTTTGGGCTTGCTGATCGACAAAGAAGACCGCAACTTTAACGTCCTCATGCCCTTCTTTGGTGTTGTTTTTAAGCTGTGTGTAAAGCTTAGAATAGGTAAACATGTATTCTTGCGCTGCAGCAGGTAAAGAGATCCCTAGGCTTAGAGAAGCTAATAAAGCGAGTGCTGTCTTTTTCATTGTTATAGTCTTGTCGAAGTTGAGCGTTTATAAATAGAAAGAGCAGCCAATGAGCTGCTCTTTATGTGATGTTATTTGGTCAAACTTACCGTTTAAGCTCGCCAAATGACTATCAAATCGAGTTACTTTTTCCAGTATACCTCGTTGTGACGGATCATAGCTTGTAAATCAGTCACATAGTCTGAACCTCGCTCAGAATATTTGAACAAGCCGTTGGTGAGCTCTGTTGCAGTTTTGGTTGTTAACAGATCGTCGCCCTGTGCTGCTAGTTTTGCGCGAATTGCTCTTAGGTCTGCATAAGCACGGTTTCGGTTTAGGTTCATGAAGTAACGGTGCACAGACTCTTGGCTTGAAGAGAATGTTGCCACTTCATGTGAGCTACCTTCGTTACGTTGTAGCGGAACTAGGCCACAACCTTTGGTGTAACACCAATGACCAAAATAGTTATTCGCTTTAGTGGCGAAACGAGATGTACCCCAAGCCGATTCATTGGCTGCCTGAGTTAACACAAGCGCTTCAGGTAGCACGTTTACACGATTCAACATTTCTTTCAGCCAAGCGTCATCTAAGCCCGATGAAGGTACAGGCAGGCTATACAGTTTCCCTAGTCTCTTTGCGTATGACGCGTCTTCAGAGTCAAGATTGTTCAACCCCGCCTCTGAAAGCCTGGTTAGAAACGCACGTTCTTTTGTGATTCGCTTGTTTTCGATATTGATACTTGGGCGAAGATAAGAAAAGAAGGTGTCTTTCTTTTCATTTACATCTTCAATAGCTGCGAAGTCTGGCTTATCAGAAGAGACGGTCAAGTCACCAAACTTTTGTTCTGAGTCTGGGGCCGCTTGACCTGCTCGCCTACGCTCTTCCTCTTGTTGGTAAAGCATTGGGCCAACTAACGAGATTGAGCCAACTAAGGCTAATGCTGTCACTTTTAGCGCAAGTGATTTACTTGCGCTTAATTTAGAGTTGTTATGCATCGAATACCTGTGGGTCTTTATTGTTGCTACCGTTGTGGTCGTCGTCGCTCTTTGGTCTGTCTGACGCAATTAGTTTGAGTTTAATGCCAAACATCTCACGGTAAAGAATCCCTTTCACGTGGAAGAAGAAAGGTAAAACGAAGATAAGGCCAATGCCGTACATCATTGCCGCGACGATGAACATCAGCATTACTAATAGGTAGATAGAAGCAACGGTGAAGATTTTCTTATTTACAGCACGCAGAGAAAGCAGCAGCGATTGCATTGGTGGTACTTTCTTATCGCAAATCAGTAGGATTGAGTGGCTGAAAGCAAGTGAGAAGTAAATCGACAGAAACGGCAGAATCATACCTGCAATACCTTGAAGCATCAGGCTGAACAGAGTCACAAGAATTACTGGAATCGTAAACTGTAAGCCTTTACCAATGTGGCGTACTTTGGTCTGTAGCCCTGCTGCGTGGCTCATCGCCATCAAACAGATACCTGCATAGATAGGCGCGCTGATAACTTCATAGCTGAAGTTGGCAATAAAAATGGACTCAACGATTTGTGGAGTAAACGCCTCAGGGTCGATAACCGCGTCTAAGATAACCGCAGGGTCACCCAGTTGCAGTTTTAATGCGATATAAAAGATAGCCAGTTGCACGAACATCAGAGCAATAATCG